>NZ_JAMSKS010000002.1:0-581265 GCF_024436645.1 Rhodococcus sp. T9N | reverse complement strand
CCCCCCCCCCCCCCCCCCCCCCCCCCCGGGGGGGGGGGGGGGGGGGGGGGGGGGGGGGGGCCCCCCCCCCCCCCCCCCACCACCGGAGTTGGTCAAGAATTGACGGTGGATTGAACGGGTCGAGGATCGTCGACCTTGGTCGACCGCATCACGATCGCGGTGATTGCTGCGCCAACCACTGCGATGGCGGCTGCTCCGAGGAACACGGCGGAGAAACCGTTCGTCAACTCCGTCAGGTCACCGAGTTGATCAGCGCCGAACACTGCTGCGATCGCGGTCATCACCGCGAGGCCGACAGCCGAGCCGACCTGGTAGCTGACGTTGACGATGCCGGAAGCCAATCCGCCCTCTTCCGGGCGCGCAGCCGAAATCGCCGTACCGAGTGAGGGAATGAACGCCAGCGTCATACCTGCCGCAGCCACGAGCGATGCCGGCAGTACGTCGACCCAGAAGTTGCCGGTGGGCCGGATCAACGACATCCAACCCAAACCGATTCCCAGTACAAGCAATCCGGTCACGATCATCGCTTTTGCACCGAAGCGTGCCATGGCCCGTGGTGCCACGACGACCATGCCGAGCATGACGAAGATCGTCATCGGCAGCAGCGCCGCACCGGCCGGGAAGGCGCTGTATCCGAGCACTTGCTGCAGGTACAGGTTCAGGAAGAACCACATCGGTATCCAGGCAGCGCCGAGGACGAGCTGAGCGATGTTCGCGGCACCGAGGTTGGGCGCCTTGAAGATTCCCAGACGCACCAGAGGTTCCCGACGCTTGGACTGGATCAACACGAATGCACCCAACAGAGCGGCCGAAACGGCGAGCGCCAGCCACGTCTGCCCGGATCCCCATCCAACATCAGGTGCTCTGACGATGCCGAAGACTCCGACAGCAAGACCTGCGGTGACAGCGAGTGCGCCGAGGAAGTCGATCGACCCGGTACGTGCCGGTGCGTTCGGCATCAGGAGGGGAGTAGCGATCAGCGCGATGACAGCGATGGGAATGTTGAGGTAGAACACCCAAGGCCAGCTGGTGTATTCGGTGATGACGCCGCCGAGGAACACGCCGGCCGTACCGCCGGCCGGGGCGGCAGCGCCGTAGATGGACAGCGCCTTGGTCATCTCTTTCTGCGTGCTGCCGAACAGCATCATCAGCAAGGTGAGCGCCGACGGCGCGATGAGTGCGGCACCGGCACCCTGAACTGCGCGGCCCGCAAGTTCGACGGCGACGTTACCGGCGGCACCGGCGACAACGGAACCGATCAGCAGGATCAGCCAACCAGCGGAGAACACTCTGCGGGCGCCGAACAGGTCGGACAGGCGGCCGCCGAGGAGGAGTAGCCCGCCGAACGCGATGACGTACGCATTGAAGACCCAGGTCAGGCCTTCTTGGGAAAAGCCGAGATCGCTCTGCATCTGGGGGAGAGCGACGCCGATGATGGAGGTGTCCATGATGACCATGAACTGAGCGGCGGCGATCAACGCCAACGCCCACCACTTACGGGTGGATTTCGGTTGTGTGGACATTCTGAGTTCCTTACCTGTACGGGGTATAGGTGATGCTTGTGTGGTCAAGGGGTGTCGTAAGCGGGCCTGGGTGACATCGGCGCAGCGCTTCGTTGGGGTGCACGGGGAAATGCTGCTCTTGGAACTCATTCGGCCGGCGCTCTGCGTAGATGCGCATCGGATCTCCTTCGAGTGAATTCAGGGTGTTCGAGTAGTTCGTTGCATACCCTAGGGGGGTATGGTACAAATTGCAACAGGTTCGATGTCAAGGAGTGCAGAACCTGACGCAGACGGCAACGAAAGTGCTGCCGACCCAAACTTTGGAGGGCAAGATGTTCAGCGACAACGGCTACACACTGGAATTGGCAACGTCGGAGGCGGCCGTCGGCAACCATGTCCCCTTGCAGTTCCGGATCCTGGATCCGGTTGGAACTCCGTTGATCCGGTACACGGACACCCACGACAAGCAGTTGCATCTGATCGTGGTCGGTCTGGACCTGACCGGATTCCAGCACGTGCATCCCGAATTGGACGAGAACGGAAACTGGCATGTGTCAGTCGATTTCGATCATGCGGGAGACTATCGAGTATTCGCTGATTTCACTCCGGACGGTGGTGACGGAATCACGCTCAGTGCGGATGTGCGCGTCGCCGGATCCTACGATCCTCGGCCGTTGCCCGCCGCTACTGCCGCCACGACGGTCGACGGCTATACCGTCTCCCTCGAAGGCGCGGCCCATGCCGGCCAGACATCGAAGCTCACGCTCTCGGTCAGTCGTGACGGAATCCCGGTCACAGACTTGCAGCCCTACCTTGCCGCATACGGGCATCTGGTCGCGTTGCGTGCCTCCGACCTCGCCTATCTCCATGTCCATCCGGACGGCTACCCCGGTGACGGTGTCACGCCGGCTGGACCGGCAATCACCTTCTACGCCAACATGCCGAGCGCTGAGGACTACCGGTTGTTCTTGGACTTCAAGCACGGCGGAGTGGTGCGTACGGCGGAATTCACGCTGACGGCCGACAATGCGACCACGCCTGGGGTCGAACACTCGAGCCACTCGCACCACGGGCACTGAGACCGAATGAGTTTCGCAGCAACGGGAAAACGGGCATGGGCAATCGCCATGCATCCATCTGTTCGTGCAGTAGCGAAATGCGTGGCGATGTGCGCAGTGATTGCTCTGCAAGACAACGGAAGTCGAAGAGTCTCCGCACATCGCCCCGGTAACGAGAATTGTTGCGAAGTCTCGCGTTGACGAACAGGAGGACATCGAATGTCGGAAGCGACAGAAGTGGGCAACGCTCCAAGCAGTGCCCCAAACAGTGTCCAAGGCAGTGATACGACCGGCGATGTGTGCTGCACGGGAGATTCGCACGGCTACATCACCGCCAAGGGCGACTACCTGGCGCGTCTGCGTCGCATTGAAGGTCAAGCTCGCGGCCTGCAGCGCATGGTCGACGAGGACAAGTACTGTATCGACATCCTGACGCAGGTGTCGGCGATGACCAAGGGCCTCCAGGCGGTGGCCATGGGCCTGCTCGAGGACCACATCGGCCACTGCGTCGTCAAAGCCGCTGTTGCCGGTGGGCCCGAGGCGGACGCGAAGATCAAAGAAGCAAATGACGCGATTGCGCGATTGGTCCGCTCATAGAATTGTGATGAACATTGATACCTTGGTGCGCATGTTCAGTATCGAGATCCGTCGTACATTCGCTGTGAGGCAGGGGCTTCCGGCACCGGTGCGGGACGCGAAGAACTTGCCGCCGCTGATGCCTGCCGACGGATTTCGCGTGACGATGCGAGTGGCGTTCTCGTTCGAGGACGACCAACTCGGAGAACGTGGATGGTTTGTCGACACGGACGCTCTGGACGAGTCCGTCGATCGATGTGCCGAGCAATTGGCGAGCGGTGCCTGGCCGGAGATTTTCGATTTCCGTCCGTCATTCGAGAATGTCGCGAAGTGGGCTTTCAGTGAACTTGCGTCCAGCATTCCTCAGCTGACCTACGTCGAACTCGACAACGAGACGATCGGTGTGGCAACAAGATACGTCAGATCACAATGATCTGACGTATCTCGTTGACGCACCGCGTTCGGTCGACCGGCCTACTGGTAGAGGCGCAACGCAGAACCGATGAAGGTCTTACCGAATGCGAGTCCGGCCTTGTTGAAGTAGAAGCTCAAGACCGTATCTGCAAACGGGACTGCGGACACCGTTTTGGTGATCTGTGACTCGGCGTCCGCCCACTCCGCGCACGCTGCTTCGCCGGTCAAGCCGGATGCCTTGGCAACGGCTGCTTCGTAGGCGGGGTTGTTGATCGAAGAGAAGTTCTTACCTGCTGCCGGAGCAGGACCGGAGAAGAACGGGACGAACCCGCTGGGAACCGAATTGTTGATCTGGATCCACGCGATGTCCCACTGGTTGTTGTCCTTGCCACTGAGCATGACGTCGACAACCTTGGTCTGGTCGGCTCCTGTCACCTCGACGGTCGCACCGAGGTCGGACCATGCCGACTGGGTGAGCTCGGCTGCCGCGCTGCGCGCATCTTCGCCGGCAGCGTAGAAGAGGCGGAGGGTCAGCGGCTTTCCGTCCTTGCTTCGTTTGCCGTCGGAGCCGGCGGTCCAACCTGCAGCGTCCAGTGTTGCCTTTGCTGCGCTGAGGTCGAAGTCCGGAATGTTGCCTGCGACAGAGTCGTACACACAGGCTCGGGGCTCGACGGAGACAAGACTTGTTGCACGGGTGCCCTGGCCGCCAGTGATGACTTCAGCGAGATCGTCGAGATTGACAGCCTGGACGAGAGCTTTTCGAACGGCGGGATCGCTGGTCGGATTGTCCGCAATCTGATTGAAGTACATCTGACCGGCGGGAAGTGGGCGCTGGACCGAGTCGAAATTGGCGGCATCGATGCGATCCTTGTCCGGACCGGCGATCGGAGATGCGCTCAGTTCGCCTGAGAGAAGCTGGTTTGCTGCGGTGCTGACATTGGGTGCCATGACAGCAATGACTGTCTTGGGGACACCCGGTGTGTCGGAGGTGGTGTCGTCGGGCCCCCAGCTGTAACCGTCACGACGCTCGAACGTGTAGTGGTCATTGGCCGAGACTTCGGTGACTTCGAACATGCCGGAGCCCAGCGATTTGTTGTTCGAGGCGGTCGGATCTTCGAGTCCGGCATCGCACATGATCGGGAGGCGACTGATGGTGAGGAGGAGGAACGGGGTCGGCGCCGGAGTGGTTACCGTGATGGTGCGGGTGGCGAGATCGGCAGTGGCCGAAGCGCCGATGGGAACTGTGGTGCCGCGTTGTTGTGAACCCTTGGCTGGATCGGCTACGAAGTTGATGTTGTTCGCGACGGTCTGTGCAGTCAGCGTCGACCCGTCGGTACAGGTCACGCCTTCACGAATGGTGAAGGACGCGGAGGTCGGCGTTTCTTCCCACTTCTCGGCCAACCATGGTTTGAATTCACTGGTTTCAGGATCCTGGTAGACCAGGGAGTCGTACGCCAGCTTCGAAATTTCCGCGGTTGCCGCAGAGCCGGACATGATCGGGTTGAGTGCACCCGGATCGCCTTGCAACGCGTACCGGAAGGTTCCGTCAGTCAGAGGCTCACCGCCGCCGGAGCCCGAGGACGTGCCTCCCGAGCTGCAAGCCGACAATACGAGCGCGAGCCCCGCGGTCGCGGCAAGCGTCGAATAGGAGCGGTGTTTCATTGTGCCTCCGTGAAGGAGCCGGGGCCCGGGAGTGAATCGTGAGGGCGCAGTCGAGTGTGACCGCTAAATCTTGGCGTAGGACGTGACGGGCATCTCGGTCGATCCTCACGAAAATCGGGCGGATTTTTGTTCGATTTCACGAAGGTTGGAGTTCTGGTTCAGTTCACGGGGAGTCGAGGTCACTTCGTCGTGGCCACCCGGTCTCCGTGAGCACGGTTGCTGGAACTGACCTCAACGGGGAGGTGGGGCCGAGACCGTGGAGGTCTGCGTCGTCGTCGATTTCGGACCAGAATTCGTCCGCCGAAACATCAAGGCCGAGAACGATCCACGGCGGTCCGGCTTCTTGGAACGCGTACGAGACGGTTCCGGTACGCGGAACTGTCGTATCGAACAGTCGGTCTCCGACGGGATAGCCCTGCTGCTCGCCGACCAAAGTCAAGGTAGTCGGTTCGAAGGATGCATCGCGCAGAATCTTCTCGACTGCGCGGTCGAAGCTCTGCTGGACGCTGAACTCTTCGTCCGAGTTCGAACCGGTGAACTCGGGGAAATGCGCACAACACAAAACGTATGGGCCCGCTGAGCTGCAGTAGAGACGAAACACGGGAAATCCACCGGCCACGACGTGACGTTAGCAGGGCGTCGAAATGGAGAAGTTGCTGTTTCAGCAAAGATGGTTGCGTGAGTTGTGGAGGGTCGTTCATCCTGGGTGCATGAGCCACGAACACCACAATCACCACGAAAACTCCGATACCACCGAGAATCCGTACGCCAAGGCGGACGCACAGTTCTGGAACTCGCTGTACGAGGAACGCCCCGCGCGCTGGAGCGGAAATCCCAACCCACAGTTGATTGCCGAAGCCTCCGACCTGGAACCGGGCACGGCACTCGACGTCGGTTGCGGCGAAGGTGCCGACGCTTTGTGGTTGGCGCGTCGCGGGTGGAAGGTCACCGGCACCGACATCTCGTCGGTTGCGCTCGGTCGCGCTCAGGCTCACGTCGAGGGCGAAGGCGTCGACATCGAATGGCTGGAAGCCGACCTGACGAAGTGGGATCCGCAGGGGCGCTCGTTCGATCTGGTGTCCGCGCAGTTCTTCCACATGCTCGAACCCGCGCGCGGGGAATTGTTCCGTGCTCTCGGAGATCTGGTCGCGCCCGGTGGGCATTTGCTGATCGTGGGCCACTCACCTCACGAGTCGCCGACCGAGCACCATCGGGCCATGCTCCATACACCCGAATACGTGGAGTCGCTGTTCACCGATGGTTGGAAGGTGTTGGTCTCGGAGTCGCGGGAACGTGATCTTCCCGCGAACCCCGAGATGCATCACACGACGGATACCGTTGTGCTGCTTCAGCGATTTAGTGCGAGCACCGACAGCAACTCGTAAGCGACGTGGGCCGCTGCGATACCGGTGATCTCGGCGTGGTCGTACGCCGGCGCTACCTCGACGATGTCGGCGCCGACCACGTTGAGTCCCACCAACCCACGCAGTGTGTTCAACAATTCGCGAGAGGTCATGCCGCCCGCTTCGGGTGTTCCGGTGCCCGGAGCGTGGGCGGGATCGAGTACGTCGATGTCGACGGAGACGTACACAGGCCCACCGTCGAGGCGCTTACGCATGCGCTCGACGATGCTGGCGACACCGTCGACCTCGTAGTCGTCACTGCGGATCACCTGGAAGCCGAGGACGCGGTCGTCTTCGAGGTCTTTCTCGCTGTAGAGCGGTCCACGGATGCCGATGTGCTGCGAACGCTCCATGTCGATCAGGCCCTCTTCGCTGGCGCGGCGGAAGGGGGTGCCGTGGGTGAAAGGCTGACCGAAGTAGGTGTCCCAGGTGTCGAGATGAGCGTCGAAGTGCAGGACGGCGATCGGGCCGTGATCGCGGGCCAGTGAACGCAGGATCGGCAGTGCGATGGTGTGATCGCCGCCGAGCGTGAGCACGGAGGAACCGTCGGCGCGCAGGTCGGTAACGGCGGACTGAACCGTCGTGAGAGCTTCCTGGATGTCGAAGGGGTTGACGCCGATGTCGCCGAAATCGGCTACCTGCTGGTTGGCGAAGGGCGAGACCTTCAGCGCCGGGTTGTACGGACGCAGCAGCTTCGACGCAGCGCGGATGTGGCCCGGACCGAACCGGGCACCGGGGCGGTAGCTGACACCCGAATCGAAGGGGATGCCGAGGATCGTCACGTCGGCGCGCGAGACCTCGTCCAGGCGCGGGAGACGCGCAAAGGTGGTCGGCTCGGCGTAGCGGGGGACGCGCGTGGCGTCGACGGGTCCGATGAACGATCCGGGGTTGTTGGTAGCCATGTGCAGAGGTCCCTGCTCTCGATTCGGCGCACACCGGGCGCCCTTCAGTGATGTAGCTCTCTGAGCAAGTATGGTTTCTTCAAGAGGCTCGGTTGTCAACCCCTGTTTCCTGAAAGGGACACGGCGGTCGTGAAGGAGTGGGTTCAGTGGCCAAGGCGAAGGAAGCGGTCGAGCCGGTCGGACCGCGCATCGGGGCGAGGCTCAAGGCGGCACGTCAATCGAAGCGGTTGACCCTCGACGACCTGGCCGAGGCCTGTGGTGTGACCAAGGGGTATCTCTCGAAACTCGAGCGCGATCACGTCAACGCGTCGGTGGCGACCCTGATAAAGGTGTGCGCGGTGCTCGAGATCCCCGTCGGATCCCTGTTCGAGAATGCGTCCGCCGGTGAAGTAGTCCGCGCCGACGCCATGCCGCAAATCAGCTTCGGTGGCGAAAAGATGACGGAGTACCTGCTCACGCCTACCAACGAGCGTCGAATTCAGGTGCTGCTCGGCGAGCTGGAACCAGGCGGCGGAAGTGGTCGGGAGTTCTACAGTCTGCCGATCGACGTGAACTTCGTGCACGTGCTCGAGGGCGGCTTGCGGGTCTCGTTCGAGGGCGGTCGGACGGATCCGAACGGTGAGGCCGTCGATGCCGAAGACGTCGTACTTGCGGCGGGCGATTCCTTCACGTTCACGCCGACGCACAACCATAGTTTTCAGGCCGAAGGCTCGGTTCTGGCGAAGGTTCTGTGGGTCTTGAATCCGGCATTGCCGGAAGGGCCCCGCGCGTCGTCTTCGTGAGACTCGAATCCGTGAATGTTGATTCTTAGGAAACAAGAGTTGACATGATTGGCGGCACCCGTCACGCTGGTAGTTGTCCCCGTCACACACACCGTCGAAAATTGGCGTCACGGAACTCCTGAAGGAGCGCACCATGCATGTCGATTCAGTTCGAGTTGGCCTGTTCCAAGGTCCGCTCACCACCCCGGACACCTTTGCGTCGGTGGAGTTCAACCTCGCTGCAATCGACACTGCTGCCCGCGAGGCTGCAGCATCCGGTGCGAAGATCCTGCTGACGCCGGAGATGTCCGCAACCGGCTACGACATCGGCGAACTGGTGTCGCTACGCGCGGAACCGGCCGACGGCCCCATCTTCGATTCCGTCGCCGCGATTGCTCGAAGCGCCGGCATCGCAGTCGTCTACGGCTACCCCGAACTCGACGGGGGAGATGTCTACAACAGTGTGCAGGTGGTGGACCGCGACGGCACTTCGCTTGCGCACTACCGCAAGACGCACCTGTTCGGCACGCTCGACCGCGAACATTTCCGGCCAGGTGAGACCCTGGTGGTCGGGTTCGATTTCGAGGGCATCCGCTGCGGGTTGTTGATCTGCTACGACGTGGAATTTCCGGAAGCGGTTCGGGCCCATGCCGACGCCGGTACCGAATGGCTCATCGTGCCGACAGGGTTGATGACTCCGTACGAACACATTGCGCAGCAAGTGGTTCCGGCCCGCGCATACGAGAGTCAGATGTTTGTCACCTACGTCAATCGCTGCGGCGCCGAAACCGAGCTGACATACTGCGGTCTCTCGTGCGCCATCGCGCCCGACGGTGCCGAGTTGGCGAGGGCCGGGGTCGGCCCGGAATTGCTCCTCGCCGATATCGCCGCCGCCACCGTCTCGCAATCGCGCACCCTCAACACGCATCTCGACGATCGACGCCTCGATCTGTATCCAGACCTTTCTGTCACGACTGTCTCCAAGGAGAACCGTAGATGACCATCCCAGTAGCTCCGGACAGTTCCTCGGAACCCGGCAAGCAGCCGCCCCTCACGATGTTCGGGCCGGATTTTCCGTTCCCGTACGACGACTACGTTTCCAGTCCGGCGGGACTCGGCTCGGTGCCCGATCTGGCACTGGGTACAGAAGTTGCCGTGATCGGTGGCGGACTCTCCGGCATGATCGCGGCCTACGAGTTGCTCAAGGTCGGTCTCAAACCGATTGTCTACGAAGCTGATCAGATCGGTGGCCGGATGCGGTCGGTCGAGTTCGACGGGCACCCCGGGGTGGTCGCCGAGATGGGCGCAATGCGTTTCCCACCGTCGTCGACGACGTTGTTCCACTACCTGAACGAACTGGGTCTGCAGACCGAAGAGTTCCCCAATCCCCTTGCCGAGGTCACGCCGAGCACCGTCATCGATCTCAAGGGCGAGAGCCACTACGCGCACACTCTCGAGGATCTGCCGCCGATCTACACCGAGGTGGCGCAGGCCTGGCAGCGCACTCTCGAAGAGCATGCCGATCTGATTCCGTTGCAGCAGGCCATTCGTGACCGCGACACCGCAGAAATCAAGCGGATCTGGAACGACCTCGTGGTGCGCTACGACGACCAGACGTTCTACGGATTCCTCGCCGCGTCGAAGCACTTCAAGTCCTTCCACATGCGGGAAGTGTTCGGACAGGTCGGATTCGGTACGGGCGGTTGGGATACCGACTACCCCAATTCGATCCTCGAAATCCTTCGTGTGGTCATCACGGCCGCCGACGACGACCACCGCGGCATCGTCGGTGGATCGCAGCAGCTGCCGATGCGGTTGTGGAACCGCGCCCCGGCGCACATGGCGCATTGGCCTGCCGGTACTACGGTCGCTTCGCTCAACGACGGTGAGACGCGTCCCCGCGTCACCGAACTCCGGCGTACCGAGCCCGGCAACATCACGGTCACCGACTCCGAAGGTTTCATTCGCACGTATGCGAGTGCCGTTGTGACAGTGCAGAGTTGGATGCTGCTGAACAATATCAGGTGTGACGACGATCTGTTCCCGATCGACCACTGGACTGCGATCGAGCGAACTCACTACATGGGTTCGACCAAGGTGTTCGTTCTCGTCGACCGCCCGTTCTGGAAGGACAAGGACCCCGTGACCGGCCGTGATTCGGTGTCGATGACACTGACCGACCGTATGAGTCGCGGCACCTACCTGCTGGATCAAGGCGAGGGCAAGCCAGGCCTGATCTGCTTGTCGTACACCTGGTCGGACGATTCGCTGAAGCTGCTGGCGCTCGACGCCACCGAGCGCATGAACATCATGCTGCGCTCTCTCGAAGAGATCTACCCCGGCGTTGACTTCCGCAGCCACATCATCTCGAGCCCGGTGACGCTGTCGTGGGAAACCGAGCGCGACTTCATGGGCGCATTCAAGGCGAACCTTCCGGGGCACTACCGCTACCAGGAGCGCCTGTTCTCCCACTTCGTGCAGAATGATCTCGAACCGCGTCATCGGGGAATCTTCCTCGCCGGTGACGACGTGTCGTGGACCGCCGGCTGGGCTGAGGGCGCGATCCAGACCGCGATCAACGCGGTATGGGGCGTCGTCAACCATCTCGGCGGCGCTGCGCCTGCCGAGAATCCCGGACCCGGCGACGTGTTCGAGGAGCTTGCTCCGATCAGGTTGGGCGACTGAGCTCACCGCAACTGCCGAAATGTCGTGCCCGATGGGGGTTGGTACTCCTATCGGGCACGACCTCTTTCCGGTGATCCACGCAACACTGGAAAGTGTTCGGATCCAATAATTTCCAGGAGGGTGTTCAATGGCGAGCACATCATCGGCGACCAAGACCGCAGCTGCAGAATCGAGACCGGCAGGCGGTGATCGATCCGGTGACCCGGCGCTCGAACTGGTCGCCGAATTGGCAGCAGCGGGCCAGCGACTCGTCTTCCGTCAGGGTGACAACCTGAACAGTGACGATCTGACCTGCGTGGTGCTGTGGCCGTCCGGAGAGCCCTCGCTCTCCGATCTGTGCGAGAACTTCGAGTCTCTCGGACTCCGAGTTTCGACGCACCGCCCGCTTCCGACCGTTCTGGGTTCGGCGCATTACTTCACCTTCGAGCCGAGCACCTTCGACGGCAGTGCGCTGGAGAAGATGGCGGACGCCTTCGAAGCCGTCATCGCCGGACAGACCCGGATGGATGCGTTCTCCAGTCTGATCGGACGAGCAGACATCACCTGGCGCGATGCAGAGTTGCTGCGCGCTGCGTGCCGTTTCCTCGCTCAGGCTCGTATCGGTTTGTCCGAGAGCTACATCGTCGGAGTGTTGGCAGCGAAGCCACTCTTCGTACGGCAGGCGATCGAACTTTTCACCGCGCGTTTCGACCCCGCCGTGGCGGGTGTGCGTGAGACAGCTGTGGCTACCGCAACGGCAGCTATCGACGAATCAGTCGACGGTGCAGACACTCTCGACGAGGATCGCGTCTTGCGCGGCGTGCGTTCGTTCCTGCAGGCGACTCTGCGCACCAACTGGTACCTGCGCGGTGAGAGCGGCGAACCGCTACCGTACGCGTCGTTCAAGATCGACTCGCAGTTGCTCTCCACTCCGCAGAAGACCGTTCCCTTCCGCGAGATCTACGTCAGCGCACCCAATGTCGAAGGCGTGCATCTGCGTAGTTCCTCCGTCGCCCGTGGTGGCCTGCGTTGGTCGGATCGATACGAGGACTTCCGCACCGAGGCTCTGAGTCTCATGAAGACCCAGAGCGTGAAGAATTCGCCGATCGTTCCTTCGGGAGCCAAGGGCGCGTTCGTGGTTCGGGGCACGTCGTCACCGACTCCGGCGCAGGTGCAGGAGTCTTACAGCACCTTCATTCGCGGCCTGCTGGACGTGGTGGACAACATCGTCGACGGCGCTGCGGTACACCCGGCAGAAGTAATCGAGTACGACGGTGAAGACTCCTATCTCGTCGTGGCAGCAGACAAGGGGACAGCGCGGTTCTCCGACGTCGCGAACGGCATCGCCGTCGAGCGTGGTTTCTGGCTCGGCGACGCTTTTGCTTCCGGCGGTTCGGCCGGCTACGACCACAAGGCGATGGGCATCACCGCTCGCGGCGCCTGGGTAGCGGTTCGACGGCACTTCGCCGAGCGCGACCTCGATGTCGACACCGATCCGTTCACCGTCGCGGGTATCGGGGACATGTCCGGCGACGTGTTCGGCAACGGAATGTTGCTCTCGCACAAGATCCGTCTGGTCGCGGCATTCGATCACCGCCACATCTTCATCGACCCGAACCCCGACACCGAGACGAGCTTTGCCGAACGCGCTCGCCTCTTCACCGTGCCGCGCTCGTCCTGGGACGACTTCGATCGCACCGTGATGTCGCCGGGCGGTGGCGTCTGGCCGCGGAGCGCGAAGTCGATCCGCCTTCCGCTCGAGGCGCGTGCGGCCCTCGGAATCACCGAGGAGAACTTGACCCCGCAGGAACTGATCCGAGCGATCCTGTGTGCTCCGGTGGACCTGTTGTGGAACGGCGGCGTCGGTACCTACGTGAAAGCGTCGACCGAAAGCAACGTCGACGCGGCCGATCCGTCCAACGACGCAGTTCGCGTCAGCGCTGACGAGTTGCGTGCGACGGTGGTCGGTGAGGGCGGCAACCTCGGCTTCACCCAGCGTGCCCGCATCGAATATGCCGCTGGCGGAGGCCGAATCAACGCCGACTTCATCGACAACGCGGCCGGCGTGGCTACCTCGGACCGTGAGGTCAACATCAAGATCGCACTCGCAGCGTTGGACTCGACCTCGCGCAATGAACTACTCGCGGCGGCCCAGGACGAGGTGGCCGCATCGGTGCTCGAGGCCAGTGAAGATCAGACCCTCGCGATCAGCCTGGCCGAGCACCGCGCACCGGCCCTGCTCGATCAGCACGAGCGGTTGATCGAGAACCTCGTCTCGGCGGGCGCCATGAAGCGACTGGAAGAATCTCTGCCCGACGCCAAGGCGCTGGCGGTCAGGGCGCGTGCCGGGCAGGGTCTCCTGCGGCCGGAACTTGCTGTGCTGGTGGCGCAGTCGAAGAACGTACTGACTGCGGAACTGGGCGCATCGACGGTCCCGGACAATCAGATCTTCGCCGATCGTCTCCCGCAGTACTTCCCGCTCTCCGTCGTCGAGGCCGCACCGGACGCAGTCCGCGCACATCGGTTGGGCCGCGACATCATCATCACCTCGGTTGTCGACGAACTGGTCAACCGCGTCGGCCCCGGCGTGTTGTTCCGGCTCGAGGAACACCTCGGAGTTCGCAGTCCGGAAGCGGCTCTGGCCTACGCCGTAGTCAGCGAAGTGCTTGGAACGGAGGACCTTCGACGTGAAATCCTGAACTCCGATCTCAGTGCCACCGAACAGCTGAAGGCTCTCGATCGCTTGCAGCAGCTGTTGGAATCCGAAATGAGCTGGGTGTTGCGCCGCCCGGGTGCTGCCGGCCGGTTCACCGTGAACCCGCGCGCCGACATCGATCGGTGGGCAGCCCCGGTGCGGGAACTCACCGACGGTTTGTCGGCAAGCGAGCGCATCGAGGCGTCTTTCGGAGCGCTCGCCCTGGCAGACATTGCACTGCAGGAGAATACGACGGCCGCGGCCGCAGCCGCGATCTATCGGGAACTCTCCGACGCTCTCGATCTGGGCGATGTTCTCGGCGGCGTCAACGTCGCCGTCGGTGCCTCGCATTGGGAGGTCATGGGCAGCGCTGCCGTCCATGCCAGGTTGACGGCGCGTTTCGCGGACCTCGTGTCCGGTGCGCTCGGTGAAGGTATTCCGGAGGTCGTCGAGTTGTGGACCGCCGCCAATCCGCAAACGGTGCGCCGGTTCACGGCTTTGATGTCGAGCGTGAGCCGCAGTGGAGCGCTGGACACCGCCCGTCTCTGCACGGTCGACGCCGAACTCGAACTACTCGTTCGCGGTGCGTCCAGTTTCGCTTCGGTACACGCCGCGGAGCGTTCAGCGGCCCTCCCAGGCGAGTAGCGATAGCAGCAGTTCGGCTCTGACCCTGGCCTGCCCGAGGTCGCATTGCAGCAGTTCCTCGATGCGTGCGATGCGACCTCGGAGGGTGTGCCGATGAACACCGAGTTCGGCTGCAGCCGACTCCCATTGGCCGTTTGCCTCGAGATAGGCGCGCAAAGACGCGGCCAGTGCGGTTCCGTGTGCCTGGTCGTGTTCCGTCAGCACCGGGATGGTGTCCGCAGCCATGGCGATCAATGCCTCACGGGCAGACTCGGATGCCAGAATCGTCGAACCACTCAGAGCGTCGAACTCGAGAATACGCGCCGTAGCCGTCGTGAGGTTGGCCGCGGCGCGGGCCTGGACGAGTGCGCGGGGTGCGTCGAGAAGACGGTGAGGGGTGCTGATTCCGGCACGCACGGCTTTCGCTTCGGTGGGGGAGAGCTGCGCCAGTAGTGTTTTGGCGGTGTCGATTGTGTCGGTTCCGCGGAGGAGGACGGTCAGCGAACCGTCCTCGGATTGCGCGAACAACGGCCGGCCTGCTCGCGCGAGAGCGTTGTCGAGTTCGCGAAGAACTGGGCCGAGTCCGGATCCGCGAACGTGGACGACACGAATGTTGCCGTGCGTGTCGCTTGCCTCGTCCAAGTACGACGGCACACTGTCTTCGGGGATTCGGCCGTCGAGTAAGAGCCCGAAAGCCATGGCGTTGAGTCGAGTTCGCTCGGCCCGTAGTCGAACCGGTTTCTCGAGTTCGAGAGTGAGCAGCGAGACCGCATGCCCGAGCAACACTCTGTCGATATTGCTCAGGGGCCCGGCGCCCGCCATGGCGAGGTAGCCGTGCCAACTGTCGGTGACGCCGACGGGGGACAGTGTCAGCGTCCGTTCGGGTGTGCTCTGCGAGATCGACGCCGGAGCGTTGGGATCGCGGGTGGTGGCCGCGACCGCGCGAACCTCGGTGATCAACGACTTCTGGTTTGCCGGATGCACCGCGGTGATCCGATCTCCGACAAACGCCACCGAAGTTTTTGTGGCCGTGGCCAGTTCGCGCACGATGGCAGACACGCCACCGCGCAGTGCAACGCGGGTGATGCGCGTCTGTACTTCTGCCGCGCGGAGTACCGATTCGTATTCCTGCTGGCTCAGACGGGTCATCACCGCGCGCGTGACTGCCGCGAACGGGGTCGTGAACGGCACTTCCAGCAGGGGGAGTCCGCGGCTGCGGGCGGCGGCAATCAGGTCTGTGGGCACACTCTCGTGGGAAAGGCCGGTCCCGAAACCCAGAGCCGATACTTCTGCGGCGGCCAGACGGTCGATGTACTCGCTGTAGTCGGTGGCGTCGGCGCCCACCAGTGCCAGCCCGGTGGTGAGCACCAATTCGCCGCCGGAAAGCCACGGGGTGGGGTCCGTCAGCTCTGTGGCCTGCGCAAACGTGACGGGGTGGGTGGCAGCTGCGCGGTCGGTGAGCAGAGCCAGCGAGAGGTGTTTCTGGCGCAAGAGCCACGAGATCGGAACCGTCACCTGATCAAGGCTAGCTGTCGTTGCCGATATGGAGTAGCCCTGGAGCTCCGGGTATCCATTTCGGCAGTGCTTGCGATGCTTCGCGCGTCGCATACTCGAATGCAATACACAACCGAGAGGGTGGTCACATGAGTGCAATCGAATACCGGCTTCCGCAGGAGCGTCGCATCGTCACGGAGTTCCCGGGCCCGCGCTCGGCTGCGCTCGCCGAACGCCGTAAGAAGGTCGTCGGCGCCGGCGTCGCATCCACCCTCCCGGTCTACGTCGCCGACGCAGACGGCGGAGTCATCGTCGACGTCGACGGCAACTCGCTGATCGACCTCGGTGCCGGTATCGCGGTGACCAGCGTCGGCGCTTCCAACCCGGCCGTCGTGTCCGCCGTTCAGGATCAGGTCGCGCACTTCACCCACACCTGTTTCATGGTCGCTCCGTACGAGGGCTACGTCGAGGTCGCCGAGCGTCTCGCCGAGCTCACCCCCGGTGACCACGAGAAGCGTTCCGTGCTGTTCAACTCCGGCGCAGAAGCCGTCGAGAACGCCGTCAAGATCGCCCGTCACGCAACCGGTCGCGACGCAGTCGTCGTCTTCGACCACGCGTACCACGGCCGCACCAACCTCACGATGGCACTGACCTCGAAGTCCATGCCGTACAAGAGCGGCTTCGGTCCGTTCGCCCCCGAGGTCTACCGCGTCCCGATGTCCTACCCGTACCGCGAGGGCCTCAACGTCGATGGCTCCAAGATCACCGGTGAGCAGGCCGCACAGCGCGCCATCACGATGATCGAGAAGCAGGTCGGTGCTGCCAACACGGCCGCCATCCTCATCGAGCCCATTCAGGGCGAGGGCGGATTCATCGTTCCCGCAGAAGGATTCCTCCCGACGCTCGTCGCGTGGGCCAAGGAGAACGGCGTCGTCTTCATCGCCGACGAGGTTCAGGCAGGCTTCGCTCGTACCGGCGCCTGGTTCGCCAGCGATCACGAGGGCATCGTCCCCGACCTGGTCACTCTCGCCAAGGGCATCGCAGGCGGCATGCCGCTCGCCGCTGTCACGGGCCGCGCCGAGCTCATCGACGCCGTCCACCCCGGCGGCCTCGGTGGCACCTACGGCGGTAACCCCGTCGCCTGCGCCGCTGCATTGGCGTCCATCGACCAGATGCGTGAGCTCGACCTCTGTGGCCGCGCACGCACCATCGAGTCGACCGTCGTCGGCCGAATGAACGCACTGGCAAAGGAACTCGACGTCATCGGTGACGTTCGCGGTCGCGGCGCGATGCTCGCCATCGAGCTGGTCAAGCCCGGTGGGCAGGAGCCGGACGCCGACATCACCAAGAAGATCGCCGCCGAATGCCTCGCTGCCGGCGTCGTGATCCTCACCTGCGGTACCTACGGCAACGTCATCCGTCTGCTCCCGCCGCTGGTCATCTCCGAAGAGCTGCTCGACGACGCGTTGACCGTCCTCGAGACCGCCATCCGCACTGCAGCACAGGGGAACTGACATGTCCAACGTCTCGGATCTTCTCGACTCGGTACCCAAGGGTCTCTGGCTCGGCGGCAAGCTCGTCCCGGCCGAGAAGACCTTTGCGGTCTACAACCCGGCAACGGGTGAGGAACTCGCCCAGGTAGCCGACGCCACCGCTGCCGACGGTATCCGTGCGCTCGACCTCGCCGCTGCGGCGCAGGAAGACTGGGCGGCCACTCCGGCACGTGTACGCGGCGAGATCCTGCGCACCGCCTTCGAATTGCTGCACGCCCGCGCCGAGGACTTCGCGCTGATGATGACCCTGGAAATGGGTAAGTCGTTGGCAGAGAGCCGCGGTGAGGTCAACTACGGCGGCGAATTCCTGCGCTGGTTCAGCGAGGAAGCAGTACGCATCGGCGGACGTTTCACGCAGGCTCCGGCCGGCAACGGTCGCATCCTGGTCACCAAGGAAGCCGTCGGACCGGTCCTCGCGATCACCCCGTGGAACTTCCCGCTCGCCATGGGCACACGCAAGATCGGACCGGCGCTGGCTGCCGGTTGCACCATCATCGTCAAGCCCGCCGAGGACACGCCGCTGACCATGCAGCTCCTCGGTCAGGTGTTCGCCGATGCCGGTCTGCCCGACGGTGTGCTCTCGATCCTCCCGACGTCCGACGCGGCCTCCATCAGTGGGCCGCTGATGGAAGATGCGCGTCTGCGCAAGGTCACCTTCACCGGCTCCACTGGCGTCGGAAAGTTGTTGGTGCGCAATGCTGCTGACAAGCTGCTCCGCACGTCGATGGAACTCGGTGGTAATGCGCCGTTCATCGTCTTCGACGACGCCGACATCGACGCAGCTGTCGACGGCGCAATGCTCGCGAAGATGCGTAACGGCGGCGAGGCCTGCACCGCGGCCAACCGCATCTACGTCGCCAACTCGGTGCGCGAGGAGTTCACCGACAAGTTCACCGCCAAGGTTGCGGCCTTGAAGGTGGGCGCCGGTGACGCCGAGGGCACCAACATCGGACCGCTGATCAACACCAAGCAACTCGCAACCGTCACCGGACTCGTCGACGACGCCGTGTCCAAGGGTGCTCGCGTTCGCACCGGTGGATCGGCACCCGAAGGCCCCGGGTTCTTCTTCACCCCGACGGTCCTCGACCAGGTGCCCGCCGACGCGCGCCTGCTGAAGGAAGAGATCTTCGGACCCGTTGCGGCAGTGGTCGGTTTCGACACCGAAGACGAAGCGATCGCGGCTGCGAACAACACCGAGTACGGTCTCGTGGCGTACTTCTACACCCGCGACATCGACCGTGCAATGCGCGTCTCGGCCAAGCTGGACACCGGCATGGTGGGCGTCAATCGCGGCGCGATCTCCGATGCTGCCGCGCCGTTCGGTGGGGTGAAGGAATCGGGCTTCGGCCGTGAAGGCGGAACCGAGGGTATCGACGAGTATCTCGATACCAAGTACGTAGCGCTCTAACTTGCTGTGCGCCTTTATTAACCGCGGGCGGTTAATAAAGGCGCACAGTTGTCTATTGACCTAACGGAGTCGGGCGGTAGTACTTGCCCTCGTGGTAGAGCAGGGGCGCGGCAGCGGATTCGTCGTCTTCTTCGGCGTGAACCCGCGTGACGAGTCCGATGACCAGCGTGTGGTCGCCGACAGGGATCAGCTGGTCGACCTTGACGCGCATCCAGCTGGGGGTGCCGTGCAGCACCGGCTCCCCGGTGTCGAGCACTGCCCACAGTGACTCGTCTGCAAAACGCTGATCGGCACTACGCGCAAAGCGCTGGGCCAGATGCTGCTGATGTTCGCCGAGAAGGTGGATCACCAAGGACTCGGCTGCCTTGAGTGCATTGATGCTCGACGACGTCTCCGCGATGTTGAACGAGACGAGCGGCGGCTCGAGGGAGACGGACGAGAACGAGGTGGCGGTGAAACCCACCGGGCCGGTACCCGAATCGAGGGTCACGACGGTGACACCGGCGGGGTGGCGGCGAAGCGCAGCGCGGTAGTCACCGGCGCAGATGCCGGTGGACAACTCGGGCGTCGCTGCTACTTCGGGGACGTCGGGGGTGGTGTGGCTGGAAACGGCATTCGGCTTGTCAGACAACGGGAACTCTCCGGCTGGAACTCGAGGTGTGCGGTGTGGTCGAGGTGACTGCGCTCGGCATACACAGACAGGCGTCGGTGCGGCACAGATCTACGTGCCGTCGACGCCAGTGGTTGCCGGCCGGGGTCCT
Source organism: Rhodococcus sp. T9N (assembly GCF_024436645.1). Classification (NCBI taxonomy): domain Bacteria; kingdom Bacillati; phylum Actinomycetota; class Actinomycetes; order Mycobacteriales; family Nocardiaceae; genus Rhodococcus; species Rhodococcus sp. T9N. Next base: position 561,788 of record NZ_JAMSKS010000002.1, on the reverse strand, counting down.
GGTTGCAGTGCACATGGTGCGTCCAACTATAGGTGGACGCACGTCTGAGTGGTTTCGGACCGGGTTGGCTGAAGTGCGTCAGTCCATGTCGACGGCGAGGCCGGCGGTGATTCGGAGGAGTTCGGAGTACGTCGTGCGAAAGACCGTGTTGGGGTGCCCGGCGGCTGCCCACAACTCGGGGTACTGCTCGAGGGCGGTATCGATGTAGGTGGGCAGGTTGGTGGGATGCCCGAGCGGAGCGACCCCACCGATCGGCTGGCCCGTCGCGGACTTCGCCATCTCCAGCGGCGCCCGCGTGAGCTTGCCTTCGAGGCGTTCGCCGGTGGCCTTCAGATTCACCTGATGCGCGCCGGAGACCAGCAGCAGGACCGGATCGTCGTCGAGAAGGAACACCAGTGACTTGGTGATCGCGCCTACCTCCACCCCTACGGCCGCCGCTGCCTCGGCCGCGGTGTGCGTGGCGTCGGGCTGCGTGACGATGACGCCGTGGTGACCCCGCGAGATCAGTGTTTCGGCGACGTGCGAGGCGTTGGGGTGGAGGAGGCTCGTCATGAGTTCAGACTAGGACTAGTCGGCGTTCGCCACAGCTGGAGTCGGCGTCGTGTCGGTGGACTTTCGGTTACGGCGGATCGTGAAGCCGAACAGCATGACCGCACCGATCAGCGCGTAAAGGAAAAGCGTCAGAGCAGGCTGGCCGACGCCGACGTTGTTGAAGTAGACGATGCTCCGCACGCCTTCGGTGCCGGCGCCGGGTGTGATCCACCGGCCGATGGCGGCATAGAACGAGGGAATCACGTTGGAGCCGAATGCGCCTCCCGCACTGGGATTGCCGAGAATCACGAAGACGGCGATAGCCAGCGGGACTGCCAGAACGCCGATGGCGGCGCGCAATCCGAGTGTGAACATGGCGGTGCCGAACACCACGGCTGTTCCCAGGATCCAGAGCGGGAACCAGTGGCCGGCGAAGGTTCCGAGTACGTGTGAGGTGATGAGGGCGCCGAGGGCTCCCGAGATGATCGAGTAGATCGCGATCACGCCCGTGTGTGCGCTTGCCTGGCGGAGAGTCTTCGGCGCACCGATGAACAGTCCGATGGCTGCCGCAAGGAGATAGCCGCCGACGACCCAGCCGACCGAGAGGTAGAAGCCCGAGAGGCCGCGGTTGTCGTGGGCTCCGACGGGGATCTCGTCGCGGACGACGAACTGTCGGTCCTGTGTCGCCTCGACCTTCGTGAACACCGCTTCGAGTGACGTCGCGATGGAGCTGCCGCCTGCGCTCGCGGTGATCAGGGTGTCCGGTCCGGCCGGGTTGATGACAAACGCGCCCTGGATCTCGCGGTCGTTGATCATGCGGCGAGCGGTCGCCGTGCTGTCGACCACCTGAGCGTCGAGCGGGCTGCCGTCGATGGCGTTGAGTTTGTCGGCGATCTGCTGATCCATGCCGTCGGGTGTGCCCTGATCGGCGATGACCGCGATTTCGATGTCTCGCGGAGTCGGCTGATGGAAGGCGGCGACGTAGCTGAGGATGAAGCCCATCTGCAGCAGGAGCACGCCGACGAACAGCGCGGCCATCACCTTGGGTGCGCCGTATTTCACCAGCAGATTGTCGTGGTGGTGTTCGTCGTGGGTGGAGCTGTTGTCTGGTGCGGCGTGTGCCGGATGCGTAGTGGTCACGAAAGAGTCCTGATCTTGTCGAAAGTAAAGAGCTTGTCAATACCCGAGGTATTGAATACTCTAGGTATCGTGACTGAATCTCGTCAACCGGACTGGACGCCGGTAACCCGCCCCGGACGTGACGTGGTGCGGCAAAGACTGCTCGACGCTGCGGCGGAAGAGTTTGCGGAGCGCGGATTCAGTGCCGCACGTCTCACTGAAGTTGCTCGCCGAGCGGGCTTCACCAAGGGGGCTGTCTACTCCAACTTCGAGTCGAAACAAGATCTGTTCGCCGAACTGTTCGCGCAACGGTCTCTCGAACTGGCCGGCCGGGTGCTTGCCGAGATCGCCGGGATGAACCCGTCCGACGCGGCGGGCAAAGGTGGCGAGGCCATTGCCACGTGGATGGTCGACGACCCGGGGTGGTCACTGCTCGTCCTCGAATTCGGAGTGCTCGCCGGACGTGATCCGCAGATCGCACAGGCGTACTTACGTGAGCGTCGCCACTTGCGCAGTCAACTCGTGGAGTTGATCGGCGAACGTGCCCGAGAATGGGGAGTGGATGATTCCTTCGATGTGCGGACCACTGCAATCTCGTTGATGGCCTTGATATCCGGGCTCGTTCTCGAACACTCCGTGGATCCGGAAGAAGTTGATCAGAGCGTGATGGGTGCCGCCGTGACGGCACTCTTCGCCGGCGCCGTCGCACGGGCAGGATTGCCCGCCGTCTGAGTTGCTCGGTTGACAGGCAACAGATTTGAGAACTACCCTCTGGGTGCAGTACCTCGTTAGGTGAGGCTTCTGCACGAACACAGGCCACTGATCTCACGACGTCGAGAGACGCCCAAGGTTAGGACAGATCTCCCCGGCTTAAGGGGTGATCCAAAGTGGCTTCCCGGTCTTGATCGGGACACGTCGTGCAGTGCCAAAACTCGGACGTGGAGGTGTTTTCGCAGCTTGATGCCGGTTTCTTCCGGCGAAGGCGAGAGTACGTCGATATTCGGTTCTCCTGGCGTGTGCTGTGCGCATGTACTTTGTGTGGCGTCATCGGACGCCCCGAACTTTCAGGAGGTGACCATCGTGGACGACCCGCCGAGTCGATATTCGACCCATCCTTCTGTTCTTGCCGACGATGCTCACCCCGGTCTTTTGCTCTTCAGTCACTGACTCTTTGCATCCTCGGCTTCATCTGCGCGGCTTTGCCGCGTCCGCTGACGACTTCCATTGTCGCTCAGCGCATTCTGCTGCCCTCATGCACTGGCATGGTCCGGCGTGTTCGGGCAGCCGAGGAGATTCGTCATGTCATTTTCCGTTCTCGCATTGCGGCCACGGCCCACGAGAAACAGTGCACAACAAACACATTCAACAGTCCTGGCAAAGGAAAGCGCACAGGAATTGGTCGACTACTCGGCCTCGGACACGCGCACCGTCCTCGCCGATCTGACCACGACGGCCAACGGCCTTCGCGACGATCAGATCGACGATCTTCGTCGGCAATACGGGCGCAACGATGTCCGCCACGACCGCCCGGCGCCGGCAATCGTGCAGTTCGCGGGGGCCTTCAAGAACCCGTTCATCCTGATCCTGGTATTCCTCGCCCTGATCATGGTCGGGACCGACGTGGTCTGGGCGGACCCCGAGGACGGTCCTTCCTACGAGGGCATCATCACTCTCGGGTTGATGATCTTTGTCAGTGTCTCACTGAGGTTCTGGCAGGAATACCGTTCGAGCCGCGCCGCCGAGGCGCTCAAGGCGATGGTTACGACGACCGTCGCGGCCACCCGCAAGATCAACAACACCGTGGTCACGGCTGAGATTCCGATCGAGCAGTTACTGCCAGGTGATGTAGTCCAGCTTGCCGCCGGCGACATGATCCCGGCCGATGTCCGCATCATCCGGGCCAAGGATCTACAGGTCAATCAGTCCATGCTCAGCGGTGAATCGATGCCGGCCGAGAAGTCGGCGGACCCGTCGTCGGGGATCGACGTCGATCGCCTGCTCGAAGCCGAGAACATCGGGTTCATGGGTACTTCCGTCGTGTCGGGCAGCGGCACCGCCGTTGCGGTACACACCGGCAAGCGGACCTACTTCGGTGCCATGACAGCACAATTGGCGTCCAAGCGACCCGAAACCAGCTTCGACGTCGGGGTGCGCAGTGTCAGCTACCTGCTGATCAAGTTCATGCTGATCATGGTTCCCGCGGTGTTCATCATCAACGGACTGACCAAGGACTGGAGCCAAGCACTACTCTTCGGCGTCGCCACCGCGGTGGGGTTGACTCCGGAAATGTTGCCGCTCATCGTGACGGCGAACCTGGCCAAGGGTGCGCTCCACATGTCGCGCAAGAAGGTGATCGTCAAGCAGATCAACGCGATTCAGAACTTCGGTGCCATGGACGTTCTGTGCACGGACAAGACCGGAACTCTCACCGAGGACCGCATCGTTCTCGGTGAGCATCTCGATACTGCCGGACGTAAGTCCGAGGACGTATTGCGGCTAGCGGCGGTCAATTCCGTGAATCAGACCGGATTGCGCAGTCTTCTCGACGACGCGGTGATCGAGGCCGCCGGTCCCGAAGTGGTCGAGGAGATCTCGCGTCGCCACGGGTTGGTGGACGAGATTCCCTTCGACTTCAAGCGCCGTCGACTCTCCGTGGTGGTCGACCACGGAGACGCCGATCTGATCGTAACCAAAGGTGCAGTGGAAGAGCTCCTTTCGGTCTGTGAATCGGTGGAACTGGACGGGGTGACCCACCAATTGACACCGGGATGGCTGGCCCGAGTCGACCGTCTGGTCGCGGAGCTGAACGGTCAAGGTAAGCGAGTGCTTGCGGTGGCAACCAAGACAGTCGTCGAAGAGCAGCGCCGCGAGTACTCGACGGCCGACGAAGAGGGCATGACCCTGGTTGGACTGCTGGCCTTCCTCGACCCGCCGAAGGAATCTGCGGCCGGGGCGATCGAAGCCCTCGCGAGCCACGGAGTCGCGGTCAAGGTAGTGACGGGTGACAACGAACTGGTCGCCGAAACCGTCTGCGGCAAAGTCGGTATCGACGTGGGAGCTGTTGTATCCGGCGCCGAGATCGAAGCGTTGAGCGACGACGCCCTCGACGAGTTGGTGCAGCGGACAACCGTATTCGCGAAGACGGATCCGATGCAGAAGGCACGCATTGTCGAATCGCTGCGCCGGGTCGGCCACACGGTTGGTTTCCTCGGTGACGGTGTCAACGACGCACCCGCACTGCGGGCTGCGGACGTCGGCATCTCCGTTGACACAGCGGCGGACATCGCCCGCGAATCCGCGGACATCATCTTGCTGGAGAAGGACCTCGGTGTACTCGAACAAGGAGTCATCGAAGGGCGTCGTACCTTCGGAAACATCCAGAAGTACATCAAGATGACTGCGTCGTCGAACTTCGGGAACGTCTTCTCGGTGCTCGTCGCCAGTGCCCTGCTGCCGTTCATCCCCATGATTCCCGTAGTTCTGTTGTTGCAGAACCTGATCTACGATCTCTCGATGCTCACGATCCCGTGGGACCGTGTCGACGACGACTTCCTCGCGAAGCCCCGCAAGTGGGAGACCAAGAGCCTTCGCCGGTTCATGGTGTTCATCGGCCCGATCAGTTCGATCTTCGATATCTCGACGTTCGCGCTGATGTGGTTCGTGTTCGCCGCCAACTCTCCCGAGCATGCAGCGCTGTTCCAATCGGGTTGGTTCATCGAGTCATTGATCTCGCAGACGCTGATCGTTCACATGATCCGCACCCGCAAGATCCCGTTCATCCAGTCGCGTGCATCGCTGCCGGTACTGCTCAGCACAGGCGCCGCCTGCGTCTTCGCGCTGGTGTTCCCGTTCACGTCCTGGGGTCATTCCCTCGGGTTGGTTTCACTGCCGTGGAACTACTTCCCGTGGCTGGTCCTCACTCTCGCGGCATACTGCGTCGTCACGCAGGTGGCCAAGGGAATGTTCATCCGTCGATTCGCGACCTGGCTCTAGGAGTTCACCGTGGAAATCCACGTCATCCTTGTGCGGATAGCGCTCGGGCTCGTCCTCGGCGCTGCCGTCGGGATCGAAAGGCAATGGCGCGCAAGGATGGCGGGTCTGCGAACCAACGCGTTGGTGAGCTTGGGTGCGACGCTCTTCGTCATCATGGGCGCGTACGGGTTTCAGGGCCCGGACGCTGATCCGACGCGCGTCGCAGCGCAGATCGTCTCGGGGATCGGTTTCCTCGGTGCTGGAGTGATCATGAAGCAGGGTGCGTCGGTCACCGGCCTGAACACTGCCGCCACTCTGTGGGCCACTGCCGCCGTCGGCGCACTGGCAGGTGGCGGAATGTACTGGGTCGCGGTGTTCGGTGCCGGCGCAATCATGTTGGCGAACACGCTGTTGAGGCCGTTGGGCCGGATGATGGATCACCAGCCTGCCCGAACCGGACGCGAAGAACCACCCGCGGACTACACCTTCGAGGTGACCTGTCACGGCGACGCCGAAGCTCACATCAGAGGTCTTACCGTGCAGTCCATTTCGAGGCCCGAGTTTCAGCTCCGGTCAGTGCAGTCCTTCGACATCCCGGACAGCGACCGCGTGCGGGTGGTGGCCGAACTGGCTGCCGCGGAGCGAGACGACGGACTCCTGGAATCCGCCGTCAGCCGACTTAGCCTTGAACCGTTGGTGACTCACGTTCGGTGGGAGGTGGAACCGTCGAAGTAGATTCGGGGTCGCTGTCAGTCAGCGCGCATGTTCTTGCGGCGCAAGTGAGTTCCCCGGTGCAATGTTCGCGCAGTTGGACGGTGCAGGCTTGCCGTTCAAGCGGTCGTCGACCCAGCCGAGCGCACCGGGGAGCCAGAGCATGGCGCCGAGGAAGTGGCTGATGGTGTCGTACTGGTCGTACTGAATCGCCAGGCCGGCGTCGCAGTACTTGCGTGCGAGGGTGCGGACGTCGCCCGTGATCATCACGCCGTCTCCCGCTCCGACACCGGGGCCGCCGGGTTGGGTGCCCTCGATGGTGCCGTTGGCCGCCTGCGCGATGAACATCGGAATGGTCGGTGTCGCCGCGGTGCCCATGTTGATCTTGTTCACGACATCGACGTACTCGGGAACCGTATTGGGATCGGCGTACTCGGGTTTGACCAGATCCTGCCAGGTCAGTCCGGGATACTGTGCCAGCACATTGCCGATGGACGCGTCTTCGAGTCGAGCCATGACGTCGCGTCCACGGTCGCTGAGATACTTCCCGAAATCGATGTCGTACGAACGCGCAACGCCGACGACTGCCATGCCGACCACGCCGCCCCACCCGATGCTTCCGCTCGCGTAGCGAAGGTTGTTGGCCGGATTGACCAGCACGCCTCCCTGCGCGGCACCGATCAAGTTGTCGTTGATCTCCGGTGCATATGCGGGAGCGAGTATCGAAGCCCAGTTGGTGGCGATCGCTCCGCCGGAGTAACCCATCAGCGCGATCTCTGCGTCGTCGGTGATTCCGGTTTCCGGGACATCGCGGGCGGCACGCAGAGCGTCGAGCGTCATCATCCCGTATTCGGGTCCGGCAGCGAAGTTTGCATCCGGGCCCTCGGTGTCCGGGACGACGATCGTGTAGCCCAATGCGAAGAGCGGCCCGAACAAGGCTGCCTCGATGGACGTGAAGGTACCGCCGACGTTGAAATTGCGCCCACTCGGCGTCCAATCTCCGATCGGGGTGTTGCCCGCGATGGCCCGCGACGGACTGTCGTCGGGGTTCAGTGAATCGTAAAAGGATTGGTACGAAACAACTTTATCCGGTTGAGCGTTGGCCGGGCGCAGGATCGAGGTGACGTTGGCCGACGGCTGACCGAGGGCGTCGGTTGATCGGTAGAGAACCTGCACTGCCTGTATCGGGGTCGGGATGTTGAGAATGGTGTACGGCACGGTGCGAGTCTCGAGGACCGCGCCTGGAGCGTACGACGAGAGAGGCGCCGCGCCCTCGTAGCTGTAGAAACTGTCATCAGGGGACTGGGCAAGAGCCGGCTGCGCGAGTGCTGCCGGTGCACCGACGCCTGTCAGTGCAACCGCGAGTACTCCGACAACTGTGCGAGATAAGACCCTTGACGACATACTCGTCCTCCACATTGGTGTGCCACGCCCCACCCTGAGATCGCGGTGTGACGACCACCATATATTACTCGCGGGTAATGTGGGGATCGGTCAGATCGGGCGCAGGCTCGAGGTCTCGGCGTAGGAAGATTTCGGAGGGCTCGCCTGGGAGTAACAGAACTCCCGCGTCGGTATATCCCATTGCGCGATAGAAGTTCTGGGCTGATTCGTCGGCGAGTGTGGAGGTGAGGACCTGCGAGTGTCCCGCGCGGCTCATGCGTTTTTCCCAACCTGTGACCAAAGCGCGCCCGATGCCTTGGCCGCGGTTCGGAGACAGGACGGTCAGCATGTTCATGAACGGAATCTCGTCCCAGAACAAGCCCCAGCGCAGCCATCCGATTGGATTACCGTTGTCCTCGGCGATGAGTATCCGGCCGCGTTGGACCACTGACGCGAGTTCCTCGGCAGCGACGTGCGAGTCGTGCTCACGTAAGAACGGCAAGTCTGTCTGCGCTGCGACGCGAATGTTCACCACAGAAGTCAGTATCGCCGTTCAGTCGGAGTTGATGGCGTTCGGCTTGGACAGGTAGACGACTCCGGGGATGTGGCTGGGGTCCGGCGGCAATTGGGAGTAGCCCGCTCGGGTGTACAGGCGAATGTTCCGCAGGCTCCTGCTTCCGGTGAACAGCTCGAAACGTGTGATGTGCTCCGGAGCGTTCTGTTCCACGTGCTGCAAGAGGCGTCGGCCGAGGCCGTTGCCCGCCAAATCCGGTGCCACCATGAGGCGACCGATCTGCCATGCGGTTCCGTCCGCGGTTCCTCGCACGGCCCCGACGAGCCGTCCGCCGCGTCGTGCGGCCCAGACCGTCGACTGCTGAACCCAGGCTCGGACCGTGGGTAGGTCCTCGTGGAGCGGGGGTATGTCCATGCTGTTGTTGGAGATTGCTTCCGAAACCCAGCAACAGCGTTGTAGAACAAGGATTTCCGCGGCGTCCTCGTCCGTTGCGCGCTCTATGACTATCTCGTTCATGGTTTCCCTTACGAATAGGTTTTTCGCACCCGCAGGGCAATTGTTCACCCGCAGGCTGAATTTGGCGCGCGGCTGAACAATTGGCGCGCGGTTGTGAATGCAGAGCGTTTCAATTCAGGCATAACAAACAAAACGCCCGCGACCAATTGGTCGCGGGCGTTTCGTGAAAAAGAACGTCAGACAGTTGCCGGAGTGTTCTCGTCCAACTTCGGATCTGCGTTCGCGATTCGCTTGTTGCGAATGAGGCTGCTGATGAAAGCAGCGCCGATCAAGAAGACACCGACCAGGCCGGTGATGATCTCGTTGATGTGAACGCCGATGGACACCATCAAGATGACGGCCAGAGCGCCGATGGCCCAGTGCGCACCGTGCTCGAGGTAGACGTAATCGGAGAGCGTGCCCTTGCGGACCAGGAAGACCGTGATGGAACGGACGAACATCGCGCCGACGAAGCCGAGGCCGAGGGCGATGATGATCGGGTCTGCCGTGATGGCGAATGCGCCGATGACGCCGTCGAACGAGAAGGACGCGTCGAGGACCTCGAGGTAGAGGAACAGGAAGAAGCCGGCCTTACCGGTCGCTTTCGCGAGCTGCGTGGGGCCGCCGGACTTGGTGGTTTCTTCCTCTTCGCCTTCTTCCGGCAGATTGAACAGTTCACCCAATCCGTTGACCGCGATGTAGGTGATCATGCCCAGAACGCCCGAGATCATGACGGTGGAGACCTTGTCGTCAGCAGCGAGGAAAGAACCACTGAGAACCAGGACGATGCCGGCCACGACGACGGAGAGCTGATCGAGCTTGCCGATGCGAGCGAGCGGCTTCTCCAGCCAGGACAGCCAGGTGATCTCACGCTCTTCGAAGATGAATCCGAGGAAGAGCATCAGCAGGAACATGCCACCGAAGGCAGCGATCTGCGGGTGAGCGTCGGTGAGGATGGTTTCGTAGCTCGGCTCGCCGTTGGCGAAGTACGCGGCGTCGTCCGCAGGCGGGTTCAGTGCGAGGTCGAGTGCAGCTACGGGTCCGAGACCGGATGCAGCCCAGACGATCACGAGCGGGAACACCAGACGCATACCGAAGACGGCGATGATGACGCCGATGGTGAGGAAGATCTTCTGCCAGAATTCACTCATTCTTTGCAGAACAGTGGCGTTGATGACGGCGTTGTCGAAGGAAAGCGAGATTTCCAGAATCGACAGGATGATGACGAGGAACAGTGCCTCGGGTCCGCCGTAGATGAACGCAACGATCATCGCGAGGATCGAAATTGCGATGGATAAACCGAATATTCGCAGTACCACGGAGCGTGGCCCTTTCTAGTTGGTCAATGCAGAGTGGTTACTGCAAGCGGTCTCTCACCGCATCCGAACGTGAAAACGGGGAGGGTTCCACAGACTACTGCGGAACCTTCCCCGAGTCAGCTCGTCGAGAGCGAAGATCAGACGTTGACGCCGTAATCGCGCGCGATGCCCGCGAGGCCGGACGCGTAGCCCTGGCCGATTGCGCGGAACTTCCACTCTGCACCGTTGCGGTACAGCTCACCGAAGACCATGGCGGTCTCGGTGGAAGCGTCCTCGGAGAGGTCGTAACGAGCGAGCTCGTTGCCGTTCGACTTGTCGACGACGCGGATGTACGCGTTGCGGACCTGGCCGAAGGACTGCGAGCGAGCTTCTGCGTCGTAGATCGAAACGGGGAAGACAACGCTCTCGACCTCGGCAGGAACCGCTGCGAGGTTCACGTCGATCTGCTCGTCGTCGCCTTCGCCTTCGCCGTCCGTGTTGTCACCCTTGTGCTCGATCGAGCCGTCGGGCGAACGGAGGTTGTTGAAGAAGATGAAGTGCTGGTCGGAGAGGACCTTCTTGTTCGAGCCTGCGCCGATTGCGCTGGCGTCGAGGTCGAAAGCAGCTCCGGTGGTGGAACGTGCGTCCCAGCCCAGGCCGACGACCACTGCAGTCAGGTTCGGGGCCTCCTTCGTGAGAGAGACATTGCCGCCTTTGGTCAAGCTGACGCCCATTCAGGGGTCCTTTCAAGAGGAGAGACAAGGCCCACTACGACGCGAAGTCGTCTTGGGAGTGTGTTTACCTCCACCACCCTAACCGCAGTTCCGGTGTGTTCGCCGTAACAGCAGAATTACGAACCGAGAAGCGAAGTGCTGGACCCGTAGGATTCAATCGTGGTGGGAAGATGGTCGGAGCGCTTCAATCGGGGGGCAAGAGTGGGGGAGTCGGTCAGTCGTGCGCGGGAGGCGCAGACGGCCATGGTTTCGGCGTTCCTCGACATGGACAAGCGGCAGACCATCGCGTCGGCAGCAGTCGACGCTTCCGCCGAGCTGTACCCCGAGCGAGGGCTGCGCGCTGCGTGGGAACCCGTTCGGGATCGGTGCTTCCAGGCTGCGTCGGACTACCTCGACACATCCGAGCGCTATGGCAACGATCAGGTACTCCACCAGAACCCGAACGGTGCTCGGGCGGCGTTCGAAAAGTCGGTAGCCGAACTCGTCGAGGCGGCAAAGGGCGTCGACGCCTTCTACAACGGGCATCGTGCGCACCTCGAGCAGGCGACGGTCACGATGTCCGCCATTCCCGTCCTCGGCCAGCAGGCCCGAACCCTGGCGAACGCCGTCCGGGAAAAACTGGCTGCCACCGATCAGCGCTATCGCGAGTACCCGTCGGTGGTGACGGCCTCCGAACACCTCGACGACGCGGTTGCAGCGCTCGACAATGCGCGCTCATCCGGTCGCGCCGACGCAGTCCGCACGCGGGCCGAGAGTGTCCGCGAAGCGGTATCGGCGCTCGAGGAAGCATTGGCAGAAGCCCCGTCGACCCAGCACCGTGCCGAGATGACGATCTCCTCCGTTTCGACCAGGTTGTCGGCAGTGCGCACTCGAGTGGACCGCCTGGATCCGGCGTACTCCGCATTGCTGCGCGAGTTCAACGCCGCGAGTTCCGCTGACCTCGTCGACAACAGCAGTCGCAGCCGAGCGCATATCGATCAGGCCGACATCGATCTCAAGGAAGCGAAGCAGTCGCTGGCTGCGGGAAACCCCGAACATGCACTGGCTTTGATGGCCGAAGCCCGCGTGCACCTCGCCGACGCCGAAGCGTGTGCCGACGCCGTGACGGACCGTCTCGCTACTCTGCGTGCAGTCCGGGCAGATCCGAGCCAAAAGGAACGTGAGGTTCGTTTCCGGCTGAAAGACGCCCAGATGTTCGCTGTTAACCAAGGGTTGGTGGCGGAGTGGGGCTCCGTACTCGATGCTCAACTAGCAAGGATCGAGCGAGCGAGTGCGTCACTGTCGGGAACTCATCCGGACTACTGGTCGTATGTATTACAGCTGGACTCGGTATCGACGTTCATCACCGAAGTTGTCGAGAAGATGCGGGCGCGAGCCGGCAAAAACTGAATGGTCGGGCCGATCGGGGGATCGGAGTTGCCCGACGCGTTGTCACAGGGGGTCGTTTCATGGACTTGATTGCGGTTACAGAGAGAAGAGAAATGCAGCACTTTCAACATCTCGAGGATGACGTGCGGGAGCAACTGTTCCTGCATGCGCCTCGATCGTTCGCGGATTCCGACGAGAGGGATCTGCTCGCGATTGCTCTGGGTGCAACTCTCTACGTTCCTGCCACCCGGGCCGGGTTGGCCGACATCGTGTCCAAGCGTGCGTCCGAGGGCGTCAGCTCGATGGTGCTCGATCTCGAGGATGCCGTCGCCGATCACGAGGTCGAATCGGCGCGAGCGAACGCGGTCGAAGCTCTCGACAAGATCGCGTCCACCGACGCCGTCGGCATGCTGCTGTTCGTACGGGTCCGTGAAGTCGCGGACATCCACAAGGTCGCCGCGTCGTTGACCGAGGGGCGCGCCGCGCTCACCGGGTTCGTAATCCCCAAGTTCGGCAGCGAGTCCGGCCCCGTGTTTCTCGACGCCGTCGCGGACGCATCCGAGTTGCTGGGTAAGCATCTCTACGCGATGCCGGTACTCGAATCACCCGCGCTGGTGCACCGCGATACGCGTGATCTCGAATTGCGCACCATCAGTGGGATTCTCGGGCAGCACCGCGATCGCATCCTTGCCGTCCGCATCGGCGCCACCGACATGTGCAGCACCTTCGGCATCCGTCGTGACCGCGATCTGACCATCTACGACGTGCGCGTGGTGGTCGACGTCATCGCCGACATCGTCAACTATCTCGGGCGCGCGGACGGTTCGGGTTTTGTCATCACCGGGCCCGTGTGGGAGTACTTCGCCGATCACGAACGCATGTTCCGGCCGATGCTGCGCGCCACCCCGTTCGAGGAACACGACGCCGTCCGGTTCCGTCAGCATCTCGTCAGCCGCGACCTCGACGGTCTGCTCCGTGAGATCGCGCTGGACCGAGCCAACGGAATCCAGGGCAAGACGGTCATCCACCCGTCGCACGTCGCAGCGGTCAATGCACTGTCCGCTGTCACGCACGAGGAATATCACGATGCCCTCGACATTCTCGGTGCCGACGCCGGGGGAGTTCAGGCGTCCGGCTACCGGAACAAGATGAACGAGATGAAGCCGCACCGCAATTGGGCCCATCAGACTGCGCTCCGAGCTCACGTGTTCGGTGTGACCAACAAGGGAATCACGTTCGTCGAGTTGCTGACGGCGTTGGTCGATCGATGACAGAGCTTGTCCAGTCCAAGGAGGTTCCCTGGGCTACAGCAGAATTCGGCTTGGACCTCGTTCACGGTGATTCGTCACTCGGGCATTCGGTGCCCGATCTGGTGATCCCGGGACTTCGGCGGAATCCGCGTCGCGCTCATCTGCTGGTGTCCACCGTGCTGGGAAAGCACGTGCCCACCGAGCCGTCCGTGGTCATCGGCGCTGCCGACGACCTCGGCGATCTGGTGCGGACAACCCTCGGTGAGGGTGTCGACGTCGTCGTTCTCGGGTTTGCCGAAACCGCAACAGGTTTGGGCCACTGCGTCGCAGCTCGCCTGCACGCTCACTGCTACCTGCACTCCACGCGCCGAGACGTACCAGGGGCTACGACGCTCGCCGGATTCGAGGAGGGGCACTCGCACGCCACGAGCCATCTGATGCAGCCGACGTCCGCCGAACTGTTCGAGAACGACCTGCCTCTGGTCCTCGTCGACGACGAGATCTCCACCGGCGCCACCGCGATCGATGCCATCCGGGCGCTGCACGGGCAATGCCCGCGAAGCCGCTACGTCGTGGCCTCGCTGGTGGACATGAGAACCGAGGAACACCGAGTCGCCGGCGAAGCCGCGGCGGCAGAGTTGAATGTACGAATCGACTACGTCTCTCTCGCTTCGGGTTCGACGGTCCTGCCCGACGGCCTGACCGAGCGCGTCACGGCGCTGGATGCTCCGGATCTCAATCCGATCGGTGATCGCCGCGGCACGCTGTCTCAGATGGATCTGCCGTGGCCGGCACATGTCCCCGACGGTGGCAGGCACGGCTTTCTCGACGGCGACACCGCGGCATTCGAGTCAGCCGTCGAGGCAGCGGTGTCCATTCTCAAATCGTCGATCGACGCGTCGCGTGCTGTGATCGTGATCGGTCACGAGGAGTTGATGTACCTGCCACTGCGCATCGCTGCGGGCTTGGAAAGCTCTGGGCGAGCAGTTCGTTACCAGACCACAACTCGCTCACCCGCGTACGTCGTCGACGTGCCGGGATACCCGCTGCGTCGCGGGTTCACCTTTCCGGCGCCCGAACTGGGTGAGAACGACCCTCGATACGTCTACAACGCGCAGTGGCCTGATGCGGCGGTCGACGCCCTTGCGTTGCTGGTCATCGACGAGCCCGCAGACACCGATCGGTTGACGGCGATGGACGGAGTGGTCGAGGTGTTGCGGAACTCCGGCACCGACGTCCTGGTCGCCACCGTTCGCGGGGCCGATCCGTCGGCGCTGCGAGATTCCAGAGCAGGGAGCTCGTCATGAACGAACCATTGGTCGGGCCCGAATTCGGTTCGTACGCGCCGGGCGAAGTGAAGTGGCTGCTCAAGGATCTCTCGCACGTGGATCTCGAAGCGGATGTATCCGTGCGCGAGAAGCGTATTCAGTCGGGTGAGGCGCACTATGCCGAGTCTCTCCCCATCGAGTACCAACCCGATCAGGCATACCGGGATCTTTTCGAGACGGTGCTCGCCGAGAGCGCTCCACGGTTGGCGCGCGCTGTCGGGACCGTGATGGACCTGGTCTTGGCCGAGCGGGGGAGTGACATCACGCTGGTCTCACTCGCCCGGGCCGGAACACCGATCGGGATTCTGATGCGGCGCTGGGCCCAGCAGACCCGCGGGTTGACGTTGCCGCACTATGCGGTGTCCATCGTCCGTGGCAAAGGAATCGATTCCGTCGCACTCGATTATCTTGCGCACCATCACGACTCGGAGAACGTCGTCTTCGTCGACGGCTGGACGGGCAAGGGCGCCATCGCCCGCGAACTCGACGCAGCGTTGACGGAGTACCACGAGGCAGGCGGAGCGAAGTTCGACTCCGATCTGGCTGTTCTCGCCGACCCCGGACACTGCGTGCGAACGTACGGGACCCGTGACGACTTCCTGATCGCGTCGGCGTGCCTCAATTCGACGGTGTCCGGCTTGGTCTCACGAACTGTCCTCAACGACACCCTCATCGGGCCCGGCGATTTCCACGGCGCCAAGTTCTACGCCGACCTCGCCGACGTCGACGTTTCCAACAGGTTGCTCGACGTGGTCTCGGCCGAGTTCGATTCGGTTCGCGGCGACGCAGCGGATTCTCTTGCTGCAGTGCTCGATTCCGATCGGACGCCGACCTGGGCCGGTTGGGAGTCGGTGGAGAAGGTGCAGGCCGAGTACGGGATCTCGACGGTCAACTTCGTCAAACCCGGTGTCGGAGAAACAACCAGGGTGCTGCTGCGCCGGCTTCCCTGGAAGGTTCTGGTGCGCGAACTCGAAGCCCCGGAGCACGCACACATCCGGTTGTTGGCACAGGCCCGTGGGGTCCCGGTCGAGGTCGTCCCGGATCTCGCCTACTCGTGTGTCGGCCTGATCAAGGACATCACGTGAGCCGTGTGGACACCGCTGCGTCCCAGGTCCTGATCGCCACGGATCTGGACCGCACGATGATCTATTCGCAGGCCGCGATCGGCGGCGATCCCAGTGGCTCCGACCTGGATTCGGCACCGAGCCCGCTGTGCGTCGAGTACTACAACGGCGGTCCGCTCTCGCACATGAGCGTCGAATCGATCGAACTGCTGACCGCGCTCAGCTCGCGGGTTCCGGTGATTCCGACGACGACCAGGACCATTGCGCAGTTCCAGCGGATCGATCTTCCCGGCGGACCGTGGAAGTACGCGATCACGAGCAACGGCGGAAACATCCTCGTAGACGGCGAGGCCGATCGCGACTGGCGAAACGAGATCGACCGTTCGACCCGTAAGTCCGGCGCCGAGTTGCCGCAGGTTCAGGCGGAACTGGAATCGCGGATCGACTCGAGTTGGGTCAGCTCCATTCGTGTTGCCGACGACCTGTTTCCATACCTGGTCGTCGATCTGGCCGTGATGCCGAGTGATTTCGAAACCGAATGGAATGGGTGGTGCGTGACGCGGGGCTGGAATGTCTCGCGTCAAGGCCGCAAGATCTACACGATGCCCGACGCGGTCTCGAAGTCACGAGCGCTGGCAGAGGTGCGCCGCAGACTGGTCGAGTCGGGTGATCTGGATCAGTCCGCCGTCGTGATCTCGGCTGGTGACGGCGCATTGGATGCGGACATGCTCGAATACTCCGATTTCGCGATCAGGCCCAGGCACGGTGAGCTGGAAGAACTGAATTGGCAACGGCCGACCGTTACTGTGACAGAAAGGTCCGGTATCGCAGCGAGCGCGGAGATCTTGCGGTGGTTCTCTTCCGCGCTCGGGTAATACACGCTCTCTATGAAGGGGATTTAGTTGTCTGTATCGCTTGCCAAAGGGCAGAACGGCCCACTGGACGTCTCGGATGTAGTTGTCTCGGTTCAGCTGGCTGCGGCCGCTGACCTGTCTGCACTCCTCGTGACGAGCAACGGAAAAGTTCGTTCCGACGCCGACTTCGTCTTCTTCAACCAGCCGACCGGACCCGGCGTGCAATTGGTACCCAACCCGGGTGGCATTGCCTCACTCCGAGTCTCACTCGCCGGCGTACCCGCCGATATCGAGCAGGTTCGCGCCGTCATCACGCTCGACGACGCTTCGTCGAACTTCGGGCGCACTGCTGCACCGACCGCTCGGGTCTCCGATGCGGCCGGGAACGTGTTGTACGAGTACGTGATCGACGGCCTCACCACCGAGTCCATCGTCATCGCGCTCGAGGTGTACCGACGCCAGGGTGCATGGAAGGTGCGCGCCGTCGGCCAGGGGTACGCGGGTGGATTTGCCGCGCTGGTCACCGATCATGGTGTGTCCGTCGACGATGCACCACCGCCGCCTCCCACTCCGGTCGCGGCTCCGGCGCCGATCACCCCGCCCTCGTCCGTCGCTCCTACACCGCCGGCGTACAACCAGCCGCCGCAGCAGCAGCCTTCGTACAACGCGCCGCCGGTTCCGCCGGCCCCGCCCGCGTACAACCAGCCGCCGGCCTACAACCAGGGACCGACGCCGCCGGCCTACCCGCCGGCGCAGCAGCCTGCCTACAACCAACAGCCTGCGTACAACCAGCAGCCGACGTACAACCAGGCGCCCCCGGCGCCTCCCGTGCAGAACCAGCCGCCGGCCCAGCAGCCCGAGGTGAGCCTGGTCAAGGGACGCCCCGTCAGCCTGACCAAGGGACAGAAGGTCACACTCCGCAAGGAGGGCGGCGTCGCGCTCACCATGATCCAGATGGGTCTGGGTTGGGATCCGATCAAGAAGAGCGGCCTGTTCGGAAGCCGTACCGCCGACGTCGACCTCGACGCTTCGGCACTCCTGTACGCCGACGGCAACCTCGTCGACGTCTGCTACTACGGTCAGTTGACGTCCAAGGACGGCTCGGTCCGTCACATGGGTGACAACCTGACCGGCGACGGAGACGGCGACGACGAGGTCATGCTCGTCGATCTGCAGCGGGTCCCGGCTCACGTGACCACCGTGATCTTCACCGTGACCTCGTACCGCGGACACACGTTCGAGCAGGTCTCCAACGCTTTCTGCCGTCTCGTGGACAGCACCACCAACTCCGAGCTCGCTCGATACACGCTCCAGGGCGGCATGGCTTTCACCGGAATGGTGATGGCAAAGGTGTACCGCGTGAACGGTGAATGGAAGCTGCAGGCCATCGGTGAAGGTATCCAGGCCAAGCACGCAGGAGAAGCTGCGCCGCAGCTGGGCCGTTTCCTCACTGCTTGAGTCGAGACTGCATAGTCGAGATGAATCCGGTTCGGCGGTAGGTGATTTCGATCGCCGTCCGTCGAACCGGACATCGTTTCCCCCTCTGTGCGTTAACCTCATGCGGCATGTCGAGCCGTCAGTCGAGCGGCCGTGCGCGAGAGGACTTGGCACAGTAGATGATCATTCGAGGGAAACTTCTCGGTCGGGCGGCGGCCGTCGCAGGCGTTGTGCTGGCGCTCGTGAGCACCGGAATCGCGCAGGCTTCGGTGCCGCAGTCGGAAACGCTGTCAGGTGTATCCGGCACCGGGATCAAGTACGTCGCCCTCGGTGACTCCCGCGCCTCCGGCCCAAGGCTGGAACCGATGTACCCCGACGCCTGTTCGCGTTCGTACGAGAACTTCGCGGGCAAGATCTCTCGGGCACTCGAGGTCGCGGAGTTCGCCGACGTCTCTTGCAGCGCGGCACGCGCCGAGAACATCATCGACACTCCACAGCTGATTCCGAACTACTGGCCTGTCCAACTCGATGCCGTTCACCCGGACACCGACCTGATCACCATCTCGATCGGCGGCAACGACTCCAACAGCATCTTCCTCGGCCCCCTGTGCGTCGCTCCGGGACCGGGAACTGATCGTGGATGCCGGTACGACCCGCTCGCGAATTCCGTCGCCCAGTCCGGAATCGACCGGGCTGCCGGAGAATTGGATCGCATCCTGACCGCGGTCACGCAGCGCGCGCCGAACGCTCGCATCTACCTGATCGGTGAGGGCGGCATGATCTCCTCTCGCGGATGCTGGCCGAACATTCCGTTCTCAGACGCCGACGCATCCTGGTTCATGGACTACTTCGCTCGCTACAACACGAAGTTCGACGAGGTCGCCCACGCCCACGGTGTGCGCACTGTCGACATTGCGGCGGCGAGCATCGCCGGCGGGCACGACGCATGTGCGAGTGCAGATCAGCGTTGGTTCGAAGGCCTGTTCTCGGAGTCGACGGCGCAACGCTTGCACTTCACGGACGCTGGGATGACCGCGGTGGCCGATCTAGTGGTGGCGGACGTGCAAGGCTGACCGAGAGAGCCCGGTCATGGCATAGTTCGCTGCTGTGGGTATGACTTTTGTTCCCGGACAGAACGCGCCGCTGCAGGCGCCCGTGGTGACGTTTCGAGCCGAGAGCCAGACGCCGTTCGACGTGTCGGCGCTGGTAGCGGACGCGAACCTGCGGGCATTGACGTCCGCGGACTTCGTGTTCTACAACCAACCATCCACCGCTGGAGTGCAACTCGACGAGAGTGGCATCCGGATGGAACTCGATCGACTTCACCCCGATGCGGCAGCGGTGTTGTGCATCGTCAGCGTGGATCCGGCAGCGACGGCCGCGGGCGCCTTTCGCACGGCCGGGCTCTCCGCCACCCTGAGCGATCAATCCGGTTCGGTCCTGGCCGAATTCGCGATCCCCACCGCAGGCACCGAGACAGCGGTCATCTGCTGGGAGCTGTACCGAAAGTCCGGTGCCTGGAAGATTCGGGCCGTAGGGCAGGGCTATGCGGGTGGTCTGGCGGAACTGATCTCGGTGCACGGCGTCGAGGTGGACGACGAGCCGGCACAACCAGCTCCGACAGCCGCGCCCGCGTGGGACTCCGCAGTGGAGCCGTTGGAGGTGGGCCGAGGCCTCGAGCGCGCGTGGATGATCTTCGAGGATGCCTCACGATCTGCCGCTTCCTTCGTCTCCAGCAGCGAGTACGCGCTTGCCCGTTTGGACGAAGATCTGACCGCTGCCGTCGCAGATCCGTCGTTGCGGAACTCGGCAGCGGGAGTGGCGGCGCGCGACGCCGCACAGAAGCGTCACGACGACCTCGTCTCACTCGCACGGGACAACCACGCCCGCGACAGCGCTCAGCTTGCGCACGAACTCGGTGTGATCGACGGCGTGCTCCCACGGTCGATGGCGTCGTGGAAGTCGGTGTCGTGGGCGGGTACAACCGATCCGGCCCAGATCACAGCCGTCAGCGACGGAATGCGTCTTGGCGAGCTGTCGGCTCCGGACCGCGGCACACTCACCGTTCCGTACTGCGTCCCGTTGCCATTGCGCCGGCCGATCTGGGTGGACAGTACGTCGAGCAAAGCAGCGCTCGGTCTGATCAGTGCCGTCACCGTGCGCGTCATGGCCGCCGGCCCGATGCCGCTACTCGACGTCGTCGACCTGACCGGCTCGCTCACGCCACTGACCGACCGACTGGCACCGATGCTCGCGGGGCCGGTCATCACCGCTCACACCGAGATCTCGGCGCGCTTGCGGGCACTGGCCGAGGCCGTCGACATGGGCGAACTCGCGCGAATGAGTGGCGTCGCCGACGGGCCGAGTTCCCTGCGCCTGTTGATCCTCAGCGATTTCCCGCACGGATACTCCGCCGAAGACGCACAGACCATCATGTTCCTCGCCGAACGCGGGCCGGCAATCGGTTTGTCCATACTGATTGTCGGAGAGGACGAGTCGAACTTCGCGGAAGAATCCGTCGCCGCACTGTCCGAGGGGTGCCAACATCTTTCGGCAGCAGGGCAGACGGAGGTTCACGATCCGTGGACCCGCACGCAATGGCACTTCACCCCGGACGTGCTCGACCCGATCTCCGAGTCGCGAATTCTGGCAGTGTTCGACCGCACCTAGCGGCCGATGGCGGATTGCCGAGCACACAGGCAGAGTGGTGGTACGACCACGCGCGGTGTGTGGCGGCAATACTCGAGGAGACTCATGGCATTCTGGGATCAGTTGAAGGCTAAGGCTCAGGAGATGAACGGCCAGCTCAAGACAAAGACCAGCCAGTTCCAGAACAAGGAATTCAAGAACGCGAGCATGGCAATGTGCGCGTTGATCGCCGCCGCAGACGGTTCGATCGATCCGTCGGAGCGTCAGAAGACCGCCGCGCTGATCATGAGCAACGAGTCGCTCGCGGTCTTCCCGCCGGACGAGCTTCGTGAGCAGTTCGACTGGTACTGCAGCAAGCTGTCCTCGGACTACGAGTTCGGCAAGGTCGAGGCAACCGCGACCATCGCCAAGCTCAAGTCGAAGCAGGATCAGGCCCGCGCGGTCATCCAGATCGGCATCATCATCGGCGGCGCGGACGGCAACTTCGACGAGCACGAGCGCGGCGTCGTACGCGACATGTGTTTTGCAGTCGGAATTTCTCCGGCCGAGTTCGATCTCTGATCGATTCAGAGCATGAAAGCGGGTGCGGCGCGAAAGCGCTGCACCCGCTTTTCTTTTCAGTACTCGGGATAGCCGTCCTCGGGTCCCAGCATGCGCTCGATCCTCGTCCGCGTGATCTTGGCGAGCTCGTCGACGCAGACCTTGCGCTCGACGGACCGTTCGTTGGACATGCGCTGGCCGATGTTCTCGAGCAGGTCGTCGGCGTCGTGGCCGTGCGAACACCACAGATACCGGAAGCCGAAGTTCCGCTCGTACTCCTCGCCGGCGCGATAGATGGTTGCCATGACGGCGTCGTCCGGAACCCAGATCGAGCATTGCTCGAGGTGGGACGGCACGCTGTTCTTGCGCACGCCTACGGGTGGATGGCATTGCAGGGCGCGTTCGACGTCCTCGTCCGAGAGGTTGAGAATCGCGTCCTCGGCGCGCGAGAGGATCTCCGCGTGGTCGGCGAACGGACGTCCGTCGCTGACCCACCCGGCCCACGTCAGCGAGCAGCAGCACTCGAACAATGCGTGAACTGCCTTCTGCCGCGGTAGTTCGTTGAAGCGCTCCAACCCGATCGATTGATGTAGCAGCATGTGACCTCCCGGCCCGTTGTGCCTTCAGGCGCGCTCGACATGCCGCGCGGTAACCAGATGCGCGGCCACTTCGATAATCCGCCGCTTCACCTGGGAAAGGAAGGTTTGCTCACCGAGTTTTCAGGTTCTTAACGCGGCGTAACGAGCTGACCCACACGGTCTCCACCCGACAAGGTTCGCTGACGAAGCCGACTCAACCGGGCGCCGATGACCACAGGAGATGGCGAGCAATCTGTCCCGAAAAGAGGCCAATAACGTTGCGTCTGATGCAACTTCACGGAGATCGGTTGGCGATCCCGCCGTCTCCGAAAGGCGACCAGCGGCTTGACAGGGTCGGCTCTCGTTTGAGGCTCTCGGCGTCGGCCCCTGCAATGGGCAGGGAGTGTGTCTCGTTCGCTGGCAGTCGTGGAGGCTCCGCGCGAGTTCGCGGTTGGCTCGATTTTGTATCGGGCCGTAGATGTCATATCAAGAATCTATGAGGTCGAGGGTGGATACGGTGGGCGAGCGGAGGGGGATGTGGATCGTCGCCGCATTGTCGATACTTGCTCTGGCAGCACTCATCTGCGCGGTGGTGACGTTCAGCATTGCTGTGCAGTCGATCTCCGGTGGTATGGGTCCTGCTGTCGAAGCGAGGGTGCTGGACGTGGAGGACGGTGCCACGCTGGGCCGTTGTGTGCATCCGCGCACCTATACGGTGGGATGGGCGCAGGACGAGGTGGACCACATCGAATCGTTCGTCGAGTGCTCCAGCGCGCACGAATACGCTGTGGGGCAGACGGTCAGGTTGTGGCGGGGTTCGAGTGGTCACTTGGTCGGATCGAGTCCGACGCTGATCGTGGCTTTGAGCAGTTCGCTGTCATTGGCGACGGGAGCGTTGGCGGTTTTCTCCGGGCGGAAGGCAGTTCGGGCGTGGCCGGCTCGACGGAAGGGGCGTAGTGATGTGGGGACGTTGAACATGTGAGTCCGTATGGCGGCGGCGGTGGCAGGGAAACCGGAATTTCACGTAACCGTCCTCGCGGCTACGCCATTCGAACGCAAGTAGCTCGGCGATTCTTTTTGTGGGGCGACGCAAGCGCTCGCTGCCTCGGAAGTAGCTCGTAGACGTCACGATCTTCCACGGTTTATCTGCGCCGTTTGGTGTGTGAACGGCGAACTCTCCATGAGGTGCCGTGACTCACTCAGAGGTTTTCGTCCTGGACGACGGGTATTGATTGTTCGATGTAGTCGGCGTCGGGTGTCGCGTCGACGGCTGCGGGTACGCGGTCGTTTTCCATGGCGGTGGTCCTTACTGTGCGGTGTGTCCTTCTGGCTGTGCGGATTTCAGTGTTGTTTGCGCGTTGTCGCGGCGTAGTGCTGCGGTGCTGTCCTCGAGTTCGAGGACCCGCCTGATGCCGACGAGGTTGATGCCGTCGGCGATGGGGTGTTGCTCACCAGGCTCGCGGCGGGCACCCTCGAAGCTGCAGCGCCGGCCCCGCCGATCATGTTGCCTCGCTACTCGTATCGGGTTCCGGTGATGCGGCCTCGAGCCACTCAACGCTCCCCTCCGTTGCAATTGAAGTGAAGGAACACTGCGCGATTCGAATACTGCACGGCCCGTCGACCTCCCCGGTTGTCACTGATCCGGAGCAACAACGCATTCGAGGAGGCTTCAGATGATTGCTGGGGTGGGATTCGGTGGCTTCCATTGCCGTGGGAATGGCGGATAGCGCTCTCCTAGGTGACTCCATGCGAGCTCAAGCGGAACGCAGTTTTACTGACGCCTTGGTGAACACTTCGGCAGCCATGAAGCTCTTACGTCGACTGCTCAAAGGACTGGAGTTGTGCTGAGTGTGATGGTCACCGACAGACTGGCCAGCTACAGATTGGATGCCCGTATCTCTGTCAGCTGCTGAAACCGCAGGCGTCTATGTCACGCGAGCGATCCCTCGAGCAGATCGACGAGAGCATCGGTATGGGTTAGTTGCGGATGGTGCCCGGCACCCGGCAGCGAGATCAGCTTGATGTTCGGAAGTGACTCGAGCTGCGCAACCGCGGCCGGGTCGATTGGGTCTTTGCTTCCTGTGATGATGCGGACCGGGCCACTGAATCGCCTAAGCGCTTCTTGGAGTTCAGCACGCCACCGCTTCGATCCCGCACGGGCGAGATGCTCGGCCACGCTCTTGGAACTGCTTCGCTCGAGGTCACTGAGACTGGAAACGAGAGAATCCGCGCTCGCTTCTGATCCGGTCAGTTTGCGTGAGAGCCGTGCCGGGTCTGCGTGTCGCAAGTAGGCGCGTACGAGCGGCTTCAGTCTGGCCGAGGAACCCATCGGGGCCTGGAGGAAGAACGGTGCGATCAACGTGAGGGACTTCACCTGCGCCGGGAACCGGTCAGCCGCAACTACTGCAGCAGCCGCACCGATGGAGTGGCCGACGAGGTCAGCAGGTTCACCAGCTACTACCGCCGGCAGCCACTCATCCCAGTCCTGAACGCCGGCCCCGCTACTGAGGCCGAGGCCGGGCAAGTCGACGACCCGCCCCTCGATGCCGGCAGCTACCTCTGCCCACGTGTCCGCGTTCACGGGCATGCCGGGAAGAATCACCCGACTCGATCCTGGTACGCCGAGCTCAAATGTCCTCAGGCCGCCGACGTCGACGAATCGACGGTCGGCGGACATGACGGCACCAAACCGATGCGCTGCCAGGTAGTCGGCCCACCGTTCGAGGGACACCAGCACGTCGGGCATCAGGATCCCGTGTCTGTCGGCGAACTCGACGGCGGACTCTGTCGGATAGCGGTCGGCGGACATGAAGGTGAGGGTCTCGGGATCGGCCTTGGTGATCTGCTGCGGGAGCCGCTTGATGACGCCGATCGGAATCCTGACCCGCGGGACCTTCGCACCGAGATGCCGACCGACGTGTGTGAGCAGGTCCGCTAGCGGTGGGGTGTCGTCGTGGAGAACCCAGTAGGCCATGCCCTCAGCAGCGGGATCGACCGCAGCTGCCGTCATGAAGGCCGCCAGATAGTCGACCGTGACGATCGGGAGAAACGTCGATTCGTTTCCAGGCAACGCTGCTGCGGTGCCGTTCCAAATCTGCTCGACTGTGCTGGCCAGCCCGATGTGCTGGTCGGATTCCCCGGTGGCGCTGTCGCCGATCACGCTGGACGGATTGACAATGGTCCAGGGAACTCCGTGCTTGAGGGCTCGGGCCTGGAAGATTGCGTCGGATTCCACTTTTGACGCTTCGTAGGCGCCAAGGTCCTTGTAAACCGCGGTGCGGTGATCGTCGGGCCATGGAACCGTTGTGGGGTCTTGTCCGCCGACGCGGTAGCCCGACACGTGGATCACGCGCTGCAGGTTGGGGAGGTCCTTGGCGAAGTCGATCAGCTTCTCGACGATGCCGACGTTCGCGCTGCGTGCCTCCTGGGCGGTCATTCCGAATCGGTAGGACCCGGCGCAGTTGTGGATCTCTGTGATGAAAGGGAACGCCGATGGGCCACCCGCGACGATTTCAGGAGCGTCGAAGTCGACGATCGTCGTGCTGATGCTCCGCGTCAGGCCATGCTCTCTGACCCATCGCTCGACACGGGCCCCGGACTCGGCGGTCCGAACTGCCGCCGTGACGTTCGTACCAGCCTCGGCGAGGGTCAGGACGAGGTGCCGACCGACCAGACCTGAGGCCCCGAAGACCAGGGCGTGACGGGAGACGTCGCGTGGAGTCATCGCGTTCCGCCAACGGTCTGGCAGCGCTGGTTGATGAGCTCCGCAACGATGTCAGCGGCCGAAATCAGGGGTTGCGTGTTTTGCGTAGCGCGAGAGACGATGACCGCCCCCTCGATCGTCGACACAACAACGGTCGCCAGGGATCGGGCCTCGTCGGGGACAACGCCGCTGGCCTCGAGAAACGCGGTTGTCAGGGCGATCCACGACTCAAAGGCAGCGGCGCACGCCTGCCGCAGACGCTCGTTCTCCGCGCCCATCTCCAGGGTGACGACAGAGACCGGGCAACCCCGCCGGAAGTTGCTCTCGCTGACGATGGTCGTCAGGGCCTCGATCGCGGCGCGTGCTGCCTCGGCCGCATCGACCCGGGAAATCGCGGCCTCTGCAATCAGCGTCCCGAATGCCTTCGTGGCGAGCTCAATCGCTGCGACGCCCAGGCCTTCCTTCCCGTCGGGGAAGTGGAAGTAGATCGACCCTTTCGGCGCTGCGGCGTGTTCGATCACGGCGTTCAGGCCCGTGCCGCTGTAGCCGCTGGTCTGGATGAGCTCGAGCATGGATTCTGCGAGCCGTGCCCTTGTCAGGTCTCCTTTGGATGCCATGAGCCAACAATAGACCGGTCTACATATTATTTTCAACCGAGAGAATGCGTCTACCAACCAGTCTCGTCGTGATCGACATGCGTGTGACCGCCGACGCCATCATCGGAGTGCCGGCGACCTAGGATCCGGCCAAGGCTTCGGGTCAGGTCCGCTTGCGGGTCGCGATCTCGTCGGAGAGCTGCTGAACGTGGGCGGCGTCCGCGTCCCGGGCAAGGGCGACGTAGTGGTCCATGACGGCCGGCCGGTAGCGCACGGGCAACGTCTGTCCTGGGGCGAGTCGTGTCAGCTCGGTGATCGTGAGGTCTTCGTCTGCGATACCGCGGAACAAGATGCCGTCGGAGGTCTCCACGTCGAACATCAGGACCACGCGTGGATTGCTGTTGACCTCCCGCCAGTCGACGAGAACGCCGAGCGCAAGCACCCCCGTCCGCAGTTCCGCATTGCGCTTGCGTGCATCACTGCTCATGAGCGGGTTCGGGGCGACGCCCGGAAAGTCGGGTCCGACGCCGAGTGATTCCCGACTCAGGTCAGGCCTGAGCTTCGACATCACATCGTCGAGCGTCATCTTTGAATCGTTGCGCTTCTTTTTCCAACCGAACATCCTGACCCCTCCATCACAGCGGCGCCGGAATCTCGGCCTGGAGCTTCGCTCTGATCGCGATTGTATGTCGCGGTCATTCTCGATCTCCGTCGCATCGTCCCGTCCACCTGCGGGTCGAAAGGCCTTTCAATCTGCACTCGCGCGTGCGGACAGACTTTTCGCTCACCAGTTGCACGCCAGTCCCTCTTGCCGGTGCAATTTCCGTTGTCAGAAGGCGAAATCCATGAAGGGGACCGAGATTGGCCCCCAGACACGAATGGAAGGTCGCCATGACGAACGACGCCCCTCACCATCGCGCCCGCATTGGTCGCCTGCCACCTCGGCCACCACAGCCCTGGATGCAGCGATGTTCGACAGCAATCGCGAGCGGGCTTGTGAGCGGTTAGTGGGAGTGGGCGTCAACCGACGTGGACGTGTGGCCGGCGGGACTGGTCGGGTTCGGCGCGGCGGAGGACCTCACGGGTCACGGGAGCGGTTTCGCCCTCACCGATGAACAGGAAGCGGAGCAGGTACATGATCGGGTTTCCCTCCGTCCACTCGAAGTAGACGTCGGGAATCACGCCGGTGATGTCTCTCGTCCGCAGGAGAACCGCCGCAATGGTGTTGGGGACGGCCGGGCTGTCGACCCAGAGAATCCGGTGCTCACCGCGCTGTCGGCCGTGGACGAGGAGGTCGGTGCTGAATTCGGAGGAGTCTGTGACGTTGACTTCGATGAAGATGATCGACTCCGCCTCCGGGATGTTGCTTTCGGCGCGCTGCTGCGATTCCTTCTGCCGATACTCGTCCTCGTCGAGACGGTCGACGTCGTGCGCCACCATCGCGAGGTAACCCTTCTCGGCTGCCTCGGCGATGAATTGCAGCGCGGTCTCGTCGAATTCGACGGAGGTTGCCCGTAGTTCGAAGGCTCGCGAGATCCGGGAAAGGAAGGACACCACCATGATCGCGGCGATGAAGAACGACGCCACTTTCACACCGTCTGGACGTTCGAAGATGTTCGCGATCGTCGTGTAGACGAACAAAACTGCGACAAAACTGAACCCCACGAACAGTTTTCGCTGACCGTGCTTACGAGCGGACAGTGCAACGGCGACGGTCGCCGACGAGATGAGCACGAGGACACCGGTTGCGTACGCGGAACTCTGAGCGTCGACACCGGCGTCGAAGTAGATCGTGACAGTGATGGCGATGACGCTGAACACGAGGACCAGCGGACGCACGGCGCGGGCCCACGACGGCGCCATGCCGTAGCGGGGGAGATACCTTGGAACAAGATTGAGCAACCCTGCCATTGCCGATGCACCGGCAAACCAAAGGATCAGGATCGTGCTGAGATCGTAGACGGTTCCGAAGATCTCACCCAGATAGTCGTGGGCGAGAAAGGCAAGCGCGCGACCGTTGGCAGCGCCTCCGGGTTGGAACTCGTTTTCTGGGATCAGGATGGTGGTGACCAGGCTCGACGTCAGCAGGAATCCGCTCATGATCAGCGCCGCCGTGGTGAGCAGGCGCCGCGCACCTTTGATGCGGCCACGTGGATTCTGTTCGGTGTCGTGCGGATCGCCCTTGATCTGCGGCATGACCGCGACGCCGGTTTCGAAGCCGGACAGACCGAGAGCCAACTTCGGGAAGACGATCAGCGCGATCAGGATCATCATCGCCGGGTTTCCGTGCTCGGTGGTCATGGCGCGCGTCCAGTCGGTGACCAACGACGGCGCGGTCGCGATGTGCCACAGACCTACGGAGATGACCACCACGTTCAAGGCGAGATAGACGGCGACCAATCCGACCGCGATACCGATCGCTTCGGTGAATCCGCGGAGGAAGACCGCAGCGAGGAGCGCGAGCAGAACCAGGGTGACGGCGACGGTGTGTCCGGAGAGAAAGGTTGGAGCAAAAGGGTTCTCGACGAGGTGCGCCGTGGCATCGGCAGCCGAGAGCGTCATAGTGATGAGGAAATCGGTGGCCGCGAAGCCGAGAAGCACGAGAACGAAGATCTTGCCGCGCCACTTGGGCAGCAGCTTCTCGAGCATGGCGATCGAACCCTCGCCGTGCGGACTCTCGCGAGCCACTCGCCGGTAGACCGGTAGAGCGCCGAAGAGTGTCAGCAGGATCAATACGACTGTCGCGATGGGAGCCAACGTGCCGGCCGCCAGTGCCGCGATACCGGGTTGGTAACCGAGAGTGGAGAAGTAATCGACACCCGTCAGGCACATCACCTTCCACCACGGGTGGCGCTTCTCCTTCTTCGGCGCCATCCGGTGTGGCCCCAGATGTCCGGCTGGTTCCTCGGTGATGTCCGCGAGCAGCCAGGCCTCGGTGCGTTGTTTCACAGACGGAGCCGTGTTGTCGGCCGGGACCTCGTTGTCGGCTGCGGTCACCACGGCGTCACGGCTTCAGATAAACATCGTTGAGCGTGACAGTCCGCAGGTTTCGGCTCCGGATGATGTCCACCAGTTGCGGATACACGTGGGTCACGGGCAGATAGTTGAGGTGCCCGATCACGATGGCCCCCGGATTGAAGTACTGGTTCGCCATTTGGAGGATGTACTCCTCGGTGATCAACGAAGAATCCGACAGTGATCCGTACCAGAGGGTGGGCACGGTGTAGCCGACGCTCGCGGCCACGGAATCGACTGTCGCGTTGTGCCTTCCATACGGCGGCCGAAAGTACGGCGCCGCGTCCACGCCGTAGGTGTTGCGCAGGAACGTGCCGTTCTTCGTCAGCTCGTCTGCGATCTGCTGCTTCGGCACGGACGTCAGATCCGGGTGCGAGTAGGTGTGATTGCCGAGCTGAATTTGTCCGCTCTCGACCAGCGGTCTGAGAAGTCCGGCGTTTTCGGTCCACGAGTTGTATTGCCCGTTGACGAAGTACGTCAAACGGATGCCGGTGTCTTTTGCGAACTGTGTGTAGAGGCGCACGACTTCGGAGCTGGCTCCGTCGTCAACCGTCAGGGCAAACAGATCCCCACCGCCGGGTAACGCGGTCAACGATCCGCCGGCGGGCAGCGGCACCCGGGCAGACGGCGGTGGAGGCGGCAACAAGGCAGGCGGGAGATCCGGGACAGGGACGGGGTCGGTTGGTTCGTCGGCTGCAGCGATTGCCGTCCCGACCGAACGTGACGAACAAGCGGTTCCCATGGTCACCGCGGCGGTTCCGGTCAGAGTTGCTGCTGCGAGGGCACTGAGGAAGCGTCGGCGGTCCACAGGGCGGAGCCTAGAGCAGATTTGCCCTATTCGGACTTCATTCTCAGCGTTTTTTCAGCCAATGACCAGCCGTGTCCGGTATCGACAGGTTCTACTCAGGAACGCTGGATAGCGTGTCGGCCGTGGAACCGCGACCTCGACACTCGGCAACCAGACACAGGCGTAGGCGTCAACCGCAGCGGTCGACGCTCTCGGTGGGGCGCAAGCTGGCGGCGGCGTCCCTGTCGACGACGATTCTGGTGGGCGTCGGAATCGGCTGGTACGTGCAGTCGGATCTCACGTCGGGGCTGTATCGATCGGACGCGCTCTCCGCCCTCGGTGACGACGCCGGCAGTTCGCTCGACGGGGATACCAACATCTTGTTGATCGGGCTCGACAGTCGTAAAGCGATGGACGGCAGCGACCTGCCGGCTGAGTTCGTCACCGACAAGCTGCATGCGGGGGACAGTGATGTGGGTGGATACAACACGAACACGCTTATCCTGCTCCATGTTCCGGGCGATGGCGGCAAGGCCAGTGCAGTGGCGATCCCACGCGACGACTACGTCGCGGTACCCGGCTACGGAATGGCCAAGATCAAGGAAGCGTACGGAATGGCGAAGGCTGATGCGGACGCCAAACTCATAGCGGACGGTGTGACGGATCCTGCTGCACGAGAGCAACAAGCGCGTGAAGTCGGAAGACGGTCGACACTGACCACCGTGCAGAATCTGCTCAAGGTTCCGATCGATCACTTTGCCGAAGTGAACCTGATGGGCTTCTACGACGTCGTCTCGGCTATCGGCCCCGTTCAGGTGTGCCTCAACAATCCGGTGCAGGATGACTTCTCGGGCGCCAACTTCCCGGCCGGAGTTCAGACTCTCGATCCGTCACAGGCACTTTCGTTTGTCCGTCAACGCCACGGCCTGGACAACGGGGACTTGGATCGCACCCACCGGCAGCAGGCTTTCATCAGCGCGGTGATCGCCAACTTGAAGGGCTCCGGCGTCATCGGAAACATTCCGAAGATGACGGCACTGGCCGACGTGGTGAAGAAGGACGTGGTGATCGATTCTGCCATGGATCCCGTCCGATTCGCTTCTCAGGCAAGCGCTCTCGCAGGTGGGAACATCGACTTCTACACCCTGCCCATCGAGGGATACGAGACCGTCGACGGCCAGGACGTCAACATGGTCGATCCGGCGCGTCTGCGTAGTGAAGTGTCGCGGATCTTCGCGGGAGGTGACTCGGCATCTGCACCTGCGATGGACACTGCTGTCTCGACCGGGAACGAAGTTGTGGACATCCGCAACGGAACCGCGACGGACGGGTTGGGTGCCGCGTTGGCAGCGGCGATGAAAGCGTCGGGAGTCGAAGTCGGAGAGGTGAGCACCGCAGCTGCGACGGCAAAGTCGGTGGTCAGCTATGGAGTCGGCGCCAAAGCCGTCGCAGAGGCGCTGGCCGAGCAGTTGGGCGTGGCCGCAGTGCCTAACGAGCAGGCAGCGGCCGAATCAGTGTCTGTACTGATCGGTGAGGACAATGCGCAGACCGTGTTCTCGGCCGCTCCGGCGCAGTCGGACTCGTCGGTATCCGCCGGCACCGTTCCCGATACGGGAGCGCAGGGATCACCCATCCGGGCCGACGCGAATGGCGGCATTCCCTGTGTGGACTGACTCTCAGGTAATTCGCACCAAACTCACGCTGACTTCTTCGATCTGCGGGTCTACATTGGAGAAGTCGAACTCAGTCGGGTACTTCACCTTTGGGGTACCTGACTGAGATTGCGTAGTTGAAAGGATTACCGACATGGCTACAACAGCAGCGGTACAGAATCCGACACGCTCACGTGCCAGGACCATGTCCTTGTCCGAGTACGTGGCCGAGCATCCGGCGCAGCGCGTTTTCCCACCGACCAGTGAGCGGGCGGCCAGGATGGCGATGCTCATCATGTTCGCCCTGATGGCCGTCACCCTCGTCGTACTGGTACTTGACGAGGCAGGAATCTTCGGATGAAGGCAGCGGTCTTCGGCTGAGCCCGACCTTTAGTTACTCTTGAGTAATGACTGAACAGAAGAGCTGGAATGCGTTCACCGTCGAGCGCGAAGACAACATCGCCCAGGTGACGCTGATCGGGCCGAGCAAGGGCAACGCGATGGGGCCGGATTTCTGGAGTGAACTCCCCGAAATCTTCGCCGACCTCGACGCCGACCCCGAGGTGCGTGCAATCGTCATCGCCGGTTCCGGCAAGCACTTCTCGTTCGGACTGGACCTGCCGGCGATGAGCGGTGAATTCGGTGCCGTCCTCGCGGACAAGGCTCAGGCAGGCCCGCGCACCAAGTTCCACGACATGATCAAGCGCATGCAGTCGGGCATCAATGCCGTCGCAGACTGCCGCAAGCCCGTCGTTGCAGCTGTTCAGGGCTGGTGCATCGGCGGCGGCGTCGACCTGATCACGGCGGCGGACATCCGCTACGCAAGTGCCGATGCCAAGTTCAGCATCCGAGAGGTCAAGGTCGCGATCGTCGCAGACATGGGCAGTCTCGCACGTCTGCCCGCGATCATCGGCGACGGACACCTGCGTGAGTTGGCTCTGACCGGCAAGGACATCGACGCAGCGCGCGCCGAGAAGATCGGCCTCGTCAACGACGTTTTCGACGATGCCGACGCGGTACTGGCAGCGGCGCGCGCGACCGCCAAGGAGATTGCGCTCAACCCGCCGCTCGTCGTCCACGGGATCAAGGACGTGCTCGATCACACCCGCAGCGCGAGCGTGAACGACAGCCTTCGCTACGTCGCAGCCTGGAACGCGGCGTTCCTGCCTTCGCAGGATCTGACCGAGGCCATCACCGCCGTCTTCCAGAAGCGCCCGCCAGTCTTCCAGGGTGAGTAGGAACTGCAAGGGTGAGTAGGAACTGCAAGGGCGAGTAAAAACAGCACAAAAATCCCCGCACATCTTCCGATGTGCGGGGATTTTCGTTAGGCCTGAGAACTCGAGCTCAGTGACCGCCGTTGGCAGCGAGACGCTTGATCGAAGCCTCGATCTCGGCCTCTGCGTCGGCGCGGCCGACCCAGTTGGCTGCCTCGACGTGCTTGTTCGGCTCGAGGTCCTTGTAGTGGACGAAAAAGTGCTTGATCGCATCGAGCTCGAACTGTGAGATGTCACCCAGATCCTGGATGTGATCCCAGCGGGGGTCACCGGCCGGAACGCAGAGGACCTTGTCGTCTCCGCCGGCCTCGTCGACCATCTTGAACATCGCGACTGCGCGAGCCTCGACGATGACGCCGGGGAAGACCGACTCGGGGAGCAGGACCATGGCGTCGAGCGGATCGCCGTCCTCACCCAGGGTGTTTTCGATGAAGCCGTAGTCGGCCGGGTAGCCGAAAGCTGTGTAGAGGTAGCGATCGAGTTTGACGCGACCGGTTACGTGGTCGACCTCGTACTTGTTGCGCTGACCCTTGGGGATCTCGATGGTGACGTCGAACTCCACGCCGATTCCTCGCTGTCGTGTCGGTAATGATTCGTCGGAAGGATATCGGGTCAAGGATAAGGTTGCCTGACCACCCAGTAGGCAGAGCACAGACGGAGGGGCGTTGGCGGGCCAAGGAAAGAAGAAGATCGGCTCGTTGGAAGAGAGTCGACGGCGTAACTTCCGCATCCTTCTGGCGGTCGGTGCAGTGGTTGTACTGGCCGTCGCCGGAGTTGTCGTCGTGAAACTCGGTACGTCGAACGACACTGCCGGCAGTGCGACCGTGACTACGTCGCCGCAGCCTGCGCTCGTGACGCCGTCACCTCAGGTGGTGCCCGTCCCGACGGACGCACCGATCCCGAGCGCGGCGGGAATCGCCGCGGCGATCGGCCCGGCTGTGGCCAACCCGGATCTGGGGAAGTTCACCGGAGTTGTCGCTGATGCGCTCACCGGAAACATTCTGTGGAGCACGGACCCGTCGACGCCGATGACGCCTGCGTCCACGACGAAGGTGCTGACCGCATCGGCGGCACTGCTGAAGTTGCCGCTCGACCACCGGCTGTCCACGACGGTGGTTCCCGGAGCGAGCCCCGGGCAGGTCGTTCTGGTCGGCGGTGGTGACCCGACGCTGACGGCCACGCCGAAGGGGCAGAGCGGGTATTACGCCAATGCTGCTCACATCGCGGATCTCGTCGACCAGATCAAGGCTGCCGGTACGCCGGTGACCAGCGTCGTGGTGGACTCGAGCTTGTTCAAGGGCGACAACATGGCCACCGGCTGGTTCCCCGCGGACATCGCGGCCGGCTACATCACCCCGATCGAATCGGTGATGATCGAAGGTGGTCGGTACGACGGCACTCAAGACGAGTCGCCGCGTTCGGAAACTCCCGCGTTGGACGCGGGCAAGGTGCTCGCTCAGGCGCTCGGTGTCGATCCCGCCAACGTGAGTCTCGGCGCGGCGCCTGCCGGTGCCAAGCCGATCGCCACCGTGCAGTCGGCGCCGCTGAGCGACCGGCTGCTGCAGATGATGGAACATTCCGACAACGTGCTCGCCGAGACCATCGGGCGTGAGGTCGCAATTGCCTCCGGAATAGAAGCCTCGTTCACCGGAGCAGTCGACGCGACCGGCAAGACCCTGCAGGCGGCCGGGTTCGACTGCACCGGAGTTTCGCTGCACGATTCCAGCGGACTGTCCGTCGACGATCTCATTCCCGCTCAGGTACTCGATCGCGTCATGACGGCTGCGGCCGGTGACGGTGATCCGAAACTGCGCCCCCTGCTGGACTACCTTCCGGTGGCCGGCGGAACAGGAAGTTTGTCCGACCGCTACGCGTCCGGAAACCGAACCGGTGCGGGTTGGGTGCGAGCCAAGACGGGAACTCTCTCAACGGCCAGCGCGTTGTCAGGGTTCGTGGTCGATCAGAACGGGCGAGTGCTCACCTTCGCACTGATGTCCAATGACCGGCCGCCAGAAGTGAGCCGTCCTGCCCTGGACGCGATTGCCGGAGCATTGAGGAATTGCGGGTGCCAATAGTGGCCGAAAAGACTCCACAAGATGATGACGCCTCGGCTCCGCTCGGTGGTGCCGTCGACTGGAGTCTTGCCGCCAAAGCCGGGATAAAACTGGCGCGCGGCGGCCCCGCGATGTCTCGCTACACGGCCGAGACGGCAACCGCAGAACTCGCCGAAGCGTCCGAGCGCGCAGAACTGCCAGTTCGTGAAGTGACCGGGCTGGCCGACGGTCTACCGGTCCCGGCTGCTGACGTGCTTGACCGGGCCGGGTGGATCACGGCGGCCTCGCGGTCGATGGCACATCTCACCGGCGCCGACCCTGACGGCAGTGGCAATCTCATCGTCGGAAAGCCGGCGGGCCTGCAGGCCGGCGCCATGCTGGCGTACCTGTCTTCGGCGATCCTCGGGCAGTACGACCCGTTCACCGGCGAGCACGGCACCCTGCTTCTGGTCACACCGAACATCGTCTCCGTCGAACGGTCCCTTCGGCTGAACCCGAGTGACTTCCGGTTGTGGGTCTGCCTGCACGAGGTCACGCACCGGGTTCAGTTCTCGTCCTCGCCGTGGCTAGCGGAGTACATGAAGGAATCCGTCGAAACGCTTGGTGCGACGGTGGACGAGTCGATGACCGACGTTGTCGGGCGCCTTGCTGCAGAGCTGCGCTCGCGGAAGGAACCCGACTCCAGTGACGGTGCGACGGCGGGCGGCATCATCGGGCTGCTGCGCGCCTCGCAGGCGGAGCCTCAGCGTGACGCGCTGGATCGGATGCTTGTACTCGGCACCCTCCTCGAAGGGCATGCAGACCACGTGATGGACGCCGTCGGCCCCGCCGTGGTGCCGTCGGTGGCAACGATCCGCGCGGCCTTCGACAAGCGTCGGCAGCGCAAGTCCAACCCCGTGCAGCGGATCATCAAGATGCTTCTCGGCATGGACGCCAAGATGGCGCAGTACGTGCGCGGCAAGGCCTTCGTCGACGCGGTGGTTCTCAAGGTCGGCATGGAGCAGTTCAACACCATCTGGACCGGGCCCGAGACCTTGCCGTTGCTCGACGAGATCGACAATCCCGACGCGTGGGTAAAGCGCGTTCTCGGCTAGATGCTGCTGCCTGAGACGCCTGCCCTCCTGGCGCTGCGACAGGCCGTGCGGGCGTGGACGCTCGCATTCGAGCCGCGGCGCCGTGTGGTCGTCGCCCTGTCCGGGGGCGCCGATTCATTGGCGTTGACCGCAGCAGCGGTGGCGGAAGCCGATTCGGTCGACGCGTTGATCGTGGACCATCGCCTGCAAGTCGGTTCCGATGCCGTCGCACGCTCGGCCGCAGACCAGGCGCTGGCGCTGGGTTGCCGGACCGCGACGGTCCTGACCGTCGACGTAGCCGATGGTGGGAGTCTCGAGGCCGCTGCGCGTGAGGCTCGGTACAACGCCCTGCGCGGCGCCAGAACTGACCTCCCGGTTCTACTCGGACACACGCTCGACGATCAGGCCGAGACCGTGCTTCTCGGACTCTCCCGCGGGTCCGGTGGGCGATCGATTCAAGGTATGACGGCATTCGACGCTCCCTGGGGACGGCCGCTACTC
Source organism: Rhodococcus sp. T9N (assembly GCF_024436645.1). Classification (NCBI taxonomy): domain Bacteria; kingdom Bacillati; phylum Actinomycetota; class Actinomycetes; order Mycobacteriales; family Nocardiaceae; genus Rhodococcus; species Rhodococcus sp. T9N. The sequence goes on along the minus strand of NZ_JAMSKS010000002.1, from coordinate 525,308 downwards.
GGCATCCGGCGATCGGTGACCAGGGCGGCCTGCGTCGACCTGGAAATCACGCCGTGGGAGGACCCGCACAACAACAATCCCGAGTTCACTCGCGTACGTCTGCGGCACGAGGCGTTGCCGCTGCTCGAAGAAATTCTCGGCGGGGGAGTTCCCGAAGCATTGGCCCGAACCGCGACGCAGTTGCGTGAGGACGGTGAGGCGCTCGACGAGTACGCCGAGGCCCTACTCCTACGGGTTGTCGTCGACGGGGAAGTGGAAGTGGACACACTTGCCGAAGCGCCCACCGCAATCCGTCGACGCGCTCTGCGCGCCTGGCTGCTGCAGGGCGGCGCAAAAGCATTGACGGACAAACAGTTACGCGCAGTCGACGCCCTGGTGACCGACTGGCGGGGGCAAGGCGGCGTCGCGATCGGCGGCGGAACACCGGAGGCGAGGTTGGTGGCGGCCCGGCGACGTGGCAGGCTGATCCTCGGATTCGAAGACCGACGAAGGGTTTGACGCGTGTACGAGGGCGACATCGCATCGGTACTGATCTCCGAAGAACAGATCCGTGCACGAACGGCGGAACTGGCTGAGGACATCGCCAAGCGTTACCCGACAGGCGCCCCCGAAGGGGATCTCCTGCTGATCGGCGTCCTCAAGGGAGCGGTCTTCTTCATGACCGACTTCGCCCGCGCCCTGCCGATCCCGTCGCAGATGGAATTCATGGCCGTGAGCTCCTACGGATCCTCGACCTCGTCTTCGGGTGTCGTCCGCATCCTCAAGGACCTCGACAAGGACATTGCCGGTCGCCACGTGCTGATCGTCGAAGACATCATCGACTCCGGTCTCACGCTGTCGTGGCTGATGCGCAACCTCAAGACACGTAATCCCGCTTCGCTCGAGGTCGTCACCCTGCTCCGTAAGCCGGATGCGGTCAAGATCGACGTCGACGTCCGCGACGTGGGCTTCGACATCCCCAACGAGTTCGTCGTCGGTTACGGCCTCGACTACGCCGAGCGGTACCGCGATCTGCCGTACATCGGCACCCTGGACCCCGAGGTCTACGGCGGCTGAGCCCGCTCGCACTGAGCTGGTTGCCTCGTCCCCGACGTGCCAACCAGCTCAGATCTTAACTATTTCCAGCCATCACTTGGATTCTAGGAAGGGTTCGACAACGCCGAATCCTTCTTGGTAGACGCGGTGCTGCGTCGGTTATGCAATAGGTTTTCGGCAAGTTTCGGCTCTCCACAGCTAACCCCGGTCGAAGTCGCTCGCCTGCGAAAGACCGAACGGATCGTTTCTAACGCAACCTTTTCGATTTCTGCGCTACCGTTCAGTCGCGAGGCGACACGGAGGTATGGAGTTGATGGACGATTTCTACGAGGTATTTGCGGGTTGGGCAAGGAAGACGTCGTTGGAATCAGCTCTCAAGCGTTTCAAAGGCAGGCTCACCGCGGAGGAACTCGATGAATTCGAAGCGGAGTATCGCAGACACCTCTCCGGTGTGATCACCGCCGGCCCGCCGATCATCCACGGGCCGCGTGAGCCCTGGTATGCGGGGCCGAACGCCAGCGCCGATACTTATTGGCCTGCTCTCGAGCGTTACATCCGAGGCGACCTGTCGTGGCCAGATGATCGGATCCAGTCCTTGGACGGCTCGTCCAATAAGGTCATTGCCTACACGCCGCGTCCTAACGAATCATCGTGGGATGCGAAGGGGTTGGTAGTGGGCTATGTGCAATCTGGTAAGACCACCAACTTCACTGCTGTGATCGCAAAGGCTGCGGATGTCGGTTACAAATTCGTCATTGTGCTGTCGGGAATTCACAACGGGCTACGGAAACAGACGCAGGAGCGTCTCGATGAGCAGCTTCATATGCTCACGCCTACCAAGTGGAAGCAGCTGACGAATGCGGATGACGATTTTCGAGCGCCTGCCATGCAGTCGACGGCTCTACTGCATGTCGACGACAGTGGTGTGATCCTTGCCGTCGTGAAGAAGAATGCCGCGGTCCTGAAACGTTTGGACAAGTGGTTACAGCCGGCAGTAAAACAGCGAGCTCTCACCGATGTGCCGACTCTTATCATCGACGACGAGGCAGATCAGGCAAGTGTGGAGACTCGAACCATAAACCCCCTGATTCGGGGCATCATCGAGAAGCTGCCGAAAAGCACCTATATTGGCTACACAGCAACGCCATTTGCAAACATTCTGATCGATCCTGCCGGGGGCGACTTGTACCCGAAGGACTTCATTCTGAATCTCCCGGAACCAAAGGGATACTTCGGCACTGAAAAAATCTTCGGTCGAGATGCGGTCGAGGGCGACGAGGCGAACGGGAAAGACCTCGACGGCTCCAACATGGTGCGGATCATTCCCGACGAAGACGTAGACGACGTTCGTCCGCTGGGGAAGACCGCGACGGCGTCCTTCATTCCTTCGATTCCGCCCACCCTCGAGAATGCGCTCGATTGGTTTGTGCTCTCGACGGCTGCGCGACGCGCACGCGGTGACGCCGGGCATTCGACCATGTTGATCCACACCTCGGTGAAGACGGACATTCATCGCCAGTTCAAGGGGCCATTGAATGCATACGTGGAGAGGCTTTCAAAAAGGTGGACTGCCGGTGATGCATCGACCAAGGATCGCTTGCGAGCGCTATGGGAATCCGAGACAGGGAAGGTGCACTCCTCCGAATTCAATTTGAAATCAATCGATTTCGATGCGGTGTCGGCGAAGGTCGAAGATGTCTTGTCGGTCTGTCGCATCGTCATCGACAATTTCCGAAGCGATGACCGCCTCGACTACTCCACTGACGGTCAAATCGCTATCGCGGTCGGGGGGAACACTCTCAGTCGCGGTCTGACGTTGGAGGGGCTGACCGTCAGTTACTTCGTCCGCGCAGCCGGTGCCTACGACACGTTGCTGCAGATGGCACGGTGGTTCGGATTCAGGCCAGGCTACGAAGACTTGCCCAGGATCTGGATGACCGAGGAACTGCGGCAGTGGTTCCGTCATTTGGCGACGGTGGAGCGTGAGATTCGACTGGACATCGAGAGGTACGAGTCCGAGAATCTGACACCGACGGAGTTCGGCGTTCGAATCAGGACTCATCCCACACTCCGGATTACAGCGAAGATGGGCGCCGCTATTCCCGCGTATGCGTCGTACGGCGGCAGGAGGGTTCAGACGCGTTACTTCCGCACGCAGGACTCGGAATGGCTGTTACACAACAAGGATGCTGCAGACGGTCTCGTATCGCGAGTTCGTACCAAGGGAATTCAAGGCGACATCCTGGACTCCGGCTCCGTACTTTTTCGCGATGTCGATGCGGACGATGTGCTGACCTTCTTGAGTGATTACCACGTGCATAAGGATTCGCCCGATCTCGACGCCGAGTTGATCGCCAAGTATGTCGTGAAGCAAAGACGGAAAAATAGGCTCGACAAATGGAACCTGGCAATTTTGGCTGCAGAGCCAGGGAAGGAGAAGGGATTTGTCAGGCTGGGTGGGTTCGACTTCGGTCGGATCGTTCGATCTCAGCTCAAGGATGACGGTCTCGAGCGGGCTGATATCAAGACTCTGATGTCGAAGGATCATCGTGCGGTTGACTTCATACCCAAGACTGTCGCGAGGAAGCTCAGTGAAGGCGCATTGATGGATGCGCGAGACAAAGATGCAACCGTGCACCGGAAGGGCTTACTTCTCTTGTATCCGATCGATCCGGTGTCAGAACCGCTGGAGCAGAACAAGGATTCAAGGAAGCCGCTGAACGCGGTTGAAGACGTCATCGGCGTGGCTCTCGTCTTCCCTGGTGCTGCTGACGACACAAGTCCGGTTGCCCAGACGTACGTCAGTGTCGATTTGACCGATGCTGAGATCGAATCTGATCAGGAAGAACTCGATGAGCTGGTAGGTGCGGGGTCCAATTGAGAAAATCAAAGGCTGCGGAGCGATCGCAGTGGTGGTCACAACGGGTCGCCGCTGAGGGATCTACCGCTTCGGAAGGTATCCGTCGACAACTCGGGAAGCCCAAGCTGGATCCGCTCACCGTGCTCATTCGCGAAGCGGCTCAAAATAGCTGCGATGCAGCGCTTCCGGGCCGGGAGGTTGACTTCAATGTGCAGATTCGTCAACTGACAGGCAATAGGCTCGAACGGTGGCGGGAGTTCCTTCTCCCAGGGCCGGTAGGGGCGTCCCTCGGCCTGGCTGAAGCGCTGGACCGACAGCCGACCATCTTGACGATTTCCGATCGTGGCACGACTGGCCTTGGTGGTCCTCTACGAGCAGATGAACCTCCACTCGAAGGGGAGCGAGCGGACTTCGTCAAGTTCATCAGAAATGTAGGTGAGAGGAAGGGAGTCGACCTGGGTGGGGGCTCCTACGGATTCGGCAAAGGAATTCTGTACAACGTCAGTCGGTGTCACGTGATCGTCGCTGACAGTCGTTGCATCTTTCGCGGTAAGCCGCAGCGTCGATTGATCGGTGCCGCCATGGGAGATGGTTTCCAAGACAAGGGCGTTCGCTACACCGGACGCCATTGGCTAGGCGTGCTGGAAGGTGAAATCGCGCAGGCACTGGTAGATGACGATGCCGAAGAGATGGCAACTGCCCTTGGCTTGCCGAGGTTCGCTGAGGGGCAAACCGGTACGACTGTAGCGATCATCGATATTGACCTGGGAGCCGTTCGAAATGGCGACGTAGAGCAGGAACGCACACCGGAGTCGGCTGCCGAGTTCATCGCTTCGACCATGTTGTGGAATCTGTGGCCGAAAATGATTGACGGGGTGGAAAACCGCTTGCGGTGTTCAGTGAAGTTCGAAGGGTTCTCTGTCCAGATACCTGATCCAGCTGCAATAATCGAATTGAAGCCGTTCGTCGATGCGTATCGAAAGCTATCGCTGAACGGTGAATACGATGTGCCGGCTCGAAGGGCTAAGCCTCAGGAGATCGGTCGTTTCGCGAAGGTCGAGTCGATGGCACCCATCAAGCAGAATTATCTGCTGTCTCTGGCAGCCCCATTCAGTGGTGCCGCACATCATTGCGCGCGAATGCGCCAAGCCGATCTGGTCGTGAATTATGTATCTGGAGACCCTCATCCGGATGAAGCGATTCAGTATGGCGCAGTCTTCAAAGCCGGCATCGATGCCGATCGGTATTTCTCGGATGCTGAGCCCCCCACTCACGACGATTGGGTGACGAGTGGGCTACATGGCACAGCATTGGGTGTAGTTCGTCTCGGAGCCACTTACGTGAAGAGCAAGCTCAAGCCCTCGGTTCGAGATGTCGATGCTGATTTGCATCACGAAGCTGCGTTGGCTCCGCTCGCGGGTCGCCTGTCAGGACTTGTGGCAGGTGCATCCGGCGATGGAGCAGGGCAACCAAGTCGAAACGGGAGCCGTCGGTCAGGTCGATCCGGCAGTCGTTCGGCTGTCAAGCCAAGGATCGTGGAGGGCCCGCAACTGATCGTGCATGGCGGCGACGCACTCGTGGTTGCTACGGTCGAGTTACCTGCTTGGCCCACAACAAAATTGGTGGTTGCGGAGCCTATCGTTGTGATCGATGGTGGCATTGAGTTACGGGGACTTCTGGAACCGGCGGAGGTCGTGGGCTGGGTATGTCTTGAAACGGGCGAGCATCGGGTAGGAAGTCAGATTTCTGTTGGACGTGCAGACCCCCGGAAATGGGTAGTTTCTGTCCGTCCACCTCGGGACGCGGTCGTGCGGCTAACTTTTGTTGTAGAGGATGAAAGCTGATGGCCGTCAGAGACGTTCGTCCGTATTTGGTGCCGAGTTCCGGGACTATTGAGCCGTCGATCTGGTCACGGATGGTTGAAGGTGAGTGGGAGCCACTGGGCGAGGCTGTCGAGAATTGGGACTATCGATCAGGACTCCGCTTGCGCTGCACCATAAATGCGGATCTGTTGATGATCCGCGCGCATACGAGGCTTGATGATGGTTCGCCATTGGCGTTCTACTTCGGGTGGCGAGCATTGGACACCTACCTAGTCGGACCGGCGAAGCGCGTACCCCTCGCGGACGGGCGGCTCGATGTCGAGATTGAAGTCGATCCGCAATATGCGGGTGCAACTATCGCTTTGACCAGGAAATTGGTTCTCGAAAGGGATCGGTTGAGTCCGCTCGTGGGAGAAGCGCGCCACGCGGGCTCAATCCTCTGGAACGACGAGCAAGCACTTCGTCTCACCGGCTCCGAAGCGATGTTTCCTACCGAGGTTGTCGATTTCGACGCATTCGGCATCGACGAGGGAGCCAGCTGGCATCTTCGAATGCCACTGAGTCCGGACGAGCCTGCGATGGGGGCATTGTTGCTCCTGATAAATCCGCTTGACAAGAAGCTGGTCAAGGCAGTCCAGAGGGAGAGGAACCATACGGACGAGCAATTGGTACTCATTCAAGAGATGGAAGAAGGCCTGGTGGACGAAATCGTCCGATGGTCACTGGCGCGTTGGGATGAGCTCGAAGGTTGTGATAGCGAATCATTCGGCGCCACTGCTCGTTCTCTTGCTCTCAGGGTGCTTGTCGACCCCACTGCGTGGACCGCCGAATCAATCCTGGGCTCCTCAATGGATTTGCACAGTTCGATTGTGGCGGGTGCACGTTCGATTGGATTTGGAAGGTTGCTCTCATGACCGAGCTGTGGCCCCGATTGAGTCTTGCGTCGGGAGTAGTTGAATTGCAAAAGCTCAATGGAGATCCTTCACAAATGGCGCGGGCGGCGCGTCCTACGCACTCGCAGATGACGTATGCAGCGAGTGGAGGGAAGCGAATCGGCGAGTCTGGTGTACAAGAGTTGGCAGACTCGATTCGAGCGATTGCGCATGATTGCGGATATCCGGGCGAGGTAGGGAACGCGGACCTGATTCGCTTTGATCGCGTTGCTGCAGAAGAGATTCATCGGACTATGCAGATCACGTCAGTGGAGGCAGCTCACCGAGGAGTGTGGAACTTCCTCGCAATCGTGGCGATGCCTGACATCACCCGATGGCGATTCCCAGGAGAGAACATTGAACGTTGGATCGCAACTGACCTTACACGTCATATGTTTGCTCGCTTGTGGTGGCAGGCAATGACATTCGCGACAGTGGTCGACGGCGTCGCGGACTACTCGCTCCTGCGCAAACTCTCGGAGAGTGACCTCAACCAGATTACCGAACGCAGGTCGATAGCAGGAGTAACTCCTCTTGCTCGTTCGATCGCTCGCATCTTGATCGAAGGTGGAGGACAGAGAAAGGTTCTCCGTGACGCTGTGCCCAGACTGCGTCGGTTGATGGCGTTCATCGACTTCTCGATATTGAGCGACGAACAGTTGGACGACCGCGTGCGCGCGATTTTTCGTGAAGTCTCGCTCGAGGTCATTCAGTAAGTCATTCGTCTTCCTGGCGAATTGCGAGGCTACCAGCGAACGCCTAAACCGGACGGATAGTCTCTTATCGTGCTATTCGGTTGGCGGTGGAGAGGAGTGCCGGGTGAGTTCTCGAGTACAAGAAGACGCGGTGGCGTCGCTCAGTGCGATTCTCGTCCAAGCCCGGGCTGCTGATGAACGGGGCCGACGCAACCTGGTGAACAGCGTTGGTTCGAATGCGTTCACAGCCCCGTTGACGGATTCCTTCGGTGAACTCGCCGCATTTGTTACTGCTACGGCGGTAGGAATTCAGGTTGTGCGCGGAAACACCGTTGCCACGGAGATTCCCCCACCGTTGCCGTGGCCGTTGGATGAGCTCATCGACGATTCCGACTTGGGCGACTGGTCGGCGGAAGGGCTGGTCGTTGATTTGAGCGAAGTTCATACACACGCCCCCTTCTATTATCGCGAATACGGCCTCGACCTGAGTGAGTTGTTCGGTGAGTACCGCCGAACGTGGAACACGTGGAGGCGCTTCCAGCGCCGTGTTCAAGAGAGCGCCGAATTGTACGACGTGCTTGATGAGCTCGAGACTGCGATTTCGCTGTCTGCTCGGACGGTCGATACCGTCATCGCAGCGTGGCGTCTGGTCGTTCCTGAGCACGGAATTGACACCCGTATCGCATTCCGCTCGGCGCGACTGGTGCGGATCATCGCAAAGGGTGCTGAAGGCGACCTTGGGGATGACGAAACGGCGTCGAGTACTGATGTGCGTGGGATTGCTCTGACCATCGATCCTGCTGAACCGATGTTCATCGAACTTGGATCGACCGGGCTGACCGCAGACGGTGGTGAGTCGCTCCAGTTCCGTACGAGTGTCCTCGAACGGAACGATCTCCCGGTCGGCGCGCATGTTCGTAGCCGTGTATTCGACGACGTCCGTCCGGCAGTTGCCAGGGCTCTCCATCGGCAATGGGGAAGCGACGTGGCGTGGACGCTCACGATGAGCCCTGCACTTCTGGTTCGAGAATCCTCAGCGGAACAGGACCAGAGTGAAATTCAGCGACTGAAGGACGCGGTGACCACGATACTGGCGCCCTGGCCCGACCTCGCCGAGCAAACACAGGCTGAAATTTCAGACGTGACCAGGGGCCGCTGGGGCAGCCTGGTGGAAAAACGACTCGCGGAACTGATCGCTCGTCTGGAGCTTCCTGCCGCAACCGGCACGGAGCCGATAGACGTCGCAGCAGATTCAATCGTTGTCACGATTTCGGACACACCGAAGTTTCGCGACCGGCTCAGGGCGCGGGCGAACCCCGTCGACATCCTTACCCGTTTTCGTGACCGCCGTCGCGCTGCGGCGGCCGCGTCGGTTGTGGCGCCCGCTTTCTCGATCGATGCGAGCGAAAGCCCCTCGCAATCGCTCGAGATCGATTCTGGTTCAACGGTTACCGGTCTTGATGAACTTCAACGCCGAGTAGCTGAGGCGGCCACTGAAGACCGTCTTGTGGTAGTTGCCGGCGCGGGGCAGGGAAAGACCGAAGTTGTTGCTGCCAGACTCGATCACTTGGCAAGGGAGTGCGACTTATCGCTGTCGACAGAAGTGCTCGTTCTGAGTTTTTCCAGAGCAGCAGTATCCGCTGTTCGTAGTCGATTGGAAACACGGGTATTGGCGCAGGCCGAGATTCGTACTTTCGACTCGTTTGCCAACCGGGTGATCATCGACGCGGGTGAGGATCCAAAAGGCAACTTCGACGCAAGAATCGAACGTGCTGTTGGGCTTTTGGCTGATGAAGACGCTGATTTGCCGATGTTGGAAGACATTCAGCATGTCGTTCTCGACGAGGTGCAGGACCTCGTCGGGCAGCGTGCGAAGCTCGTGCTGGCGCTGATCGATCGACTTGGGGACGAAGTCGGATTCACTGCGCTTGGCGATCCGAATCAGGCGCTCTACGATTTCCAGCTTTCTCCGGAAGAACAAACCCAGCGTTTGGACGTGATCAGCGAGCTGCGCGGTCTCGCGAATGTTGAATCGACGGGTCTGCAACGTAATTTCCGTGCGCGGGGGAAAGACCCTCTTGCTGTCGTAGAGCTAGGGTCTCGCCTCCGTGAGATGGACAGCGGTGCGCGAGCACGTGAAGAGGTTGATGCCTTCATTTCCCGGTTGGAAAGCGTCGATTCCTCGGCGTGGCTCACTGATGTTTACCGCGCTGGACGAAGCACCGCGATCCTGACGAAGACCAACGGTGACGCTTTGCGCGTGTCCCAACAGCTCACCGCCCTGAACATCCGTCATACACTGCGGCGTACTGCACAAGAGCACGGCGCTCGGGCATGGGTTGCAGAGCTTGCTCAGCAGCTTCCGCGAAACATGAACCGCCGTGAGGATGTTATTGCTGCACTGCAGAATACGTCGGTGATTGACCCGATCGATGCATGGAATCTGCTCAAGGAATCCGAAGGTCGGACGCAGTTTCCGAACGATCTCGATCTCTCGAGGATCAGGCGCGTCATCGGTGGATACGGCATCCCGACGGCATTGTTGGCAGATGCCACGGAGGACGTTGTGGTGTCCACTGTCCATCGTGCGAAGGGCCTCGAATTCGAGAGGGTCTTCCTGTTCGATACAGACTACGAACGTGATAACGACGACTTCGCCATCGCTCGGCGAAACTATGTCGCGTTGAGCCGCGCTCGTGACGAAATCGTCCGTTGTTGCCCCAAGCCCACAAGGGCGTGGATGGAGAGAGATGCAGCAGCGACGGGGCGTTGGACGGAAAAAGTGCAATTCAAGGGCCGGAAGCGCGTTCGAGCCGTTGAATTTCGTGTCAACGACATCGATACTGACGAGCCCTTCGAATGTAGTGAAAACGCTCCTGCTGTTCAGAGTCTGCTTGCCGCCGGTACTCTCGTCGGCCAAACTGTGACACTGATTTTGGACCTGGAGTGGACCCACCGCGATGCGCCAATCTATCTGGTCAAGGATTCCGATGGTGTCGCATTTGCGCGTACATCCGAGCAGTTCGGGCGAGATATCAGGCGAATCTTCATGATTGGAAATGCCCGTTGGCCAACGATTCTGAATGGTGCAACGACGATGTCGATTGAATCTGTCGCAGGTTCACCCGAAGTCAGCGACGAATTGGGAGTCGGTGATTCCGGCATCTGGCTGGTACCCCGGCTCGCCGGCCTTGTCCAACCAGACTGGAACACGAGATGGGATGGAAAGAATTGACAACCGTCATGACCGAGCTGGATGCGATGTACGGGTTCCGTGCGGAGATGGTCGAGGAGCTCAAACTCGATCTTCTCGGTCCGGGAGAGGGCGCGTCGGAGGTGCTCGCAGAACCACCGTTGGATCGCTACGTGGTGGGCGTGCTGTGGCCGACGGATGAGCCCCTGCAGGAGGAGCCGGAACCCGACAGTGCCGAAGCGGATTCCATTGAAGGTGAAAGTGATTCACCTGTTGCGCAATCCTTGATGCGCTACCCCTCGTCGATGGGTTTGACGTTCACAGTCGATGTTGGTCTGGTATCCGAGGTGTCTTTCGATGTGTCGGCAGCACGATACAGACCTTCCGAGACGCTCGACGACCAAGACCAGGGTGGCAAACGCCGCAGAGGACGGAGTCGGCCTACCGCCTGGACCAGAGAGGCATGTACGCCAGAACGAGTGCGCCATTCACTGGCCACGAAGGGTGCAGTGAAGCTGCATGTTGCACCAGGCTTGGAGCTGTACATTCTGACTCGGACACCGCGCGACGGTAAGGTGACGGTCTCCGCTGTTCTCCGGAACAAGCTTTCGGTGAACAAAGGTGAACTCAAAGACGCGAGTGCCTGGTTCCAGGTCGAACTTGTCGTGACAACCGAAGTGCCTGCGATCGTCGACCGTAGTGCGCCGAACAGGCTCGGTGGCGAGGGTGACTTGCTCTCGGCGGAATTGATGTACCGCAATGCACGCAACTTCGGCATCGGGCACGGATGCGCCGTCACCTGGAGTGGAGTCGAGGCGACCACCGATCGCATCGCCACGACGCTGTTGCCTACGCACGAGGTTTCCCGCGCCCGGCCTGGGAAGGTCGGACCCGACGTCGATCTGAGAATGTCTTTTCTCGCGGAAGCAGACAAGGCGACTCTGGTCGCCACGTTGGGCAAGCTTGTCACCGCATATCGGGAGTGGATCAGCGAGCTGGAAGGGTCGGTGAAGGCCGGCAAGACGAACATTCCTGAATCGCTCGAGGGCACCGCAGACGTTCACTTCGAGAATGCGCGCGAGGCCGCGAATCGCATAGAATCGGGAATCGAGCTGCTCGACAACGATTCTGAGGTTCTCCGGGCATTTCGCCTGGCAAATTCTGCAATGCAAACCCAGCGTGCCCGACAGGTCTGGGTTCGTGCCGGTGCCACCGGTCCTGTCGGCGACGGAATTGATCAAGGTTGGTATCCGTTTCAGATCGCGTTCATCCTGCTCAACCTCCCTAGCATCTCCGACCGAGAGCACCCGCAGCGCGGCGTCGCGGATTTGCTGTGGTTCCCTACCGGTGGCGGAAAAACCGAAGCGTACCTGGGACTGGTTGCGTTCATCGTTCTCCTGAGGAGAATTCGCGATGACACCGCCATTGGCGTAGCTGTAATCATGCGGTACACCTTGCGGCTGCTGACAATTCAACAGTTCGAACGCGCGACGATGTTGATGTGTGCTCTCGAACGAATCCGAATTACAGACGGCAGCTTGGGCGCGAGACCGTTCTCGATCGGCTTGTGGGTAGGTCGGGGGGGAACACCGAATACGCTCCTCGAGGCAAAGAAATCGTTGCGGTCTCTGCGATCGGAAACCGAGATCACCGAGGCGAATCCGGTCCAGCTGACGCAGTGCCCTTGGTGTGGAAAGACTCTCGATCACACGAAATATTCGGTTGTTGCCAGTCCTGAGTCGAAGCTCGTCATCGCTTGTCGCAACAATGCATGCGACTTTGCGGCGGGACTACCGGTTTATGTTGTGGATGAGGACATTTACGAATACCGACCCGAGCTGATTCTCGGCACGGTAGACAAATTCGCCATGATGGCCTGGCGTTCCGATGTCGGAAAGCTCTTCGCGCGAGACGGTGTGGGTAGCCCGCCTGATCTGATCATCCAAGACGAGCTCCATCTGATATCCGGACCTTTGGGGTCGATGGTCGGTCTGTACGAGACGGCAGTGGATGTCGCGTGTTCGGTTCCTGGGAAGGATGGAGCGCCCGGATCAAGACCTAAGATCATCGCGTCGACGGCCACCATCCGCCGGTCTGATGAGCAGATCAAGATGGTCTTCGACCGGGAGTCGCGCCAATTCCCACCCCCAGGAATTGATCCCGATCAGTCGTTCTTTGCTGAGCCGGCGCCGCGCGACACTGCAGGAACTCGAATGTACGTAGGTGTGATGAGTCCGGGCACGAGCCACGCGACTCTCCTCGTGAGGACGTATGGTGCGTTGCTGCAGGCAGCCCAGGACATCGAGTCCGAGGACTCCACTCGGGATCCCTACTGGACACTCTTGGGGTACTTCAACAGTTTGCGAGTACTCGGCAGTGCCATGCTGCAGGTCGAAGGAGACGTTCGTGAGCGACTGGACGTCGTATCCAGGCGTGGCGGCACTGAGGCGCGCCGGCTGGAGTCTGCGAATGAGTTGACCAGTCGCGTTTCGTCAGCGGAAATCCCTAGGCGGCTCAAGAGTCTGGAGCGGAAATACGATTCGGGGACCGCCGATGACATCGTTCTGGCCACGAACATGATCTCGGTCGGGTTGGACATCGATCGGCTCGGGTTGATGACTGTCATGGGACAACCTCAGTCGAGCTCCGAGTACATCCAAGCTACAAGTCGCGTGGGTAGGAAGTATCCCGGGTTGGTTGTCACGATCTTCAACTCCGCTCGTTCGCGAGATCGGTCGCATTTCGAGAATTTTGTTCCGTTTCACCAGGCTCTCTACCGTGCCGTAGAAGCTACGAGCGCTACTCCATTCGCTGCGCGTGCGCGAGATCGAGGGCTGCACGGGGTCTTTGTATCCCTCGCGCGGATGATGATCGGTCCGATGTCGGGCGAAGGGGGCGCGCATGCTGCGCCTGCGCATGAGGAAGAGCTTCGAGACTTGATCTCCATCATCGAACGACGGGTGGAAGCGACATCGAGCGACGAGAGCGAAGACACCGTGGAGCAGTTGAACGAAATGCTCAAGGTATGGATCGAGGAGGCGAAGTCCCGCGATTCCATGAAGTACCAGGATCGCAAGAATTCGATGGACGCGCTTCTGGTCGAGCCCTCGTCTGCACTCACTGATGACAACATCGAATACACCCAAACCGAGACGCCCTGGCCCACTTTGATGAGTTTGCGCGATGTCGACGCGGAGAGCGCCCTGTACACGATCCGAATGAGGAGCCAGTCATGACAGTCGCGAAAGCTCGCCGTACTCAGCTGCTGAGTACGTACGGCGTCGGGAGTCTGTTCCCCTCGGAGACAACGAGTTACATGATTGCCGGCATTCATGAGTGGAAGGCGCGTGATGCGGACCTCATCAGTGAACCGCGTCTTGCGCGAAGTCTCGGAGTGTCCGAGCTGAAAGCTCCCCCAGCAGGATCGAAGCGCAAGCGCGATATACCGGTGATTCGATTTCCCATCACACAGGTCTGCCCGTCGTGCAGGCGAATCGATTCCATTGGAAAGTTGTCCAACGACCGAGAAGTTGCTCGCTGCTCGTGTGAGAAGCGAACGGAACTGAGCCCGTTCCGTCTGGTTATTGCCTGCACACGTGGGCATATCGACGAATTCCCCTACTTCCGATGGCTTCATCAGGGCCAAGATGGCGGATCGGAGCACACGATGCACCTGCGCGCCCAGGGCCGGACTTCGTCGCTCGCCGACCTGGAATTGACCTGTACCTGTGGTGTGCAACCCAGGACCCTCGACGGTTCAGCTGGTCCGATGGCACTGGCCGAGTTCGGTAAGTGTGCCGGTCGTCGCCCATGGCTGGGGCCCGACGAGTCCCAGCACTGCGAAGAGACACCTCGGGCTGTTCAGCGTGGTGCGTCCAACGTCTGGTTGCCTGCCGTCAGATCGGCAATTTCGATCCCACCGTATTCTCAAGCACTTGCCAAGTTTGTCGACCGCCATTGGGTTTCGCTCCGCGATCCTGAGGCGGTAACGCCCGCGCTTTTGCGTAGTCTGGCGGGGCACTCTCGCCGATTTTCAGTAGAGCAGCTCGAGGCCGAGCTGGATCGACGCAGAGGCGAAGCGCTCGACGACCTGCTTACCGAGGAGGGGCTCCGTCGTCAGGAATATGCCGCTCTTGTCGAAGGCCGCGAACAAGAGAGCCTCGACGATGATTTTGTGTGCCTGGAAAGAGATGTGCCCGTCGACTTCGAGCACTTGATTTCCGACGTTCGCAAGGTGACTCGGTTGCGGGAAGTACGCGCGCTCTATGGCTTTACCAGGCTTGATGACAACGAAGAGAATCTGTGCGCATTGTCGCCGGACAAGACGCACTGGCTGCCCGCGATCGAGGTGATCGGCGAGGGCATCTTTATTGCTTTTCATCGAGATGCCCTGGAAGACTGGGCACAAGAGAGTTTTCCGGTCGAACGGTGGAGCTTGTTCAAGAAGGTTGCCGGTCCCGCGTTGCAGCGACCCGACGAACGAGCTGTGACGGGTCTGATTCGTGTTGCACTTCATACGTTTGCGCATGTGGTGATCGACCAATTGTCGCTTGAAGCAGGGTATCCGGCGGCGTCACTGCGAGAGCGGCTCTATGTTGACGATACGGGCATGGCTGGTGTGTTGATCTACACCGCAAGTTCCGATTCCGCAGGCAGCCTCGGTGGAGTGGCATCGCAGGCAGAAACCGAACGGCTGGGCCCAGCTCTCGCAGAGGGTTTGGCTCGAATGTCCTGGTGTTCAGCCGATCCCGTCTGCATCGAATCTCAGGGTGCGGGCGCCGATGCGATGAATCTGGCTGCGTGCCACGCTTGCGTTCTGTTGCCGGAAACCTCATGCGAGTTGGGAAACCGGTATCTTGACCGAGCCTTGCTTTTCGGAACGCCAGAGGACGGTCATGAAGATCGCGGATTGTTCAGCGAGGCCCTGGAGTCGATCTGAGGACTGGATCAGCGGAATGCGTTGTCGCGCGTGCTCGTAGCACGGACGCGCTCGACAATGCGTTCCCTGACCTTGCCGGCCGTCTTCCACTTCATCGAGCGCTTGTCGGGATCCAACCCGTATTGGTGCAGGATGTCTCGGAGTTGTTCGAGATCCAGACCACCCAGTTCCTTGCGCAGTCCATCTTCCCCGTCGCTGCGAAAAGCTGCGAAGGGATCAAGGACTGCTGGTGCCCTTGGTGTGCTGACTCTTCGGGCTTTGGTTTCCGTTCGAATGGTCCGCGAGGCGCTAGGGCGGGCATCCCCAACGGCAATATGTTCTGCGACGAGTTTACCCATTGTCAGCACAATGATCGCGGCGTTCGGATCCTGAGCTGCCAGTTTGCTGATCGACAATTCGAACGCCGTCTGGGCGGCGACGAGTTCGTCGTTGATTGGTGTCACGTGTAGATCTCCACATTCGTCATTACGTGGGATGTGAGGTCTCTCAGATCGTCAACCTTCTTGCCTCCGCCGTATCGGTTTTTCAAGGTGCCGAAGTCGAAGAACTCTGCTGCCGCTGCGATGTCCGTTGCTTCGGGTATCCAATAGGGGATGACATTGGGTGGGCGTTCGATGAGCTTGCGTTCTGCAGCAGGCAATGCGTCGTAGTCGAGGACCGCGTTCTGCAACCGCTGGATGGTGTTTCGGTGCAAGTTGGTGTTCGCGCGATACTTAGTGATGATCAGTCCGAGGGCTTGGACGTGATGTCCAGTTTTTTCGGAGAACATCCGCACACGCTTCTGAATCTGCGGAATACCGTACGTGGACAGCACATCGGGAATCGTCGGAATTACGTACGCGTCGGCCAACATCAGTCCGTTGCGCGTGATGATCCCCATATTAGGCGGACAATCGATGAGTATGTAGTCGTAGTGGTCTCTCACCGTGTCGACAGCTTCTTTGAGAACTAGAAGCGGTTGCAGCGAATCCGGCTCGTCATATTGCCACGCTGCGACTTCTTCGGAGATCTCGATCATGTCCAGTGACGACGCCAGGAGGTCGATACCGGCCAATTTCGCCAGCGGTGACACGTTTCGTTGAATCGCGTCGTCGATGTCGAACTTTGGCGCTTGCGAATCGAGGGCCTGTTCGAACAGTGCTTTCAGCGTGCGACCGGAGTTGTTGAGCTCGTGCCAGTGTTCGGTCCCGATCATCATCGTTGTGAGATTGGTCTGGGGGTCCAGGTCGATCAGGAGAACACTCTTTCCGAACATGCCCGCCATGAACTCGGCGAGTGCGGCGGTCATTGTGGACTTTCCGACGCCACCCTTGAGGTTTATGGTCGCAATTACTTTGGCCATGAGGTGCGTCGGTCCTTACATCTCGGATGCGGTGGTGGTCGTCACGGGCGAATTCGCATTCGACGCAGACTCTACGATGACCAGGCGACAATGCGGCTGTGTGGTGGCTGGAGTCGACCATCGGTGTCGTAAACTTCGCCGTTATGGAAGACAATCGCAGCGCACGGTGTGATCTGTCCACGCACTCGGTTGTCGACCTGTTTGCCGGTCCCGGAGGCATCGATGTCGCTGCGACCTGGCTCGGAATGAGTACCCACGGAGTCGAATGGGACGACGATGCGCATGCAACACGTACCGAGGCCGGCCTGGATACTGACCATCGTGATGTTCGTGAGCTAGGTCCGAAGGAATTCCCCAATGCAACCATTCTTGCCGGTGGGCCCCCGTGCCAGACGTTCACAGTGGCGGGATCCGGTAGCGGCCGGGACGCTCTCGATGATGTGCTGAAGTTGGTAGATCGCATGGCTCGGGCTGAAGACGTGTCATCTTCGCTCAAGGGCCTCGATGACGAGCGCACCGGACTGGTGCTCGAACCGCTGCGTTGGGTCCTCGAAGCGCACGGTGCCGGCCGACCGTACGAAGCGGTGGTCCTCGAACAGGTTCAGACGGTCCTACCCGTGTGGGAGGCGATGAAGCCGGTTCTGGAGTCGCTCGGTTACAAAGTTGTGTGCACAGTTCTACGAACCGAAGAGTTTGGTGTGCCGCAGACCCGCCGCCGAGCAGTGCTGCTCGCCAACCGGACAGTTTCGCCGATCCGTCCGGTGCCCACGCACCAGGCGTACCGAGCGGGAATGGTGCGTGGAACCGGAGAATCGCATTTGCTGCCATGGGAAACCATGGGTTCGGCTCTGAAGCGGGGCGAGTGGTTCGAGGTTGTGTCCAACTACGGCTCGGGCGGAATTCCCTCCGCGCGTGGGCGGCGCACTTCTGATCAGCCGTCGGCCACGGTGACCGGCAAGATTTCGCGTAACCGCATTGTCGACCACATGGGGGACGAACAGGAACGGTTCTCTCCCGCCGAAGCTGGTCGGCTGCAAACGTTCCCCCTCGACTACAAATGGGCGGGGCAAGGCTGGGCTCAGCAGGTGGGGAATGCTATGCCGCCCAGGTTAGCTGTTCATGCGCTCGCGGCCGCCTTTGGTCGCGTTCCGGTGACTGCGCAGCTGGACAGCAAGATCGAGGAGTCCTGGATGCGATCACGAGTGTCCGACACGCCGGTTTTAACAGTAGCTCCTGACCTGGGGATGGAAGGTGCGCTGGATCTTGGTGCCGCTGTGGCGGTCTGACTCCAGAGTAGGTAGGGAACAGCGGCGCACTAACCGTCCGACCGTTATGGTTGGATTTCGAGCCGGCACGGCCCGAAGTGAGAGGACCGCCACGCGTGACAATCAGCGCTACCCCCGTCGTCGGCTCAGCAGCCGGGGGCGAGTATTCATTCAACGTTGCTCCCGGCTCGATAGTGGAGGTTCGGGATGAGGAATGGTTGGTGTCCTCCGTCGAACCGACGTCAGACGGATACGTAGTGCACGTGTTGGGTCTCTCCGACTTGGTGCGCGACACAGAGGCATCGTTTTCGACTGCACTGGATGAAATTGTGCCGGTCGATCCCACAGACGTAACGGTGGTGGCCGATACCTCGGATAAATTCCGTAGATCACGGTTGTGGCTCGAATCGATGCTCCGCAAGACCCCGGTGGCGATTGCCGATCCCAGCCTCACGACTGCGCACAAGGCACTTGCCCGGCCACTCGAATACCAGTACAAGGCTGTTCGTCAGGCACTCGATCCTGACAACCTTCGCCCGCGCATACTGCTTGCCGATGCTGTCGGTCTCGGGAAGACACTCGAAATCGGGATGATTCTGTCGGAACTGGTCCGGCGTGGTCGTGGTGATCGCATCCTCGTCGTGACTCCGAAACACGTCCTCGAGCAGATGCAGATGGAGCTGTGGACTCGGTTTGCTCTGCCGTTCGTCCGGTTGGATTCTGCTGGGATTCAACGCATTCGACAGATCCTTCCTGCGACTCGCAACCCGTTCACTTATTACAAACGGGTGATCATCTCCATCGACACCCTCAAGAGCGACCGTTACCTCAACCACCTTCGTAAGCAGCAGTGGGACGCGGTGGTCATCGATGAATCCCACAACGTCACCAATGTTGCCGCTCAAAACAACCGACTCGCCCGGCTGTTGGCGTCGCGGACTGACGCGTTGATTCTTGCGTCGGCAACACCGCACAACGGTCGTGCCGAATCGTTCGCCGAGCTGATTCGCATGTTGGACCCCAGTGCCGTGTCCCCGTCAGGTGAGTTGGATGCCGAGCAGGTCAAAAAGCTTGTCATTCGTCGCCATCGCCATCATCCCGATGTTGCCAGCGAAGTCGGTTCGGATTGGGCGGAACGTCAACCACCACGCAATATCACGGTGGATGCCTCGGCCGCTGAAGACGCAGTAGCCCGCGAACTCGAAAATGTGTGGCTCTGGCCTGAAAAGGGGCAGTCGCCGTATTCGGGTTCGACGCGGTTGTTTCCGTGGGTGCTCGCGAAAGCATTCCTTTCGTCTCCGGATGCGCTGACGCAGTCGATCGTCGAACGACGAAAGCGGTTGGACCCGGAGGATGCAAGTGCAGCAAGGGAAATCGTGGCGCTCGATCATCTCGGCGAGTTGGTGGCCGCTACACCACTGCGCGAGTCTGCGAAGTACAGAAAGCTCCTCGACTATCTTGCGGAAATCGGCGTCAAAAAGAACGGCGACACCCGCGTTGTCGTGTTCGCGGAGCGCGTCGCGACGCTGAAGGCACTTGCACAGGCCCTATCGAAGGACCTGAAGATGACTCTCACCGAGGGGCGCGACCTTGGTCAGGTGACGGTATTGCACGGTGGACTCAGCGACGTCGAGCAGCAGGACATCGTCGAATCATTCAAACTCGAGTCTTCACCCATTCGAATTCTGGTCACGGGTGACGTTGCGTCCGAGGGCGTCAACCTACACTCGCAGTGTCACGACATGGTGCACTACGACATTCCCTGGAGCCTGATTCGAATCGAGCAGCGCAACGGGCGCATCGATCGGTACGGGCAACGGCATCGCCCTCGGATCGTGACCTTGCTACTGACACCGTCGACGAAGCACTTTGCGGGTGACGTGAGAGTTCTGACGCGCTTGGTGGAGCGAGAACACGAGGCGCACAAGGCCCTGGGCGAATCTTCTTCGCTGATGGGAACTTACGACGTTGCAGCGGAAGAAGAGGCCATTCGTCAAGTTCTCGCCGGCGAGAAGTCCCTGGAGTCCGTGGTGATGACCGTCGATCAGGTGACCTCAGGCGGTGGCCTCAGTGGTCTTCTTGCCCAAATTGGTGCTGCCAGTGTAAGCCTGGACGCATCGTCATCGCCGGTGCCCACCGAGCCGCCGTCAAGCGGCGAGGCATCTACCAGTTTGTATTCGTCCGAGTTCGAGTATCTTTCTGATGCCTTGGAGGAGTTCGTCGGAACGCCGAGTAAACCAGCGCCGAATGGTGTGTCCTGGACTGTGCACAAGGCGCAGTCGATTGCCAGTCTCACCCCGCCGCGTGACCTGAAGCAGCGACTGCAGGTTCTGCCGCAGTCGTATCTTCGGGCGCGGTCGGTCACAGAGACCTACAAGCTGGCGCTCACAGCACTGCGGGGCGAGGAAGAACTGCGCGCTGCGCGGGCAGGGGAGTCGACGTCGACGTGGCCCGAGGCGCATTTCCTTGCGCCCCTTCATCCGATTCTTGATTGGGCTGCAGATCGGTCGCTCGCAGATCTGGGTCGACGGCAGATTTTCGCGGTCTGCGGGGCAGTGCCGGATACGACGGTGCTGGTCCAGGTAACGCAAACGAATACGCGTGGGCAGGTAGTCGCTGCGTCGTTCTACACCGTGGCGTTCCCTGATGTGAACAATCCAAGTTTCGGTCTCGCATCTCCGCACCCGAGCGCGGCTCATGCAATTGCGGTACTTGGCCTCGCTGAAATCAACACAGCCGATCTCGGCAGCGTCGAAGCCTTGCAGCTACTGGTTGCTGCAGCCGTTCGTGCCGCAGATTCTGCAGCCGAAGAACACGCAGGCGCGATCAGGGACGAGACTCGGCAACGAGTGAGTGAATGGACTTCACGCGCCGAACGGTGGACCCACGAAGCTGACGCGCTGATCCAACGTGACGAGTTACGTCAACGGGCAGATCGAGTGTCACACGAGCGAGAAGTCGCCCAATCCATGAATCCCGACCGCCGACTTGTCCGTCCGCTACTCGTCGCGGTGCCGGACAGTTCGATGAGTCAGAATGTAGCGACGACAGGGAAGAGTCTCTAGTGAGTTCAACATCTGATGCCCTGATCGTCGGTGAGGACTTTGTCAGCGAGCATTACTTCACCACTGACGCGACATCTCAGTCGTTCAACGCGCGAGTGATCGATCGGCGCAAGCAATGGGAGTCTGAAAAGGCCGACGGGCAACCAACTGCGCGTTCGCGTTTCACCGCGCAACGTGGTGATCTGACGCGAGACTTCTTGGGCTTGGGTGAAGGTGCGGACCAGCAAACGCTGATTGAGCTCTACTCGAACCTTCGCTCGGTACTCGGGTACGAAGGTGTGCGCTGGGAGATTGTGCGAATTGGTGGAACCGACACCGAATCGGGGCCTGCGCTTGCGGTCCGTACTCGCGGATTGACCGGGCCTGCACCGTTGGTGATCGTCGAAGGTAGGGCGGAGCTCAGCGTCGAGCAGTTGATCGCCAAGGACGAGAAGACGCTGCGAACAGGTTTCAGGACTGGCGACGAGGACGTTCCCGGCGAAGACCTGGCTTCAGTGGCTCAATTGCTGTCCCACCTGTCGACGGCTGAAGACGGTCCACAGTTCATTCTTGTTCTCGCTGGGTCCCAGGCCCTGATCACCGAACGAAGCCGCTGGCTCGAAGGTCGTTACCTTGCCGTCGATCTGCAGCTGATCTGCGAGCGAAATGATGACAAACGAGGTGGTGAGACGGACCGGGCATTAACTTGTTTGGCGGCAGACTCGCTTGCTCCCGATGCCGAAGGCAATATTTGGTGGGCCGGGGTGATCGACGAGTCCGCCAAGCACACCGTTGGAGTGTCCAAGGACCTGCGCGAGGGCGTTCGGCTGTCGATCGAGCTCATCGCCAACGACGTCGTCACTCGGCGAGCCATGCAAGGACTGGCTCCACTGGCAGATTCGGTCGCGCAAGAGCTTGCGGGACAAGCGCTTCGCTACCTGTACCGCATCTTGTTCCTCCTGTACGCCGAGGCCCGGCCCGAGCTCGGCGTACTACCAACAGGTGAGCAGACGTATGAGCGCGGCTACAGCCTTGATCGTCTCCGAGAGCTGCTACTCGTCGAGCTGGTCACACCTCGGGCCGAGAACGGTACGCATTTCCACGATTCGTTGCACACCTTGTTCGAACTTGTAGACATAGGTCACGACGGGTTGTCCGGTGATGCATCGAGAACTGAAGGGCTCACCTTCAGACACCTCAAGGCTGATCTATTTCGGCCGATCGCAACGGCTTTCGTCAATGAAGTCAAGCTGAGTAACTCTGCCGTGCAGAAAGTGCTTCGGAATCTGTTGTTGAGCAAAGAATCTCGGGGAAGAGATCGCGGCTTCATTTCCTATGCAGACCTCGGAATCAATCAACTCGGCGCGGTGTACGAGGGGTTGATGAGCTACACAGGCTTCTTCGCGAAGGACGCGCTGTACGAGGTTGCGAAGAACGGGGATCCCTCCAAAGGATTATGGGTCGTGCCGGAGGGGCGAATCGACGGCATTGTCGAGTCCGACTTCGTCACTGTGAAAGATGAGCTCACCGGGGAGCCGACCAAGGTTCGACATGAGCAGGGCACCTTCGTGTTTCGTTTGGCAGGCCGCGAACGTCAGCAATCAGCCTCGTACTACACCCCTGAGGTGCTGACGAAGTTCACGGTGGGGCAGGCCCTCGAAGAACTGCTCGATCAGGATGGAACGAGCACTTCCGCCGAGGAGATTCTTGGTCTCACCGTGTGTGAACCTGCCCTGGGGTCAGGCGCTTTCGCTATCGAAGCAGTGCGCCAGCTAGCCGATCAGTACCTCACACGTCGTCAGCGTGAGCTGGGCGAGCGTATTGACCCTGAGGAGTACCCAACTGAACTGCAACGTGCAAAGGCGTACATAGCCCTTCATCAGGTGTACGGCGTGGACCTCAATGCAACTGCGGTTGAGTTCGCCGAAATCTCGCTATGGCTGGACACCATGGCGCGCGATCTGGACGCACCGTGGTTCGGATTGCATCTAAAGCGTGGCAATTCACTCATCGGTGCCAGGCGTGCTCTTATTCCGAGTGGGCAATTGAAGTCTCGGGGATGGCTCGATGCCACGCCGATCGACGTTCGCCTTGCGGACTACCTGCTGGGCAAGCCGATTGACGTGGTGGACGGTGTCCACCACTTCTTGGTGCCGACCAGCGGCTGGGGTTCGACCGTCGAGGCCAAGGAAGCAAAAGAGCTCGCGTCAGACGCTCTGGCTGATCTTAAGACATGGCGGAAAGAGCTCAAGCCCCAGCCGACAACTGCCCAGGTTCGCAAACTCAAAGAGCTCGCCGGCCGTGTGGAGACATTGTGGCTGCTGGCACATAAGCGCCTCGAGATCGCCGAGCGGGAGATCCGTCGGCCTATTCCAGTGTGGGGACGCGAAACCGAGAGCGCAGAAACCGTTGTCACGCGCGATCTGATCGAAGCGTCGTTGGCAGACGAGAATGGCGCATATCGGCGTTTGCGTCGGGTGATGGACGCGTGGTGCGCGCTGTGGTTCTGGCCGCTGGTCGACGAGGACGCAACGGTCAATGACGATCTCGTACAGCCTCCGACCTTGGATCAGTGGATCGACACTTTGACCGGTCTACTCGGCACTCCCATCGGAGAGTCGAAGCCGGAGAAGAAGCACGGCCAGCTCAATCTGTTCACAATTCAGTCCTGGGACGAGCTCGAGGCAGTTGAGTCCAACGAGTTGCTCTTTGCGAAAGCTGCCAAAGTTGATGAGCTGAAGAAGAACTCGCCCTGGCTGGTGGTTGCGGAGCGCGTGGCCGCTCGCCAGGGCTTCTTCCATTGGGAACTCGATTTCTCGCCCGTATTCTCGCGAGGAGGCTTCGACCTCCAAGTCGGTAACCCGCCGTGGGTGCGACCGCGCTCCGACGTCGATGCCCTTCTCTCGGAAGGGGATCCGTGGTTTCAGCTCGCCGTAAAGCCGACTCAAGCGGAGTACCACGCGAAGCGCGAGGTGACACTTGAGATCGAAAGTATCAGTGATCTGGTTCTCGGTGGCACGTCTGATGTCGCCGCAACTGCGGCGTTCGTTGGTGATGCGCGGCAGTATCCACACCTTGTGGGGCTTCAACCTGATCTCTATAGATGCTTTATGGAGCAGACGTGGCGACACAACTCGCGTTGGGGGACGGTCGGGCTGATCCATCTTGAATCGCACTTCACCGACGAGAACGCAGGTCTGTTGAGGCATGCTACCTATGAGAGGCTGCGTCGTCACTGGCAGTTCATCAATGAGCTGAAGCTCTTTGAGATCCAGGATCAAAAGACATTCGGAGTCAATGTTTATGCAGGTCGCGGCATTCCACGATTTCTAAATGCGTCATCCCTCTACCACCCGGACACGGTGGCTCGTTCGCTAGTTCACGATGGTTCAGGTACCGAGCCGGGAATTAAGAACGTCGAAGGGAACTGGGACGTCAGTCCTCACCGCAGGCGGATTTTGACTGTCGACGATGAAGTCCTGAATTCGTGGAAGAATGTGTTGGAACAGCCTGCGACTCCGATATACCAAACCCGAATGGTTTACACCGTCAATAGTTCAGCAGCGAGTGCGCTTGAGAAGCTTGCGAATTCTCCGCGGATTGAAGAGCTGGGCTTGAAATTTTCGAGTGGGTGGCACGAAAAGAACGACCGAACAAAAGCCTTCTTCGATTCAGGGTGGGGTGTACCCGAAGCCTGGGATGAGGTCATCCTGCAGGGGCCGCACCTTTTCGTTGGAAATCCATTTTATAAGGCACCCAATTCGACGATGAGGAACCAACAAGACTGGTCAGTGTTAGATCTGGAAACACTTGAACCAGAGACGGTTCCAACTACTTCATACAAACCGGTGGGTGGCCGGGCGCGGTACGACGCGGGGTACACCTCGTGGGAAGTCGAGGACGAGAACGGAATCTTGCAGACTGTTCGGGCCCGGGATTGCTATCGAGTGGCATGGAGAAAAATGGCTGCAAATACCGGAGAACGTACACTGATTCCTGCGCTCGTTCCTCCTGGAACAGCGCATATCGACGGAGTATCCTCCGCCACCCCGATGGACGAAAATCAACTGGGAAATTGTGTGGCGGTAATGTCGTCCCTGATTGCGGACTTTGCGCTCCGATCTGCTCCAAAGGCGAACATCCGCTTTTCGTCGGTGGAACGTTTGCCATTTGTCCCGAGCCCAGTCATCCGGCGACTTCTCCGCCTTAGGGCCCTCAGGTTGAATTGCCTGACAAAGGCTTATGGAGACCTTTGGCAGTTGTGTTACGCCGATGACATGCAAGTGGACTTCTGGACTGGCGGCTTTGCAAACTCAGTGAGGAAGCCCTTGGGTGACGTAGGTTCCAAGTGGACGATTGAAACCCCGTTGCGCATTGCTGCTGATCGTCGCCAGGCTTTGGTTGAGATCGATGCGCTCGTCGCCCTGGGACTCGGTCTGACAGCGGACGAGCTGTGCACTATTTACCGCACACAATTCCCGGTTCTCTATGGATACGACCGCAAAACATACCTCTACGACATCAATGGTCGACTCGTGCCCAACGAAGTCCTCAGTGTGTGGCGCAAGAAGGGCGATGCGATCAGCGAGGAAGAACGCACCGCCACAAACCCGGCCGGCAACACGTACACCTACGAATTGCCGTTCCAGTTCCTAGACCGCGAAGCGGACATGCGTGAGGCATATGCGGAATTCGAACGTCGACTTGGTATTACGGGCGGCACGGCAGTGGGTACCAACTGATGGCCTCTGAACTTCTGCCGCTCTCGCAGGCCGAGCGCATCACTGCCAGCCTGCTCGACTACCTCGGCACTACTTTCGCACTTGCGGACCCCGATGCACGACGTGAATTGGATGCGTTTCTCGAACATCCCTCAACCGGGATGTTTCGTGGACCATATCTGCGGCTGCGCATGCCATTTCGGCCTGCCGAAGAAGGCTGGCGAGACTCCTTGGAATGGTATGAGGGTTTGACGCCGTACGGCCATCAGGCCGCCGCGTTCACGCGGCTCAGTAGCGCGAACCTAGGACCTGACAAGTCGCGGCCGTTGCCCACTCTCGTTACGACGGGTACCGGTTCGGGAAAAACCGAAGCATTCCTCTACCCAATTCTCGATCACGTTCTGCGTGCTAAACGCCAGGGCGTGACTGGCACCAAAGCGATCATTCTTTACCCGATGAACGCGCTGGCAAATGATCAGGCGCAGCGCCTCGCCGGTTTGATCACCGAGCACAAGGAGCTCGGCGGAATCACAGCCGCGCTCTACACCGGTGAAGCTGGTGCAACCCGGACGACCGTCGGCCCCGACGGGCTGATCAGCGACCGGGACGTAATCCGAAGCGTCGCACCGGACATTCTGCTGACCAACTACAAAATGCTTGACCAGCTGTTGCTCCGTCCGGCTGATGCAGAACTGTGGCGACAGAGTGCTCACAGCCTTCAATATCTGGTTCTCGACGAATTTCACACCTATGATGGCGCTCAGGGCACCGACGTATCAATGCTGTTGCGCCGTCTCGGAATGACTCTCAAGAGTTACTGGGTAGATGGCGACACCGGCATCTCCGACGAAGACCGCGTCCGCCCACTAGGACGCGTCACGCCGATCGCGACGTCGGCGACTCTGGGCGACGGCAATGACTCCTCGACCATGCTCGATTTTGCCCGCACGGTCTTCGGTGACGAATTCACGGCTGAATCGGTGATCACCGAATCTCGAGAATCATTGCAGGAGTGGTCAGATGGCGCTGCCTCGCGAATCGCTGTAACCGGGATTACCGTTGCACAAATTGACGAGAAACGACTTCGAGAGCTCGCATCTGCTTCCAGTGTGACTGATCCTGTTGACGTATCGCGGGCTGCACTTCGGTCGCTCTACACGGTGCCGAATGGATTCGAAGACGACGCGATTGATGGTCTCGGCCTCGATTTGATTCGAGCGCATCCAGTATTTCATCGAATTGTCGAACGCTGCGAATCAGCAGTACCCATTCTCAGGTTGTCTGATCCTGAGTTGTTTGCAGGCACAGACGAGTCTCTCGCGTCAGACCTCGAGCGTATCGACTCAAACATCAGAGCCCAGGCCCTACGAGCGCTGGTCACTACTCTCAGCCACGTGCGTGCGGTTTCGGGACGCACCGCACCATCGGTGGACGTTCATCTCTGGGTTCGGGAGCTGACCCGGCTGGATCGGGCAGCATCGGGGGCGCCCCAGTTCGCCTGGGGCGACGACGGTCTACTGCTCAGCGACGATTTTCATGACGATTCACTCGCGGCTCCGTACCTTCCCGCGCTCTACTGCCGGCACTGCAATCGATCCGGCTGGGGAATTCTGCTTGCACCTACCGGCACGGATCTCGATGTCGACGACTCTACAATCCGGCGTCGCAAGCTCGCTGACGATGACCGCTTCCGGGCTCTTATCCATGCGCCGGTAGAAGGGGAGACCGCGGTCGACTCGACATCGGACTCGAGTGCTCCGTCGAAACCTGCTTCTGCGTCCGAGCTTTCATGGCTGGTAGTCGACGATCGTCGCATCACTCGACAACGGCCTGCCGAATCGGTTGTTGCCGAGGGTGGCGCCGTGCCTGTGTTGGTCAACGTCGGCGACACCGCCGGTGAGGATTCGATTCGAGATGTATGCCCGTCTTGCCGTCAACGTGACGGAATCCGCTTTCTCGGTTCCGCGATCGCGACGATGCTGTCGGTATCGCTCTCGACACTGTTCGGCACCCCCGGCCTTGATCCGCGAGAGAAGCGTGCGCTGGTCTTCACTGACAGTGTTCAGGACGCGGCACATCGCGCCGGTTTCGTTCAGGCGCGATCCAGGGCTCTCACGCTACGAACGTTGATCCGTCAGGCACTCGAGGACGGCGACACCAACCTCGACGCTCTCGCCCACAAGATGATCACCATGGCGGGCAACGACCGTGCCAAGCGCTACCGACTCCTGCCTCCTGAACTCGCCGATCGGGACGACTTCTCGAAGTTTTGGAGTACCGCGCGCCTGAGTCGAGCTTCGGCGACGTTGAGTGGTTTTGTCACCAAGCGACTTCAACTCGATATAGCGATGGAATTCGGTTTACGTGCCGGCGTCGGTCGAACATTAACGCGTACGGGGACGGCCCTTGCCGAGGTCGATGTCTCGCCTTCGGTGTTGCTGCTCTGTGCACGAGACGTGCTCGACGGGCAGGACGTGCAACTGGCATTGGACACGTACACCGATGCACAGTTGGTTCGTTGGGTCCGAGGAACCTTGGAGCACATGCGAATCCGAGGCGCGATCGCACACGATTGGTTCGAGAAGTTTCGGACCGACGACGGCAACCGGTGGTGGATCACCGGAGGCCGCAAACGAAGTCAAGGAATGCCAGGTTTTGGCCGCGGGAACTCCGCACCGGGCTTCCCCGTACTCGGCACGGTCAACCGTCGCGACAGCGACTTCGAGCCAGTAGCGTCTGCCCGCGGTTGGTACGCAAGCTGGACGGCAAAAGCTCTTGCCGTCAGTCCAGCCGAGGGGGCAGTCCTCAGCCGACTGCTGTTCGAGCGTCTAAGGCATCGCGATGTCGTAGGCGAGTTAGCAGGCGGTAGTGGAACTCGAACCTTCCATTTGACGCCGGATTCGGTTGTCGCTCGTCCGATCTCCGATAGTGAGATTTCCGACAAGACGGTCTCGCTGGGGTGTAGCAACTGCGGAGATTCGATCATCAGCGGCCACGACACCGTTGATCAACTTGTTGGTGGTCCGTGCCTGATTGCAGCTTGTGCAGGCACCCTTGAACGCCGGCGTATCGATGACAACTTCTATCGACAGATGTACACCGTTACCGACATTCGTCGAGTTGTCGCGCGTGAGCACACGTCGCTGTTGCCCGACGAAAAGCGTTTGGAGTACGAGTCACAGTTCAAAGAAACCAATCCGCCGCCAAACGCGCCGAATGTACTTGTCGCGACTCCGACACTGGAGATGGGCATCGATATCGGTGATCTGTCGGCAGTGATGCTGTCATCGCTCCCGCGCTCCGTCGCGTCGTATCTACAGCGAGTCGGCCGTGCAGGTCGACTGACTGGTAATGCGCTTGCCTTGGCATATGTGACCGCACGTGGCGATCAACTGCCACGCTTTGCCAATCCGGACGCGACGATCAACGGCGCAGTCCGACCGCCGGCAACGTATCTGGATGCCGAAGAGATTCTTCGTCGGCAGTTCATCGCTTCGGTCGCCGATCGATTGGCACGCCTGAAGAATGTGCCACATCCGAGAACCACCCCTGATGCACTCGGGTCGACCGGACCGAAAACCTACTTGGGCACTCTCATATCCGATGCCGAATCACACTCGACGCTCTACGTGGACGAGTTCGTGGCCGGTTTTCAATCGCTGGACGGCGAGGTAGTCGAGCGACTGCGCGACTTCGCCACACCTCAGAGTGGGCCCGAGAGTAGCGAATTGGCGTCCCGGTGCCATAGCGCGTCGATGGAATGGAACCAACGCATCGAGACGCTGCAGCACCGAAAGAAGGCAGTGGACGCGGTTGTTCCACAACTTCATGCAGCAGCGCAGAGCACAGTGGCCACAGATGATGACAAAGTTGCGTACCGTACCGCTCTCGCCGCCCAGCGACTGGTCGGCACGCAACTCGCGTCCCTGCGGTCCGAATACTGGATCAGTGCGCTGGAAGCGTTCGGGCTTTTTCCCAACTACACGTTGCTCGACGATTCGGTGACCCTCTCGGTCTCCGTCAACTGGATACATCCTGAGACTCAGGAATTCGAACACACCGAGTTCGAGCTCACCCGAGGATCCGCCCAGGCCCTACGCGACTTCGCACCCGGATCCACCTTCTACGCAAGTGGATTCGCTATTGCCATCGACGCCGTCGACCTCGGCGCCGAGGGTGACGCTGTGCACGAGTGGGCTTGCTGTCCCGCTTGCGGTTTCATCGCCGACCTGGGGGACGGTGCGCAGCCTCCGGCGACATGTCCGCGTTGTGGAACAGCAGCAATTGCGGATATCGGCCAGCGCCTCCCCGTCGTAGAACTCTCGAGTGTGTCGGCCGTCGTTCGACGTGAAGAAGCGGCTATCGACGACGGCAAAGAAGAACGAATCCGTAACCCGTTCACGATCATTACTGCTGCGGATATCGACCCGACCTCCTTTACCCGCCGTTGGTTCGTCGAAGGACTCGGCTTCGGAGCGACACATCGTCGTTCGATGACGATCCGATGGATCAATACCGGAGGCAGCCGTAGCGGTGGGTCGTCGCGGATTCTCGCGGGCGGCGAGATCGAGTCTGCAATGTTTCGGGTGTGCTCGGAATGCGGAAAGCTCGACACGGACACGCGGCGCAACTCGCCGAGTGAACACCGTCCCTGGTGTTCGTATCGCAAGGCATTGGAAGAGTCGACGCTCTCGATTGCATTGGCGCGGTCATTGACCACCGAAGGACTGGTTTTGCGGTTGCCGCCATCGGTGACGTGGGGCGATTCCTTTGCAGTTCCATCCCTGTCCGCGGCGCTGCTACTTGGGCTGCGTGAACGAATCGGCGGAGATCCGGACCATCTGCAGATCGTGGCTGTGGTCGATCCTGCCGTGAACGGCGAAAACCGACCCGGTCTGCTGCTGCACGACATCGTCCCCGGAGGTACGGGGTACCTCGCTGATCTTTCCGATCCCAGTACCATTTGGGACGTGCTGAGAAGGGCGCACGCTGTCGTCGTATCGTGCGAATGCCAGCGCGAAGGGAAGCTTGCCTGCGAAAAGTGTCTGCTACCGTTCGCGTCGTTCACCGAGGTCAAATTCACGTCGCGGAGTGCTGCTGCACGTCACCTGCGGTCGCTGTTGCTCGGCCGGGAGGTGTCAACGGACGACAACAGTCCGATTCCGGATGCGATGCCGTGGAGCATAACTTCGGATGAACCGCCTATGGTCGATCTGGAGTCGAACCTCGAACGGCGCTTCCGGGTCGTGTTTGCCGAGCGCCTCCGGGCGCTTGGTGCAACGATCGTCGAGAAACCGACCGACAGAGGCGTCGCGTGGGACGTGGCGCTTGGATCATCCAACAGATGGAGTTTGAGGCCTCAGGAAAATATCCTGGGAAGCAAGCCGGACTTCGTTCTGACGTCAGCGACGCCGGGTGTTCCTCCGACCGCGATCTTCACCGACGGATGGCAATTCCATGCCAGTCCTTCGAAAAATCGGCTTGCGGACGATGCGGAGAAACGACGTAACTTACGTGACGGTGGCTACCAAGTCGTCGCCGTGACGCATCAAGATCTCGAGGGTAAGCCATCGACGTCACCGATCTTGGCCGCCGAGCGCGTCCCGGGGCTGCTGCAGATGGCAGGTGATCAGCTTGCCAAGAGTTCTGTCGACCTCGTATTCGCCACCGCCATTGATTTACTGCTTGCGTGGATGCAGAGCCCGCAAGCGCAGTCGCGGCGGAACCTTGCACATTGGCTCCCGGTCCTGGCGATCATGGGAATGAGTGCCTCGGCAACTCAGACCGGCGGTGCGGCACCTGCGGTGCTCGCGGGACGGCTGATCGACGGTGGTGTTTTCGCGGATCCGAATGGGGACACGATCACGTGGCGAGACCGTGGATTCGCGATCGCGGTGCGGGTTCCCGCAGGAAAGTCGCCCAACGATGCAGAGATAGCCGTCGTCATCGACGACGACGATTCTGCGTTGTCCATGGAGACACGCGATTTGTGGAGGGAATGGCTTCGCTGGTCCAACCTGCTCGAGTTGCGTCCGCTTCCTGCGGTCGTGACTACGCGCCGGCACCTGGCGTCTTCATCGATGAATCTGGGGTCGCCCGCCTCGACTGTCACGGGGGGCCCAAGTGAATCTGTGACACTGACCGGGCCTTGGCGTGAGGTGTACGACGAGGTGGTTCAGGCGGCTCAGTCGCTGGTTACCGGATTGGCCGCGTCTGATCTCCCAATTCCGGAGGTCGGTGAGGAGGTCGCAGGGGTGCCTCTCGAAATATCCTGGCCTTCACTGCGAATCGCTGTCGATCTGGGTCTTGACGCTGAGGATCGCGAGGGGTTGTCGGCGGCAGGATGGACGCTGTGCCCAGTGGATGCGAAAAAGGTAATCGAGCTTGTCCAAGCAGAGGGTCTTGCACAGACGCCTTCTGTGACTATTGATTCAGTGAAAGGCGAGTAGATGCCTCAGATTGTCATCGGACGTGGACTGGACAAGATCGATGGGAGTCTCCACAAGGCAACCTATGCGTTTTTGGCGAAGCTGTCGGCCAACGACGACAACAAGAGCCTGCACATTGAGCCGATCAACAACTCGGCTGATCCGCGTGCCCGGACGGGAAGGGTGGACCTCTCCAATCGTGCGGTTCTGTTCAAAGTTCAAGGCAGCGGCCAGGACGCATCGTACGTATTCATCGGTACCTACCCGCACGACGAGGCAATCAAGATTGCTCAGACACAAAGGATGGCCGTCAATCCGCGTAACGGTATCGCTGAGCTACTGCCGGTCGAAAATGCAGCTCCAGCGCCGGTTTACTCAGCGCCGGTTGAAGTTTCCGAAAACCGTACGCCGTCGATTGAACAATCCTTACGCCGGCGTGAGTTCACAGCTGAAGATTTGACGGAGCTGGGACTGGACCTCGAGTTTGCCTCGGGTGCTCTGGACATCAACGATCCTGATGCATTGCTCGAGTACGCGGAGACGGCGCCGGCAACGTGGCAAGGCACTGCTCTCGTCGACATCTTCACGGGAACGTCATTGGCAGATGTCAAGGAGAAGTACGCGCTCGATACCGTCGAACCCGATGACGGTACCGAGGACGACAAACTGCTCAGGGCCCTCCGGCATCCCGCGGCGCGAATGGAATTCGCGTTCATCGAGGACAACGACGAGCTGCGCGAAGCTATCGAGCGTCCGGATTTCGCCGCATGGCGCATCTTTCTCCATCCGGAACAGCGTGCGTATGCGTTCAAAGACATCAACGGCCCCTTCCGTCTGACTGGCGGTGCAGGAACCGGCAAGACGGTCGTCCTTCTCCATCGCGCACGCGAGCTTCATCGCAAGAACCCTACGGCGCGAATCGTCCTCACAACCTACGGCGCCACCCTCGCGGAGAGCCTACGGGCGCAATTTCGCCAACTTGATTCCACCGTGACACTCGCGGCCGACATAGGGAAGCCGGGTGTCTACATTGCCGGCGTCGACGCCATCGCTTCGCGCGTCCTGCACAAATACGAAGGTCAGCTTGGCGGAGGTGCTGATGTAAACGGCGCAGTTGCAACAGTTCTCGGTCCTCGAACCGCGCAAGTGTTCAAGAATCAGGGTTTCGATGCATGGAAACAGGCGATCGGTGCTTACGGAGCCGATCTGCCGAATGAGTTGAAAGTGGACTCGTTCTTCGAAGCGGAGTACAGCTTGGTAGTTCTGCCGAACTCTGTCACGACGCGCGAGGAGTACTTGCGCGTGAAGCGCTCTGGAAGGGGGGTGTCACTCAATCGGTCGAAGCGAAACGCGGTGTGGGACGTCATAGCCGGCTACCGAGCATCTGGAGCGGCGTCAGGTTCGACTGACTTCGACGAGAAAGCTGCCATCGCTGCAGCAGTGCTGCGTGACGGATCGTCGGCACTCGCCGATCACGTGCTCGTGGATGAATCTCAGGACTTGAGCCCGAGCCGTTTTCAGCTCCTTCGAGCCCTCGCATCTGAAGGTAAGAATGATCTGTTCTTTGCGGAGGACACTCATCAGCGGATATACGGCCAACGGGTTGTTCTAGGACGGTACGGCATAAACATTGTGGGGCGCTCGCGTCGCCTGACGCTCAATTACCGAACGACCGAACAGAACTTGCACTACGCCCTCGGGATTCTCTCTGGCACAGAATTCACCGATCTGGGTGATCTACCGGAGACTTCCGAGGGTTACCGATCCGCTCGCAGTGGGCCTAAACCCCAACAGATTTCGGTATCGAACCTCACCGAGCAATATGACGTCGTCGCCAAGCTCGTGAATAGTTGGACAGCGGCTGGCACGGATGCAGAATCCATCGGTTTGCTTGTCCCCACAAAGAAAGAGGGACAAGCACTTCCGCGCGCACTGGGTGAACGTGAGACGTCTGCAACCTTCGTCGACCGGAATTCATCAGGTGCCAAGGGAACTCCTCAGGTGATGACCATGCACCGGGCAAAGGGTATGGAGTTCGCGAAGGTTGTTCTCGTTGGAGTGGGAGAGAACTCGATTCCACGGTCCTATGTGGTGGATTCACTTCCGGAGGGGGAGCGTGACGACGCGCTTCAGAGGGAGAGGTCGCTGCTATATGTGGCTGCAACTAGAGCAAGAGACAACTTAGTCGTGGTGTGGACTGGAAAGCCTAGTGCGTTGCTTCCTGAAATAGGTTGACAAATCGGTCTTTCGGAGGCTGTCGCTCCATATCTCACCAAATACAGGAGTAGAACGAAAATGAGTGACGTTGGTGGGCAGTGGCGTCCATATCCGCTTTGGGGAGGGCGCGGAGACTGGTGCAACGAGGAAGTAGTCGGTGTTCATGCCTATACCGATGCGATCAGGTCGACTTTGGGTTCCGACTTCGACCCTGGAGGTACATCCGTCCGTAGAACGGTGGAGCTCATCCCGGAACCCGGCAATCCGCATGATCGCTATGCAGTCTCGGTCAGGGCATCGAACTATTTGATCGGCTACTTGGCGCGAGAGCGGGCGATCCTGTTCCACAGTCGCTTGGCGGAGCTGATCAAGCGCGGGTTGGTGCCTACAGTGCCCGCATCGATCCGTGCTTACGACCGCAACTCTTGGGACGACACGCCAGGAACTCCAGTGGAGTTGTCTGTCTCCGTGGAGATTCAGCTCAGTGAACCGCATCTATTGATACCAGGCAACGAACCACCTGAGATCCCGTACACGCTGCTACCGTCTGGCGCCTCTGTCCAGGTCACCAAAGTCGACGACCATTTCGACGTGCTTCGGAATTTTGTAGAGCCGGAGGGCGAGCTGGAATTGCTCGTCACTTTGCATGAATTAGACGTGAGCACTGCGAGGACGGAAAAGAAGGTGGTCGAGGTCCGTGTCGACGGCCATCGCATCGGGCAGCTGACTCCGCAGACAAGTGCGAAGTTCTTGCCTGCGGTTCGTCATCTCGGAGGCCGAGGGCTCGTCACTGTCGGGAGGGGGTGGTTTCGAGGTTCATCCGTCTCTGCGCAGGTGTCTTTGATGGCGGCGAAGGCGCATGAGCTACCCGAAGACTTCTTGACCGGTGAGCCTTGGACCGTAATCGCCTTGAACCGGCCGAGCCGAATACCAGTCGACGAGGGCAGATCGGTGTGCGCCGAGCCGATTCCCACGTTCGCAATCGATATGGTGACCACCCGTCCACTGACGCCGTGGCAGCAGAAGGAAGCAACCAAGATGCTTATCGCTGCTTCCACTGCGGTTGCCTCGCGAGGCCTACCGGTTGTCGAGCCGCAGGTGAGTTCTGATTCGATCAAAGCAATTGTGTTGGAAAGCCATTCGGCGGATATCTTGGCTGCCCTGGCAGGTATCGAGGACTCGGACTTCGCATTAGCGGTCAAGTACCGGTCGCTCCAATAATTTTGGATCGACCGTTGACCCAACCGCCTAGGTCGTCAGCAGTTTCTTCTGCACCTTCCCCATAGCGTTGCGGGGCAAGCTGTCGACCAGACAAACCTGGCGTGGGCGCTTGTGGATCGACAGCGATTCGGCGACGAAGTCCGAAACCACCGCGCAGTCGGCTACATCTCCGACGATGAAGGCGACTATGCGCTGGCCGAGATCGTCGTCCGGCACACCGACGACGGCGGCCTCGCGAACACCGGGGTATGCCAGAAGTGCCTGTTCCACCTCGCCGGC
Source organism: Rhodococcus sp. T9N (assembly GCF_024436645.1). Taxonomy (NCBI): domain Bacteria; kingdom Bacillati; phylum Actinomycetota; class Actinomycetes; order Mycobacteriales; family Nocardiaceae; genus Rhodococcus; species Rhodococcus sp. T9N. The sequence continues at coordinate 489,314 of NZ_JAMSKS010000002.1, read as the reverse complement.
ACCGATGCGGTATCCACCGGACTTGATCATGTCGACCGACTCGCGACCTACGATGCGGTGGAATCCGCTGTCGTCGATCACCGCGACGTCGCCGGTGCGGAACCAGCCGTCTTCGGTCATGGATTCCGCTGTCTTCGAGGGGTTCCCGAGGTACTCGTCGAAGAGAACGGCGCCCGCAACTTCCAGTTGCCCAAGCTGCTCTCCGTCGTGCGCCGACAATTCGCCGTTCTCGCCGCGCAACCTCGTCCTGACTCCCGGAACGGCGTGCCCGACCCAACCCGGGCGACGTTCGCCGTCGTGCGTCGTGCTGACGGTGATGAGGGTTTCACTCATTCCGTAGCGCTCGACGGGAGCCAACCCGGTCAGCGATTTCATCCGCTCGAACAATGGAACCGGAAGTGGTGCACTTCCGGACACGAGCAAGCGCGCGGATCGCAATGCTGCTGCCGCCGAGGGCTCACCGCACACGCGTGACCAGACGGTCGGAACACCGAAGTACAACGAGCCACCCGCTGCGGCATACGAATCCGGAGTTGGTCTGAAGGTATGAATCAGCGGCGAACCCACGCGCAAGGCGCCCAACACGCCGAGAATCAACCCGTGGACGTGGAAGAGGGGCAGTCCGTGGACGAGTGTGTCCTCTGGCGTCCAATTCCACACATGAGCGAGCGCGTCGAGATCCGCAGCGATCGATGCTCGCGAGAGGACAACGCCTTTCGGAGCTCCGGTGGTTCCTGAGGTGTACATGATCAGTGCGGTAGCTGCCGCGCTCGGTTCGGGATAGGACGTCGCAGATCGCGCGTGAATATCGATGGGAATCAACGGGATACTCGAATCCGACGGTCCGTCTCCGAGTATCAGTTCGGCCTGGGAATCGGCGATGATGTGCTGACGTTCGAGCGGGCCGGAGTCCGGCGGGATCGGGACCACGGCAACACCGGCGATCAGTGCGCCGGCGACGGCGACCACTGTCTCGAGGCCGGCTGCGGCTTGTACTGCCACTCGCTGTGCACCGTGGATTCGATCGGCGACCGCGGTGGCGGCGGCAAACAAGTCGGCGCGAGAGAGGGTTGCGCCTTCGCCGAAACTGACCGCCGCTCCGTGATCGTCGAAGATGCGGGGGTCGAGGGAGCGCAGAAGTGTGGATTCGCTGTTCATCGCGAGTTCCCTTTCTTTGAGCGAAGATTCAGACGGACCAGGGAACAACGAACAGCAGCCAGGCGAGGATCGGCGTCACCACCATGATGGTCATGCCCCACCGCATCGTCAGCCCGAACACCACGTCGCGTTCTTCCGGAGCGGCGTTCGCGACCACCAGCGCGCCGTTGGTCGAGAACGGACTGCAATCGACCAGAGACGAGGAGATTGCCAGCGCGATGACCAGACCGGTTGCATTGACCTGACCGGTCATGAGGAATGGAATTGCCAAAGGGATGAGTGCGCCGAGGATTCCCGTGGTGGATGCAAACGCCGACACGATCGCGCCGATCAGGCAGATCAAGAAGGCTGCGAGAAGTGGAATCCCCACGTGTGCAACAGAATCCCCGAGCCACTGGACGGTGTTCTGGTTCTGCAGAAGAGCGACGTACGTGACGATTCCGCCGATGAGGAGCACGGTGCCCCAGCTGATCTTGTCGACGGCGCCGCGGGCGGAAGCCGGGAAGATCAGGGTGAGAAGTACCGCGACAGTCAGTGCGGTGAAGCCGACGTCAAGGTCGAAGACCAAGGCGCCGAGTGCAAGCGACGCCAGTCCGAGCAGGGTGAGTCGCCGCTCGAGGTTGAGTGCTCCCTCGTGCGGAGCGGTCCCACCCGAGGACTTGCCGCCACTCTTCGAGTTGTCGCCGGAACCCGAGCCGGTGATGGTGTCGCTCCCGCCAGACGCATTGCCGACTGCGTTGACGAGCACGCGTTCGGAGGCGCCGCGCGCAATCAACGCGCGTCCGCCGAACGAGACGTACGCGATGGCAGCAACAACGGCCGCGGCCGCGAAGGTCGAGACGAACAGCAAGGCCGGGCTCGACGGGAGGCCGTTCTGACGCATGACGTCGTTGGTGATCACACCGAAGATTCCGATAGGGGAGAAGCTGCCCGCCGTTGCGCCCTGGACGACCATGAAGCCCATCAGCATGGGGTGGATCCGGTAGCGGGTGGCGAAGCCCATTGCCACGGGCGCGATGATGGCGACGGCAGCGGGACTGACCGCGCCCATGGCGGTGACGGCCGCGCACACCGCGAACATCGCCCACGGCACGAGGGCCACTCGTCCTCTGACCGCGCGGACTGCCGCGTGAATGATCCAGTCGACCGTGCCGTTGTTTCTGGCCAGCGCGAACAGGTAGGTGACGCCGACCAGGATGACGAAGAGGCTGGCCGGGAAGCCGTCGAGGATCTCGCTGGTATCGACGGTGAAGACCAGTGTTCCGACGACGAAGGCAGCCACCAGGGCGAGCGCACCCATGTTCACCGACCTCACGGTGGATATGACGAACACCAGGACAAGTACTGACAGGGCTATGACATTTGCCATCGAACTCTCAATCCGTTCGCGACCAGCTTGTGGTCTGCATCACTTGGAATTGGCCTAGCCTCTCTGCCACTGCTCCATTTGTCAAGTACACTCCGAGGCATGAATTCGACGTCATCGCCCGGCTCGCGCTCGGGCCTGCCCGGACGATTGAAGCGTCCGCGCCTGTACGAGCAGTTGGCCGAGCACATTTCGAATTTCATCGAGGCTCAAGGTCTTTCGCCCGGCGATCGGCTTCCTCCCGAACGCAGCCTGGCTGCCGAACTCGGCGTGAGTCGCGCGTCGCTGGCTCAAGCGCTCGTGGCCCTCGAGATTCGGGGCAGAGTCGAAATTCAGCACGGTAACGGAGCGGTGATTCGCGAAGCTCCCACGCCCGACGCGGGTAGGTCTGCGGATTCGGGAGTGCGGTTGCAAGACCGAACCGTCGACGAACTGACTGCCGCCAGGGAAGCGATCATGGCCGGCCTGGCTCGGGCGGCGGCGTCGAATCCCAACGCTGCGCTTCGGGTCGCGATGTTGACCGACGACGGGACCGCGAGAAACTTCGCCGAGACATGGCGCTGCGTCAGGCACCTGGCTGGTGGCGGCTTATTGGCTGATCTCGACGACACCATCGCCAAGCAGGCGGACGTGCCCGAGTCCTCGGCGCGACTGTCTGCGCGACTCGATCATCTCGCTCACCGCATCATCGACGGTGACCAATCGGGCGCCGCTGACGCTGTTGCGGGAATCCTCTCCGACACGGCCTGACGAATAACGGCGGACAAGCGTCGGAAAAACGCACGATAACCACTATGAGCATGTTCGCTCACAGGAAACTGTGCTGCGACGTAGCCCGGGAACCTGATCGGCAATGCGCACGTTGAACACAGTGACGACCGTTCCAACCAAGCGGCACGGCCGCTGGCGGGCATCGATGGGGCCGATCGCGGTAACCTGCAGGTGTCCGGTTGGCAGCCGGAAGGCGACCTGGCAGACCCGCACTCTCGAAAGGACCGGCCACATCGGCCGACCTGTATGAACCGTAAGACTGTGTTCCGTAACGTGCTACTCGTAGCCGTCGTGCTGTTGGTGATCTATGCCTTCAGCTACTTCAGCAACGACACCCGCGACTTCAAGACCGTCGACACCTCGGTCGCGATCTCCCAACTCGACGCCAAGAACGTTGAGTCGGCGCAGATCGACGACCGTGAGCAGCAGGTTCGTCTGTGGCTCAAGAACGGCAACGACGCCACCGACGGTAAGACGCAGATCCTGGCGAAGTACCCCGCGAGTGCGTCGGAGCAGATCTTCGACAAGGTCGAAGGCGCCGGTGCGGACAAGTTCAACACGACGGTCACTCAGGAGAGCTGGCTGACGTCGATCCTTCTGTTCGTGCTGCCGATGATCATTCTGTTCGGCATCTTCTTCTTCGTCATGAACCGGATGCAGGGCGGCGGTGGTCGCGGCGGAGTCATGGGATTCGGTAAGTCGAAGGCCAAGCAGCTCACCAAGGACATGCCGAAAACCACGTTCGCCGACGTCGCCGGTGCGGACGAGGCTGTCGAAGAGCTGTACGAGATCAAGGACTTCCTGCAGAACCCGGCTCGCTACCAGGCGCTCGGCGCCAAGATTCCGCGCGGTGTGCTGCTGTACGGCCCTCCCGGAACCGGTAAGACGCTGCTCGCTCGCGCTGTCGCAGGCGAAGCCGGCGTCCCGTTCTTCACCATCTCCGGTTCTGACTTCGTCGAGATGTTCGTCGGTGTCGGTGCTTCGCGTGTTCGCGACATGTTCGAGCAGGCCAAGCAGAACAGCCCCTGCATCATCTTCGTCGACGAGATCGACGCCGTCGGTCGTCAGCGCGGCGCAGGCCTGGGCGGCGGACACGACGAGCGCGAGCAGACACTCAACCAGTTGCTCGTCGAGATGGACGGCTTCGGTGATCGCACCGGCATCATCTTGATCGCCGCAACCAACCGCCCCGACATCCTCGACCCCGCACTGCTGCGTCCGGGACGCTTCGATCGCCAGATTCCGGTCGGCGCCCCCGACCTCGCCGGTCGCCGCGCGATCCTGCGCGTGCACTCGCAGGGCAAGCCGATCGATCCCAACGCCGACCTCGAAGGTCTCGCCAAGCGGACCGTCGGAATGTCGGGTGCCGATCTCGCCAACGTCATCAACGAGGCTGCGCTGCTCACCGCACGCGAAAACGGAACCGTCATCACCGAAGCCTCGCTCGAGGAATCGGTGGATCGTGTTGTCGGTGGACCGCGGCGTAAGAGTCGCATCATCAGCGAGCACGAGAAGAAGATCACGGCGTACCACGAGGGCGGTCACACGCTGGCTGCTTGGGCAATGCCTGACATCGAGCCGGTCTACAAGGTCACGATCCTCGCTCGCGGTCGCACGGGTGGCCACGCGATGACCGTGCCAGAGGACGACAAGGGTTTGATGACGCGTTCGGAGATGATCGCTCGTCTCGTCATGGCAATGGGTGGACGCGCCGCCGAGGAGTTGGTGTTCCACGAGCCCACCACCGGAGCGTCGTCCGATATCGACATGGCGACCAAGATCGCCCGCGCGATGGTCACCGAATACGGCATGAGTGCCAAGCTCGGCGCGGTTCGCTACGGACAGGAGGGCGGGGATCCGTTCCTCGGCCGTTCGATGGGCGTTCAGTCCGACTACTCACACGAGATCGCCCGTGAAATCGACGAAGAGGTGCGCAACCTCATCGAGGCAGCGCACACCGAAGCGTGGGCAATCCTCAACGAGTACCGCGATGCGCTCGACCTCATCGCTACCGAACTGCTCGAGCGTGAGACGTTGACTCGCAAGGACCTCGAGAAGATCCTTGCCGGCGTCGAAAAGCGTCCGCGCATCACGGCTTTCAACGATTTCGGTGGGCGCACGCCTTCGGATCGTCCGCCGGTGAAGACTCCTCGCGAACTCGCGATCGAGCGCGGCGAAACCTGGCCGGAGCCCGCTGCCGCACCTGTTCTCGTCAAGGCAGGTGCACCCAACAGCGGTGCCCCCAACAGCGGTGCCCCCAACGGTGGTCTCCCCAACAACGGTGGTCTCCCCAACAACGGCAACCAGGGACCCTCGAACGGCTACGCACAGCCTTCGTACCCGCAGCCGAGTGCTCCGCAGCAGACTCCGCAACCGGGGACACCCGACTACGGAGCGCCCGCCGGATGGTCGGCACCGGGTTGGCCTCCGCGTGAGAACCCGTCGCCGACGTACCCCGGACAGCAGTCGGGTGGGTACACCGGTGGACAGAATCCGACCCCGCCGAACCAGTCGCAGGGCCAGTACGGTCAGCCCCAACACGGTCAGCCCCAGCCCGATCAGGGGCAGTACGGCCAGCCGCACCCGGGACAGCAGGCGTACCCGGAGCAGCCGCACCCCGGCCGTCGTTACCCCGCGCAGCCCGACTACCCGGTGCAGTATCCGGACAGTGGACCCTTCGCCGATCCGAACCGGGGAAACCCGTCGGGTGAAAACCAGTGGCAGAGCCCCGCACCGGAACAGCCGCAAACTCCTCCTCCGCATCATTCGGCTGAGGACGAGGGACCGAGCACCGTTCGCTGGGACGGACCGGACGGATCTCGCTGACCTGGCGCCACTAGGCTCTGCGGCGGGGGACCTGTGAACAATTCTCGAGGAGAGTTCGGTTGTCGGTGAATGATGTGGCCAGTGAACTGGTGTCGCTCGGAACGGGCCGCCCGTTCGATCAGGCGCGGGCAGAGGCTGCCGTACGGGAATTGTTGATCGCGGTCGGGGAAGATCCGGAGCGCCCAGGCCTGCTCGATACGCCGGCCCGGGTTGCGCGCTCGTACAAGGAGATCTTCGCGGGTTTGTACTCCGAGCCCGACGACGCGTTGAACACGACTTTCGACGAGGGTCACCAGGAGTTGGTGCTCGTGCGAGACATTCCGATGTTCTCGACGTGCGAGCACCACCTGGTGTCCTTCCACGGTGTTGCTCACGTTGGCTACATCCCGGGAAAGTCGGGCAAGGTCACCGGTTTGTCGAAGCTTGCGCGCGTCGTCGACCTGTACGCCAAGCGTCCGCAGGTTCAAGAACGCCTGACCAGTCAGATCGCGGACGCATTGATGCGCAAGCTCGACCCGCGTGGAGCCATCGTCGTCATCGAAGCCGAGCATCTGTGCATGGCGATGCGCGGTATCCGCAAGCCCGGAGCCAGCACGACCACGTCTGCGGTTCGTGGGCTCCTGCAATCCAGCGCGGCCTCACGGTCCGAAGCGCTGGACCTCATCCTGCGTAAGTGAGCAAGATGTCCGCGGCTCCCGTTGCAGGCAGCGATCCGGCCCGGATGGTCGTGATGGGGATTCTGAACGTCACCGCCGATTCGTTTTCCGACGGTGGTCAATTTCTCGATCGTGACGCGGCGATCGCTCGCGGACTCGAACTGCAACGCATCGGCGTCGACATCGTCGACGTCGGCGGCGAGTCGACGCGCCCCGGAGCCACCCGTGTCGATCCGAAACTCGAGGCGGACCGAATTGCCCCGGTGATCGAAGAACTCGTGGCAGCCGGAATTCGCGTCAGCGTCGACACGATGCGTGCTTCCGTTGCCGCCGCCGCGATCGAAGCGGGCGCAGGCATCGTCAACGACGTATCGGGTGGTCGCGCAGACCCCGACATGGCCTCCGTTGTGGCCGACGCCGGAGTGCCCTGGATCCTCATGCATTGGCGCTCGGCCGGTGACTACGTCCATCGTGGCAGCGCCGATCACTACGACGACGTGGTCCGCGACGTCCGTGACGAACTGCTGTCGCAGGTCGATCTGGCGTTGAAGGCAGGGGTCGATTCGTCGTCGATCATCCTCGATCCCGGCCTCGGGTTCGCTAAGAACGCCGACCACAACTGGGCACTGTTGCGCGCACTACCCGAGTTCAACGCGACCGGATTCCCGGTACTGGTCGGCGCTTCCCGAAAGCGGTTCCTGGGGTCTCTGCTCAGCGATCCCGACGGCAATCCGCGTCCACCTGGTGGCCGCGAGACTGCGACGGCCGTGGTCTCCGCCCTTGCAGCGCGCGAAGGCGCCTGGGGAGTTCGGGTGCACGACGCACAAGCTTCGCTCGACGCCATTGCCGTGGTCGACGCCTGGAACCGTGGACGAGAAAGGGCCTGACATGGGGGACCGAATCGAATTGCGCGGACTGAAGGTTCGCGGCAATCACGGAGTGTTCGACCACGAGAAGCGTGACGGTCAGGACTTCTTCATCGACATCACCGTATGGATGGACTTGGCTCCCGCCGCGGCGTCGGACGACCTGACGCAGACCCTGCACTACGGCGAGTTGGCGGAAGCCGCCGCAGCGATAGTCGCCGGCCCGTCGCGCGATCTCATCGAGACCGTCGCCGCGGAGATCGCCGACGACGTCATGAAAGATTCGCGAGTCGAGAGCGTCGAGGTTGTTGTCCACAAACCGTCGGCACCGATTCCGCTGGTTTTTGCGGACGTTGCCGTCGTCGCACATCGGACCCGATCGGCATGACGCGCGCTGTTCTGTCGATCGGTTCCAACATCGGCGACAGCGTGGCTCACCTGCAGTCCGTTGTCGACGGGTTGGGCAGCGCCGTCGTTGCTGTCTCACCGGTCTACTCGACCGCGCCGTGGGGTGGCGTCGAGCAGCAGGATTTCTACAACGCGGTGGTGGTGGTCGACGATCCCGAAGCCGATGCCGCTGAATGGCTTCGCCGCTCGCAAGCTCTCGAGGAAGCCGCAGACCGGGTGCGCGAACAGCGGTGGGGGCCACGGAGCCTGGACGTGGACGTAGTCGACTGCGAAGGCGTCGTCAGTTCCGATCCCGTGCTCACACTTCCGCATCCGCGCGCGCGTCTTCGGGCATTCGTTCTCGTTCCTTGGCTGGACGTCGAGCCTGACGCGACGCTGATCGTCGACGGCCAGAAGTTGCCGGTGGCACAAATTCTCGACGGCCTCGATCGCACTGAGCGCGAAGGTGTCCGCACTACCGATGTGGTGCTTGCGCGGTGACCGAAAACGACAAGGGTTTGAAGCCGACCCGGATCAGTGAACTCGCGGTACTCGCCGCAGTGGCGGCCGTGGCCACCTGGATTCTGATTCGCGTGTTCTACGGTTCGATGCCGCCCATCCCTGTTTATGCGGGAGCGTCGCTGTACTTCGTGGCCGTTGCCGAGGCCGTCTTCGCTTTTGTCATTCGTTCACGCGTCAAGAACCGGCAGGTCGGCGACGGACTCAGACAGCTTCATCCGATCACCGCCGCCCGAGCGCTGGCATTGGCCAAAGCATCCGCTTTGGTCGGTTCAGCTACCGTCGGTGTCTGGGTCGGAGTGCTGGTGTATCTCATCCCACAGCGTTCAGTTCTGCAGGCTGCAGCCTCCGACACGCCGGGCGCGTGGGTGGGGTTGGGCGCCGCAATTGCGCTGGTAGCGGCAGCTCTGTGGCTCGAACATTGTTGCAAGACGCCGGAAGATACACCTGACGAGCCTGCGCACTGACAGCCTGGTCGGCAAATCACCCACCGAGGTACGTGGCGACCCCGGTCTCGGCAAGTACCCTGGCAACCATGACAAATTCTGGTCGATCGAAGTCTGCGCGCCGAAGCAAGCGCAGCGCGAGCCAGATGATCATTGCTGCTCTTCTGGCACTTGCTGTCATTGCTTCGCTGTTTCTGATTTTCAGTAACAGCGTTCAGCTTCTTCGGGTGGGTCTGGTCGTCGCTCTGTGGGCAGCCACCCTCGGCGCTATCGCCATGACCAAGTATCGGCGTGAGTCGGCACTGGACAAAGCCAAGGTTGCCGATCTGCAGACCGTGTACGAACTGCAGCTCGAACGTGAAATTTCTGCTCGACGCGAGTACGAACTGAGCGTCGAAGGTCGCGTGCGACGTGAGGTGACCGCGGACGCGGAGGAACTGGCCGGCCTGCGCGCCGAATTGGTGGCGCTGCGCCGAAACCTCGAAGCACTGTTCGAAGGTGGGCTGCTGCCCGAACAGACCGCGCTCAAGACCGATTCGACGCGAGTGCCGGAACTTGGCGGTAGTTCGTACGGCGCGTACCAGCCGGCACCGTCGGGGTTGTACGTTCCCGGCGCCGGCCAGAGCGGGCCCAGCCAACCGGCACCGAACGTCGGCGGCTTGGCTTCGCCCAACGACGATCCGGTGACTGCTGAGACAACCGTCGTGTTCGCGGAGACGTCGTGGCGTGACAGCAGCTTCGTGGCGCCGCGCGTCATCCCGACCCAGAAGTCTCGAGAGACGCAGAAGCCACAAGAGACGCAGAAGCCCCAGAGCGGGAACCAAGCACCGAGTTCTCCGGTGAGTTCCTCGCCGACACGAACGGTGAAAGACGTTTCGGTGAAGAAGGATTCGGAGCCGGTCGCGCCGGTCGAGCCTGAAGTCAAGGCTCCCGCCCAGGCCCCGAACATCGAAGATGCCGTCATCGAAGACGCTGTCGTCGAAGAGGTGCCCGAGGTTGTTCCCGCGGTTGTTCCCGAAGCTGTCGCGGAAGCTGAACCCGAATCCGCTGCGGAGCCTGACGCGGAGCCGCGACGTCGTCGCCGTGCTGCTCCGGAAGATGCCGCCAGTGGTGCTCATTCCAACGGATTGACCGTCGCCGAAATCATGGCGAATCTGAGTTCGAACAACCCGTCCGAAGGCTCCGGTCGACGCCGTCGCCGAGAGGACTGAGTCGCAGATCACTCGCCCGGCCATGGCATGACGGTTCGGGCGAAGGATATCCTCGGACGCAGAACGTCTGGTACCCGCCGAGCGGGACTGGAACGAACGAGAGGAATCCGGTGACTTCCTTCGGGATCACTAATGGACCTGCACCTGCGCGATTGACGGTAGGAATTGTCTCCGCAGGCCGGGTCGGAACAGCTGTCGGTGCCGCATTGGAGCGAGCCGGTCATGTTGTCAGCGCTTGCTCCGCCGTCTCCAGCGCCTCGGTCGCCCGCGCTGTGAAGCGGCTTCCCGATACCGAAATTCTTCCGGCTGCCGACGTCGCAGCTCGTTCCGAGTTGCTGATTCTCGCCGTTCCTGACGATCAGCTTGCGGATCTTGTTCGAGGTCTGGCGGCCACCCATGCCGTCAAGCCCGGCACGCTCGTCGCCCATACGTCCGGTGCCAACGGGATCGCGATCCTGACTCCACTCACCGAACTGGGCGCACTGCCCCTGGCTATCCATCCGGCGATGACGTTCACCGGTCACGACGAGGACACCGCACGGCTGTCGTCGGCCTGCTTCGGAATCACCGCTGCCGACGACATCGGTTACGCGATCGCGCAGTCACTGGTCCTCGAGATCGGCGGCGAGCCCGTCCGAGTGCGCGAGGAGAACCGCGCGCTCTACCACGCCGCACTGGCTCACGGCAGTAATCACCTGGTCACGCTCGTGGTCGACGCCGTCGAGGCCCTGCGAGCGTCGTTGCAAGGTGACGAGCTGCTCGGTCAGCAGTTGGTCGACGGCGATCCGGGTGGAGTGGCCGAGCGAGTCCTGCAGCCGCTGCTGTCGGCGGCCTTGGACAACGCGCTACGACGCGGTCCCTCGGCGTTGACCGGCCCGGTGGCACGCGGCGACGCTGCTGCTGTCGACACACATTTGCGCGTACTGACAGACCTGGATCCGGAGCTCGCTGCCGGCTATCGGGCGATGTCCTTGCGATCGGCCCAGCGGGTGGGCGCCCCCACCGAATTGTTCGACATCTTGACTGAAACGGGAGGTGACCGTCGTGAGTGATCTGCAGGGCGGATACAAGCGCGGCGAACTGACGGTGCACCACGATCCGGACAAGCTTCGGCGCGTCTCGCGGGCACTGCGAGGTGTCGGGCGTCAGGTGGCGCTCGTTCCGACGATGGGTGCGCTGCATGCCGGCCACATCGAACTGGTTCGTCAGGCCAAGGTCACCGGCGCCGTCGTGATCGTTTCCATCTTCGTGAACCCGCTCCAGTTCGGTGCCGGCGAAGATCTGGACGCGTACCCGCGCACTCTCGATGCGGATCTCGACCTGTTGCGCGCCGAGGGCGTCGAATTGGTGTTCGCGCCGAGCGCCAAGACGATGTACCCGCGGGGCCAGCGCACCACCGTCGTGCCGGGCCCGTTGGGTAGCGAACTCGAAGGCGGAGCGCGCCCCACTCACTTCGCGGGAATGCTGACGGTGGTGGCGAAGTTGCTGCAGATCGCGGCACCCAATCACGCGTACTTCGGTGAGAAGGACTACCAGCAGCTGACGCTCATCCGTCAGATGGTGTGGGATCTCAACTTCGATGTACAGATCATCGGAGTTCCGACGGTTCGCGAGTTCGACGGTCTCGCGTTGTCCTCTCGCAATCGCTACCTCGACGAGAACCAGCGCGCGGCAGCGGTCGCGCTGTCCGCCGCTCTGATCGCCGGTGCACACGCGGCGGCTGGGGGAGCGGAAGCAATCCTGGAAACCGCACGCGCTGTTCTGGCAGCTGTTCCGGAAATCGAGGTCGACTACCTCGAGGTTCGGGGCGTCGATCTGGGCCCCGCACCCGAGCGAGGTGACGGCCGACTGTTGGTGGCCGCCAAGCTCGGAACCACCCGTTTGATCGACAACGTCGGTGTCGCGGTGGGAACCGGCTTCCTCGAGCGTGACACCGACCCATCCGCCGACGCCATCGACGACCTGCTGTCTCACTGAGCACTTTTCACGAGTAAGGACCTGGATATGTTTCGCACGATGATGAAGTCGAAGATCCACCGCGCCACCGTGACTCACGCCGACCTGCATTACGTCGGCTCCGTCACCGTCGACCAGGATCTGATGGACGCCGCAGACCTCCTCGAAGGCGAACAGGTGTGCATCGTCGACATCGACAACGGTGCGCGTCTCGAGACGTACGTCATTGCCGGCGAGCGCGGAACCGGTGTCATCGGAATCAACGGTGCGGCAGCGCATCTGGTCAAGCCAGGCGACCTGGTCATCCTCATCGCCTACGGCGTGATGAACGAGCAGGAAGTCAAGGAGTACTCCCCGCGCGTCGTCTTCGTCGATGCCGACAACAAGCAGATCGAACTCGGTTCCGACCCGGCTCACGCGCCGGAGGGTTCGGGTCTGATCACCCCACGCATGCTGTCGACGCTCGAGGCCTCGCGCGAATCCAGCCTGGTGTAATCCATGCTGCTCACGGTCGACGTCCGGAACACCAACATCGTTCTCGGTCTGTTCTCCGGGACTGGTGAGTATTCGAAGCTGTTGCAGGACTGGCGAATGCGAACCGATCCTCGGATGACTGCCGACGAGTTGGCGTTGACCTTCCGTGGGCTGTTGGGTTCTCATGTCGATCAGATCACCGGCGTTGCGGCGCTGTCGACAGTGCCGTCCGTCTTGCGTGAAATCCGTGTGATGCTCGAGCGGTACTGGGGGCACGTTCCCCATGTGGTGGTCGAACCGGGTATTCGCACCGGTGTGCCACTGCTGGTGGACAACCCCAAAGAGGTGGGAGCCGACCGGATCGTCAACAGCCTTGCCGCTCACCATCTTTACGAGGGGCCGTGCATTGTCGTGGACTTCGGTACGTCGACCTGTGTCGACGTCGTTTCCGCCAAGGGTGAGTTTCTGGGCGGCTGCATCGCGCCCGGACTCGAGATCTCGACCGATGCCTTGGCGTCGCAGTCCGCTGCGCTGCGCAAGGTCGAATTGGTGCGCCCGCGTTCGGTGGTCGGCAAGAATACCGTCGAATGCATGCAGTCCGGTGCGGTATTCGGCTTTGCAGGCCTCGTCGACGGATTGGTCAACCGCGTCCGCGACGAACTATCGGAGTTCGGTGGTGACGACGTCTCCGTGATCGCGACCGGGGACAGCGCACCGCTGATCATTCCCGAATCCGACACCATCGATCACCTCGAACGGGACCTCACCCTCGAGGGGCTGAGGTTGGTCTTCGAGCGCAATCAGGCGCGTCGTGGATCCGGTCGACGACCCGTCGCCTGATCGATGGTTTCGTTCCAGCGGTTTCGCGATTGCAAAAGTTATGCCACAATGGTGCTCGTGAATCGCTGCATGGGTGCTCAGGAGTGTTGTCGAGGCTGACCGCTGCCTTGACCAATTCACATTCCTTGGAGCTAGCTCGTGCTATCCACATATTCTGCAGATCTCTCTGTTTTGGCCCCGACTCTTACTGCTGACCGTGCTGTTTCCGCAGGTCGTAGCGCTAACCGTGGGGCGTCCGGACGTCGCCCGAGTGGTGCGTCGTTGCCTACCCGCCTTCGCCCGGCCGATCTGCTGCGTCTGACCGACGAGGGAGCAAACGGCGTGCTCGACGGCCGTTTCGATCACCTCATCCCCGACACCTTCCCGACGCTCGACCGCTGGTCCACCCGCTTGCACGCGGACGACGACGTCGATGTGTGGCTCATCAGTTGGGTGCCCGAACGCAACACCGAATTGCACGACCACGCAGGCTCGTTCGGTGCCTTGACCGTCCTCAGTGGTTCGCTCACCGAATTCCGTTGGGCCGGTGACGCCCTGGTGGAACGCCAGCTCGACGCCGGCGATCAGGCTTCGTTCCCGCTCGGATGGGTTCACGATGTCGTGCGTTCGACGGATGCTCCCGGTGCTCCGATCGAAATCAGCTCTGATGCACCGACTCTGAGCGTTCACGCCTACTCGCCGCCGCTGACGGCAATGTCCTTCTACGAAGTGACGGATCACCGGACACTTCGCCGCACCCGTACCGAGCTGACCGACCTGCCCGAGGGGGGCACCAAATGACCATCGACCAAATGCTCGACGACGCTCGCGCACAGATCGATCGTATGTACGTCTTCCAGCTCACCGAAGCCTTCCACCGCGGCGCGATCTTCGTCGACATTCGCCCGCAGGCGCAGCGCGCCATCGAGGGAACTCTTCCCGGTGCACTCGCGATCGAGCGGAACGTGCTCGAATGGCGCCTCGACCCCACCAGCAGCGCACACCTCGCGTTGGCCACCGACCACGACGTCGAGTGGGTGATCGTCTGCTCCGAGGGCTACACCTCGAGCCTGGCCGCAGCGTCGTTGCAGCAGTTGGGTCTGCACAAGGCCACCGATCTCGTGGGCGGGTACCAGGCGATCAAGGCCGCCGGCCTGCTCGGTGCGCTGAGCGGAGTTCGTCATTGCTCCCGCGAGTTGGCGGCGGTTTCGGCTCATTGAGGTATTTGCTGTGCGCCTTTATTAACCGCGGGCGGTTAATAAAGGCGCACAGCGGGTCTGGCGGTACATCTTCGGACTCATTCCGTGATGACGGGTGAACGCGGTTGTGAGGGCGAAGGGGCTCGAGTAACCCACTTCTCGCGCGATCGACGACACCGTTCGTGCCGGGTCTGCGAGCAGATCTGCCGCCACGGACAGTCGCCACTCGGTCAGATAGCCGACAGGTCCGAGCCCCATGAGGCTGGTGAACCGGCGCGCGAAGGCCGCTCGCGAGCTGCCGGACTCCTGGGCCAGGCTCGCGACCGTCCAGGGGTGTTCCGGCCGATTGTGTATGAGCCGCAAGGCATGCCCGATGACGGGATCCTCGTAGGCCTTGATCCATCGCGGTGATCGATTCGGGTTCTCGGCGAACCAGGTCCGGGCCGCTGAGATCAGGACCAGGTCCAGGAGCCTGTCCAACAACACTTCCTGTCCGGGCCCGTCGGCGGCGATCTGTTGTTCCAGAAGGTTTGTCATCGGCGCGGTTTCGATGCTGCGTCGCACTACCGCGACGGGTGTCAGGCTGTCGAGGATCTGACGGCTGACATAGGAGTCCAAACGGTATGTGCCCGTGAGCATGACGGTCTGACCACTGGTCGAGTTGCCCCAGGTGCGAACGCCGAGAACCGACATGTCCTCGAGTGGTGTGCCGTCGACCGCAGCGCAATTCTGTGCTTCGTCGATCAGTACGTGGACTGGTGTGTCCGGGTGATCGGCGACCGTATACGGATCGGGGCCGCGCAACAGTGCAACGTCGCCGGCCTCGAGATCTTCTGTCTGTCCGGTGTCGGAGACGACGACCGCGCTGCCTCGAACCAGAACCAGCACGGTGATCGGTGCGTGGTCCTCGATACGTAATGACCACGGTGGATCGAGCAGCGAGCGCAGTAGAAAAGCGCCCTCCGCCCGCGATCCGGCCAGCATCATCGACAATGCATCCATGCTTCGACCGTAGACGCTGGCGTATGTTTTTGTGACCTTCGGCTATGGATCGTATTGACGCTCCGCGGTCGAATGAGTGCATGACGACAACAAGCGACATTCAATCGGCAGTAGTGATCGGTGGTACCGGCAAGACCGGTGCGCGCGTTGCGCAGAGGCTGACGGCGGTGGGAATCCGTACCCGAATCGCATCGAGAACATCCGGGGCGCGTTTCGACTGGAACGATCAGACGACGTGGCAGCCAGCAGTGTCCGGCGTCGACGTGGCATATGTGACGTATGCGCCAGATCTGGCTGTTCCGGAATCGAGCACCCACATCGAGGAGTTCGCGGAGCTTGCGTACCGCGAAGGGGTTCGTCGCATGGTGCTCCTGTCCGGGCGCGGTGAACCGGCGGCGCAGAAAGCCGAGCAGGTTCTCGCCGACAGCGGTCTGGAATGGGCTGTGGTGCGGGCCAGTTGGTTTGCCCAGAACTTCAGTGAGGGGTACCTACTCGATCCGATTCGGGAAGGCCACCTGGCACTTCCGGTCGGTGAGGTGGGGGAGCCGTTCATCGACGTCGACGATCTCGCCGACGTGGCGGTGGCCGCATTGACTCGAACCGACCTCCTCGGCCGAGTTCTCGAGGTGACAGGTCCGGAGTTGCTCACTTTCGCGGCGGCGGTGGATGCGATTTCGACGGCGTCGGGTCGTCTCGTGACATTCGAAAGAATTGGACTCAAACAGTTTTCCGACGGCATGGCGGAGGTCGGCGTCCCGAGTGACGTCGTGGAGTTACTCAGGTACCTGTTTGCCGAGGTTCTCGACGGACGAAATCAAAGTGTGACCGGCGTCGTCGAAGAGGTCCTGGAACGACCCGCTCGAGATTTCACCACTTTTGCCGCCGAGGCTGCTCGAACGGGGGTCTGGTCGTGAAGAAATCCGAGATTTTCTTGGAGCTGCTGCTCGGGGTGACTGCCCTCGGCGCGCTCGTCGCCGGTGGTGCGTTGTTTGCCTTCTCGTCCTTCGTGATGCCCGCTCTGCGGTCGGTCGATGCACATACCGCGATCACGTCGATGCAGGCGATCAACGTCGAAGCGCCGCGTAGTGCGTTGATGCTGCCGCTGGTCGGATCGGCGCTCACCGCGATCGCCGCTGGAATCTGGGCAGCGATCTCCAGACCGGACGGCTGGGTCCTTGCTGTCGTCGGTTGCGTCGGGGTGCTCGCGTCCTTCGCGGTGACCGCGATCTACCACGTCCCTCGCAACGACGCGTTTGCCTCGGTCAGCACTATCGACGCGGCCGCATGGGCGTCGTACGAGGCGGGTTGGACTATGTGGAATCACGTTCGGGTCGGGCTGTACCTGCTGTCGGGAATCGTGCTCGCGGTGGCCGCGGTGCTACCAGCAACAAACGCGGTGGACACGGCCCAGTAGTCTTGTACCCCGTGAGTGATGTAGAAGCCCAGCCAGTCGACGACACCCCCGAGCAGCTCCGTATCCGGCGCGAGAAGCGTGAACGGATCCTCGCGCAGGGGCAGGAGGCGTACCCGGTTTCGGTCGATCGCACCCACACGCTCGCGCAGATCCGCGCGGAGTACCCGGAACTCGAGCCGGACACGGCGACTGGCGTGCTGGTCGGCGTCGTCGGCCGCGTCATCTTCATGCGCAACACCGGCAAGCTGTGCTTCGCGACTCTGCAGGAAGGCGACGGTACCCAGCTGCAGGCCATGATCAGCCTCGCCGGCGTCGGCGAAGAGGCACTGGCTGCCTGGAAGTCCGACGTCGACCTCGGCGACTTCGTCTTCATCCACGGTGAGGTCATCAGCTCCCGTCGCGGCGAGCTCAGCGTGATGGCCGATGCCTGGCAGATCGCATCCAAGTCGCTGCGCCCCCTGCCGGTCGCTCACAAGGAGATGAGCGAAGAGTCCCGGGTGCGTCAGCGCTACGCGGATCTGATCGTTCGCCCCGAGGCTCGCGACAACGCCCGCAAGCGCGTCGCTGTTGTCCGTGCGCTGCGCAATGCACTCGAGAGCCGCGGCTTCCTCGAGGTCGAGACGCCGATGCTGCAGACGCTGCACGGCGGCGCGGCAGCTCGCCCGTTCGTCACGCACTCGAACGCCCTCGATATCGACCTGTACCTGCGTATCGCGCCGGAACTGTTCCTCAAGCGTTGCGTCGTCGGCGGTATCGAGAAGGTCTTCGAGATCAACCGCAACTTCCGCAACGAGGGCGTCGACTCCACTCACTCGCCCGAGTTCGCGATGCTCGAGACGTACGAGGCCTACGGCACGTACGACGATTCCGCGAAGATGATTCGTGAACTCGTCCAGGAAGTTGCGCAGGAAGCATTTGGCACGCAGGTCCTCACCCTCGCCGACGGTTCCGAGTACGACGTCAGTGGCGAGTGGCAGGTTCTCGAGATGTACCCGTCGCTGTCGGCTGCCATCGGCACCGAGGTCACGCCGGATACAACGGTCGACGAGCTTCTCGCTCTGACGGAGAAGGTCGGCCTCGAGGTTCCCAAGGACAAGGGCTACGGCCACGGCAAGCTCGTCGAGGAGCTGTGGGAACACCAGTGCGGCGATCAGCTGTACGTGCCGACGTTCGTCCGTGACTTCCCGGTCGAGACGTCGCCCCTGACCCGTGATCACCGCAGCAAGAAGGGTGTCACCGAGAAGTGGGACCTGTACATCCGCGGATTCGAGTTGGCGACAGGCTACTCCGAACTTGTCGACCCGGTCATCCAGCGTGAGCGCTTTGTCGACCAGGCGCGCCTCGCGTCGGCAGGCGACGACGAAGCGATGGTGCTGGACGAGGAGTTCCTCGCCGCGATGGAACAGGGCATGCCGCCGACCACCGGCACCGGCATGGGAATCGATCGACTGCTGATGGCTTTGACTGGTCTCGGTATTCGCGAGACGATCCTCTTCCCGATCGTTCGTCCGTCCGCTCGCTAGCTTTACTTCGATCAAGGTTCGGCCGCACATGTTGCGGCCGAACCTTTTTCAGTTGGGGCGCTCCCAAGGTATTCGATAGTTCCCAACGACATTCGCCTGCGGCAAAGGATTCATCCATGCGCGGTCGCCCGAGTTTCGGACTCTCGAATTGTTGCGATGATTTGGTCGATCGTGCCCTGGTTGAGTGCGTCAGGTAGTCCCTGATCCGACTGGACAAGGAAGACCATGACCTCGGCTGTGGAGTATCCGGGTGTGGTGACGACATCGAATTGTGCTGAGGGCGGATAGCATTCGTTGTCCGCCGGGATATTTGTGACGGTTGCGGCGTGCCGGATCGCCGGGCGTCCGGAGATGGTGAAATTCGTGGGTCCGCCGTAAGCGATACTGGCGAGAGTGCCGTTCTTGGAGGCGAAGATTGCGCTCGGTAGAGGTCTTTTCTCGAGCCGTCGTCTGTCATGATTCCCCCGTCTGGATGCATCCCCCGATGCGTCGCGAGGAGTGTATCGGCACTGTCCTTGTCGCAAGACAAGTCGACCGGCATACCCGGCGGCGAGAAGTCCCAATCATCCTGACGAGCCAAGACAGGACGTTTGTCCAGGTGCTATTGTCGCTGCTTATCGAAGGATCTGGGGAGGAATGGTCGTGGTGAAAAAGGTTGTTGTCACGATGGTTGACGATCTGGACAAAAAATCGCCCGCGGACGAAACTGTGGAGTTTTCCGTCGACGGAGTTGCTTACGAAATCGATCTCACCGCCGCCCACGCCGCGGAACTGCGCGATGCACTGAAAAAGTGGATTCCTCATGCGAGAAAGTCGAATTCCGCCAAATCAGTCAACGGAGCGGTGACCAAATCCCGTCCCGTCGCGGACCGCGATCAGAGTGCCGCCATCCGCGAATGGGCCAAGGGTGCCGGCTTCGAGATTTCGGCCCGCGGTCGTATTTCCACCAAGGTGCGCCGAGCCTACGAAAAGGCCGTCTGAAATGGATCGCGAATGGATTCGGGCGCATTTTGCCGAAACGGATTGATAACGCGTTCTAGTTTGTTAGCGTCTGCACGGTTCGCATCTCTCGTAGAGGAGTCGGTCGTGCACAGAAACAGGTTGTTCGGGGGCGTGGTTCTTGCCGCTCTGATGCTCGTCGGGTTCACCTCCGTGGCTTCGGCTCAGGCCCCGTTGCCCGTGCCCAATGCCTTCCTTGCCGGTGTTCCTCAGGAGTTGGGAAATCCTGGCGGTTCAGCTCCTGGATCCAATGACTTTTCGTGTAAACCGACTGCCGAACATCCCAATCCGGTTGTGCTCGTTCACGGAACGGGTGGAAACAGGCAGACCAACTGGGCCACCTATGCGCCGTTGCTCGCCAACGAGGGCTACTGCGTCTTCGCGCTGACATACGGCAACTTCCCCGAGCAGCCGTGGCCGTTGTCGGCCATCGGTGGAATGCAGGAAATTCCTTCCAGCGCAGCGCAATTGTCGAATTTTGTCGATCAAGTACTTGATGCCACGGGTGCTACATCGGTAGATCTGATCGGACATTCCCAGGGCACCATCATCAACGGGTACTACGCGAAGTTCCTCGGTGGTGCCGACAAAGTGGACAACATCGTCTCGGTGGCGTCGCTGTGGAAGGGAACGCTCGGAAACGAGCAGGCAAGTGTCGGCCGCAGCCTTCGCGAACTCGGGGTATCCGAGGCAGCGCAGGCCGGATTCCCGATCTGCAAGGCATGTCTGAACATGGGGGCAGGCTCGGAGTTCATCGAAAATCTCCGTGCGGGAGGCGTTTACGCGCCGGGTGTTCACTATACGAACATCACGACCCGCTACGACGAACTGGTGCTGCCGTATACAAATGGGCTGGAGCCTGGGCCGAACGCCACCAACATCGTCGTCCAGGACGGTTGTGAGCAAGACATCTCCGATCACCTGGCAATCGCGGCATCGCTGCGCGCCGCGACTTTTGCTCTCAATGCACTCGACCCCGCGCATCAGCGGCCGGTACCGTGCAACTCGGTATTGCCCGTCGTGGGTTGATCACTATGCGGAGGCCTTCGGTGGGGATTCGAACATGCGTGGGCGCTCTCGCTGTGGCGGGAGCCGTGGCCGCGTCCGCGCCGTCTCTTGCGTCAGCGAACGAACCTCTTCCCGTTCCGTCCGGTTTCCTCAGTGGAATCGCCCTCGAAGCGACCAACCCGGGCGGATCGGCCCCTGGCACCAACGACTTCTCGTGCACGCCTTCCGCTGCTCATCCTGATCCAGTCGTCCTGGTGCACGGGACGGCGGCCAACCGTCAGACCAATTGGGGCGTACTCGCACCCGTACTGGCCAACGAGGGATACTGCGTTTTTGCGCTCACCTTCGGGAATCGAACGGACCAGCCGTGGCCGATTTCCGCAGCCGGCGGTCTCGCACCACTCGGAGACAGCGCAGGGCAGCTGTCGGACTTCGTCGACGACGTTCTCTCTGCGACGGGTGCCTCGAAGGTCGACCTGATCGGGCACTCCCAGGGGACGACGGTCAGTGCCTACTACGCCAAGTTCCTCGGCGGTGACACGCACGTTTCCAAGATCGTCTCCATCGCTCCGTTGTGGGACGGCTCGGAGGTCGGCCCGCCGGAAGGCGTCGGGGGACCGGATTTCGACAACGCCAGCTTCGTCACCGAACTGCGCGACGCGGGCGTCTACTCCGATGACGTCGAGTACACCAACATCGTGACTCGATTCGATCAAGTGGTCGTTCCGTACAGCAGCGGAATACTGGCCGCGTCGAACGCGTCGAACATAGTTGTTCAGGACGGTTGCGAGCAGGACCTGTCGGATCACATCGCGCTGGTGGCGTCGCAGCGAACGGCGACTCTGACGCTCAACGCGCTGGATCCGTCGAATCCGCGTGAGGTGCCGTGCGCTCGGGTACTCCCGATATTCGGCTGATCAGGCGTCGAAAATCGCTGTTCGCTTCAGGCGTACAGGAACCGGGAAACGATTCCCTCAGCTGCGACGTTGTGAACGGTAAGCAGTCCGGCTTCCGCCGCCAATCGGGTGGAGGAGCAGCAGGTGGACTTCGCGCCCTCTAGAGTAATAAGTGGGGTCGTGCAACCTTTGTCGATTCGTGGACGTCAGTCCGCTGACCGGCGAGGCGATCAGTCTGTAGTGCCGGAGCGAAACGCGGCGACCAGGGACGAGACATCCGGTCTCGAACCTGCCCGCCGGAGAGTGTGAGGGAGAGCGATGTTCGAGAGGTTCACCGATCGCGCGCGGCGCGTTGTTGTCCTGGCTCAAGAAGAAGCCAGGATGCTCAACCACAACTACATCGGCACGGAGCACATCCTTCTCGGCCTCATTCACGAGGGCGAAGGTGTCGCAGCCAAGTCGTTGGAGTCGTTGGGTATCTCCCTCGAGGGAGTCCGCAGCCAGGTCGAGGAGATCATCGGCCAGGGCCAGCAGGCTCCGTCCGGTCACATCCCCTTCACACCGCGCGCCAAGAAAGTCCTCGAGCTGAGTCTGCGCGAAGCGCTGCAGCTCGGACACAACTACATCGGTACGGAGCACATCCTGCTCGGTCTCATCCGTGAGGGTGAGGGCGTAGCAGCCCAGGTTCTGGTCAAGCTCGGTGCCGATCTCAACCGCGTCCGCCAGCAGGTCATCCAGCTGCTGTCGGGCTACCAGGGCAAAGAGCCCACCGAAACCGGTGGCACCCGCGGAGAGGCCGGCACGCCGTCCACCTCGCTCGTGCTCGACCAGTTCGGTCGCAACCTGACGCAAGCTGCCCTCGAAGGCAAGCTGGACCCGGTCATCGGCCGCTCGAAGGAAATCGAGCGTGTCATGCAGGTTCTCTCGCGTCGTACCAAGAACAACCCGGTTCTCATCGGTGAACCCGGTGTCGGTAAGACCGCTGTGGTCGAGGGCCTGGCTCAGGCAATCGTCAACGGTGAGGTCCCCGAGACCCTCAAGGACAAGCAGCTGTACACGCTCGACCTCGGGTCGCTCGTGGCCGGCAGCCGTTACCGCGGTGACTTCGAAGAGCGCCTGAAGAAGGTTCTCAAGGAGATCAACACCCGCGGCGACATCATCCTGTTCATCGACGAGCTGCACACCCTCGTGGGTGCGGGCGCGGCCGAAGGCGCTATCGACGCGGCCTCCATCCTCAAGCCCAAGCTTGCTCGCGGTGAGCTGCAGACCATCGGTGCCACCACGCTCGACGAGTACCGCAAGTACATCGAGAAGGATGCTGCTCTCGAGCGTCGTTTCCAGCCCGTTCAGGTGGGCGAGCCGACCGTCGAGCACACCATCGAGATCCTCAAGGGTCTTCGTGACCGCTACGAGGCTCACCACCGTGTCTCCATCACGGACGGTGCTCTCGTGGCAGCGGCGACGCTGGCCGACCGCTACATCAACGACCGTTTCTTGCCGGACAAGGCGATCGACCTCATCGACGAGGCGGGCGCGCGAATGCGCATCCGTCGGATGACTGCACCGCCGGACCTGCGCGAATTCGACGATCGCATCGCCGACGCGCGTCGCGAGAAGGAGTCCGCGATCGACGCGCAGGACTTCGAGAAGGCTGCGAACCTGCGTGACAAGGAGAAGACCCTCGTTGCTCAGCGCGCTGAGCGTGAGAAGCAGTGGCGTGCGGGCGACCTGGACGTCATTGCCGAGGTCGACGACGAGCAGATCGCCGAGGTTCTGGGCAACTGGACCGGTATCCCCGTCTTCAAGCTCACCGAGGAGGAGACCACTCGTCTGCTCCGCATGGAAGAGGAACTGCACAAGCGGATCATCGGCCAGGAAGAGGCGGTCAAGTCCGTCTCGAAGGCGATCCGTCGTACGCGTGCAGGTCTGAAGGATCCCAAGCGTCCCTCGGGCTCGTTCATCTTCGCCGGCCCGTCCGGTGTCGGTAAGACGGAGCTCGCGAAGTCGCTCGCCAACTTCCTGTTCGGCGACGACGACGCCTTGATCCAGATCGACATGGGCGAGTTCCACGACCGCTTCACCGCTTCGCGTCTGTTCGGTGCCCCTCCCGGGTACGTCGGATACGAAGAGGGCGGCCAGCTCACCGAGAAGGTGCGCCGCAAGCCGTTCAGCGTCGTGCTGTTCGACGAGATCGAGAAGGCACACCAGGAGATCTACAACACCCTCCTGCAGGTGCTCGAGGACGGCCGTCTCACCGACGGTCAGGGACGTACCGTCGACTTCAAGAACACGGTGCTGATCTTCACGTCCAACCTCGGTACGTCTGACATCTCCAAGGCAGTCGGCCTGGGCTTCAGCTCAGGAACGGGCACGGAGTCGAACTACGAGCGCATGAAGCTCAAGGTTCACGACGAGCTGAAGAAGCACTTCCGTCCCGAGTTCTTGAACCGTATCGACGACATCGTCGTCTTCCATCAGCTCACGAACGAGCAGATCGTTCAGATGGTCGACCTGATGCTCGCTCGCGTCGAGGCGGCACTCAAGAACAAGGACATGGCCATGGAGGTCACCGACAAGGCCAAGTCGCTTCTGGCCAAGCGCGGATTCGATCCCGTACTGGGTGCACGACCGCTGCGTCGCACCATCCAGCGCGAGATCGAGGACCAGATGTCCGAGAAGATCCTCTTCGGAGAGATCGGACCCGGCCACATCGTGCTCGTCGACGTCGAGAACTGGGACGGCGAAGGCTCGGGCGAGGACGCGAAGTTCACGTTCACGCCTACCAAGAAGCCGATCGACGTGCCGGACGCACCGCCGATCGAGCTGACCAAGGCCGGCGAAAGCGAAAGCGCAGCAGAGTAGTACAGCAGAGTAGGTAACGAACGGGCGGCACCTCACCGGTGCCGCCCGTTTCGTGTATCACGGGAGAGGGCGTACACATGAACGACATCGAACTGGGTCACCTGCGTCGTTGCGTCGAATTGGCAACGGAAGCATTGGATGCGGGCGACGAACCTTTCGGTTCCGTCCTGGCAGCGGCCGACGGAACATTTCTGGCGGAAGATCGAAACCGGATCGCGGGCGGCGACAACACTCGCCACCCCGAGTTCGAGCTGGCTCGGTGGGCGGCCCAGTATCTGACGCCGGAAGAGCGTTCGACGGCAACGGTGTTCACCTCGGGAGAGCACTGCGCGATGTGTTCGGCCGCGCACGCGTGGGTGGGCCTCGGACGGATCGTCTACATCTGCTCTTCGGCCCAACTCGGCGACTGGCTCGCGGAGTGGGGTGTGTCCCCGGCGCCGGTGAAGTCTCTGTCCGTCAACGAGGTTGCGCCGAACGTCCCGGTCGAAGGCCCGGTGCCGGAGTTGGTTCCGCTGGTGCGAGAACTGCATCGGAAGTTGCATTCGCAGAGCGCTTGACGGGCACACACAAACGGGCGGCACCTCGCTGGAGGTGCCGCCCGTTTGCGTGTGAAGTCAGGAAACTGCGTCGACCGCTCGAACCTTCTCTCGCAGTTCACCCTTGACGACCTTGCCGCTTGCATTGCGCGGCAGTGCTTCCACGACGACGATGTCCTTCGGGTGCTTGTAGCGCGCGAGACGATCGTTGAGGAAGCTGCTCAGCTCCTCGATGGTCAGGTCCACGGCTGAACCTGGCGCCATCGCGACGATCGCTACCGGCACCTCGCCCCACTTGGTGTCGGGGCGACCGACGACGGCCGCTTCGACGATCAATTCGTGTTCGTAGAGGACGTTTTCCACCTCCGCGCAGTAGATGTTCTCTCCGCCGGAGATGATCATGTCCTTCTTGCGATCCACGACGTAGACGAAGCCTTCGTCGTCGACTCGAACGAGATCGCCGGAGTGGAACCATCCACCGTGGAAGGCGTCAGCGGTGGCGGTGGGGTTGTTCCAGTATTCGCTCATCATCGTGGGCCCGCGGTAGACGATTTCACCGATTTCACCGGGCGCCACGTCGTCCATGTTCTCGTCGACGACCCTGGCCGAGATGGTCGGGATGACCCGACCGACGGATCCGAGCTTACGAATCGCATCCTCGCCGTCGAGAACGCAAGTGATGGGCGACATCTCGGTCTGACCGAAGACCGCGACATTGAATGCGTCCGGGAAGGTTTCGGCCATTGCCCGTAGGATCGTATCGGACGACGGTGCGGCGCCCCACGAGATGTTCTTCAGCGACAGTGCTCGAGGTTGCGCCTTCTGTACTGCGCACACGGCCTGCCATTGCACGGGCACGAGGAACAAGCTGGTGACCTTCTCGGCTTCCAGAATGTCGAGTAGTTGACCAGGGTCGAATGCGCCGACCGGATGGATCACCGTGGTCGTGCCGAGTTGCAGGCTCGGCGCTATGGAACCGAGGGCTGCGATGTGGAACATGGGCGACGCACAGAAGCCGATGGAATCGGCATTGAACAGGTGGAAGGCCCTGATACAGGTCAATGCTTGCGAAGACAGGTTGGAGTGGGAGAGCACCGAGCCCTTGGGGCGACCAGTGGTTCCCGAGGTGTACATGATGAGTGCAGGAGTGTCGTCCGGGATGTCGACGAACGCGTGCGACTCGCCCTCTTCGCTGATCAAGTCCTCGTAATTCAGGCTGTCACCCTCGGCGGGGGCGCCTACGGTGATGGAGATGTCGATACCCTCGGACGCGGCTCGCGCAGCTCCGGCCAACGGAGCCAACGGTCCTTCGGCGACAATGACTTTGGAGCCGGAGTCGTTTACCAGATAAGCGACCTCGGGTGGTGTCAGACGGAAGTTCACCGGAACAGCGATGGCGCCCAGTGCGTTGGTCGCGAGCACGACCTCGAGGTATTCGGGGCGGTTGAGCATCAGGATGAGCACGCGGTCGCCGAAGCTGACGCCGCGTCGGGCAAGAGCGTCCGCCAGCTTCTCGACGCGTGCGTCGAGGGTGCTCCAGGTGATGGAATCGCCCAGGAATCGCAGTGCGGTGCGATCGGGAATCATCTGCGCATGCCTGGCGATCTGATTGTTCCAGTTGGTGCGGCGTGAACGCTGCGCCTCGGAGACTGCATCGGTGGAGGCCATCGATGGGTTCCTCTCATGCGTGGGTGATTGTGTGACTCAGGCTACAGTGAGCCGTCGATTCGTACAGTGGTTTTGTTAACGAAAATTCGCAGTGATTACTTGAAGTGGGGCGCGCGTTTCTGCAGCATCGCCATCGCGCCTTCTTTGAAGTCCTCGCCAGTGAGAAGTTCTGCCTGACCGGTATTTTCGAGCTCCAGCGCATCATCGAGGCGGTCCAGTGTCGCCGCATTGAGTGCGCGCTTGGTGAGTTCGAGGGCGCGTCGGGGAGCCTTCGACGTGCGATCGACCACGGAGTCGACGAGTGCGTCGAACGCGTCGTCGGCGACGGTGCGGGACACGAGCCCGAACCGCTCTGCGTCCTCGGCGGAAACTCGCTCGCCCAGCAATGCCATCTCGGCCGCTCGGGCGCGTCCGATCGCTGCCGGTACCAACGCACTGGCGCCGCCGTCGGGCATCAGACCGATGTTGACGAAGGAGAGGAGGAAATAGGCGCTCGATGCGGCGTACGTCAGGTCCGCGGCTAAAGCGATGGACACTCCGACGCCGGCGGCCGGACCGTTGACCGCGGCGATCACCGGGACCGGGGCGCTGGTGATGGCGCGAATCAGCGACGTCGCCGCATCCATGACGACTTTCGGGTCTGCGGGGTTGACGGCCGCTGCGGCGAGGTCGGCGCCGGTGCAGAACGCTCGACCGGATCCGGTGATGACGATGGTGCGAACGGCCGGGTCTGCGCCGCCGTCGTGGACGGCAGCTGCGAAAGCAGTCATCGTGGGCAGATCGATCGCGTTCATCCGCTTCGGGCGGTCGAAGGTCAATCGCAGTACACCGTCGGTGATTTCGGAGCGAAAGCCCGTCTCGGCGGTGGCGGTCATGCCGCGCTCACAGCGGTGACGAATCCGGAAAGCCGTGAAGTGATGAGGTGTTCGGCCTCCGAGACCATGCGGTCGATCATGTCTGCGACGGTCGGGATGTCGTTGATCAATCCTTGGCTCTGTCCGGCGGACCAGATGCCTGCATCGAGGTCGCCGTCCTCGAAGACCTTGCGTCCGCGGGCTCCGGCTACCAGATGCTGAATGTCGCTGAACTGCGCGTCGCCACGTGCTTCGATGTCGACGACCTCGGCACTGATCGCATTCGCGGCTACGCGCGCGGTGTTGTGAAGGG
The DNA here is from genome assembly GCF_024436645.1 of Rhodococcus sp. T9N. Taxonomy (NCBI): domain Bacteria; kingdom Bacillati; phylum Actinomycetota; class Actinomycetes; order Mycobacteriales; family Nocardiaceae; genus Rhodococcus; species Rhodococcus sp. T9N. Next base: position 461,585 of record NZ_JAMSKS010000002.1, on the reverse strand, counting down.
TCCGGAAGATCAGCTTGGTGTCGCGTTCGGTGTTTGCGACAATCTGCTCTTTAACCGATTGTGCGACAGGGGATTCCACGGTACACATGAAGCGAGTTCCCATGTTGACGCCGTCTGCTCCGAGCGCAAGCGCCGCGACGAGTCCACGTGAATCTGCGATTCCGCCTGAAGCGATCACCGGAATCGTGAGTTGCTGCGTGGCCGCCGGAATCAGAATGAGCCCTGGTATGTCGTCCTCGCCTGGGTGCCCGGCGCATTCGAAGCCGTCGATGCTGACGGCGTCGACGCCCAGTCTCTCGGCTTTGACCGCATGTCGAACTGCAGTGCACTTGTGGATAACCTTCACGCCCGCGTCCTTGAAATGCGGAAGATGATCGATCGGATTGGAACCGGCGGTTTCGACGATCTTGATCCCGGATTCGATGATCGCCTGGCGGTATTCGGCGTACGGCGGCGGCGTGATCGACGGCAGAATAGTGAGATTGACGCCGAAAGGCTTGTCGGTGAGATCGCGGGTTCGAGCAATTTCCTTGACGAGGTCTTCCGGTGTGGGTTGAGTGAGGCCCGTCAAGAATCCGAGGGCGCCGGAATTTGCCGTGGCCGCAACAAGTTCTGCCCGTCCCACCCACATCATGCCCCCTTGCACGATGGGATGGTCAACGCCGAACATTTCGGTGAAGCGAGTGCGAATCATTTGCTCACAACTACTTTCTTACGGTCGGTCATTCGGCATCGAACCCTCTTGCAGGCGAAGAAGACCTCACGCCGCAGGGAACGAGCCCGCCAGCGGACTACGTGCGAGGTTATGCGAATCGTCACTAACATAACACCGCTGAGAGAGCGGGTGTCAAGACTCTTTTTCCGGAATCCGTCCGCCGCTACAACTGCGTTGTAGGGTTTCGGGTGAAGCAGTACCGGGCGCGAATTGCGACCTTCGCGACGGTTAACATGATCCGTTCGGACTCGCGCCCGTGGAAGTGCGGTGCAGCGGACGAAGGCAGTGCAAGAGAAAGCAACGGAAGTGGAGGGTCAGGTGCCCGGACAGACACGCGTCTCCGTGCGTGGCGGCGACCCTGCACCACGGACGCGTCCGAAGAATCGGAAGGCGCAAATCGCGGCCGCTGCTGCGGAAGCATTCAGCGAACGTGGCTACCACGCGGTGGGCATCGACGAGATCGCAGCGAAGGTCGGAATTTCCGGTCCGGCCCTCTATCGTCATTTCCCCACGAAATACGCCCTGTTCGTCTACACCGTGAACAACCTGACGCAGGCGTTGTTGGATGCCAGCGATCCAGCTGTGCACGGAAACGAAAATCCACGCGAGCAGTTGAACTCCACGATGGTGGGTGTCATCCGCGCGACGATCGAGAATCGGCGCCGGGGAGGGCTCTACCGATGGGAGGGCAGGTATCTGGTCGACGAGGATCGTGAGCAATTGCGGGTGGGAATGCGCACGCTCAATCTTCGGATCGCCGAGCCGCTGGCAGCGGTTCGTCCGGAACTCGACCCGGCGGATGTAGAACTCATCGCGCCCGCCGTGCTCAGTGTGATCGCCAGTATCACCGGTCATCGATCCGCGTTGTCCGCCAAGCAGATCGAAGCGCTGATTCTTGCGGCATGCTGGTCCGTCATCGGCGTCGAATTGCCCGCTGCCGAGGAGGACGGCGCGAGGGCAGGGGCGTCCGAACGCAAAACAGGCCTCGTACGGACGTCGAAACGCGAAGTGCTGCTTCAGGAAGCAGTGTTGCTGTTCTATCAGCGCGGCTACCACGACGTGAGCATCGAGGAGATCGGTGCCGCGGCGGATATCAACGCGTCGAGTGTGTATCGGCACTTCGCGAGCAAGGCCGACCTTCTTGCTGCGGCCTTCCACCGTGCGTCCGATCGTCTGACTATGACGTTGGGCTCGGCGTTGGCTGAGTCGGAGACTCCTCTCGCGGCCGTCGAGACGTTGGCGAAGATGTACGTCGAGGTTTCGTTCGGAACCAGCGAACTGTTGGCCGTGTACTTTGCCGAGATCGGCAGCTTGCCGGATCGATCACGGACCGAGTTGCGCAACATTCAGCGTTTGAACGTCGAGGAGTGGGCGCACTTGTGTGTCGAGGCGCGTCCGGAGTTGACGATCGTCCAAGCGCGGTTCCTCGTTCACGCGGCGCTCGGACTGGTCTTCGACATCGGCCGAATCGTGCACTTTTCCTCGGAGAACTCCGCGCAGGCCCGCGTCGAGAAACTGCTGTCCGCGACGCTCCTCGGGTAGTCCCGCCCGAAACAGTAGGTGTGACTTCACGTATCGCGGGTAGGTTCGTGATCGCAAGGCGTTCACCGAATCATGTGAAGACGGAAGTAGGGACAGCAATGCCAACTCGTACCGCACGCACCGCCTGGAACGGCACCCTCGAGGCCGGATCGGGACAGGTGGAACTCACCAGCTCGGGCGTCGCCACCTTCGACGTGTCGTTCCCCAAGCGCGCAGCTGAGGAGGCCGGCGGAACCACCAGCCCCGAGGAACTCATCGCCGCGGCGCATTCGTCCTGCTACGCGATGCAGTTGTCGGCCCTGATCGCCGAGGCCGGCGGGACCCCCCAGAGCCTCGACATCACCGCGGACGTGTCACTCGGCCCCGACACGGTCGGATTCAAGCTCACCGTAATCAAGCTCACCGTTCGCGCCGAGGTCGACGGCCTCGACGCCGACGGTTTTGCCAAGGTTGCCCAGGCGGCCAAGGAAACCTGCCCGGTCAGCAAGGCACTGACCGGCGTCGACATCACGTTGGATGCGGCCCTGGACTGATCATCTCGCGCTCGGGCGCCCCCTCCGGCGCCCGAGTGCGGTGGTGTGTGACGACCAGATAGCTCGCGAACAGGATCGGGAGCACCCACAGGTCCGAGGGATCGCGATAGACCAGGATCGGCAAGAGATCTCCGCGGAATCCTCCTGCGGTCAGGCGGAGAAACCCGATCACCCACTCGTATGCGTCGCCGATCGGCGATATCACCTTCACGGCGGCGAAGCCGATCCCCGTGACTGCGATGGACCAGGCGATCGCTGCTCGCCCCACCAGACTTCGCCTGAGCACCTCGAGAACCGAGAGCAGAAGCAGGGGAAGCAGGAACACACCGGCAACGTCGGACAGCTTGCCCGTCATCGTGTTCCCGAATGCCCCTTTGAGTACGTGGTCGTTGATCAAGATGACGGCCACCGAGACCAGTGCCCACGGATTCAGCAGCAGATCGCCCGGACGGTTCACGACAGGTTGATGGTTGCCGAGCCGGACGAGAACAGATCGCACTTGAACTGAAGGCGCAGACCGGTGGCGGCTTCGGGGACCTCGTACGCCAATTCGCCTCGTTCGGCAGCGCCCGGCGCGAGCTCTCCGTCGACACTCGAAGTGCTGCTGTCGGTGAACGTGATGTTGTACGACTTGTTTGCCGAGTCCTGCAGTTCGAAGCACATCATCGACGAGACCGTCGACGGCTTGTCACTGTTGTTGGTGACCTCGGTGTCGACCACGACGTAGCGGTTTCCGGGATCAGCGGTGATGAACTGATTGGTCGAGACGTAGGGATCGACGACGCCGTGTACCTGGACGCGCCAGTCGCCCAGTTCGACGACGTCACCGATTCCGAAGGCGGCCGCAGGTGCGGCGGAAGAACCGTTGTCGTCGACCTTCTTCGCTTCGTCGGTCTCGCCCGAGGCGATGGTTGCGAACAGGGCTGCGCCGACGGCGAGGAGGGCGAGGGGAGTGCGGAGTGATCGCATGATGTGCGCCTTTCGAGAGTTGGTATGGCACAAGTCAACGATGTGAGGACTGCTCACCGCTTCGGTCGAAAGATCGGTCCGCCTCATCCTTTCGGTCGGAGCCTGGCGGTTCGTCCACCCGTTTGGCTGATTCGAGGCGTCGGTGGCGGTGGATACGCTTGCTCGGTGATCACCACCAAAGGAACCGTTGTGCGACGACGCGTATGGACTACCGCCGCTGTCGCGTTCAGCCTTTTCTGTTCCTTCATGACGGTGGGCATCGCAGGCGCGTCGGGAAATATGCCACCGGTATTGGTCGGTATCGGGTTCGTCCTGGGCGTGGCCGGTGGGATATCGCTTGTGTGGCGCCATCAGTATCCCTGGGTGGTTCTGGCGATCACGCTGGTCGGCCCGTTGTTCTTCCCCACCGATGCGACGGCGGCGCTCATCGCATTGTTCGCCGTTGCTCGGATCGCGCGTGGGCCTCGGCTTGCTGCCGCTGCGGCAGCTGTCTTCGTCGCGTGCGGAATTTCGTTGACCTACGACGCTTTTCGCAATCGTGAGTACTCCGTTCTCACGATGGGAACGATGAAACCCAAGGACGGTTCGGCGGTTGTTCAATACGACGTCGCCATCTGGATCCCGTGGCTCGTCGCAGCCGTCATGGTCGGCATCGTCGTGGCGCTCTCGCTCCTGATTCGGACCAGAACCGAACTCGTCGAGGCCGAACACGTACGGGATCTTGCCACCGAGAAAACAGACGTGATGCGCGACGAGATGATTCGCACCGAGGAACGAACGCGGATCGCGCGCGACATGCACGACACGATCGCGGCCAGTCTGAGCCGGATTTCGTTGTTCGCCGGTGGGTTACAGGTCAGCGCGGCAGACAATCCCGAGAAGGTGGTCAACACCGCTGCGATGATCAGAACCACCGCGCACGAGGCTTTGGACGAATTGAAGGGAATCGTCGGAGTGCTCAGGGGAAGCGGTGATCGCCGCGAACACGGCGGGCACCAGGGGATCGACGCGATCGGCGATCTGGTCAACGGTGCACGCGCCGCGGGCATTCACTGCCGTCTCGAATCGGAGTTGCTCCCGGGTGATGTCGGAATGCTGGCGGGCCACGTCTGTTATCGCGTCGTTCAGGAATCGTTGACCAACGTCCAGAAGTACGCGAGCGACCAGATGCTCGTCATTTCGGTGACCGGGTCGCCGCACGACGGAATTCGTATCCTCGCACGCAACAAGCTGAGCGAGCTTGCACCCATGACGTCGATCGGTTCACGGTCCGGCCTACGCGGGTTGGCCGAACAGGCAAGAGAAATCGGCGGCAAGGTGGAGGCAGGCGCGCTGGGGGACGATTTCCTCGTCAGTTGCTGGGTGCCCTGGTCGTCGTAACCCTCCCACCCTCTAACTGTCGGGGGCTCTGGGTAATCTGAGCGCACTATGGACGCTGACTCGCGCATCACAGTTTTGATCGTCGACAACGACGCGTGGGTTCGGCGCGGGATGAAGGACATCCTGGAAGCAGCGCCGGACATCGTGGTGGTTGCCGAGGCCGAGGACGGCGATCAGGTCGCAGCCAAAGTCACTCGGTTTCGTCCGCACGTGGTGCTGATGGATCTGAAGATGGCACGGGTCGGTGGCTTGGAGGCCACCCGAGAGTTGATGACCATGAGCAATCCGCCGAAGGTCATTGCGATGACCGCCTTCGACGTCGACGACATGGTCGTGCAGGCGGTCGAGGCGGGCGCGCACAGTTTCCTGAGCAAGGACGCGGCCCCACAGGCGTTCCAGCAGGCAGTACGGGTGGTGGCGTCGGACCACTCGTTGTTCAGCTCCGATTCTCTACGTGCCATCGTGGCCTCGGCGCCGCGTCGGCAAGCACCCGACCTGACTCCCCTCGCTTCGCTCACCGAGCGTGAGCGCGAAGTGCTGACAATCCTGGCGACAGGCGCGGCCAACAGCGTCATCGCGGAGCGGCTGTACCTCGGTGAGACCACCGTCAAGACGCATATCTCCTCGTTGTTCGCCAAGCTCGGTGTGCCCAACCGGGTGAGTGCGTCGTTGATCGCGTTCCGGTGTGGTCTGGTCACGTGATTCTGTGACCTCGTGACGTGAGCCGGGACTAATCCCGGCCCTGTTCGTTGTTGCACCTTCGGTGACTGATCAAATCGTGATTGACCAAGACGTGACCATCGAAGTGTGGTCTGACGTCGCTTGTCCGTGGTGCTACATCGGAAAGACCAGGTTCCTTTCGGCTCTGGATCGTTTCGAGAACAAGGACCGCGTCAACGTCATCTGGCGCTCGTACCAGCTCGCTCCGGAGACCCCGGTGGGAGAGGGACGAACCGAACTCGACGCCTTGGTCGAGATGAAGGGGATGGCGCCTGAACAGGTACGTCAGATGTTCGCCCACGTCAGCGCGACGGCAGCCGAGGTCGGCTTGACCTTGGACTTCGACACCGTGATCGCCGCCAACACCTTTGATGCGCACAGGTTGCTGCATCTCGCGGGTGAGCGGCAGAACGAACTCCTCGAAGCGCTGTTCAAAGCGCACTTCAGCGACGGCAAGGTGATCGACGACCGTGAGGTGCTGGTCGAGCTGGCCGTGAGCGTCGGCCTCGACGCCGACGTCGTGCGCGAGCAACTGGGCTCCGATGCCGCAGCCGAGGCTGTTCGCGAAGATCTGTCTATGGCCCGCCAACTGCAGGTCAGCGGCGTTCCGTTCTTCGTCGCCAACCGTGCGGTCGCAGTATCCGGCGCTCAACCCGAAGAGGTGTTTCTGCAGTTGCTCACTCAGGCCTCCGAACCGGCCTGAGTAAGGCGAGCGGCACGAACTGCCGGGGCGTTCGAGAACGGCAACAGATGTGCACCGTCGTCGGGGCAGGAAAGCGTGACGTGCGCTGCATCGACGAACCGGTACGGCTGCGCTGCAACAACTCCGGCAAGGTTCTTGCGCAGACGCGACATCTCGGCCCGCGCGGTCACCGTGCGGGCCGGGTCACCGAAAAGATCCTGCGCCAACCGCGATGCGGTCAGTCCACGCCTCTCGGATCCGAGGAGAAACAGAATCTCCGCATGCCGCTGGGTCGGGGAGTAGGCCCATTCGCCCAACCCCGACGTGACGGTCACCGACATGTTCTCGGAATCGCGCAGATCGATATGCACCGTGGGCGCACTGATTTTCTCGCCGGTGGCGATCGGCCGGACCACCCACCCGCCGGGAAGTGGATCCAGTTCGCACAGACCCAAAGCGGGGAACCACGTCCTGCCGGGAGCCAAAGCCGCGGGGAGCAGCACGCGCGAGCGATGAGGTAGCGCATCGACCGCCGCTACCCAGCCATGAGTATCGATCACCAATGCCGGTGATCCGCTACGAGCAAGCATCGGCCCTGCAACAGAACGCAATTGATCGAGATTGTCCCGATGCTTGTCGCGCAGGTGTGATTGCGCGAGGCGTGCGACGGCGTCGACCAGAGCGAGTGTGGTGGGGTGGACGGTCTTGGCGGGACCACTGATGTCGACGACGCCGATGACGCGGTCGTCCCGCGGATCGCGGATGGGTGCCCCCGCGCAGGTCCACGGATGATGGCTGCGCGCATAGTGTTCCGCCGAGAAGATCTGAACCGCCTGTCGTGACACCAATGCCGTTCCGATGGCGTTGGTGCCGACGCTGTCCTCGGCCCAGTTCGCACCCTCGACAAATCCCAGACGCGCAGCTTGGTCCAGTACACGATGGGACCCGCTGCGCCACAGAACAGTTCCGCGAAGATCTGCGACGACCATGATGTTCTCACCGCTCGCGGTAACCGATTCGAGTCCACGCGTCACGTCGTCGAGCACGTCGTACAGTCCGGACTCACGACGACGGAGATCGAGTTCGGCGACGTCCATGGACGGTTCGACCCGGTTGTGTTCGGGGTCGATACCTAACTCGCGCAGGCGTTGCCACGATTGGCGGACCACGTCCCTGGGGCGGGCCGGTGCGCGGTCTCCGGCCATCGTCGCGTCGTACACCGCGGCGAGGGTCCTCGCGTAGTCGCGAGGATCCTCGCCGGGCGGCATCGCGGGCTCGGGCAACCGCTTTTTCAGCGAAGATACCGTTTTCAGCGAAGACACCGCTTTCAGTGAAGACACCGCGGTCAGCGGTAGACGAGGCCGCCGTCGATGAGACCGGCCTGACCGGTCATGTAGTCGGAATCGGGCCCGGCAAGGTACGAGACGAAACCGGCGACATCGTCGGGGGTTTCAGCTCGACCCAGCGCAATTCCGCCGACGAACTTCTCGTAGGTGGCGCCCTCTGGCGCACCGGTCAACTCGGCGAACCTCTTGTCGATCGTCACCCACATGTCGGTGCCCACGACGCCGGGGCAGTACGCGTTGACGGTGATTCCGTCGGACGCGTATTCCTTGGCCGCAGCCTGAGTGAGGGCCCTGACCGCGAATTTTGTTGCGCTGTAAACACCTAACATGGCGAACCCGTCGTGGCCGGCGATGGACGACGCGTTGATGATCTTTCCGCGCTGACCCAGAGCTTGGAACTTTGCTGCTGCAGCTTGAATTCCCCACAGGACGCCGTCGACGTTGACGCTCCAGATCTTGGAGACCTCTTCCGGCGTCGCGTCGGAGATCGGGCCGACGAGAGCGATTCCCGCGTTGTTGACGATGACGTCGAATCCGCCCAATTCCTGGTGTGCATGTTCGACGGCTGCGTGAACCCGCGCGCGATCGCTGACGTCGGCGACAAACGTCGTTGCACGACGGCCGATCTGTCTGATCTCGTCGGCAACCTCATCCAGCTTGGTTTGGTCGAGGTCGACCAACGCGATGTCGGCGCCGTCGTGGGCGAGGCGGAGAGCGATTCCGCGTCCGATGCCTTGGCCGGCGCCGGTGACCAGTACTACCTTGCCCGTGATGCTCATGCAGTTTCTCCTCGTAAGCAGTGAACCGGTTGCCTGGGAACCGGTGAGTGATTTGTATGTGACGGCGACCACAATGCGGAAGGGTTGCACCGTGTTGCAATTCCGCAGAATGGGGCAGCGGTTGCAACCCTCGGCAACCCTCCCGGTATCCCGCGCGACGGCTCCATAGTTGCGCCACCACTTCGCGAATCATCTTGCGAGACAATCTGGAAGAGGGCACATGACCGCTACAGTCGACACACCCACGGAACCGGCCACGCCGAGCCGACAACCGTCACGCCGCTGGATCGGGTTCGGGATCGCGAACCTCGTGATCGTTCTCGTGCTGGCCGTGGCGAGTTGGTACCTTCTGGCCGATCCGACCACCAGTCCCTGGAGTTTCTATCCTCTGCCGTTCAACGCGGCGCTTTTCTGGGCAATCCTTTTTGTGGTGTTCATCGGCTTCAATTGCGAGTTCGCCGGCTTCGACCGACTCCCGCAGCCGGCGAAAGGCCTGGCGATCATGGTCGCGACCGCGGTCTTCGCCGTCGTGGTGACGTGGCTCCTGGCAAACGGCTTGGGGAGTTTGTACCCGGATTTCGCGGCCGATCGTGAGGGCGGCCTCGGATATTTCGCGGGTGCGCTGTTCGTACTCTTCGGCTTCGGGACCTGGGTGATGGTGGTCCTGAACTGGCAGCATTGGCCGTGGACTTCCCTGGGGATGAAGCAGCCGTTGGTGGGTTTGTGTGAGATCGCGTTTGTCGCCGTCCCGACGCTGGCGCTGTACTTCGTGTTCGGTCTGCCGTCCGTGTCGCTGTCCGCCACGGATCCGTTGATGACCGTCGACACCGTGCTCGGGTGGTTCTACTGCGTCGTGGTGGTCGTGATCCTGACTGGCCAGACGCTCGACAACTGGCCGTGGCGACTGTTCGGCGGTGGGGGAAAGACGGCGCTCGCAGCCACGATCGGTAACTTCGCCGTGGGAACCGGCTTGTACTTCGTGGCGCTTCCAGCGGTTAAGGCACTTTTGGGAAGCGATGCCGTTGCCGAGTTGGGTGGTGTGGTCCATCAGTTCCCGGCGCAGCTCGGTGTGTGCTGGGCATTCTGGATGATCTTCTGGGCCAACGCCTTCGGTAACAAACCCACGGGCTTTGCGGACGGGGTCAACCTGGCGATCCGCGCGCTGCTCACGTTTGTGCTCGCGGTGGTCACATTCTTGTTCTATTACCGCTTTGCAGCAGAGCACATTCTTCACGAGCCGGCAGTTGTCGACGGATTACACGGCAATGCACTGGGTTTCGTGGATTGGGCCGTGTTGTGGACGTTGTTCTACGTTGTGGGATTTCAGTCGCTGGGACTCGGCAGATTCAAGCCTGCTGAGGGGTGAGTCGGTTGCCCGCACATCGGTGCGGGTAACCGGTATCGGGCGGCGGCACCGCGCCCGCTGATTGCAACAGACTGCAACGCTTGTGACCGGGGCCACTTATGGGATGTGCTGTGTGTCACATTCACAAACAAGGAGAAGTGATGACGCAAACCATCGATTCCGCAGTCACCCCCGAGGTGAAGTTGACGGCGGTGACACCTCAGGAGCGCGTCGACGCCTGGCTGGCGGATTTCGAGTCGGCCCTCGCGGCTCGTGACATCGAGCGTGTGGCAGGCAAATTCGCACTCGACAGCTTCTGGCGAGACCTGGTGTCGTTCACCTGGAACATCAAGACCGTCGAAGGTCGCGAGCAGATCGCCGACATGCTCTCCGCGCGACTCGACGACACCGATCCTTCGGGATTCCGGACCACCGAGACACCCGACGAAGCAGACGGCGTCACGTCAGCCTGGATCGAGTTCGAGACTGCAACCGGTCGCGCGCACGGGCACCTTCGGTTGAAGGGAGATGAAGGTTGGACCCTGCTGACGTCGCTGCAGGAATTGAAGGGACACGAAGAAGGTAAGGGCACTCGTCGTCCGCGCGGCGCCAAGCATGGGGCAGACCCGAACCGCATCACGTGGGCCGAGCAGAAGGAGATCGAAGACCGCGAACTCGGTTACACCACACAGCCTTACGTCGTGATCGTCGGCGGCGGCCAGGGCGGCATCGCGCTCGGCGCCCGGATGCGCCAACTCGGAGTTCCGGCCATCGTGATCGACAGCCACGAGCGGCCGGGCGACCAGTGGCGTGGACGCTACAAGTCCCTGTGCCTGCACGATCCGGTTTGGTACGACCACCTGCCATACATGCCGTTCCCCGACAACTGGCCGGTGTTCGCGCCCAAGGACAAGATCGGCGACTGGCTCGAGATGTACACCAAGGTCATGGAGGTTCCGTACTGGAGTTCCACGACCTGCACCTCTGCGTCGTTCGACGAGAAGACCCAGGAATGGACCGTCGAGGTCAACCGCAACGGCGAGAAGCTGACGTTGCGTCCCAAGCAGTTGGTGATGGCGACGGGTATGTCCGGCAAGGCCAACGTTCCGACGTTCCCCGGGCAGGACAAGTTCCTCGGCGATCAGCACCACTCGAGTAAGCACCCCGGCCCGGATCAGTACGTGGGCAAGAAGGTCGTCGTGATCGGGGCCAATAACTCCTCGCACGACATCTGCGGCGCACTGTGGGAGAACGGCATCGACGTCACGATGGTGCAGCGCAGCTCGACGCACATCGTGAAGTCGGATTCGCTGATGGATTTGGGCTTGGGCGATCTGTACTCGGAGCGAGCACTGGCCGCCGGCATGACGACACACAAGGCGGACCTCACGTTCGGTTCGCTGCCGTACCGGATCATGCACGAGTTCCAGATCCCGGTGTACGACGCAATCCGTGAGCGCGACAAGGATTTCTACGATCGCCTCGAGAAGGCGGGCTTCGAGCACGACTGGGGCGACGACGGTTCGGGCCTGTTCATGAAGTACCTACGCCGTGGCTCGGGCTACTACATCGATGTCGGCGCTGCCGAACTGGTTGCCAATGGAGACATCAAGCTCGCGCACGGCAATGTTCGTGAGCTGACCGAGAACAGCGTGATTCTCGAAGACGGTACGGAATTGCCTGCCGACGTGGTGGTCTACGCGACCGGCTACGGCTCGATGAACGGCTGGGTGGCGGATCTGATCGGTCAGGACACCGCCGACAAGGTCGGCAAGGTGTGGGGCCTGGGGTCGAACACCACCAAGGATCCGGGACCGTGGGAAGGCGAGCAGCGCAACATGTGGAAGCCGACGCAGCAGGAAGCGCTGTGGTTCCACGGAGGCAATCTGCACCAGTCGCGCCACTACTCGCTGTACTTGGCGTTGCAATTGAAGGCGCGTTACGAGGGCATCCCGACGCCGGTGTACGGACTGCAAGAAGTGCATCATCTGAGCTGAAATGGAACTGCTGTGCGCCTTTATTAAACGCCCGCGGGTAATAAAGGCGCACAGCAGGTTCAGCGAAGGGCGTACTTCTTTGCTACTTCGGTGTTCTTGGTTGCGCGCTCGGTAAGGAAGGCGAATGCCAACCCGAGTACGAGCCAGAGCGTCGCCTGCGTAGCGAGCGAGGAAAGTCGGAACTCCCACAGCAGAGTTGCCGGGAAGTCCTCGCCCACCTCGTTGATGCCGGGAAGCGAGACGTAACCGATCGTGGCGATCACCAGGAACGCAGCCACCGGAGCAGCGATGCGCACGCTGAGGAACTCGTGCCAGGAAACTGCCTTTGCCGCCGCTGCTGCCGCGGTGACGGACAGCAGCCCGAGAATCACGGCGGCCAGCCACAGCAGTGTGCGCTGGTTGATGGTGTCGGGATCTCCGACGGCCGGCGGATTGGCCGGGTACTTGAAAAAGGGGACAGCCGCGATAGCCAGCCAACCACCGACGGCGATGGTGATCGCCAACAAAGGCCCGGACATTCCGGTGAGTCGTCGAGCGTAATTGGCAACGACCGAGAAGATCGCCCCGAGTGCCAGTCCGGCAAGCGCCGTGGCCAGGAACAGCCCGGCGCGCTGCCCGTCGCGGCTCACCAGTGGTTCTTCTTCGTCACCGTGCGAATGCCCAGCGGCTTCGCCGGAAACCTCACCGGTGGCGCTGTTGGCTTCTTCGATCGCAATGGCAGCGTTGACGTGCGGTTCACCCAGCACGAATGCAACTCCGCCGGCAAGGATGCCTGCGATCAGACCAGCCAACAAACCACGAATGAGAAGCTTCGTGAAATTGTCGGCTAGTGGCACGGCAGGCCCATCAAGTGTCGACCGTCGTGCATCAATTCATGCATGTACATGCCGGTGCGAGAGATAGCGCCCTGGTCGAACCCGACCAGGTAGAGAGCCAGCATCGCGAACAGAACTACTGCAGCGGCGAGGAAAGCAAGACGAGTCGAATCGATCGACGTATCGGGAGAATAGGCGAGAGCCATCGAAGCCTCCTGGGATTTTCGCGTCCCCTAGGTCCATGCGATGGCCGAAGTGTCTGGCTGTCGAAATAGTCGTGCCGAAAAAGGCACTTCACCTCGAATTACAGTGGCGCGACCGCTCCGGGCTTTCACCGGATTCCTGTCGGACCATCGCGTTTACATGCGAACTTTTGCACTACAGCCCGCACCGTGTCAACGCGTGAAGCCGAGATGACCGTCGATTGTGCCCGCCAAGGCAGGCACAATCGCTCGAGATCAGCTCTTTGCGGCGACGTCCAGGACAACTTCGAATTCGAGCAACGACGCACCCGAAGCGACGGGCTTCGCGCGCTCGCCGGAATGGGCTTCACGGGCGGGGCCGTCACGCCAATCGGCGAACGCCTGCTCGGACTCCCACTGAGTCACCACGAAGTAGCGGCTCTCACCGGCGGTGGGGCGGAGGAGTTGGAATCCGAGAAAGCCCGGGGAGTTCTCGACTGCGTGAGCGCGTGCTGCGAAGCGCTTCTCCAGTTCGGGGCCGGCGCCCTCGGGGACCTCGATTGCATTGATCTTCACGACTGCCATGCAAGCGACATTACCCGCGCACCTTCACCGCGTACCGTGACACTCGTGTTGCATGACGAAGGTGGAACGGGACAACCGATTCTGTTGTTGCACGGCCTCATGGGCAGCTCCCGAACGTGGCGTCGCCAGGTGCCGTGGATCCGCGAGTTCGGCCACGTCTACACCTTCGACGCTGCCGGTCACGGCAGGCCGGCGCCAGCGGCACTGACTACCGAGGCATTCGTCGAGGACCTGACATCGGCGGTTGCGTCCATCGAGGAGCCGATGATCGTGATCGGTCATTCGATGGGGGCTCTGCATGCGTGGTGCTTCGCCGCCGCGCATCCCGAAAAGGTTTGTGCGCTGGTCCTCGAAGACATGGCCCCGGACTTTCGTGGACGCACCGCTGCGGACTGGGCGCAGATGATCTCGGCGTGGCCGCAGCCGTTTGCTTCCGAGGAGGCGATGAAGGAATTCTTCGGCCCCGTCGCCGGCCAGTACTTTCTCGACTCTTTCGACCGCCGCGACGACGGGTGGTACCTGCACGGCGACGTGTCGACCTTCCGCGACATCTCGGAGGAGTGGGGCACGAGGCATTTCTGGGATCAGTGGAAGGCGATCGAGGTGCCGACCTTGCTGATCGAGGGAGAGTTCACCATCACCCCCGAGGGACAGATGCGAGAGATGGCCGAGAGGCCGGGAACTCGGTACGTACGTATTGCCGATGCAGGCCACCTGGTCCACGACGATCAACCGCAGCGCTATAGCGAAGTGGTGACGGAATTCCTTCAGACCGTGAGCTGACTTCGGATCGACGCGCCCACCTGCTCCAGCTCGACGGCTCGCCTGGCGAGGAGTCCAGCAGCGAACTTCGCCTTGTCGCCGCGATGGCGGGGGACGACGTGCAGGTGCGAGTGGAACACGGTTTGGCCCGCGGCACGCCCGTCGTTGACGAGAAAGTTGACTCCGTCAGCGGCGATGTCGCAGCGGCGTAGAGCTCCGGCGATGAGCGTGCCGACGCGGAACATCTCTGCGCCTTCGTGACTTTCGAGAGCATCGAGGTTCTCTGCATGACGCTTGGGGACCACCAGGGTGTGTCCGCGACTCACCGGCCGTGCATCGAGGAATGCGAGAGTTGTCTCGTTCTCGTGAACGAGAATCGCCGGCTCGGTCAGCGCGACGATCTTGCAGAAGACGCAGGAATCGGTGCTCATGCCTACAGAATGTAGTCCGAAATCAGATCCGACCCCGACTACAGCAAGCGCAGTTGGCGTGCCCTCGTGATCGCTTCGTTTCGATTGTGTACGTCGAGCTTCTTGTAGAGAGTGCGCAGTTGAGTCTTGACGGTGTTGACGGACACGTACAGTTTGTCGGCCATCGCAGCCGACCCCATGCCGAGCGCCAGGAGTGAGAGGACTTTCTGTTCGCGTTCGGTCAGCTCCACGATATGTACGAATTCCGGAAAAGATTCCGCAGGAGCCCTTTTCGAGAATTCGGCGAGTGCACGCGATTTCGTTTCGGCCATCGATTCGAGTTTCTCGACGTCCGACGATGCGATGGTCGCGAACGAACGTAGAAGTCCGGTCTGATCCGCGATGCTGCACGCTCTGGACCACTCCTGAGAGGCGAGGCGTGGCTCACCCAGCTCGGAGTGGGCAACCGCTTGCACCAGAAGCGATTCCATCTGTGCCCGCGGATAAGATACGCCAGACCAGTCGAACTGGTGACACAGCGCCACCGCGGCCTCGTTCTGGCCGATCCGCTGACGTAAACGCGCCACCGACGTGAGCGTCCACGGGTTGGCGGCAGGATCGATGATCTCCTTGGCCAGTGCTACGGCATTGTTCCCCTGTCCGAGAGCGAGCAAGAGATCGATCTCTGCGGATTGCAACAGAGGAAGCGCGAAAGATGTAGCCGTGTACTGCTTGGAATGTGCTTCGATCGCATTGTGGAGCAACAGTAGTGCCGCAGTGTGGTCGCCGGAGGTCAAGGCGAATTGGCAATGCGCATAGACGACGAATGCCCACAGTTCCTCGGTGTCGGACGGAAGACCGAGTTCGGTCAATGCGAGACGTGCGTCGTCGAAGTCGAGTGTGTCGAGAGCAGTGAGCGCCCGTGCTGTCAGGCCGGCGATCTTGACCACAGGTTCGAGCCAACCGCCGGGGTCCGGATGCTTCTGTTCGAGTTCGGACCAGTGTGTGGCCTGCCGCGGCTCACCAGCCAGCGCCCAATTCAGGGCGGCACTTCCCGCAGAGTTACGAGCGATGAAGTCGACTCCATGAGACAGGGCGCCGTGGTACGCCATTCGAGCCTTGATCGTGGATTCTGTGAACCTGCCGCTCAATTGAAAATTGATCGCCCATTGAAGTCGCATGAGAGGGAGCTGTGCGCTGACCGCTTCCGGGTTGTTCTCCAGCGCACTGCGACTGAGATGAGACAGGCGCCTGGTGGTTTCTGCTGCGAGCCCGTACTCGCCTGCCATCCTGAGCATGATCGATTGAACGCAGGCAATGCTCAAGGCGTCCTTCGCGCCGGCTTCAGCGCCGAGAGCCCACAGTTCTGCCGGCGATTCGGGTAGCAAGTCGACTACCGTCGAGCGCTCGCTAGGATGCATCGTGAACAGTGCGCGCCCTGCCTCCACGGCAGAGTGTTTGTCCGCTGCTTCCGCCGGAATCCGTTGGAGAGCAGAGCGAACCGAGTCCAGATTGTGGACGATCATCGTCACCCAGTGTTGCTCGACGATGTCTACTGCCAGGGTCCAGTTCTGTGCCTCGACCGCGTAGTCCAGCGCCGACGCGTGATGACCGTGGTCGAGTCGGTTGTGTGCGAGGAACGAAAGACGTTGCGCCGGATCGACTCCAGCGCGCTTTTGGTGCGCGAGTATCGATCGACGAATTGCAGGCGGCAGCTCCCAGGTTTCTTCGGCTTCGGTCTCGACCCGTGACAACAACCCGGCTGTCTCCAGTATCGCCAGGCGCACGCGAATCTGATGAACGGTCTCGCCATCCTCAGGGTGTTGGGACTCGAACAGCATGGCGGCGATGTCGACGGTGATCGATCGCGCAAAGGCCGTCGCGAGCAGGAACTCGAGTTGTTTCACATGATCAGCGGTCATGAGAACGGATTTGTTCACGTAGTCGTCGATCGCCTGCGCGATGTTCTTCCCGATCATCTGCTCGCGGTTGCGGCTACCCGATGTCTGGACGGCGGGAACGGCGACACGAACCAGCGCTGGCAGCCCACCTGTCAGGGATGTGATTTGTTCGGCATCACCGTCAGTCGTGTTTACGTCAGCTTGTGCGAGCAAATGGGCGGTATCGGCTCTCGTGAACAACAGCTCACTCGCGCCTATCACCTCGTGGTCCGTGTCGAGCAGGTACGGCTCGGAGAACATGCCGAAGCCCGAGAGCGTGACCACGAGGTCCAGGTTGTGACAGAGGGCGAGGAGTTCGATCAACTGATCGTCCAACTCTGGTTCCGATATCAGATCCGGCCTGATCAGCACGAGCAGCACGGGGCGGCTGAGGGCGTTCAGGGATTTGGCGACAGCGGTGAAAGGATCGGCGAGATCGTCGACGTCGGGCAGTGCGATTCCGGCAGCGTGGATTCGATCGAGGACAACGGCCCAGAAATCTTCGAGTGTCGACGAGGGCCGTGGGGCCGAGACCCAGACGAGTATTCGTTCGGATGCCAAATGGGCGCGCAGCCACGATGCGATCAACGACGATTTCCCGTGGCCGTTCGGTGCACGGACGATGGTCAGCGCGGCACGTCGGTCAAGTTTGTCGAAGAGCGCTTGCCGGGGAATCGACGTCGCGAGGGTGCGCCTTTCGGGAATAGCTGCCCAGTCGTGGCCGTCCATCCCGAACATCAGCGCGGACCCTTTCTGCTTTCGCGCCCCGCAATGATTGAAGAGTTTGGGCGGATTGTCTCGATCCATCTATCTACAGGGAGGAGCGTAGCTGGTGCGAATCCAGAGCGTGCCATCCCGGGCAATTCACCCGGGAATTCACCCCGGCTGAGAGAAGTTCACCCACACAATCACGCCGTCACCATTGGCTTTCGAGTCCCTCGAGCGACTTCTATTGAACGTAGCTCGGGATTCGCCAAATGTGGCCGCGAGCGCCTGTCGGAGGCCCGAGAGTCAGACATCGAAGGAGCGTCGTGAGAACTCGTCTGTCAGAGGTGCGGTCGAAGGCCGTTGTCGTCGGACTCCGGCCGAGAGCGTGGCGCCGAGGAGTGCGAGGTATCGGCATAGTTGTCGTGACCGGAGCTCTGGTGGTCGGCGCTGCTGCGCTCGGCTTGCTGCCGATGCAGTCGGATGTTCGATTGGCGGCCGAGGGAGAGTTCGTGCCTCCCTTCACCGTCGAGCTGACGGCGATTGACGGTGCACCGCCCTTCGATCCCGCTGACGGTCCAGGGCTCGATTCGGGACCGTCCAACGGCATTGTCCGAGAGGGTGATCCGGTGACGTATGTCATCGACATCGGTGTCCGGGGCAACCCGCTCTCCGACGTGGTCGTGCAACTTCCGGTGCCTCGAGGTTTCGTTCTGCCGTCCGTGCCTGATTACTGCGGAGACGGCTCGGGTGTCGACGAGGTCGGATTACATTGCCTGATAGGCAATCTGGACGCGGACCGGTACTTCACCCGAACGGCGACGATGACTGCGGGAAAGCGGGAAGACGCCGACGGTCTACCGATCGCTGCACTGGTCACCGCAGATCGGGGGGGCGGTTCGCGTGCGGTCGGGCGATGTCACGGTGCGGGTGGCGACCACCCCGGGAGTGTGTGATCCGTACGGGATTTCTGTTGGTGGTCAGAGAAGCCAGTGGGCTGCTGTCTCGGCAGATGGACGAATCTCAGGTCTGGTGACATCGGGCATCTCGGAGGCGGTGGTGATCGACGGCGTCGATCAATGCGGGCACGCGACAGCGCGGACGGTGAAACCGTTCGAGGGTCACTTCTCGTTTGTCGGACTGCTACCGGGGACGTATCGCGTCACGGTCGACGGCCGAGCGCCGGTGGATGTGGTGCTGGAACCAGGTGCAATGGCGGTCGGTGGCCTGACGTTCTGATACTGCTTCGCAGGAATGGCAACACTCGTAACAGTCAGTAGCAGTCAATGGAGGATCCAGTGCGTGAAAGCCTGGGCGTTGTATTCGAAAATCAGTCAATTTCAACAGCTCTCGTAGATGCGGACACACCCCTTCTTGGCTCGATCGACGAGTTCCGTCACCCCTGGGGTGCAGACGGGACTGTTCCCTCTCCGCAAGCGTCGGCGCGCGCACTCGCCTCCGCGGCCGAGGTCGCCACCGGTCGAGCCCTGCGCTCGAATCTGTGCCCCACCGTCGTCGGAGTGATGTGCGAGCGTGCGGACGTGCGCGAACATGTCTCGGATTCGTTGTCCTCCAGTCCTTTCGAGAACATCGAGTTGGTCAACGGTCTCGACGCACGGCTTGCCTACCTGCGGACGGTCGACGCTCTCATTGGTGTTTCGCCGATTCTCGCGTTCTGGCCGGACGGCAGTGAGACCGTGATCGCGGCCGTCGAACCGAGAGCAGGCGTCGTGGACTCGGCGCATCGTTACGACACGGCCGAGTTGCTTGCGGACAGCTCGACATTTGCTGCGACATTGGACCTCCTCGTCGCCGAACGAGACCCTGTGCCCAAGATGCTCGTCGCGATGCTCGTGAAGGAAGACTCTCGGCAGCCGTCCGCGGAAGCCGCTGAACTGGCAGGTCTCGGCTTCCTGTTTCTCGGCGAGCGGACCCAACTGGCGATAGGGGCTGCGCTGGTAGCGGCCGATCGCGGAAGCGAAGTTCGGTCCGGTGGCGGCATGGCTGTCCGGCCCGTCAACAGGGTCCGGTGGGCGGCGGCAATAGTACTGCCGCTTCTACTCATGTTGACGGGGTTGCTGATCGCGCTGTCCCCAGACGGGTCGCGCGCGGTGTCCACGGATAGCCCGAACATCGGCGCCGAGTCGGCGACCTCCACCAGCGGGCCCCCGCCCGGCGCTGCCCTACAGATTCCGACACTTGCGCCTTGCGATCCAGTGGTGCCTGCCGTTCCTGCAGTACTTCGGCGTTCTGATCCGGAAGTCGCACCGCTCCAGACCGACGAACCCCCAGCCGAAGAATGCACCCCGCTGCGAGTCGGCTAAGCCGTACCCTCTCCGGCCAGCGCAAACAGGCCGTCGTCGGTCTGCTCGACCAGTCCGTCGACCAGCAGTGAATGCAACGCACGGTCACGCTGACCCGGATCGGCCGGCCAGACGATGTCGAGTTGCGCGCGCTCGACCGGACGGTGACTCTCGCGAAGAACGGCCATCAATTTTCCACGAACCTGGCGATCTGTGCCCGCGAACTTCTGCACCTTCTTGGGTGGTCCGGTGTGTGCCGGTTTGCCCGAAGCGACCCACGCGCAGTTCGGCAAAGGGCAGTTCTCGCAGTTCGGGTTCCGCGCCGTGCAGATCAGTGCACCGAGTTCCATGAGAGCGGCGCTGTAGGTGGCGGCGCGCGCACGCGTCCTCGGCAGCAGCGCCGCGACGTCGGCGAGGTCTCGCGTGTTGGACGGGTTCCCGGGTTCCGCATTGCCGTGGACGGCTCGCGCAACTACGCGTCGTACGTTGGTGTCCACCACAGGCACTCGCTGTCCGTAGGCGAAACACGCGACGGCGCGGGCGGTGTACGAACCGATTCCCGGTAGCGAGAGCAGGGTATCGACGTCTTCCGGGACCACGTCACCGTGCTCGGCAGCCAGGACGCCCGCGCATTCGTGTAACCGCAGCGCGCGTCGTGGATAACCGAGTTTGCCCCACGCGCGAAGCACCTCTGCCTGGCTCGACGCTGCCATCGCCGACGGCACCGGCCAGCGCTCGACCCACTCTTCCCAGATTGGCGCAACGCGCACCACCGGCGTCTGCTGGAGCATGATCTCGCTCATCAGGATCTGCCAGGCACTGACGCCCTCGCGTCGCCACGGCAGGTCGCGAGCCGTCTCGGAGTACCACTTCAGCAGCACCGAAGATTCCACTGCCACTGCTACCGACACACTCCTCGAACCTTGCGCTCCCGGTCGACGAAGGAGACGTCGACTTGTGGGGGCCACTTTATCGGCAGTCGCCGACACGGCTGTCTTTGACGCCCGACCGCCGGGTCACAACAACTGCACGTTACTCAGTTTCCACTCGCCGTCCTCGCGGACCAGCGAAAGTTGCATCCGGTTGCGGTCGATTCTCGGATCGGGGGAGTTGGTGTTCGTGATCGTCTGATCGAGGAACACGAGCACCTCGGCGTTGTCGCGATCACTGCTCGCCAACCCGGCTGAAATAATCTGAGCGGACGAGGTCGCCTGATACTGCACGATCATATTCTGAAGGTTGGCTGCCACCTGGGCGTACTGACCGGCGAATTCGCCGACAGAATTGTCACGGACCACGGAGAGATTCTGATCGAGGTTCTGGAAGTTGTACGTCGCAAGATCAGTGGCGAATTGCCGTCCGCTGTCCAGGGCGCTGACACGCGCGTTTTCGTCGACCGATTTCTGCCAGGTCGCGAATGCGCCCCATCCGAGCGCCGCGAGCACGACCAGGGCGCCGGCAACGATCGCTACGGTCTGCTTGCGAAGCCGCTTGGGCTTGTCGACGATTGTGGGCGTCTGGGGTTCGGTTGTCTCGGTCATTGCGTTCCTTGTACTAGTAGTGCGGCAAACGAGTTGTCACCGAGAACGGTGTTCTGACCACCGTTGAGGCCCAGACGAATCGACGTTCCGTCACCGGCTGCGACCGTTCCGAGGGCAGGATCGTATTCAGCAACCCCGTCGATCGTTCCAGTTCCGGTGGGGACGTTCTGCGATCCGCGATTCTGGATCCGGCCCGACTGGTCCGCGCAGTGTTGGTTCTTGTCGAGCGTGGTCGGTGAGGTGTCCTGTACCGATCGCCGGGGCGTGTCGTAGATACAGACCGGTCCGAGTGCTGTGATCAGATCAAGCTGTGCCCGTCCGTCTTTGACGATACTTCCGAACTTCTCGAATCCTTTGGGCACCACCACCAACAAGGCATCGACGGCGGGCATCCGTGCAGTGACGATCTGAGTGGAGACGAGAGAATTGGCCAACAGCAGACTGAACGGCTCACGACTCTGTTCGATGAGAGGCAGTATCTGATTGTCGAGAACACTCGGGCTTCGATCGAGGAGTGTGCGCAGTTGCGGATCGGAGTTTCGTACCTGATCTGTCAATTGGCGAAGTGTGAGTGCAACTTCGGGAAGAGCGTCAACATTTTCCTCGTTCGCAGTGAACAGTGAGCGCGAGTTCTCGACGAGTGTGTTGACACGCGGTTGATCGGATTGGACAGTGCGCGCGAGCACGTCGAAGTTGTCGACGAGCGCCTGCAGATCCGGACCCAATCCGTTCAATCCCTCGCCGAGTTCGTGCGAGAGGGTTCGCAGGTCTGCCGGATCGACGGTGTCGGCAGCAGCGTTGAAATTCGCAATCACGGTTCCCAACGCGACCGGGATCGAAGTGCGCTCAGTCGGAACGACGGAACCTTCAACCAGATACGGGCCGCCGTCGGTCTGCGAGGACAACTGAACTTTCAATACCGGAACGGCAGTGTCCTGGCTGATGGCCACATGCGAATCGTTGGGGATCTGTTTGTCGGCGGCGATGCTCAACGTCATCACGACGAGGTCCTGGGCAGAGTCCACCTCCACCGACTCGACGTCGCCGACGGTGACTCCGCGATAGGCCACTTCCGAACCGGGAGCGATTCCGGCCGCGTTCTCCAATTCGACGATGACCGAGAAGGTTCCGGTGAACGGATCTCCGGCACCGACTTGCCGGAGTACGTACGTCGTGCTGACCACCGCGATGAGGAGAAAGGCGGCGATCTCGAAATAGACGGTTCGGTTCTTCATCGCGTTCCTCCTTGCAGGGGTGTCGTGATCGGCAGTTCCCGATCGGAGGCGGGCAGAGGTGGCAGTGGCGGTGCGGCGCCCGGGATTATCTCGTTGAGCACTCCGGTCACGGTGCCCTCGACATCGACGTCGAGGTCGATGTTCACGTAATCGCCTGGGCTGGCACGCTCGAGGAGCACTCTTGCGTTGTCCAGGTTGGCCATCGTCTCACCCAGTGTCGGCCCCATTGCCGAGAACTGGTCGAGGATGGGTGACAGTCGTCCGGTGATCTCGGAAATCTGGTCGGCCGACTGGTCGAGTACGGAATTGGTTGCGGTACTGAGCCGATCGGTTTCGTCGAGTAGATCGAGGAGCGGTTGTCGTTGGTCGGCGATCACGCCCAATGCGGGTGTGAGTGTGCGCAAGCCTTCGTCGATGGTGGCGCTCTCGTCTCCGATCAGAGCGCTGAGCCGGTTCAGTGAATCCAGTGCCGAATTGATCGATTCCTTTCGGTCGTCAAGTGTTCCGAGAAAAGTGTCAAGGCGTGCAAGCAGATCGCGGATCGTCTCCTCCCTGCCGTCGAGAATCTGATCAGCCTCACTGACGATGTTCTTGACCTGCGCCAACCCACTGCCGTTCAACAGAGTTCCGACGGCGCCGAGCAGTTGTGCGACATCGGGTCCGCGCACGGTCTCCGATCGCTCGATGGTGGAACCTGGTTCGAGAATGGGGCCCGCTGGATCGACCGGAACTTCGAGGTTGACGAACGCATCGCCGATCGGGGTCGACAGTTCGATCCGAGCGCGGGTGCCGACAGGTAGTTCGATGTCCGACGCGATTTCGGTATGTACCACGGCTGCAAAGGTTTGCGCGCTCATCGACGTGACTCTGCCGACCACTGCCTGGCCGATCCGCACCTCGCCGCCGACGGGAAGTAACGACGCGTCGACGAATTCCATGTTCAGCGGGTACGACTCTCCTGGCAGACCGCGTCCGAGGGGGAGGTGCTGGAAGTTGAGACTGCAGCCGGTCAATGGCGCGGCGATGACAAGTGCCACGACAACGCTCACCACGGACTTGTTCGACGCCATCAGTTACCCCCACCGAGGATGCGTGCCAGGTCGGAGCTGCCTGCCGAAGGAAATTCGATGGGATTGACGATTCCCGGCCCTGTGCACAGCGGTATCGGCATCTTCTCGCACAGTTCTCTCGTCGTGTCGAACTGTGAGAGATCGGTGGCGACGTTCAATCGTGCTCTGGCTCGGCCTTCTTCGGTGACGAGGTTGGCGACGTTCTCGAATCCCGTTGGTGCCGTTTCGATGATCTCGCGCAGTTGATCCTGTTTGGTCGCGACTGCACCGGCCAACTGTGCGAGCGTACCCAGATCGGCGGTGACCGCCTCGCCGTGTTCGGCGAGTAGCGCTGAGACCTGTCCGAGCAACGTGGTCAGGGAATCGAGCGCCCCGCTGATGTCTTCTCGCTGGGCGCTGAACGTGCGGGCGGTGACTGTCACCGAGTTCGACAGGGAGTCGACCTTGGTCTGGTTGTCCGCGATCAACTGCACGAGGGTGTTCAGGTTCTTCACCAGTTCGGAGATGTCGGGACTTGCACCCGCCAGTACCGAACTGGCCTGTGAGATGGACCGAACGGCATCGTTGAATGCTTGCCCGTTGCCGTCCAACGCGTGGGCGCCTTCTCCGATGAGGTCACCGATCCCGCCGCCGTCGGCGCCAGGGCCGAGCGCCACCGTCAATTCGTTCACCGATGCGGTGAGTTGGTCCCACGTCAGCGGGGAGTGAGTGCGTTCGAGAGGGATCACCGCGCCGTCGGTGAGGAACTCACCGTCCTCGTAGCCGGGGCCGAGTTCGATCGTGCGGTCACTGATGACCGAGGGAGACAGGACCCAGGCCTGCGCGTCGGCGGGTATACGTGTTCCGGATGGCAGGCTCAGCGCCACTCGTACCCGGGACCCTTCCGGCGTGACGCTCTCGACCCTCCCGCTGGGAACTCCCAGAATCGTCACTGTGTTCCCGGTGAAGATAGCGTCGGTCGAGGTGAATTCGGCGGTGAGAGTGAGTCTGTGTTCGTCACGCGTGACGAACAGGACGGCACCGATCGCGCAGATCACAATCGCTGCCAGCACGGCGAGTTTCTTGACGGTCGTGGTCATCGACACCCCTGAACGAGCCCGACGACGCACAACCAGTTGTCCGGGATGAGGGTGGAGGGCGAGTTGAGGTCGAGCCAGTTGCCGTTACCGGTCGCGTTGGTGACGTAGCGGACGCTGGGGGCGAAGTTGTCGAGCAGTGTGGTCAGTGATTGTTCGTTCTCGGACAGAACTCCCGTCACCACGTGGATGTCTCCCATGACCGAGTCGATCAAAGCCTGGTTGTCGCCCAGGAACTGGGCAAGTGTGGTGCTCAACTGATTCAGTTCTTGTACAAGCGCATTCAGCACATCTCGCCGGTCGGCGATCGTGGACATCACCAGATCCGCATTCCCCAGAAGGGTTTCCAGAGTGTCCTTCTGCTCGATCAGTGTTGCGGTCGTCTGCTGCGCTCCGGTGAGAAGGGAACGGAGCGCAACGTCGTTGTCGTTGACTACTCCGGAGAGTGCGTCGATTCCCTCGAGTGAGCGGCGAATGAGTTCGGGATCGTCCGGTGAATTGTCGGACACCGCGGTCAGCATGTTTCGCAGTTGTTGCAGATCAAGGTTTTCCGACGTGGATTGTGCTCCTCGACCGAGATCGTCGAGAGTGAAGGGAACGCTCGTGTTCTCGATGGGGATGGTCGAACCTGCGGGTAACGAGCGCGATCCGTTCGGAGTGACGTCGAGCGAGCGTCGGCCGAGCAGAGTCGAGATCTTGATGTCCGCACGGGAGTCTTCGCCGAGAGTGACGCCGTCGTCGAGTCGGAAGGTGACTTCAACCGAGTTGCCGCTGACCGCCAAGAGGTGACCACCCCGCTCGGGACTCCCGCGACGTTGACCGGATCGTCCTGCGTCAACCCGGTGGCGTTGGCAAAGACGGCGTGGTACTCGTTGGTCTTGACCTTCAAGATCAGTTGAGGGACAACGAGTGCGGCCAGAACCACACCGACTCCGACGAGGATGCAGATGATTCCGTTGCGGACCGGGTTCTTGACGGTGAGCCAGTTCATCGGCACACCGCCGAACGCTCGGGGCCGCCGAGGGTCACCGATTGGTCCAGCGCGCTGAGCCGGAAGTTGCAGATGTAGATGTTCGCCCAGCTTCCGTAGCTCATCGCGATCCCCAACTGGGTGAACAGTTGATCGAAAGCGGTGATACCGGTCGCCAGCGACTCACGATTGTCGACGACGACGCGAGCCGACTGATCGATCGAAGTCAGCGCGCCAGCCAAGTCCGGTTCCACGCCCGTCACCAAGTCCTGAAGTGAAGAAGTCAGGGCGCCTGCGGAATCCACTGCGGCCGAGATCTGTTGGCGGTCCTGTGCCAAACCGCCGACCAGTGCGTCGAGCGTGTTGATCATCTCGACGAAGTTGGGTCGATTCGTCGTGGTCACGGTAAGGACCCGGTCGAGGTTGTTCAGTAGTTGGTCCAAGATCGCGTCCCGGGACGTCAAGTTCTCGGTGACGGCAACAGTGCGCTCCAGCAGGCTTTCGATGGTGGAACCTTGTCCTTGGAATACCTGGACGACCTGTGCGGCAAGCTCGTTGACTTCTGCGGGGTCAAGTGCGTCGAACAGGGGACGGAATCCGCCGAGGATGTCGGTGAGGTCGATCGCCGGCTGAGTCTGTTCCACGGGAATTGTGGCCCCGGGGGAGAGGTAGTTGCCTGTTGCGCGTTCGGTCTGTCCGGGTTCGATCGAAATTGTTCGCGCTCCCAACAGGTCTGCGTACCTCACCACAGCGCGACCGTCGGACGGAATACGTTGTGCAGATTCGAGTTCGAAGCCGACGACGGCTTGGTTGTTCACCAACTCGACGCTGTCGACGCGCCCTACTCGCACCCCGGCGATCTGAACATCGCTGCCGGTGACCAGGCCGGAGGCATTGACGAAGACGGCCCGGTACTGCGAACTCGACCCGGAGACTGGGTTGATCAGGGTGCTCACCACAACCACGGTGGCGAGAATCGACAGTGCAGCAAACAGTCCGAACCTGATCAGAGATTTCTTCACGCTCATCCGCCCACCACCGTCGTGCCGCGAAATACCGGCCCCGCCACGAGAGTGTCCAAAGCTGTACCGCCCTGGATGAGAGCCGAGATCAGGGACTGTTCGGCAGGGCTGCCGACCGGGCCGACGGTTCCGCCGAACGCGGTCGCGGCGGCAGGACAGTTGGGTCCGCGTGTTCCGTCGTACTGTGGGCAGTCGGTCTTTCCGTACGGATACAGATCTGTGACGGACAGCCGTAGATCGGTGCTGAGCCACGGACCATGCGCCAACGCGGGCGGGAGCTTGATCGTGAGCTTGCGCAGGCCGTTGTAGAAGGTGGTGATGTGGTCCGGCCGCGAAGTGATTGCGCCGGTGAGGGAATCGGCGTCGTCGACCAAGGTGATCATGCGGTCGCGATTGTCACCGATCAGACTCGTGGCAGCAGCTCCCGTGCTGGTGCCGGCACGCAGAAGCCCCGCCAACCCGTCGGATCTCTCGACGACGGTCTTGGATGTGGTGATGGAGTTCTCGAATGCGGCGAGCATGTCCGGCGCACTCGTCGAGAGACTGTCGGCGAGGGTGGCTATGTCGTCGAGGTCGTCACCGAGTCCGTCGATGACGGGCTGCGCACCGACCAACGCTTGGTGGACTGAATCGAGCGATTCGCCGATCTGGTTTCCCTTGCCGCTCAACGCGTCCGAGACTGCCGTGAGTGCGACGTTGATGTCGGCGGGGTCGAGGGAAGAAACGAGCGAGTAGATCCGTGAGATCGATTGGTAGAGCTGGACCGCGACTTCGGACTGATCGGATACCAATTCGGTACCCGGCACGAGAGCAGGACCACGCGAGAGTCCGTCAGGTTGAATCAGGTCTACGAAGAAGTCGCCGAAGATGTTGCGGGGCATCAGTCGCACCTGACTTGTCGACGGTATGTCCTCGAACGCTCCCTCGTCGATCGCGAGTGAGACAGTCGAAGCGGTGGTGCCCGGCTCGATCTCGGCCACAGCGCCGACGACGACGCCGCGGTACTGTACCGAGGATCCGACTCGCAGCGCACCGGCACTGGCGGGGACGACAGCACTGACCTGCGGTGTGGAACCGGTGGAGTCCGTACCTCTGCTGAACAAGAAGACGTAGGCGAGGATCAGGATGACCACGGCGAGTAAACCCCGCAGTGCCAGGGTGATTCGGCTGGAATTCGTGACGATCATCCGGTCAGCCCGGGTACGTGAGGTTTGAGTCCCCACAGCGCAATGGTCATCGCGACGTCGGTGAATGCAAGGAAGACGATGCTGGTGCGCAACGCTCGTCCGGCGGCTCGTCCGACGCCTTCGGGTCCACCCGTCGCGGTGTAACCGTAGTAGCAGTGCACGAGGGTCACGACGACCGCGAACACCATGACTTTTATCAAGGACAACCAGATGTCGTTGGGAGAGAGGAAAAGACTGAAGTAGTAGCCGTACGTTCCCTCCGACTGGCCTTTGACCCGGATCACCGCAAGCGCCGTTGCCATGTACGAAGCAAACAGGCCGACCAGGTACAGCGGGACCACCGCGATGAGCGCCGCGATCATTCGGGTGGTGACCAGGTACCGCAGCGAGGGAATCGCCATGACTTCGAGCGCGTCGATTTCCTCGGAGATCCGCATCGCTCCGAGCTGCGCGGTGAATCCGGTTCCGACCTTGGCTGCCAGGGTGATTGCGGCAACGAGTGGTGCCACCTCGCGAGTATTCGCGATGGCGGACATCACGCCGGACAGCGGTGCGAGACCGACGAGGTTGAGTCCGCGGTAGCCCTCGAGCCCGATCTGGGAACCGGCGAAGAACGAGATCGCGAAGATCACGACGACGCTGCCGCCTCCGGCGAGCAGGGTGCCCGAACCGAATGCCACCTGGGCGACGAGACGGGCGACTTCACGCCAATAGCGCTTGAGGGTTGCCGGAATCGAGGTGATGACACGCGCGTGGAACGTGAACTGATCGCCGAGCCGACTCAGGCCGTCGACGGTCCGCGAACTGACCCTCTTGGCACGAATTGCGATGGGCAGGTGCATCAATAGGCACCTTTCACCGAGACGAACAGTGGGTAGAACTGAGTAATTGCGAGGTTGGCGACAAACACGAGGACAAACGAGAGCACGACGGTCTCGTTGACTGCGTCGCCGACGCCTTGAGCTCCGCGCTTGACGGTCAGGCCCTTGTAGCAGGCCACGATTCCCGAGATGAGAGCAAAGGCAACGGCTTTGATGCCGGAGACGACGAAGTCGCTGGGTTGACTGAATTGAACGAGATTGCGCAGGAAACTCTGTGCGTTGCCGTCGAGTATCAGGACGTGAACGAAGAGGCTTGCGCCCAAACCGATTACGAGAACTATCGAGTTCAGTAGGAGGCAGACGACGGCAATGGCGATCATCCGGGGTACGACCAGGCGTTCGAGCACGGGTAGACCGAGCACTTCGAGTGCATCGATTTCCTCGCGTATCGTTCGCGCTCCCAAATCTGCGCAGATTGCGGAACCGCCGACACCGGCGATGATCAGGGCGCACACCAGGGGGCCGGCCTGTCCGATGATGAGGAACGCGACGACGGCACCGCTGTACGCACCCGCGCCGATTTGATCTGCGAGCGCACCGATCTGCAGTGCTACCCCGACACCGAGGGGAATCATCACCAGAGCGGACGCGACCGAGGTGACGTGGGCGAGAAACCACATCTGGTCGAGCGCCTCACGCCAGGCGAGGCGCTTGTGTCGAAGAGACGTGAACGCCGCAACGCACACGCGAACGGTGAAGGTGAAGAGCAGTCCGATCTCGGAGAGCAGGTTCGAGAACATGTTCGTCTTGGCGGGGGAGACAGCAGTTGTTTCCCCGGTTGTTCCATTCCCGGTCGTCGTAGCTTCGGTGCTCACGCCATCCCCCTCTCCGGCCGAATCGTTCTGGTCGGGTTTCTTCGATCAGACTCGGGAGCTCGAAGTGCTCCAGATCACGTTCGGAGACGGTATCAGGAAACTGACTCTGAAGTAAGTTCCATTTCGGCCACTTCATCACCGGGCGCGAGTGTCGACGCGGAACTTTCGTTTGCGTCCACGCAACCTTCCCGGCGAGAGCCCGAAATGCGGCGGGTGCACAATGAGTGAATGCCACGATCAAGCCCCATTTCCGCTTGGAAGTCCCTTCGCGAAGGCAACGAGCGATTTGTCAACGACGCGTCCATTCACCCCAGCCAGGGAATCGCGGACCGCGCGAAACTCGTCGATGGGCAGCACCCCACAGCGGTGCTGTTCGGTTGCGGTGATTCGCGCGTAGCCGCCGAGATCATCTTCGACCAGGGGCTCGGCGACATGTTCGTCGTGCGCACTGCAGGTCACGTGCTCGACGATTCGGTGCTCGGTTCCATCGAGTACGCGGTTCACGTGCTCAACGTGCCGCTCATCGTCGTACTCGGGCACGACGGTTGCGGTGCCGTGAAGGCAACGCTCGACGCCCTGGACGAGGGCGCAGTTCCCGACGGATTCATCCGCAGTGTGGTCGAGCGTGTTGCTCCGTCCATCCTGATGGGCCGCAACGAGGGCTTGTCCACCGTGGACGAACTCGAAGGCCGTCACGTCGTGGAGACCGGCTCGCTGATCATGCAGAGGTCCCGGATCATCGCCGACAAGGTGGACAAGGGTGCGTGCGCGATCGTCGGCGTCACGTACACGTTGTCCGACGGTCACATGCGAGTTCAGGGCGCAGTCGGCGACATCGGCGAGAGCGTCGAGACCGTCGAGGGTTAGATCTTCCGGGGCAGTGGTACCTGGCAGCAGACAATGGGTACCGACACGCCGCCTCAGCTGACGGTTAGTGGACCCTGCGCCAACTACCGTTGAGTCCGTGTTGGAACCTAATGGACCACTGCCCCCCGAGATCTACTGGCGTCGCCGGGCGCTGGCCATTGGTGCCGCCGTCATTGCACTGGCGTTGATCATCTGGGCGGCGTCCGCCCTCTTCGGCGGTGGAAGTGATACCCCGGAGGCCGACTCGGCCGCTGCGAGTTCCTCGCTGACGACGGACGTCTCCTTCACCCCCAACCCTTCCGGCTCCAACGCGCCGGACGGTGGCGGTGGCTCGGGTGGCGGCGCTGCCGGTGGATCAGGTGGCTCGGGCACGCAGGCTTCGGGATCGTCTTCGTCTTCTTCCTCTTCGTCGACCACCGGGGCTCCGGTCCCGGCCGGTCAGTGCGCCGACTCGTCGCTGGCAGTCAAGGCCACCGCAGACAAGGCGACCTTCGCTCCCGGCGAAGAGCCGTCGTTCACGATCGTCATCACCAACATCGGTTCGGCACCCTGTGATCGAGATCTGGCGGGCGGCCTTCAGCAGGTGCTCGTCTACAGCATCGACGGCAAGACCCGGTTGTGGTCCAACGTCGACTGCTACCCACAGCCCGCAGCCGACGTACGCAATCTCGCGCCCGGCGAGCAAGCTGCGTTCAAGGTCGCCTGGTCGGCCACGACGTCGACCCCCGAGTGCGCGACCGCGCAGAACCCCGAGCGCAATCCGGTGGGCGCAGGCGCTTACACGGTTGTCGGGCAGCTCGGTGCACTGCGAAGCTCCCCGGAGCCGTTCAACATCGCATGAGCGCGGGCAAGCCCGAACAGGCCCGCTAGTTGAAGGATCCGGTGATCGACGTTTCCGCGAGCCGGGAAAGTCCCTCACGGATGTGACGGGCCCACAGCCCGCCGATGCCCTCGACCGACTGCAGATCGGCAGCCGTAGCGGCCAGCAGCGACTGGAGAGTGCCGAAGGATCCGACCAACCGGTGGATCTGATGGAACTGCAATCGAGGTACACGCATCAGCACGCGATATCCGCGAGGAGTCATCGGAGTGTCGAGGGCTTCGATCGTGCCCGGATAACCGAGAACACGCGCAAGAGTCGTGAGATCGAGTAGATCGGCGTCGGTGACGCGATCGAGTGCGACGAGGACGTTGTCCATCGCCGCGGTGCCGATGGGTTCGGGACCGGCAAGATAGTCCCGAACGATGAGTTGACGTGCAATGTCGTTGTCGCCGACCAGTTCTTCGAGCTGCAGTGCCAACTGGCGACCGTCGGTGCCGAGTTCGAGGACATCTTGTTCGATTTCGATCGACACGCGGCGAACCATTTCGAGGCGCTGTACGACGGTCAACGCGTCGCGCAGAGTCACGAAATCCTCGATCTCGACGACCGACAGTTGCCGTGTCACTTCGTCGAGTCGCGCTTTGTATCGTTCGAGCGTCGCGACGGCCTGGTTGGCGCGCGAAAGTATGGTGGCCGAGCCGTCGATGACGTGCCGGATGCCGCCGACGTACACACTGACGATCGACATCGACTGACTGACCGAGACCACGGGATAGCCGGTCTGAATTGCCGTGCGCTCGGCAGCGCGGTGCCTCGTGCCGGATTCGACGGTGGGAATCTTGTGATCGGGAACCAGCTGGACGTTGGCACGCACGATGCGTGTGCCGTCCGTCGAGAGGACAACCGCGCCGTCCATCTTCGACAGCTCGCGCAATCGGGTCGGTGCGAACTCCACGTCGAGGTTGAATCCGCCGTCACACAGCGCTTCCATTTCCTCGTCGTATCCGAGGACGATCAGCGCGCCGGTACGGCCGCGCAGAATTCGTTCGAGCCCGTCTCGCAAAGCGGTACCCGGCGCCAACCTGGCGATGGTCTCTCGCAATGCCGACGACGACTGTGTGTCCGCCATCGCACTGATCATTGAGAAACTCCCTGCTGAGGTCGATGTCACTTCGGTCGGGTCCGATGCCTGCGCCGGACGGATCCCCGTTTAGATTACCTATCCATGAGTAGTACCTGGACCCTGCCTGATGACCTGACTGTCCCGGAGCCGGTCGAATTCTTTCCGGCCGCCGGCGAGAAGCTGCCTCAGCACTGGTCGAAATGCTTCGGCTGCGGCGACGACCAGCCTGCGGGAATGGCGATGAGTTTCAGGGCTGGTAACGGACTGGAAGTGACCGGTCGTCTGGAGGTCGCCAAGAAGTATCAGGGCGGTCCAGGTGTCATTCACGGCGGCATTCTGTCGACGGCATTCGACGAGGCTCAAGGTATGGCATGTATGGCTCTCGGCTCGCCGGTGGTGACCGGGCACCTCGAGATCGACTTCGCCCGGCCGATCCCGTTGGGATCGGTGCTCGAATTCCGGGCTCGCATCGACGGCGTTGTACGCCGCAAGGTCTACACCAGTGCAGAAGCGGTGATCGTCGAAGGTCCGACAGCGGATCCGGACGCGGTGGTGGGAACCTCCCGGGGACTGTTTCTGACCATCACCTCGGAACACTTCGCCAAGACCAAGGAGTTCGTGGACGGCGAACCGACGTCCCCGTTCGGCACCTCGTCGGTCTGACGAGGTAGTCGGCCGAACGACGATCACTTCACCGGCGTGAGCTTGGGGCGAGAGGGGGCTTGTTTGCCGCCCATCAATCCGGCGTAGGCCAGTGCCTCCGCCAGATTCGCTACTTCGTTGACGCGCATGCCGGGAATGTTCGGGCCGGAATCGACCGGCACGATGGCGCTGGTGAATCCCAGTCGGGCAGCTTCGATCAGCCGTCGGTTCACCCCGGCAACCCGTCGAACCTCCCCGGCGAGTCCGACCTCGCCGAGGATGACGAGCCCCTTGGGGACGGGTTTGGCTTTCACGGCGGAAGCGACCGCAATGGCGAGAGCCAGATCGGCACCCGGCTCGGTCATCCGCATACCGCCGACGGTCGCGGCGTAGACGTCGGCCTTCGAGATCGACACTCCGACGCGGCGTTCCAACACGGCCAGAACCATGGCCACACGGGCGGTGTCGAGCCCGCTGACGGCTCGGCGAGGTGTCGGTAGCGGCGTGGCGGCGACGAGCGCCTGAACTTCACCGAGTAGAGGTCGCTTACCGTCCATCATCACGGTGACGGCAGTGCCTTCCACAGCTTCTTCACGGTGATGCAGGAACAGGCCGGACGGATCGCTGATCTCGTTGATGCCCTGCTCGCTCAGCTCGAAGCATCCGACCTCGTCGGCCGCACCGAATCTGTTCTTCACGCCGCGGACCATGCGCAGGGTGGAGTGCTTGTCACCTTCGAAGTGCAGAACCACGTCCACGAGATGCTCGAGCGAGCGCGGACCGGCGACGGCGCCGTCCTTGGTGACGTGGCCGATCAGAAGCACCGGGATTCCACTGGCCTTGGCCAGGGAGGTCAGGGCGCTGGTGACGGCCTTGACCTGAGTCACGCCGCCGACGACTCCGTCGACGTCGGCAGCAAGCATGGTCTGCACCGAGTCGACGATGACCAGTGTCGGTTTGACCTGCTCGATGTGGCCGAGGATGGTCGCGAGATCGGATTCGGCCGCCAGATACATCCGTTCGTGGACAGAGTTGGTGCGATCTGCCCGAAGTCGAACCTGACCGGCAGACTCCTCGCCCGTGACGTACAACGCTCGATCATCCGCGCTGCGCATCGCCCAGCGGTAGACGACCTCGAGAAGTAGCGTCGATTTTCCGACGCCGGGCTCGCCCGCGAGCAGCACCACCGAACCCGGTACGACGCCACCGCCGAGGACGCGGTCCAACTCACCGATCCCCGTGGGTTTGGCCTGCGTTGAGGTGCTGTCGATCTGTGTCAGCGGCGTGGCCGGCGTCGTAGGCAGCACGGCGCTTGATCCTGCTTTGGCGAGTGAGGCGCCGGCGCGACTGGCGACGGGTGCCACTACGGCGACCTCGGTCATCGAGCCCCACGAATCGCAGTCCGGACATCTACCGACCCACTTGGGCACTACCGACTGGCATTCGGAGCAGCGGTAGTTCGATTTCACTTTGGCCACCGGGACAGACTAGAGGCGGGGTCCGACATGGACCCCGCCTCTAGTGTGATTCTGAAGTTGTTCTGCGAGGCGCATTGTGCGCCTTGGTGATTCGAGGCTCAGTGCCCAGCTTCTGCAACGTCGGGTGACTTGTCCGACTCGTTGCGCTCGAGCTGCGGGCCGGCGTCGACAGGTACGTCGACGGTGACCGATCCGGCCTTCTCGAACTTGAAGGTGATCGGGACGGTCAAGCCGGGGCGAACGCCTGCCTTGATGTCCTGCAGAACGACGAGAGTGAGCGCAGCGGGTGCGTCGTCGTTCTCTTCGTTGTTCTTGATCTGGGTCTCGGCCTCGGTCGCGGCGCCTTCGCCTGCGGGCAACTGACCGGCCTGCAGCGACGTCTGCGGCTTGATCGTCAAGCCACCTACCTCTTCACCTGCGATGACGCGTGCTGCGTAATCGGTGGTGATGCTGACGAGCTTGTCCGTGGTCTCGGCGCTGTCGTTCACGACGGTGAACGCGAGCACGGCGTTGCCGCCCGGCTCGATGCTGTATTCCTCGGACGAGGGGTAAGCGATGTGCACGTTGCGCAGTGCGATCTCACCGAGGTTGGCGCTGTTGCCGTTCACGGCGGCCTGCTGGACGGCGGTCTGGCTCACCTGTCCGGAACCGCAAGCGGACAGCGCGATGGCTGCGCCTGCAGCCAGTGCAATGGCGGTAGCGACTCGACGAGTCGGCTTACGGATAGCAGTCACGATTTGTCCTCCACGGCGTCAGGTTCGCACTCCACTAGGCAGAGTAGTAGATAAGGTCCCGCGGGCTGGCCGTCGGGTCGCCACAACGGTTGTCTGCGTGGGCTTTCAGTCCGTTATGCAGGGGTGCTCCAGACCAGTTGAATGCACGTACAACAAGCCCTGTCAACCCCTACGCTCGAGCAAGGATGCCCCTGACCTGCACAGTTGATGAGTGGTCGGTTCTTTCACGTGTTAAACTAGTGGAATCGAAAGGGGCACGGGACACATGATTTTCAAGGTCGGAGACACCGTCGTATACCCCCATCACGGTGCGGCGCTGATCGAAGCTATCGAAACCCGCACCATCAAGGGTGAGCAGAAGGAGTACCTGGTTCTGAAGGTCGCTCAAGGCGATCTCACAGTACGGGTTCCTGCAGACAACGCAGAGTACGTCGGAGTTCGTGACGTGGTCGGCCAAGAAGGCCTCGACAAGGTTTTCCAGGTTCTGCGAGCACCGCACACCGAAGAGCCCACCAACTGGTCTCGTCGATACAAGGCAAATCTCGAGAAGCTTGCCTCAGGTGACGTGAACAAGGTTGCAGAAGTTGTTCGTGACCTGTGGCGTCGTGAGCAGGACCGCGGACTTTCCGCTGGTGAGAAGCGCATGCTCGCCAAGGCTCGTCAGATTCTCGTCGGAGAGCTCGCGCTCGCCGAGGGCACTGACACCGAGAAGGCAGAGACCATTCTCGACGAGGTCCTCGCGGCCGCGTCCTGACTGCAACACAACAAAGCTGACAGTGGCAGTAGTAGCCCTGGTACCTGCCGCAGGTCGGGGAGTGCGATTGGGCGAGAAATTGCCCAAGGCATTTGTCGAACTCGGTGGGTGCACCATGCTTGCACGCGCGGTCGATGGACTCCGGAAATCCGGAGCGATCGACCGCGTTGTTGTCATTGTGCCGCCTGAACTGGTCGAATCCGTCGTAGCCGACCTCGGTCGTGCAGCGGACGTCGACGTCGTCGGCGGTGGTGCCGAAAGAACCGATTCGGTTCGAGCCGGCCTCAGCGCTGCCGGCGACGCAGATTTTGTACTCGTGCACGATGCCGCGCGGGCATTGACACCGCCGGCGTTGATCGCGCGCGTCGTCGACGCTCTCCGAGCCGGCAGCTCCGCTGTCATCCCGGTACTTCCGGTTACCGACACGATCAAGTCGGTCGACGTACTCGGCGCAGTCACCGGTACGCCTCTGCGTTCGGAGTTGCGTGCGGTTCAAACTCCCCAAGGATTCTCCACCGACGTCCTGCGCAGTGCGTACGACGCCGGTGACGTCGCCGCGACCGACGACGCCGCTCTGGTCGAGCGTCTCGGTGTTTCGGTGCAGACGATTCCCGGCGACGCTCTCGCCTTCAAGATCACCACTCCGCTCGACCTGGTCCTTGCACGGGCGCTCCTGAGCTCGGAGACAGCGTTGAGTGCGGATTCACAGGACGGAAATTAGATGCGCGTCGGTCTCGGCACGGATGTTCATCCCATCGAGGTCGGTCGTCCTTGCTGGATGGCCGGGTTGCTGTTCGAGGAAGCAGACGGGTGCTCGGGCCATTCGGACGGCGACGTCGCCGTCCACGCGCTGTGTGACGCGTTGCTCTCTGCGGCGGGCCTCGGTGACCTCGGTTCGGTTTTCGGCACCGGCAGGCCCGAATGGGACGGCGTGAGCGGCGCTCGAATGCTTGCCGAGGTTCGCCGACTGCTCGAAGAGAACCAGTTCGCCGTCGGCAACGCCGCGGTGCAGGTCATCGGCAACCGTCCGAAGATCGGGCCGCGTCGCGACGAGGCGCAGAAGGTGCTTTCCGAGATACTGGGCGCGCCTGTTTCTGTGTCCGCGACCACCACGGACGGCCTCGGCTTGACCGGTCGAGGCGAGGGGATCGCCGCCATGGCCACCGCGTTGGTCATGACAACCGAACACGACAGGTAAGATCGCTGGTCGTGACCCTGCGCCTATACGACACCGGTACGCGGGCCCTTCGGGATTTTGTTCCGTTGGCCCCCGGACATGCATCGGTGTACCTGTGTGGGGCGACAGTTCAGGGTGATCCTCACATCGGACACGTTCGCAGCGGCGTCGCTTTCGACGTGCTGCGTCGCTGGCTGTTGGCGCACGGCAACGACGTTGCCTTCGTGCGCAACGTGACGGACATCGACGACAAGATTCTCAACAAGGCCGCCGGCGCCGGTCGACCTTGGTGGGAGTGGGCGGCGACGTTCGAGCGGTCGTTCACGTGGGCCTACGACCAACTGGGTGTGCTGCCACCGTCCATCGAGCCACGGGCCACCGGCCACGTGACGCAGATGGTCGAGATGATGGAACGTCTGATCGAGAACGGCCACGCGTACGCGGCGGGCGGTGACGTCTACTTCGACGTGCAGAGCTACCCCGAGTACGGCGCACTGTCCGGCCACAAACTCGACGACGTTCATCAGGGCGAGAGCGCTGCCGAGGGAAAGCGTGATCCTCGCGACTTCACCCTCTGGAAGGCCGTCAAGCCCGGTGAGCCCTCGTGGCCGACACCGTGGGGACCCGGCCGTCCGGGCTGGCACCTCGAGTGCTCGGCCATGGCGGAGTTCTATCTCGGGGCGGCATTCGACATCCATTGTGGTGGACGCGATCTCGTCTTCCCGCACCACGAGAACGAAATTGCGCAGGCCAAGTGCGCCGGCGACGATTTCGCTCAGTACTGGTTGCACAACGGCTGGGTCACGATGAGTGGCGAGAAGATGTCCAAGTCGTTGGGCAACGTTCTCTCGGTGCCGAACGTGCTCAAGAAGGTTCGTCCGCAAGAACTTCGGTACTACCTCGGTAGTGCGCACTACCGTTCCAATCTCGAGTACTCGGACGAGGCGTTGGACGAAAGTGCGAAGTCCTACCAGGGGCTCGAGTCGTTCGTCCTGCGCACACACAAGCGTGCGGGCGGCGTCGAACTCGGTACGTGGACCGAAGGTTTCGCGGCGGCTCTCGACAACGACTTGTCGGTGCCGATCGCGTTGGCCGAGATTCACGGCAAGGCGAGCGAGGGTAATTCCGCGCTCGCTGCCGGTGATCTCGACGCGGCTCGGGTGGCTGCCGGCCAGGTGCGGGCCATGCTCGCGATCCTGGGCGTCGACCCACTCGACGAGCATTGGACGCAGTCCGGTGGCGACACCGAGACGGCAATGGAAGCTTTGGACGTGTTGGTGCGGGCCGATCTCGATCGTCGGCAGCAGGCACGTACGGAAAAGAACTGGGCGGTGGCGGACGAGGTCCGCGATCGCCTCATCAAGGCGGGTATCGAAGTAACCGATACTCCCGACGGACCCGAATGGTCCCTTAAGGCAGGGCAGTAACAATGGCTGGAAACTCGAGCAGGCGCGGCGCAGTCCGTAAGGGCGGCACCAAGAAGGGCCAGGTTGCCGGTTCCGGCGGTAAGCACCGTCGCGGTCTCGAAGGGCGTGGCGCTACGCCGCCCGCCGAGGCACGCACCAAGCATCCCGCGGCGAAGCGTGCAGCGCGCGCCGCACGTGCCGACGAGAAGCAGGGGCGCGGTGGCCGTCCGGGTCCGGGCCGCAAGGTTCTCGACGGTCCCGAGACAGTGCTCGGACGCAACCCGGTGGTCGAGTGCCTACGCGCCGGCGTTCCGGCGACTGCACTGTGGGTCGCCGTCGGCACCGAGAGCGACGATCGACTGAAGGAATCCGTTCAGCTCGCTGCGGATGCCGGCATCTCGATCCTCGAGGTCCCCCGCACCGATCTGGATCGCCTCAGCGCCAACGGTCTTCACCAGGGCATCGCCCTGCAGGTTCCGCCGTACCGCTACGCGCACCCGGACGATCTTCTCTCGGAGGCACGCAAGCATGCCGAGCCGCCGCTGCTCGTCGCGCTGGACAACATCACCGATCCCCGCAACCTGGGTGCCGTCGTGCGCTCGGTCGCAGCTTTCGGTGGACACGGCGTCGTGATTCCGGAGCGTCGTAGCGCGAGCGTGAGTGCTGTCGCTTGGCGTACCAGCGCCGGCGCTGCCGCTCGTTTGCCGATTGCTCGGGCAACCAACCTCACCCGCACGCTCAAGGACTGGGCATCGAAGGGTGTTCAGGTCGTCGGTCTCGACGCCGAGGGCGACACCACTCTCGACGATTTCGACGGCAGCGGTCCCGTTGTGATCGTGGTCGGTTCCGAGGGCAAGGGCCTTTCGCGCCTCGTCCGCGAGAACTGCGACGCGATCCTGTCGATTCCGATGGCCGGTCCGGTCGAGTCGCTCAACGCCTCGGTTGCCGCCGGAGTCGTCCTGGCGGACATCGCCCGCAGGCGTCGTAGCAGCTGAGTTCTAACGGCTTTCGGGTGAGTCTGGCGGGGTTCTAGCTCCGTACCGACCAGGCTTCCCACAGTGCAGCGTAGGAACCGTCCGCGCCGATCAGTTCGTCATGTGTCCCGCTCTCGACTACGCGGCCACCGCTCATGACGAGTATGCGATCGGCGCGGACTGCTTGGCTCAGCCGGTGTGCGATCACCACGGCGGTCCGGCCGGTGACTGCTAGTTCGGCTGCCTGATCGAGTAGACCGGCTGCGGTGGTTCCGGCTTCGGCAGTCGCCTCGTCGAGGATGACGACGGGAGGATCGAGCAGAGCCAGTCGGACGAGGGCTATGTGCTGTGCCTGCGCTGCCGTCAACTGGTACCCACCGGCCCCGACCCTGGTCTCGAGTCCGTCCGGAAGTTCATGAATCCATTGAGCTTTCATCGTGTCGACGGCTTCGGCGATCTTCGCATCGTCCGAATCTGGTGCACACAACCGGAGATCGTCGGCGATCGTCCCGACGAACACGTGAATTTCCTGGCTGACGAGGACGACTTCGTGCCGAAGTTCGGCATCACTCAGGTCGTCAATCAGTGTGCCGTCGACGGTGATTCGCCCGTCCCCGACGGGAATGATGCCGGCAATCAGTTTGGCGAGCGTGGTCTTTCCGGCGCCGCTGCTTCCGACGACGGCGATTCGTTCCCCCGGTGCGATCGAGATCGAGATCGAATCGATCACCGGGGTGGAGTTGTCGTACGAGTAGGAAACCCGGTCCACCTCGACGCCGATGGGTTCGGACCGATCCGAGGCAGGAATGCTCGTGGGCCGCCCGGGCATCGCGGTGACTCCGATCAGGCGAGCCAGGCTGGCACCCGCATCCTGCAATTCGTCGATGTTCGAGAGAAATACCGCGATGGGGCTGAACAGACTGTGGAAGTAGAGGGCGGCGGCGGTAGCGGCCCCGATGGACACCGAGCCTGTGGTCACGAGCCAGTAGCCGACGCTCAGGACGGCGGCCAGTCCGAGCAGTTCGGCGCCGTTGAGTTGGGCGAAGAAGTTGGTGCGCAGGCGAACTGCCTGCATGTCGAAGCTGATGGCGTGCTCGGAGGTCTCGGCGATTCGGCCGATGTGCTCGTCTGTTCGCCGCAGGGCAGTGACAGTGCCTGCGCCTCCGAGAGTTTCGATGAGCTGTTGTCCCCGCCTGGCCTGCGCAGCGCGAGAGCGTCGGTAGACGGGTCCGGAGCGTCGGAGGAAATGACGAAGAGCGAAATAGTGAATCGGCGCAACGGCAACGATTGCCACGGTGAAGCGCCAATCGATCACTCCCACACCGACAAGCGTCAGTGAAATCATGAACAGGGCAGACACGGTGGCGGGTAGTACTCGCGCGATGACGGTGTTTACCGCTTCGACGTCGCCCGAGACCCGGGAAATCAGATCACCGGTTCCGGCATCCTCGACCAGTGACGACGGCTGCGCGAGGGTGGCGGCGAACACGTCCTCGCGAAGATCGGCCAGCACGTTCTGCGCGACATTCGCCAGAAGCTGTGTGCTCCACCAGGTCAGCGCAACTCCTGCTGCCGCTGCGCCGAGCATGAACGCGGTGATACGCAGGAGTGAGGCAAACGGTTTGCCCTCCGTGACCGCATCGACCATGAGTCCGAGCAGTGCCGGGGTGGACAGGCCGCAGGCCGTAGCAGAGAGAAGTACGACGGTCGTGAGTGCGAGCGCTCGCTTGCGTGGCCGAAGCAGTGCGATCAATGCGCGGACGGTCTGCTTGGTCGACGCGATCGGCAGGGCGGATGCAACCGGAACAGCAGATGCATCCGGAAGGGGATCGGTCACAGCGACTCTCCCTCCCGAACGCAGTGGTCGATCGTGACGACACGGTCACACGAATGGAGCAGGGTCGGGCTCGAGGTGATCACCAGAATGGCCTTGTCGGGGAAGTTTCTCAGGGAGTGTGCAATTCGATGCTCGGTGACAGAGTCCACGGACGTGGTGGGTTCGTGGAGGACCAGGATCGGCTGGGGTTGATGGAGAGCGCGGGCGAGGAGAAGGCGTTGGCGTTGACCTCCGGAGAGTTTCTTTCCTTGCTCGCCTACCTCGGAGAGGTGGCCGTCGGGCAGATGCGTCAACACGTCGTCGAGCGCAGATGACGTCATTGCCGACGAGTCGACGTTCGGTGCAGCCAGATTGTCGAAGACGGTGCCGGTGAACACGGTTCCTTCATGGGCGGAGACGAACACCTGATCACGAACTCCGTCCGGGCCGAGGTCGGTTGCATCGGTGCCGAAAACGAAGTAAGAGTCGGGGGCGAGCGGGGTCTGATAGGCGAGTTGTCGTGCCAGTCGGTCGGCGGAATCGTCAGCGCGCACACCCACCACTTCTCCGCGGCGAGCTGAGACGACGGTTCCGTTGTCCGCCGAAATCAATAGGGCGTCTTCAGTTCTGGCAGGTTCGGTCGCGGCCGTGGGGGCCAGCGATTCGATCAGGTGTGGCTCGGCCAACAGTTCGGACAGTCTGCGCGCGGAACCTCGCTTGGCAGCGAGTTCGGCACCGAAGAACCCCAGCGTTTCCATCGGACCGGCAATCACTCTGCTCAAGCCGACAACGGTGACGAAGTTGCCCACGGTGATCGTGCCTTGATGCGCCATCCACGCGGCTCCAAGCGCAACCGAAGCCAGCACCAACGCGGAGACCCCGGAATTGAGCGCGGTCAGGCTGGACATTGCTCTGACCGTCCGGATCGCTGCCTTCATCGACTCCCGGCTCGCGTTGACGTATCGCGACAGGGCGGTGGGTTCAGCCCCGAAACCCTTCAGTACCCGCAGTCCCAGCGTGAAATCCGTTGCAAGCATGCCTGCCTCGGCTGCCTTCTTCTGCTCTGCATACACGCGCTCGTCCAACGGACCGCTGATCTTGTGGATGAATATGAGCTGCGCAGCGGTGATGAGTACGACGATCAGTGCGAGCGGCCACGAGACGAAGGCAAGCGAAATCACTGCCGCGGCGAGCCCCGCAAATGCCGAGCCCTGTTCGGCGACAACCCAGGAGAAGCCCGAGACGTGTGAGGCATCCGAGGTAGAGATGGTGAGAACTTCACCGGTCGAACGCTGAGCTTTCATCCCCCTGGCATCGAGTACTCGTCTGGCAGCATTCAGTCGTAGGTCGTGTTCGCCGTAGACGAAGACCTGCGTGTTCAGGCGAACTGCGATGCGCCACGACAGAGCGAGTCCCACGAACAGAGCACACAGCACCGCAAGCCACACGAGAAGTGCTGTGCTGTCGGACTTTCCGATTGCCCGGTCGACGACGGTGCCGATCAGCACCGGGATGAGGGCTTGAGCTACCTGATACGACGCCTGCCCGGTGACGGCTGCAACCAGTCGCGGGCCGCGTCCGGAGGAGAATGATCCGACTCGGATCATCTCCATCGGACCGGAACGAGTTTCGGGCAGCGCTGACACTCGTGAAACTCCTCGCCCAGATCTGAACACTCGTTGTGCAGTTCTACGGTAGAGCCGGTGCGAGTGCGGAAAGTGCTCGCAGATGCCAAGGGCTACGCGGCAGCGGCCAGATGGAGTATCGACACCCCATTACCGGGATCGGGTCTCGATATACCTGGCTGGTCGAAACAAAGTACGTTTGCGAAGAGAGCTGACAGAAGATGAAGAGCACTACCCGAATAGTGGCTGCGTTGGCCGCGATTGCCCTGCTCGCAGGCTGCCAGAGCAGCACCGAGTCAACAGCGTCGGAGGGCACGACGCAGTTGGCCGAGGCCGGCGCGCTGCCGGTCACCGTTGATCACGCGTACGGGTCGACCACCATCGAGACCGAACCTCAGCGGATCGTGACTATCGGCTGGAACAGCCAGGATTCGGTCCTCGCACTGGGCAAGACACCCGTCGCCATGGAGTCGTTCAGTGGGGCAGGCTTGGAGAACGGCATCCTGCCGTGGGACGAAGAATTGTTGGGCGATGTCGAACCCACGTTGCTCGACAGCACGTCCGGTGTGCCGTTCGAGCAGATCCTGGCGTTGGAGCCGGACGTGATCATCGCAGTGGTCTCGGGAATCACCGAAGACGACTATGCACGTCTTTCCCAGATCGCACCCACCATTCCGTTCAAGGAGACCGCATGGGCGACCACGTGGCAGGAACAGTTGTCGACCATCGGATCAGTACTCGGCCAACCGAAGCGGGCTGCCGAGCTGATCGAGGAAACTGACGATTCCATAGCCGACCTGGCTGCCGGATCCCCCAATCTGAACGGGAAAACCTTGACCTTCCTCTCGGGAAACATCGACGGCCTCACCAATTACTGCGCTGACGACGGCCGAGTCATCCTGATGTCCCAGCTCGGACTGAAGCAGTCGGCCGGAAGCGCAGAGCTGTGCGGCGACACCCAGGGGTCGGTGACTGCATCGCGCGAACAGTACAACGAACTGGACGCG
Source organism: Rhodococcus sp. T9N (assembly GCF_024436645.1). Taxonomy (NCBI): domain Bacteria; kingdom Bacillati; phylum Actinomycetota; class Actinomycetes; order Mycobacteriales; family Nocardiaceae; genus Rhodococcus; species Rhodococcus sp. T9N. The sequence continues at coordinate 417,652 of NZ_JAMSKS010000002.1, read as the reverse complement.
GACGTGATCGTGCTCAACGACGCGAGTGGTCAGGGGCTACCCGGATTGATGGGGGACAAGTTGTTTGCCGACCTGCCGGCAGTCAAGGACGGCAGGCTGATTCAGCAGCTCGGTCTGGCGCGAGTCATGGCCTTGGCGTCACCCACGTCGCTGAGCGTCAAATATGCTTTCGCGGAACTGGTCTCGAAGATGAACGGGTTCTGACCAGTTAGGCTGACAACTCGCACGCGTCCGAGTAGTAGTTCTTCGGTGTGCGTCCGGTGACCTTGCGGAACACGCTGGTGAAGGCGCTGGGGGTTTCGTATCCGACGCGACGGCTTACCGTCGAAACAGGAACGCCCGCAGCGAGATAGGACATCGCAGCGCGGACGCGAACTTGAATTCGCCACTCGGTGAAGGACATCCCCGTGCCTTGAGAGAACACGCGGCTCAGGGTGCGGGGGCTTCCGCCGACCACGTAGGCCCAATCGGCAAGCCCGCGTTGATCGGCGGGGTCGGCGATCAGGCGGCGTGCGACGGCGAGGGCCCGGGGATCGGCGGGCATCGGTACTGCGACATCAGCCGCCTCGATGGGCGCGAGCGTGTCGAAGACTACGGATTCGGCGCGCAAGCGAGCCTCGGTAGGCATATTTCGCTGGTGCAGATGGATGAGCATCGTCTTGACGACGTCGTCGATGCCGATGATCGCGGGTTTTGTCCACGGGTGGGGGAACGACTCGGGCCGGAAATAGGTGAAACGAGCCTCGGTGGATGCGCCGAGCGTGATGCGCCGTGGAGTTCCAGCCGGAATCCACATGCCGACCGTCGGTGGTATCTGCCAACGAACGTCGTCGATGTACGCGCTCATCTCGCCGGAAGCGCCCCAGAGGAGTTCGTGTTCGGGATGGCGGATCTCACGCCACGCGCGCTTCTGATCACGCCCGATGGTGGACGTCGTCATCGAGAAGGGGAGCGGAACGTACCGGCCTGCCGGCACAGCCCAGTACGGAAATCCTGTGGAACTCATCGGTGGATCATACCGCGAATGACTTAGGTAATGCTTTCCTATTTGGTTCTTTGATGCAGGCGCGACGGAGTGTGATCGCCACAAAAGATCGAGGGTGGCACCGAGTCCGAAGACTCGATGCCACCCTCGAACACATTCCCCGACGGAGTGTTTACAGGTGGAGCAGGCGGAGCGAGTGAATCAGCTGCCGTTGGCCAGGACACCGCTGATGATGTCGGAGATGAAGCCGGCCGGGTTGTCGAGGATGGAGGATCCGGCCGAACCGGTTCCGCCCTCGCCGTCAGAAGAGCCGAAGCCCAGATCTGCCGAGCCCGATGCGGCCGCCTCGCCGGGGTTCTTGGCGCGGATCTTGGCGTAGACGCCGCTGATGTTCTGTTCGGTATTGAACGTCGAGATACCGATCGAGCTCGACATTTCCTGGTACGAGCCGATCGGTGCATCGTCGGCGACGAGGTACTGCGCCTCGATCGTCACGGTCTTGCTTCCGGTGGGTGAGATCAGCCAGCCGGTGCTGGGCACATTCACGGTTCGGGCGGCAGTGTCAACCGAAGGCGTGACGGATTCGGTCTTCTGACCGCCGATCAAGTGCCACGCGTTGACCGTTGCCGTGCCCTGGATGTACTTGAACGTGGCGGGGTAGCGGTCGACGAACTGGTCGACGTAACGCTCGGGGTGGCCTGTTGTGGAGATGACCGTGCGCACGGTGACTTTGCCGCCGGGTGCAACTTCGCCGTCGCCCACGATGCTCTTGGTGATTCGGACGTTGGAGGAGTTGACCGTTGCCGCGGACGGGTGGGTGGCATCGGCGCTCGCGGTGCCTGCGGTCATCACGAGTCCGCTGGTGGCAAGTGCAGCGATTGCGATTCCGGTGAGTGTTTTGCGCATTGAAAAACGTGACATGAAATTCTCCGTTCGAGGGGTTCACGCTGACGGCGATGGGATGACTCTTCAAAGGTTGCGCCGCGGTAACCATTGAAACCTATCGGACGCTTGCCTATGTATCAGTTCGGCAGAATTTGCGGAAAAGTCCGAATTAAGAGGACTTTTTCGGTGTCGATTGCCTGCCGTTAACTGATTGTCGACTATTTCGACGAAAAGCTGGGCGAATGTCCAGGTCGACTGTATCGTACTTCGAGAGTCGGGTTGCAACAAGTTCCAGTAATCAATGAATTCGGTTGTCCTGGAACCACACAGAGTGGAGATTGTTCGTGGCAAAGTTTGGATCCAGGAATCGTAGTCTGTCCACCGTTGGAGCTGGTTTGGGGGTGATTGCTCTTGCTGTGGGCGCAAGCGCGCTGGGTGCGGGAGTCGCGACTGCCGAGACAGCAACTTCCGGTGCCTACACATTTACTCGCACCGTGGACAATGCGTCGCCGAAGATCGGTGACACGATCACCTACACGACAGTGTCGAAGAAGAGCGGAATCGACGGGTATATCAGCAGGTTCACCGAGACGCATGCCGCATGCTTGACCTTTGTCCCGGGCTCGGCGAAGGTCACGAAGTTTCACGTTGGCGGGACGATGACCGAAACCACTGAAACGCCGGAACTGACACCCACGACGCTCGAGGTGACCAGTGCCGGCTGGATCAACAACGGCAGCAAACCGGTGACCATGAAGACCAGCTACACGGTTACTGCTTCGTGTGCGCCGGGAACCGTGTACGGAAGTGGATTGGCGGTAGGTGCCACGGTGATGGGCAACGGATTCCAGTCGAGTGCGAATTTCGCCAACTTGGGCCCGTCCATCACTGTCCGCGCCGCGGATGTGGTCGATCCGGTTGACCCGGTCGATCCCGTTGATCCGGTTGATCCCACTGGCCCCGGAACCGGTGGCGGAATCGGATCGCTCGGCTCGTTGAGTGGTGGCCTCGGTTCCCTCAGCGGCCTGTTCGGTTCGAGCTAGGCGAGAGTTGTGAAACGGCGGGCCGAGACTGTCGTAGTCTCGGCCCGCCGCGGTTGTTCGGAGATCGGGTATTCAAACCATCAGGTGCTCAGCCGAATTCGATCGAGGTGTTGATTTCTTCCACCTGGTTGGAGGTCTGCATGTTCGTCGTGTCGGTGAACTGGTTTGCAAAGCTGACCAGGTAGACCGGCGAGTTGTCGTCGGCTTGGTAAGCGACGACCGTCATGACGGCGTAGAGCGGAACGTCCAGGTTTGGGGCGGTCCAAGTTCCGGAGAGGCGGAAACCCTGCTGTCCGTCGACGTCGATCTCGGTGTACTTCACCTCGGTCCACCCGTCGAGAGTGGCGATCGTTTCACGCGCAGCGGCAAGAACCTCGTCTTTTGTTGCGGTGCCCTGGTTTTCGACCGTCACCGTGGTGTTCGGCATGAAACCGCTGGGTTCCTGGCTGTTGCTGGACAACGCGTCCGTAACGCCGGCAGGGATGTTCTCGCCGTGAGTCCAGCTCGGCGGGAGGCTGACGCTGATGCTCGGCGCTTCGGGGTCGTCGCCGGTTTCGATCGTCGTCCGCTCACCGATGAACGGTGTTCCGTCCCGCAAAGTCGGCGTCGCGGCAGCGGCAGACGGCGAGGATGCAGAACTTTCGGAAGCAGTGGTCTCACTGGTGTTGGTATCACTGGAGACGGCGTCGCCGCTTTCCGAACTGCTGCATCCGGACAAGACGAGTGCAGCAGTGATCAGTGACGCTATTCCGAGAGCAAGTGTGCTGCTCTTAGGGCTCATAGTGTGACAGTCCTTCAGGTTTTGGCGACGGCCGAGCGCCGCCGGCAGCATTGCTGGCGCGGCTGAGACTATCAGCGCTACGACGGCCGAGTAGTGGCCTTGAAGGTAATGGTGCTGCCGGGCCGCAGCTGTGCCAGCGACGCAATCCCGGCGTCGGAAACGACGGCGATGACCGGGTATCCGCCGGTCACGGGATGGTCGGCGAGGAACACGACGGGCTGGCCGCCTGGCGGCACCTGGATGGATCCCGTCACGACGCCTTCGCTCGGCAATTCCCCGGTGCGTGAGCGATGCAAAGGCCCTTGGCCCTGTAGCCGGACCCCGACTCGGTTGGTGTGTTCGGTGACTTTCCACGTGGTGTGAAGGAGCGCGTGAACGGATGCGGCGGTGAACCAGGAATTTCGGGGGCCGAGCGTGATCTCGATCGGAACCGCGCCGAGTGCAGGTGCGGGCGGTGGAATCAACTCTTCGGTGGGCCACGTCCCTTCCTCGGCCCCGAGGAGGACTAGATCGCCGGCGGCGAGCGGCGGCGGCCCGAGTCCGGAGAGCGTGTCGGTGGATCTGCTTCCGAGTACCTGCGGGACGTCGACGCCACCGCGTGCAGAGATATACGTTCTCAACCCGGTTGTGCTGTAACCCAATTCGAGAATGCTGCCACTACCCAGATGGATGCTCGCGTAGTCAGGTGCCGGCCGTCCGTCGACGGCCAGCGGCACCCGCGCGCCTGTCGCTGCCACCGTCATCGAACCGACGGCCCGCATAGCGAAACCGCCAGCGGTGACTTCGATGGTTGCTGCTCGAAAAGTGTTGCCTACGAGTCTGTTGGCGCTGTCGTGCGAGATCATGTCGACGGCGCCGGATCTTCCGACCCCGAGGGCACCGTAGCCTCTCCGCCCGCGGTCCTGAACTGTGGCGAGCGGGCCGGTACGCACAACCTCGAGCCAGGCCATGAATCCATTGTCCCGCAACAGCGCGGTGAAGACACCAAAATCATGCTTGCACCAAAATCATGCACGAACAAATGTGACTGTGGTGCCGGGTAGAAGCAGCGCCGGCGGGCGGCGCTCGGCATCCCACACCGACAGTTCAGTCGTTCCGATCAACTGCCACCCGCCTGGGGAACTACGCGGGTAGACGCCCGAGAACGGTCCGGCCAACCCGACTGCACCGGCCGGGACCTGCCTGCGCGGGTCCGATCGACGTGGAACTTCGAGCCTTCTCTCGTTGCTGGTCAGATACGCGAAGCCGGGGGCGAAACCGATGAACGCGACGGTCCACGGCGCAGACGTGTGAGCATCGATCACACCGTCGACCCCGAGTCCGGTCAGCTTGCCCACCTCTACGAGATCGGGGCCGTCGTAGCGGACCGGAATCTCGACAGCAGACCCGCTCTCGTCTGCTGTGAGTTCGATCGGTACGGCCCCACGTACCCATTTCTCCACCAGTTGGTGCGCGGTGATCGTGTTGTCGTACTCGATCAAGATGGTTCGCGCCGCGGGAATCAGGTCGATCACTCCGGGGATCCGACTGGCGTCGAGAGCCCTGAAGTTGCCCAGCACGCTCGGCAGTTCGTCGTACTCGACGAGGACTGCGGATTCACCGGCGGGCAGGATCGTGATCATGTGAACGGCGTGATCTCGACGTCGGAAGATTCGAGGAGAGCACGGATTGCCACGGCCATGTCGACGGCTGCTGGACTGTCACCGTGCACGCACACCGATGCGGCAGCGACTTTCAACGTGCTCCCGTCGACTGCGTCCAATTCGCCGTCGACGACCATTCGCCGAACCCGTTCTGCAACAAGCGTCGGGTCGTGCAGAACGGCGCCCGACTCGGTGCGGGGGACCAGGGTGCCTTCCGCCGTGTACGCACGATCGGCAAAAGCCTCGGCGACCACGTCGAGACCGGCCTCGCGCGCCTCTTCCAGAAACACCGAACCCGGTAGTCCGAGAACAGGTAGCGAACTGTCGTAGGCAACGACGGCGGCGACCACGGCCCGCGCCTGCCGTCGGTGATGGACTATTGCGTTGTAGAGCGCGCCGTGGGGTTTGACGTACGTGACCCGCGATCCGGCGACACGAGCCAAACCGTCGAGTGCCCCTATTTGATAAATGACGTCGGCGGTGAGGTCCTTCGGGGAGACGTCGATGAAGCGTCTGCCGAAACCGGCGAGGTCTCGGTACCCCACCTGCGCGCCGATCCGGACGCCGCGGGTGGCGGCGGATTCGCAAGTCGCCAACAGCGTCGTCGGGTCGCCGGCATGGAATCCGCAGGCGATGTTCGCGCTGGTGACAAGTTCGAGCATGGCGTCGTCGTCGCCCAGGGTCCAGGCTCCGAAGCCCTCGCCGAGGTCGCTGTTCAGATCAACGCTGTAGCCCATACCTCGATTCTAGGTAGGTATGGGCTCTCGGTGTTCAGGCGTGCGCCGGAATCCGTCCGGCATTCTTGCGACGTGCGGATCCGAAGAGTCGGCATATCAGGTAGATCACGAACGAGACCGAGGTGACGAAACTCGAGACGGGAACGCCGGGGGCCAGCGAGAGAAGGATGCCGCCGACGGCTGCCAGTTCGGCGAACACGACGGAGAGGATCGTGGCCTTGAGTGGGCTTGCCGTGACGTACGCGGCGGCCGCTGCGGGGGTGATCAGCAGCGACATCACCAGCAGAGCACCGACGATCTGTACGCCGAGTGCTGCGGTGATGCCGACCAACACTGCGAACACGATCGACAGTGCCCGGACCGGAACACCGCGAGCTGCAGCAACTTCGGGGTCGGTGCTTGCGAACAGCAAAGGGCGGTAGATGAATCCGAGTGTGCCGATCACGATGACCGCGCACAGCAGCAGAAGTTCGAGACCGCTGTTTCCCGGCGCCACGATCTGTCCGACCAACAACGAGAAGCTGGTTCCCGTGCGACCGTCGTACGCCCAGAGGAACAACACCGACAGGCCGAGGCCGAAAGCCATGATCACGCCGATCACCGAATCTCGGTCGCGCGCTTTGGCTCCGAGCAGTCCGAACAGCACTGCCGCGACCACGGATCCGACGATGGCACCGAAGCCGACGCCCACACCGACGAGAAGTGCGGCGGATGCGCCCGTCAGTGACAGCTCACTCGTTCCGTGCACCGAGAACGACATCTGACGGCTCACGATCAGCGGCCCGATGATGCCGGCCAACAATCCGAGGATGGCACCGGCAATCAACGCCTGTTGGACGAAGTCGTACTGCAGTAGGTCGACGGTGGCGGACACGTCGAACATCCGCGACATCGCGTCGGTGAACTTGTTACTCACTGGTGGTGATCCTCATCAGAATGGTGAACGCCTTCTCCCGGGCGTAGTCCGCCTGCGCTGCCGAGCGCGTCGATGGCGTCGCCGGTGCCGATCACGACGAGGCGGCCACGAACCTGCAACACTTCGACGTCGGTGTTGTACAGATCCGAGAGAACCTCGGACGTCATCACTTCGGCCGGCGTCCCGATCCGGAATTTGCCGTCCACCAGATAGAGCACTCGATCCACCAACGGCAGGATCGGATTGATCTCGTGCGTCACGAACAGCACCGCGGTGTCATGGCTGCGCCGACGCTTGTCGATCAGCGTCGAGACCAGGTGCTGGTTGGCGAGGTCGAGGCTGAGCAGCGGCTCGTCGCACAACAGGATCCGCGGGTCGCCGACCAAAGCCTGTGCGATTCGCAGTCGCTGCTGCTCACCGCCGGACATGGAACCGATGGGAGCGTCGGCGAACGACTGGGCGCTGACCTGTGCGATGGCGTCGTCGACGATCTTGCGGCGACGACCCCGACGCAGTAGGCCAGTACCCCACTGGTGACCGTCGACGCCGAGGCCGACCAGGTCGCGGCCTCGGAGCGGGAGGCCGTCGTCGATGGATTTCTGCTGCGGGATGTACCCGACGTGTGAGTTCCCGGCCCGTGCCGGCGTGCCGACGATCTGTGCACTGCCGCCGCTGAGTTGTAGTTGGCCCAGCAGAATCTTCAGGAGCGAGGTCTTGCCCGACCCGTTCGGCCCGAGTACGGCGATGAACTCACCTGGCTGTACCTCGAGATCGAGCCCGTCCCACAATGTGCGGGCGCCGAAGGACAATCGAGCGTCCTTCAGCGTCACAGCGGGCACGGAGGCCGCTGAAGGCGCGGTGTTACCAGAAGGCACGGTGTTACCAGGGGGCACAGGAGTATTCGCGGAAGTTTCTGTCACAAGCCGATCGGTTCTTCTCGGAAATGGTGGGGCAAATAATTACTGGGCAGAGAGGGCGTTTGCGAGCGACTCCGCGGTCTGCGTCTGCCACTGAATGTAGTCCAGGCCCTCGGGGAGAGTCTCCGTAACCTCGACGACGGGCACTCCGGCGGTTTCGGCTGTGGTGCGCATGTCCTGGGTCACTTTGTCCTGCGTCTGGATGTTGTAGACCAGTGCGCGGGCCTGCTTCTCCGAGAGGAGCTGGCGCGTTGCGGCGATTGCGGCCGGTGAAGGATCGTTGCCGTCTTCGATGGCACTGGTGAACTCTTCGGGAGTTGCGTCCTTCAGTTCAGCTGCGACCAGGAGGTAGTGCGCGATCGGCTCGGTCTGCGCCACCGGTGCGCCTGCGTGGGCAGCGGCGATGGAATCGGTGATCGCTGTGACGCCGGCGAGCTTCTGGCTGTATGCCTTCGCGTTGTCCTCGTAGGTCGCCGCGTTGTCCGGATCGAGAGCGCTCAGCTGATCGGCCACCGAATGTGCGACGGCGTCGACGGTCGGGATGTCGAACCAGACGTGTTCGTTGACTGCGCCGTGGGTGTGACCGTCATGCGATTCGCCCGCGGTTTCGCCGGCGTGGATGCCGCCGTCGAGCAGGTTGTAGGCGTTGACCGTCTTCTGCTCGCCCTTGCCTGCGTCGAGGACGTCGGTGATGAACTGGTCGTAGCCGCCACCGTTGTAGACGACGAGCGATGCGTCGGTGATCTTGGCGGCATCGGCGGGAGTCGCCTCGAACGAGTGCGGGTCCGCGGACGGCTCGTTGATGATCGACGTCACGGTCAGCTTGTCGCCGGCGACGGCCTGCGCGACGTTGCCCCACACGTTCGTCGATGCGACGACGGTGATGCCGTCGTCCTTCGAGGAGGTTGAGCTGCACGCGGTGAGCGCGAATGCTGCGGCGACCGAGACGGCCGCGAGGGCGGTGGCGGTGCGGAATTTCGACGACGAACGCACGTGCTTTTCTCCTGAACAAAGGCTGGGCTAAATGCTATTGGAAACCGTTACCGTTACACATTAGCGCATAGTCGCTGGTAGTTCACCTTCGGTTCAGCCCCAACGCGCCGTCTGCGGGCACTACGGCTAACGTCCGTTTATGCCCCGGTCCCGTCAGCCACGCCGTCAAGCCACTTTGGCGTCGCTTGCCGCCGAGCTCAATGTGTCGAGAACTACAGTCTCGAACGCGTACAACCGACCCGATCAGCTCTCCGTCGAGCTGCGGGATCGAGTGCTCCAAGCGGCCAAGCGACGCGGATACCCCGGACCTGATCCGGTCGCCCGCTCCTTGCGAACTCGCAAAGCCGGCGCCGTCGGTCTCCTGCTCACCGAAGCACTCAGTTATTCGTTCCGCGACCCGGCCGCCATGAGCTTCCTTGCCGGTCTCTCGGAATCATGTGAGGACGCCGGCCAGGGCTTGCTGCTCATCCCGGCCGGGCCCGGCCGCGACGAGGTGGATGCTGCAGCCGTGGTCCAGCAGGCGGGCGTCGACGGCTTTGTCGTCTACTCCGTGGCCGACGACGACCCGTATCTCGCTGCCGTGCTCGAGCGTCACATTCCGATCGTCGTCTGCGACCAGCCCCGCGAGATTCCCGGTGCATCCCTCGTGGGCATCGACGACCGCGCTGCCATGCGCAAGGTCGCCGACTACCTCATCGGGCTCGGCCACCGCGACATCGGCGTGCTCTGCATGAGGCTGGGGCGCGACCGGATGGACGGCGTCGTCAGCCAGGAACGACTCAAGTCCCCACACTTCCACGTCCAGCGTGAGCGGATCGAAGGAGTGCGCGACGCGATGGTGGCGTCCGACATGGACCCACTCTCACTCACCGTGATCGAGCGGTACGTCCACACATCGCAGTCCGGGCACTCGGCGGCGGCGGAAGCTCTCGCGACCAACCCCGAGATCACCGCACTGGTCTGCACCACCGACGTGCTGGCTCTCGGCGCCTTGGACTGGGCGCGCTGGCAGGGCATAGATGTACCTGGCCAACTGTCGATCACCGGATTCGACGGCGTCGACGAGGCGCTGCGCGAATCACTGACAACGGTGCGCCAGCCCCAGGAAGAGAAGGGCCGGCGTGCCGGTGCGCTCCTGATGTCGCCGTCCGGATCCGGCGTTCCGATAGTCGAGATGCTCGACACCGAACTACTGGCCGGGCGAACATCAGGTCGGATCAAGGGGTAGCGCTCACGCCAGGAGTTGGGCGCAGCGCAACAAGCCCAGATGGCTGTACGCCTGGGGGTGGTTGCCCAGTGAGCGTTCCGCGATGGGGTCGTACTCCTCCGCGAGCAGTCCGGTGGGACCCGCTGCCGCGACCAACTGGTCGAACAGTGCCTCTGCTTGCAGGCGTTGCCCGATCAGTAGGTATGCCTCGACGAGCCAGGCGGCACAGAGATGGAATCCACCTTCGATGCCGGGCAGGCCGTCGTCGTGATGGTAGCGGTATACCGTTGAGCCGCTGCGTAGTTCGGCCTCGGTGGCTACGACGGTCGCTGCAAAGCGCGGATCCGTCGGATCGATCAGCCCCGACAGCCCGATGTGCAGAGTCGCCGCGTCGAGATCGGTACCGTCGTAGGCTGCGGTGTACGACTGGACGTCGTCCTTCCAGCCCTTGTGTCGTACTTCGTCGGCGATCTGGTCACGCAGTTCCACCCACTCGGGCAGGGCCTCGCGAGAAAAGCGGGTCGCAAGATCGACGGCGCGGTCGACGGTGACCCAGCCCATAACCTTGGAATAGACGTGGTGGCGCGGGTTGTCGCGAATTTCCCAGATGCCGTGATCGGGTTCGAACCAGCGCCGCTGCACTGCTTCGACCATGGCGCACACCAGTTCCCAGTCGCGGTCGCTCAAAGGATCGGGATCACCGGCCTTTTCGCGTGCATTCGCCAGTTCGACGATGAGCTCGACGATCGGGCCGAACACGTCCAGTTGAACCTGCTGATTCGCGGCGTTTCCGACGCGGACCGGCCGGGAGCCGGCGTATCCGGGGAGTGAATCGATGACGGCCTCTGGCGGTAGCGAAGTCCCGTAGAGCGTGTAGAGGGGGTGCAGGCGCTCGGGTCCCGGCAGTGTTTCGAGCACGCGGTGTACCCAGTCCAGGTAGTTCTCGGCCTCGTCGGTGGATCCGACGCTCACGAGAGCTGTTGCGGTGAGGGCGGCGTCGCGCAACCAGCAATAGCGGTAGTCCCAGTTGCGGACTCCGCCGATCTCTTCCGGCAGGGACGTCGTCGCGGCAGCCATGATGGAACCGGAATCGGCGTGGACCAGCCCGCGCAAGGTCAGTGCAGAGCGTTTCATCAAGTCCGGCTTCAGCTTCGGGAGTTCGAGCGTCTTGGCCCAATCGGACCAGTAGGCCTCCGAGGTCGCTCGACGCTCGAGCTCCGGAACGTCGGACGGGCCGATTTCTTCTGTTCCGCAGCGCAATTCGAGGACGACGTCACCCTTGGACGGCTCGACGATGGCGTGGGCGGTCTGCTGGTTTCCGTCGGTGGCGATGTTCCACAGCACACCGGGGGAGCGGAGCACGTACGGCTCGTTGGTGCCGAGGACCCGAATGCCCTCGTCGACGACCTCGAGCGTGACCTGACCCTGGCCGAACTCGGGACGGGGTGCAAACGAGACGATCGCGTCGGCCTGACCGGAAATGATGCGGGTCAGGTCGGTTCGTCCCTGTGGGACGTCGTGGGGGAGGTAGTCGGTGACGGACAGGCTCGCCCAGCGGGTCTGAACTGTCATCGTGCTGTCGATGTACTTCTGGCTCAGCGGCAAGGCTGTGCGTCGAGGCCCGACCGAGAAGTGCCCGGCCCCGGTTCCGCCGAGAAGGTGTGCGAAGACGGCCGCTGAATCCGGTTCCGGGTGACACAACCAGGTCAGCGTCGCATCCGGGGTCACCAAAGCGACGGTGCGCGGACTGGCGAGCATCGAGAGTCGCTCGATGGGCGGAGCGTCGGCGCCGGAAAGCCACGTACGACGCTCGTCGAGCAGGAACGCCAGAGCGGCAGCGACGTCCTCGGTGCTGTCGACGCGATAGTCGGCGACGGTGTCCCCGCTGCCGACCTTGATTCCGATGTCCGGCCCCTGGAGCCTGCTGAACGCCTTTTCGTCGGTCACGTCGTCGCCGATGAAGACGGCAGCGGTTGCGCCGTCCTGATGGCGAATCAAGTCGAGTGCGTGCCCCTTGTCGGTGGCGATGACAGCCAACTCGACCACCGATTTGCCCTCGGTGACCTGAACGCCTGGCCAGAGTGCCGATTCGGTGCGGACGGCGATGAGCGCCTTCTCGGCGTCGTCGGCACTGGTGTTGCGTACGTGCAGTGCAACGCTGGCGGGCTTCTTCTCCACCGTTGCCCCAGGGGTGTCGGCGGCGATTCGGCCCAACTCGGTGACGATCTCGTCGAGCAGTTTCCTGGCGTCGGCGTCGATCGCGTGGACGAATCCGATGTCGAACTCGGAGCCGTGGCTGCCGACCAATTGCACTTCGGCGGGAAGTCGGGACAGCGCAGCCAGATCCTTGAGGGCGCGGCCCGAGATCACGGCAGCCGTCGTCGACGCGAGGCTGGCGAGAGAGCGGAGCGCACGCACCGTTTCCGCCCGGGGATACGCCTTGTCCGGGTTGGCGACGATGGGTGCCATCGTCCCGTCGTAGTCGGAGGCTACGAGCAGACGCGGCGTGCGTGCCACGCCTGACAGCGCTCGGCGGAGTTCGATGGACAGATCTTGTGCGCTCACCTCTTCAAATCTAGGTGATGCAGCGACTCCTGGCTCGATACGTTTCCGGCCGATCAGTGCAAAAATGACAGATGCGACAAAGGATGTCTATTCGGGTTTCCGAGTTCCGTCACCGAGCAGCAGTTCAACCGTCAATTCCAGTCGATTGGCGACATCGGTAGCCGAAGAGCGTCGCGTGAGCCATGCCACCAAATTGGACAGCCACACATCGGAGATCACGCGCGCGATCGCCAACTGCTCTTCGGTTGGCTCCTCTTCGGTCATCGCTCGTGCGAAGAGGCGGTCCATCAACTGGCCCACCTGATCGACCTCGGCCGCTGCGGAGGCGTCGGCGAACATGAACGCGCGAGTCATCGCTTCGGTGAGGAGCGGATCGCGCTGCATCGCGCGGGTGATGAGGCTGAGGATCAGCTGCATCCGCTCGAGCGGGCTGGTTCCAGGTGGGATCTTGCCCTTGGAATCGATCTTCTCGAATTCGCGTGCCAGGGCGGACACCAGTAGGTGAACCTTGGACGGGAAGTAGCGATAGAGCGTTCCGACTGCGACGTCGGCACGCTCGGCCACGGCGCGCATCTGAACAGCCTCGTAGCCCCCCTTGGACGCCAAGGCGAGTGTTGCGTCGAGAATCCGCTTGCGGCGTTCACGTTGCGCGTTGGAGCTGAGATCGTCGTCCCCGAGCGTTGCAGAAGCAACCGCGTTGGAGCGGGATCGGGATGTTGTGGTCATCGACAAATTCCTTCGCGCCTTGACTCTTGGCCAGGTGTCATATTAGAACACGTTCTAAACAATTGTGTCACTTATCGAGAGGCGGGAACCAGTTGTGACAATCGCCACGACCGATGAACAGCGGGCGGTCCAGGAATCGATAGAGGCCTGGGCTCGCTCGGCCACGCCGATGGACATGGTACGCCGTGGACCAGCAGTTTCGTGGCGGGAGAAATGGTCCGAGTTCGCGTCTCTCGGGATATTTTCGGTCGCCGTTCCCGAAGCGGTAGGCGGAGCCGGGGCCGAAATCGTCGATCTCGCAGCAATGCTCGAGCAGGCGGCAATCGAACTCGTGCCGGGTCCTGTTCTCACGACTGCACTCGCAGCTCTGGTGGTGGGGCGTAGTTCGTCGCCCGCTGCCAAGCGATGGTCCGAAACGCTCGCCGACGGTGCGCTGCCGTGTGCCGTCGTATTGGACGAAAGTCCAGTTGCGGCAACGGCGAATGCGTCCGGCGGCATCGAGCTTCATGGCGAAGGAGGTTACGCCTGGGGCGGCGATTCGGGCGTATCGGTACTCGTGTCGGCGGGCGTCGTGTCCGAAGACGAAGGCTCGCGTGTCGTCTGGGCTCTCGTCGACGGAGACGGCGAAGGCGTGACCTACGAAGCGGTCGACACGATCGACAAGTCGCGACCACTGGCGCGAGTCTCCTTCGATCGAGTGACGGTCGATGCCGACCGAATCCTCGATGACATTGCGCCAGGATCGGTTTCCGACCTAGCGGCGGCACTTGGGGCTGCCGAAGCTGCCGGAATTGCGGCGTGGAGCCTGCGTACTGCGGTGGAGTACGCGAAGATTCGCGAACAATTCGGAAAGCCCATCGGCTCGTTCCAGGCGATCAAACACATCTGCGCCGAAATGCTGTGTCGCGTAGAGAATGCCGGAGCCGTCGCCTGGGATGGTGCGGTCGCTGCCGAGTCGGGCGACGAACTTCCGATCGCCGCAGCAGTGGCCGCCGCGGTGTCGCTGGATGCCGCTGTCGACACGGCAAAGGACTGCATTCAAGTGCTCGGCGGCATCGGATTCACCTGGGAGCACGAGGCGCACTTCTACCTTCGTCGAGCACTGTCGCTCCGGCAGATTCTGGGCGGATCGTCTCATTGGCGCGCACGCGTCGCGGAATTGACGATCGGCGGCGCACGGCGTCATCTTCAGATCGACTTGAGCGAGCTCGAATCCGACCGGTCCGAAATTCGCGAAGAGGTAGCGCAATTGGTGGCGCTGCCCGAATCCGAGCAGCGCAACGCATTGGCCGAATCGGGCTACCTTGCGCCGCACTGGCCCAAGCCGTACGGCCGGGGCGCCAAGGCCGCGCAACAGATTTTGATCGAAGAAGAGTTGGCGGCCGTCGGTATCGGCCGACCCGATCTGGTGATCGGCTGGTGGGCAGTGCCGACCATCCTCGAGCACGGCAGTGCGGAGCAGATCGAAAGATTTGCGACTCCGACGCTCAAGGGCGAGATCACCTGGTGCCAGCTCTTCAGCGAACCCGGCGCAGGTTCGGATCTTGCGGCACTGCGCACGACCGCGGAAAAGGTCGACGGCGGTTGGAAGCTGAACGGCCAGAAAGTCTGGACTTCGCTTGCGCGTGAAGCTGACTGGGCCATCTGCCTCGCCAGGACCGATCGCGAGGTTCCCAAGCACAAGGGCATTACGTACTTCCTTCTCGACATGAAGACGGCTGGGATTCGGATCTCGCCGCTGCGCGAGATCACCGGAGATGCCCTGTTCAACGAAGTCTTCCTCGACGACGTCTTCGTGCCGGACGAGTGCGTCGTCGGCCAGCTCGGCGGAGGCTGGAAACTGGCCCGAACGACCCTCGCCAACGAGCGGGTCGCAATGAGCGGTGGCTCTTCGCTCGGCGGTGCGATGGAGGAATTGCTCGAGCTGGCCGGCGACCCCGATCCTGTGGTGGCAGACAAGCTCGGTGGGCTGATCGGAACCGCCATGGTGGGCTCACTGCTGGAATTGCGCACGACACTGCGGCAATTGGACGGTCAGGATCCGGGTCCGGCGTCGAGCGTCCGCAAGCTGGTGGGCGTGCGCCAGCGTCAGAATGTCGCGGAGTTCGCCATGGAATTGGGTGGTACTGCCGGGTGGGTGGAGGGTCCGCTCTCGCGTGAGTTCCTCAACACGCGATGCCTGTCGATTGCCGGCGGAACCACGCAGATTCTGTTGACCGTCGCCGCGGAGAGAATTCTGGGCCTGCCCCGTGATTAGACGGCGTGAGTAGAGGCCTTTAGAAATGTCCACGTTGGTGATACAACTAGAACACGTTCTACATCAGAGACAGGATTGCCAGCGTGGACTTCACTCCCGATGAAACCCAGGAAGCGGTAGCCGAGGTGGCTACCGCGCTCCTTGCCCGCGAACTGGAGCCGGACGCGCTCTGGGCGGCATTCGCCGATGCCGACCTGCTCACGTTGGCCCTGCCCGAGCGTCTGGGCGGCGAGGGACTCTCCGTCGCCGACGTCGGTTCCCTCCTCGTCGAGGTCGGCCGGGCCGCCGCTCCAATTCCGGCTCTCGCAACCCTCGGCTTCGGTGTACTCCCCATAGTCGCTCTGGGGACCGACGCTCAACAGGACGAATTGCTCACCGGAGTCGGCGCCGGACGGGTGTTCACCGCGGCGCTCGGTGAGCCGGGTCAGCAGTTCCCGGCACAGCCGTCGACCACCGCCCATCAGTCGGGCGACTGGTATCGCGTCAGCGGGACGGTGCTTGCCGTGCCTTTCGCGGCGAGCGCACACAGAATCCTTGTGCCCACCGACGCCGGAGTCGTTCTCGTCGATCCGACCGCCGCCGGCGTCGCATTGACGCCGACTCCCAGTGCGTCCGGCAGTCCCGAGTTCGCAGTCACCCTGGACGAGGCCGTCGGTGAACTTCTCGGTGCCGGCGAGGAAGCCGTCCAGACGCTGTACCGGATCGCCACGGCAAGCATCGGAGCCGTTGTAGACGGTTTGGTGTCCGGCGCCGTCGATCTCACTGCGGCACATGTCGGCTCGCGTGAGCAATTCGGTAAGCCGCTCGCCACGTTCCAGGCAGTCTCACAACAGATAGCCGACGCGTACGTCACCTCCCGGACCCTTCACGTCGCGGCGTTGTCGGCGTCCTGGCGCGTGTCGGAGGGCCTGGACGCCCAGTCGGACCTCGACGTCATGGCGTACTGGATCGCCCAAGAAGTGCCTGCCACGATGCAGGTGCTTCACCACCTGCACGGCGGTCTGGGCGTCGACGTCACGTATCCACTTCATCGTTACTACTCGACTGCAAAAGACCTGGCACGCCTGCTCGGCGGTGCTTCGCAGCGACTCGACCTCGTGGGGGCCCGGTGTTCATCGATCTGACCGACAGTCAGCGCGCATTGCAAGCTGAACTTCGACGCTACTTCTCGACGCTGATCTCGCCCGAAGAGGCCAAGATCATGCGCGTGGAGCGGCATGGCCCTACCTATCGCGAGGTCATCCGTCGTATGGGCAAGGACGGCTGGCTCGGCGTCGGCTGGCCGGTGGAGTTCGGCGGACGTGGGTTCGGTGAAGTCGAGCAGCAGATTTTTGTCAACGAGGCTGTGCGGGCGGATGTCCCACTGCCTTCGGTGACGTTGCAGACCGTCGGCCCGACTCTGCAGAAGTACGGCAGTGAGGAGCAGAAGCAGAAATTCCTGCCCGCGATCCTCGCCGGTGAAGTGCATTTCGCGATCGGCTACACCGAACCGGAAGCCGGCACCGACCTTGCAGCACTGCGCACTTCGGCGGCACGAAATGGCGACGAGTACGTCGTCAACGGCCAGAAGATTTTCACCACCGGCGGGCATGACGCCGATTACGTGTGGCTCGCCGTGCGGACAGGGTCTGCCGATTCACGGCACCGCGGCATCTCCATCCTGATCATGGACACCAAAGATCCCGGCTACACCTGGACCCCGATCATCACCTGCGACGGTGCGCATCATGTCAACGCCACCTACTACGAGGACGTTCGCGTTCCGGCGAACATGCTTGTGGGTGAGGAGAATCAGGGCTGGCGCCTGATCACGACGCAGCTCAACCACGAACGCGTCATGCTCGGTCCGGCAGGTCGTGTCGCAGGGATTTACGACCACGTCTTCGATTGGGCCAAGCGTGAAAACCTGCTTGATCACGTTGACGTACGGCGCGCGCTCGGCGAAATTCATGCGACGTACCGCCTCAACGAACTGCTCAACTGGCAAGTGGCGTCGAGTGATTCGGATTCGGTGGATATCGCCGACGCTTCGGCAACCAAAGTGTTTGCGACCGAGCGTATCCAGCGGGTCGGTCGACTGGCGGAAGAGATCGTCGGGCGGTACGGAAATCCGATCGATCCCGAAACTGCTGATCTCATGGAGTGGTTGGACATGCAGATCAAGCGCAACCTGGTGATCACCTTCGGCGGTGGAGTCAACGAGGTGATGCGCGAACTGATTGCGACCGCCGGCCTGAAGCTTCCTCGCGTTCCGAGATAGGAAACAAATCGTGTCAGATCCCATTCTCACTGCTGCCGAGCGGGTTCGAGAGGACGGGCCAAGCGCTCCTCGCGCCGGCCGGGACCCCGTGAACCTGCCGATGATCCGCAACTGGGTCGAGGCGATCGGTGACGAGAACCCGATCTATGTCGACGAATCGGCCGCCCGCGCCGCCGGACACGACGGAATAGTCGCACCGCCGGCGATGGCGCAGGTATGGACGATGCGCGGTCTGGGGGCAATTCGAGAAGCCGACGATCCGTTGGGCCGGATGACGGACATCCTCGACGAGGCCGGATTCACCTCCGTCGTCGCGACCAACTGCGATCAGATCTACCACCGCTACTTGAAGCCGGGTGAAGAAGTCACCATCTCCTCGGTGTTGGAAGACGTTGTGGGACCTAAGAAGACAGGTCTTGGTGAAGGGTGGTTCTTCACTACCCGTAGCTTCTGGCGGGTCGGCGAGGAACTGGTCTCGGAGATGATGTTCCGGATCTTGAAGTTCGCGCCGCCAGTCAGCGAGAGTTCCTCCACTGACGTGCCTGCGGACCTGGACGCATCTCGGATGCTGCGCCCGACGGCGTCTCTCGACACACAGTTCTTCTGGGACGGTGTCGCCGCACACGAGTTGCGTATTCAACTGCGTGCGGATGGTTCGGTACAGCACCCGCCGGTGCCCGCGATCTGGAAAGACAAGTCGGAGCAGACCGACTACGTGGTCGCGTCAGGTCGGGGAACGGTCTTCAGCTTTGTCGTTCACCACGCCCCCAAGGTTCCTGGTCGGTCGTTGCCGTTCGTCGTGGCCCTGGTCGAACTGCCCGAGGGTGTGCGGATGCTCGGCGAATTGCGCGGTATCGATCCGTCGAGTGTGTCGATCGGGATGGAGGTGGAGGCGATCTACCTCGACTTCCCCGGAGACGACGAGACCGGGGGAACTCCCTGGACTCTGTACGCCTGGCAGCCGGTTTCTGTGTCTGCGGTTTCTGCGGTGAAGGAGTGACGATGACTTCGACGACGGATATCACTGTGGGAGAGGTTCTTCCGCAGCTTTCGATTTACGGCGACCCGACGTTTGTGGTCTCGGCGGCGCTCGCTACCCGCGATTTTCAAGATGTTCACCACGACCGCGATCTCGCACAGAAACGCGGCTCGAAAGACATTTTCGTCAACATCCTCACCGACACCGGCTTGGTGCAGCGATTCGTGACCGATTGGGCCGGACCGCGGGCTGTACTCACGTCGATCAAACTCCGCCTCGGAGTCCCCTGGTACGCCTACGACACCTTGACGCTCTCCGGAACGGTGACCTCCTACGACGAGGATCTCGTATCGCTCGCGGTGGTCGGCAAGAACAGCCTGGGAGATCACATCACCGCACAGGTCACACTGGCATTTCCGGCGTCGGGCTCGAATGGAGACATTGAAAACGGAGACATTGAATGAGCGCATTGTCCGGCAAGGCAGCGATCGTCGGAATCGGAGCCACGGATTTCTCGAAGGACTCCGGTCGCAGTGAACTGCGACTGGCCGCCGAGGCTGTTCAAGCCGCGTTGGACGACGCCGGTCTGACACCCGCCGACGTCGACGGTCTTACCTCGTTCACCATGGACACCAACACCGAAGTGGCAGTAGCTCGTTCGGTGGGGATTCCGAACCTCAAGTTCTTCAGCCGCATTCACTACGGAGGCGGTGCCGCTGCGGCGACGATTCAGCAGGCCGCCATGGCTGTTGCCACCGGCGTCGCAGACGTCGTCGTCGCTTACCGCGCGTTCAACGAGCGATCGGGTGCCCGTTTCGGGCAGGTGAACTCCGGCCTTGTGGCGCAGGTCAATTCGTCGGGCACGGATAACGCTTTTTCCTATCCTCACGGATTGGGTACTCCTGCATCGTTTGTCGCGATGGTCGCGCAGCGATACATGCACGTATACGGAGCGTCCAGCGAGGACTTCGGTCGAATCGCCGTCGCCGACCGTAAGCATGCAGCCACCAATCCGAAGGCGTTCTTCTACGGGAAACCGATTACCCTCGAGGACCATCAGAACTCGCGATTCATCGCTGAACCTTTGCATCTCCTCGATTGCTGCCAGGAATCCGACGGCGGCATCGCGATCGTCGTCACCTCGGCAGAACGAGCCAAAGATCTGAAGAACACCCCCGCCGTTATCGCTGCCGCCGCACAGGGCAGCGGGGCAGATCAATACATCATGACCAGCTATTACCGCGACGGTTTGACCGGCTTACCGGAGATGGGCCTTGTCGGCGATCAGCTCTGGTCACAAAGTGGGCTGCGCCCGTCGGACATGCAGACGGCGATCTTCTACGACCACTTCACGCCCTATGTTCTGATGCAGCTCGAGGAACTCGGTTTCTGCGGTAGGGGAGAGGCCAAGGACTTCATCGCCGGTGGCGCAATCGAACTCGGAGGCAAGCTTCCGATCAACACCCATGGTGGACAGCTCGGCGAGGCATACATTCACGGGATGAACGGTATCGCCGAGGGTGTTCGGCAGATCCGCGGTACTTCGGTCAACCAGGTCGACTCCGTCGAGAATGTACTGGTGACTGCGGGAACGGGCGTTCCGACATCGGGGCTTGTGCTGACTCGCTGATTATCGTGGGCACAGCTTCATCAAGCGTCACGGCCGGTTGGCACCGCATCGGGGTCTCCTTCGATGCGGTGCTCGGTCCGTGTTCTGTTGTCGCCAAAGAGGTTTGACCTCTCAGGTTTTGAAGGTGGTGTTCGCCGGCCTGGGTTGCTGTCCGGGGTCGATCGAGGGTGGTGGGATGAACCAGGGTTTGTTGTCGACACCGATCCGAATCGCCCACTTCCCGACGAACCCTGATTTCCGGTGCATCAACCGGTGATGTGAACGGCACAGCAGGACCAGGTTGTTCATCACCGTCGGGCCACCGTTCGCCCAGTGCCGGATATGGTGCGCATCAGTCCAGGCGGGCACGCATGTGCAGCCCGGGAAGGCGCAGCCTTTGTCTCGGGCGATCAACGCGACGCGTTGTTCGGCGGTGACCAACCTCTTTCCTAGTTTCGCATCCAAGGGCGCGCCGTGATCGTCGAGCAGGACGGTGGAGAGGAAGCAGTCACACCCGAGGAGTCTGGTCTGCGATACGGACAGTGGTCCGAGCCAGGGCATGTGCCCGACATCAAGATCCGACACAGCCATTCCGTCATCAGAAGTGGAGGGTGTTGCGGCGCAGTCCCGGTGCTCGGCCAGATCCCGAGCATTGATGTGCACATTCACGTGTGGACGCTGCCCACCATCGGTACCGGTCTTGGCGCAGTCCAGATAGCGGCGGATCAGTTCGGTGAACCCGTCCGCCGTGCGTTTCGCCGCCGACCGAGCATCCGGCGTCCCATCCGGTGCCGGGGTCGGCATCGTCAGATTCGACAACGCCGACAACAGCATTTCACCGGTGAGGGCATCGAAATCGCCGCGCACCACCACTCGACCGTTCAATGTCGAGGCGATCCGCAACTCGTTGAGATCGACATCCTCGGCGGGCGGGATCTCATCCGATTCGAACAACCGCTCCAAGGTCGCGATCACGTTCCGCACTTTCGTCGTCGTCGCTTCCACACCCGACGCAGCCGCCAACAACAAATCGATGCACTTCGGTAGCGCCTCCTCCGGCATCCCCTTCGGCGGTGACTCACAGAACGCCACGATCAACACAGCATGATCGAACGAGCAATCCCCGCCATCGAACCGAGCCGCCACCGCCGGAAACGGCCGCAAAGCTGCACCCAACGCGGCGATCTTTTTCCCGTCCCGAACCTGCAACATGGTGTTCGCCGCCAACCACGAACCGACCCCGCGGCTGGCGATCACCTGATCATCCGGGCGCATCGAGAGTTCGTCGACCACTGCCACCCGCACAGCCTCGAGACGAAGAATCTCCGCACTCGCCTCGACAGCAGCAGCACGCAACTCCGCAGCAGACAACTGCCACAGACGTCCACGTAACCCCACCGCAGAACCCGAAACCACGTCCGACAACAAGACACTCATTGAATCCCCCGATCCCCTCCCCACACAATACTCGAACATGCGTTCGAGTCAAGAGGTGCTTTTGGGCTCGCTCTAGGATCGCTGGATGTTCACGTTGACTACGGGACGCCTTGTTCTTCGAGATTTCACTGCCGCGGATGAAGGTGCCGTCCATCAGTACGCGTCCGACCCTGCCGTCTGTAGATATGTTGATTGGGGGCCGAACACCCCTGCGGTGACCAGGGCGTTCCTGGCTGACGCTGCACTAGAAGCTGCGCTCGTCGAACGTCGCACGTTCACCCTGGCCATTACGTCGAAGGCCGATGGAACGGTCATCGGTTCGGTAGCTGTGTGGGAAGTATCCGCCGCGCACCGGCGGGCGGAACTCGGTTTTGTCGTGAACCCGAAGTTCCAAGGGCGAGGCTATGCGTCGGAGGCGGGGCGCGCGGTTCTGGAATTCGCCTTTGCTCGCTTCGGAGCGCAGCGAGTGCAGGCAACGTGTCGTCCGGAGAATTCGGCGTCGGCGTCGGTGCTCACCAAAATCGGAATGGAGGAGGAGGGGCGAATGAGGGCACACATGGTGATCCGGGGGACCGCGGTGGATTCGCTGCTTTTTGCTGCAACACGACCCGCCGCCGTACAGCCAGAGATCACGTCAGCTCACTTCGCGTGACCTTCCCGGGCCCTGGTGCGATACTCGAACCATGTTCGAGGATGCCTTGCTCATCGACGCGGCCGGCCGGCCCACTATGCAGCATCACCAGGCCTTTTCTCGGGACTGGGACCGCATCAAAGAGTGGTCCGACAACATCTACATGCCGTATACGGTCACGCCGATCGGAAGTCGGTTGAAGCCGGCTTCGGACATGTACTCCGCGGCAGTCGGCAAGATCGACGTCACCAGATTCTGTTACGGGATTCCGGTCTCCGTCGGTGAATGTTCGCCTGAGGCCGGAAACATTCTGGTTCTGACGACTATCAGAGGCAACGGTCGACATGCCCTCGGCGGAGGAACTGCGGTGAATACTGCCGTGGGGGAGACCTTTGTCGCCGACTGTAGCCGGACCGACTACTTCGTCGAATTCGACGAAGATCACCTGCAGCTGAATCTCACTGTGCCGCATCAGCTTGTCGCCGATCACGCCATGCAATGGTTCGGGTCGGTTCCCGACGACCGTCTGTGGCGGCACAAGTGCACCATCGGCGGGCGGGGCTCGAGTTGGCTGGCATTGATGGACTACGTCGTTCGCGCAATTGCAGAGTCGCCTGAGGCGATGTCGAGCGAAAGGCTGGGTGCCAGGGTTCAAGAACTCATCGCGGCTCAGCTTCTCGACGAGTGGGCGACGCAGGCCGGGCTGCAACTCGGCGTCGACGTCGCCTCCGCCGAACCTGCCTACGTGCGATCGGCAGAGGAGTACATCGATACGTTTGCTCGCTCGGTGCCGACGGCATCGGAGATCGCGGCTGCGGTGGGTGTCAGTGTCCGGGCGCTCACTGCGGGATTTCGACGGTACCGAGACACCACACCGGGGCAACGATTGCGCGCGCGTCGGTTGGAGGGTGTACGCGGCGAACTGTTGCGTTCCGACGGGAGAACCGTCTCCGAAATCGCCAACGCCTGGGGCTACGTCAATCTGGGTATGTTTGCGGCCACATACCGGAAACGGTTCGGAGAGTTGCCTTCCGAGACCCGGAATCGACTCTGAGGACAGTTGTTTGAACGGTCATGACGATCGTTTTACGCACTCGATGAACTGCCGTGATCCGTTGTTTCGTGTCGGAGCGTTCTGCAAGGATTGAAATCGAACGTGACAGCAATCCCACGAGCTAGGAGTACGTCATGGCAACTCGACTCAATCCGTACATCAGCTTCAACGGCAATGCCCGTGAGGCGTTGGAGTTCTACAAAGAAATCTTTGGTGGCACGCTGGCGCTGAGCACGTTCGGTGAGTTCGGCAATCCCGGTGAAGGCGGCGACAAGATCATGCACGGAATGCTCGAAACCGATCAGGGATACACCCTGATGGGTGCCGACACTCCGCCCGGCATGCCGTACAACCCCGGCGACAACATCACGGTCAGCCTCAGCGGCGACGACGGCGATGTGCTGCGCGGGTACTGGGAGCAGTTGTCGGGAACGGGAACGGTGAGCGTTCCACTCGAGAAGCAGATGTGGGGCGACGAATTCGGCGCCTGTACAGACAAATTCGGCATTTCCTGGCTGGTGAATATCGGAGCGCCCCAGAGCTGACTCCAAGCTCTGCCCGGTTCTGCCGAAACGAGACAGTTTTCCTGCCGTTTCGAGGCAGAACCGGGTATGTGATCGCCGTTACATTCTGTTCGACAAGACAAGTTGCAAGTCGGATGGAGAAATGCAGTGACGATCGAAGATATTGCGCGGAAGCCCCTTTCGAAGCAGCGCCTCGACGACGTGCTGGCGCGAGCAACTCAGGGGGCTGATCGCGTCCCGGGTGTGGTCGCGATGATCACGGATCGAGAAGGCAACATCTACGAGGGTGCTGCGGGCGAGCGGACTCTCGGTCACGGCGAACCGATGACCCTCGATACAACCTTTGCGCTCTTCTCCACCACCAAGGCGATCACCGGTACCGCTGTCCTGCAATGTGTGGAGGAGGGATTGCTCGATCTCGATGCACCTGCAGCGACCTATGTTCCCGACATCGGTGAGCTGAAGGTCCTGGACGGTTTCGATGCCGGCGGAAACCCCGTTCTTCGGGAACCCAAGCGTGACATCACCACTCGCATGCTGCTCCTTCACACTGCAGGGTTCGGCTACGACTTCTTCAACGAGTCGTACAACCGGCTCTCGCAGGAACATGGGCAGCCCAGCGTGATCACGTGTAGCAAAGCGGCGCTCACGACACCGCTGCTCTTCGACCCGGGTGAGAAGTGGGAGTACGGCACCAACATCGACTGGGCCGGACAGGTCGTCGAGTCGATTCGAGGTCAGCGACTCGGCGATGTCATGCGTCAGCGCATCTTCGAACCTCTCGAGATGGCCGATACGGCATTCACGATGAGCCCGTCGATGAAGGATCGACTTGCGCCGATCCATCAGCGTGAGAGCGACGGAAGCCTCACTCCGCTCATCGGATTCGAGCTTCCGGCCGAACCCGAGGTGCACATGGGTGGTCACGGTTTGCACGGCACTGTCGGCGACTACATGAAGTTCATCCGTATGTGGCTCAACGACGGCGCGGGCACTTCGGGTCGCGTGTTGTCGTCGGAGACGGTAGCTGCAGCCGTTCAGAACGGGCTCGAAGGCCAGCACGTGGGGTTGTTGCCCGGAGTTCTCCCGACGCTGTCCAACGATGCGGAATTCTTCCCCGGTGTACCCAAAGGATGGGCATACTCCTTCATGACAAATGAAGAGGTGGCACCCACCGGTAGGCCGGCCGGATCGCTGGCTTGGGCGGGTCTTGCCAACCTCTATTACTGGATCGACCGGCAGACCGGCGTCGGCGGGTTCTGGGCAACGCAGATTCTGCCGTTCGCGGACGCTGGATCCATCAACGGATACCTGGAATTCGAGACCGCCGTTTACCAGTGATCGGCTGGATTCCCGCTGTCCGGGATCGACTGTTTCTTTCGGGCGGGTTCGGAGTACGCATGCAGTACAGCGCACGCTTGCATACGACGAACTAGGAGACGGCATGAACAGCCTCGAAGGCAGCTTCGAAGGAAAAGTTGCACTGATCACCGGCGCCGCACGCGGTCAGGGGCGCGCCCACGCTGTCGCATTCGCGGAGCGTGGCGCGGACATCGTGATCTGCGACCGGTGCGAGAACAGTGATGTCGTCGCCTACCCCCTCGCAAACGAGGAGGATCTGAAGGAAACCGTTCGTTTGGTGGAAGCCACCGGTCGTCGGTGCATTGCCGTCAAGGCAGACACTGCTGATCGCGACGCAATGGACGCGCTCGTTGCCCGCGCTGAAGCCGAGTTCGGCCGTGTCGACATCGCCGTCGCGAATGCCGGTGTGTCCGTGCCCGCTCCGATCACGTCGATGACGTCGGCGCAGTGGAACGAAGTCATCTCGTCGAACCTGACCGGTGTGTTCAACACCGTTGCGGCCGTGTCAGGTGGAATGGCGGAACGTGGTTACGGTCGCATCATCACGATTTCCTCGATGATGGGTCGCTCCGGTGGCACCCAGATGGCTGCGTACGGCGCCTCCAAGTGGGGCGTCATCGGTTTGACGAAGAGTGTGTCGCTCGAACTGGCAAACTCGGGTGTGACCGTGAATGCTATTGCACCGGGGAACATCTCGACGCCGATGATTCACAACGACATGATGTACGCGATGATGCGGCCTGACCTCGAATCGCCGACGGCAGACGACGTCGAACCCGTGTACGCGACTCTGCATGCGCAGCCGGTCGGTTGGCTGGATCCCTTCGAGATCACGCGAGTAGTCCTGTTCCTCGCCGCCGACGCGAGTGCCCACATGAGTGGCATCGTGGTTCCTGTCGACGCCGGAGTAGCCGCTCGCTCGAACGCTTGACGGACAAGACTGTTCGCGCGAAAGCGCGGACCGGGTGGGTCGTCGGCGTCCTGAGTCTGAGCGGTGTGGTGGTCGCGCTGCAACAGACCTTGGTGGTGCCGGTCCTGCCTGCGTTCGCGACGGCATCGGGAGTATCGTCCTCCACCGCTTCCTGGCTGGTGACCTCGACGTTGCTGACCGGTGCCATCGCAACCCCTCTCATCGGCAGACTCGCCGACATGTTCGGTAAGCGCGCGATGATGCTCGTCTGTCTTGCCGTGATGATCGTCGGCTGCATGGTTGCGGCGCTCAGCCAGAGTTTCTGGTTATTGATCCTCGGGCGCTCGTTGCAGGGGTTCGCGACGGCACTTCTGCCCGTCGGAATCAGCATCATGCGCGATGTCCTCCCTCCGGAAAAGCTCAGTGGTGCAGTAGCTCTCATGAGTGCGACGTTGGGGATCGGTGGCATGTTCGGTATGCCGATGGCTGGGGTGATCTCGGCGCACTGGGGACTACCCGCGCTTTTCTGGGTCACCGGTGGATTCGGGGTCGTACTGATAGTCGTCTTGCCGCTGGTGGTGCCGGAATCGGCTGTGAAGAGTCGCGGACGCTTCGACTTTCTGGGAGCCACAGTCCTCACGCTCGCTATGACTGCACTGCTGCTGGCCGTTTCGAAAGGAACCGAATGGGGCTGGGCAAGCCCCGAGGTTCTGGTTCTGATCGCGTCCGGCGTGGTCTTGCTCTGTGGATGGATTCCGTGGGAACTGCACACGCCGGCACCGCTGGTCGATCTGCGGACTTCCCTTCGCGCTCCGATTCTGGTTTCGAACGTCTGCGCAGTATTACTCGGTTTTGCCATGTTCATCAGCGCGTTGGCGGCAACGCAGGAACTTCAGTTGCCCCTGGCGTCGGCGGACGGTCTCGGACTCTCGGCTGCCGAAGCCGGACTGGCGATGATGCCGGGCGGAGTCCTGATGATCGGATTGGCGCCGGTGTCGTCGAAGGTGACGAGGCGATGGGGAGCGAAGGCCACGTTGGCCTCAGGAGCGATCGTCATCGCAATCGGATACGTCTTGCGTGTGCTGTTGACGCCGACGCTGGTCAATATCGTGATCGGCGCTGCCGTGGTATCGGCCGGTGTGGCATTTTCCCTGGCAGCCATGCCGACTCTGATCACCGAATCTGCGCCGATCCATCAGACTGCCTCGGCCAACGGATTCAACAGCCTGCTCCGTTCGGTCGGTACCTCCACCGGAAGCGCCGTTGCGGCAGCGGTATTGGCCAGTTCAACGGTGGTGATCGGTGCGAGCGCTGTGCCGACCCTGCATTCGTTCGCGGTTTTGTACTGGATCGGAGCGGGCGTATCAGCACTGGCCGCCGCTGTGACGTTGGCAGTGAAGGTGGAGCGGACGGGGGCGGTATCGCTGCCCGAGTTACCAATTGCAGCCGAAACCGATGGCGCAACGAAGATCGGGTGAGTCGACGGACGCACCCGATCTTCGTCGTCACCGTTATCTTCGACTGGAATCAACCAGGTACCCGAGACCGGGAGATCCTAGGTGACCCTGGGAGGTGATGTTTCTGGCAATCCGGGGGGTGGTGGTCTGTTCTGTGGTGCAGCGTTTCGGACTGTTGCGTGAAAAATCCTGGAATGTGTCGGCCTCCTGGGTCACACTGGGGAACGGACTACCGACGGATTACCGATGCGGGAGGGCTCATGACCGAAGCGATTGTGGCCGAGGGGCTGGTCAAGAAGTACGGCGACGTCACGGCATTGGACGGCATCGACCTGGAAGTGCGCGAGGGTTCGGTGATGGCTCTGTTGGGCCCCAACGGCGCCGGAAAAACCACTGCGGTAAGGATATTCACGACGCTGCTCATTCCGGACGGTGGACGCGCCAAGGTTGCCGGGCTGGACGTGGTCGAGGATGCGCGGGCGTTGCGATCCAAGATCGGTGCTTCGGGTCAGTACGCCGCGGTCGACGAGTACCTGACGGGCTACGAGAATCTGGACATGGTCGGGCGGCTGTATCACCTCGGCGCCCGAAGCAGTAAGGCCCGAGCGCGTGAACTGCTCGCGCAGTTCGATCTCGTCGAGGCTGGAGATCGGCCGGTCAAGGGCTATTCCGGTGGAATGCGGCGACGTCTCGATCTCGCTGGCGCATTGGTTGCTCGGCCACAGGTGTTGTTTCTCGACGAGCCGACCACCGGCCTCGATCCTCGGGCGCGACTCGGTCTCTGGGACGTCATCGAAGGGTTGGTGGCGCAGGGGACCACGCTGTTGCTCACGACGCAATACATGGAGGAAGCCGAGAGGTTGGCCGACCAGATCGCCGTCATCGACCGCGGCTCGGTCATCGCGCGCGGTACTGCAGACCAGTTGAAGGCGCGGGTCGGGGGTGAGCGCATTGAACTGAGTGTGCACGAGGTCGAGCATCTCGACATCGTCCGCGAGGAATTGCGCTCGCTTGCCGTGGGGGACATTCAGGTTCAAGAGAATGTCCGTCGCGTCACCGTTCCTGTCGACGACGGCACCGACGCGTTGGTCGCGGCGCTGAATCTTCTGTCGGCACGAGGCATCCGCGTATTCGACGTCGGCTTGCGCAGACCCACTCTCGACGATGTCTTCCTCACACTGACCGGGCACCAGGCTGAACTGGAGGATCAGAAATGACCGTGCAGATGGCGCTCGAAGACGGTTTGACCATCGCCAGGCGAAACTTGATCAAGATCAAGCGCGTTCCGGATCTGCTGGTGTTCACCACTTTGTCGCCGATCATGTTCGTGCTCTTGTTCGCGTATGTGTTCGGCAGTGCGATCTCCGTCCCGGGCACGTCGTATCGAGAATTCCTGATCGCCGGAATCTTCACGCAGACGGTCATATTCGGTGCTACCTGGACTGGTTTGGGGATGGTCGAAGACATTCAGAAAGGAATCATCGACAGATTTCGATCGCTGCCCATGGCTCCGTCTGCCGTGCTGACCGGCCGAACATCGAGTGACGTGTTGATCAACGTCATCAGTTTGGTGGTCATGTCGTTGACCGGTCTTCTGGTCGGGTGGCGGATTCACTCCAGTTTCCTCGAAGCGGTGGCGGGTTATGCGCTGCTTCTGTTCTTCGCGTACGCGTTGTCGTGGGTCATGGCTGTTGTCGGGCTTTGGATCCGGACACCGGAGGTATTCAACAACGCGAGCTTCATCGTCATCTTTCCGCTGTCGTTCATCGCGAACACTTTTGTCGAGACCACCAATCTTCCCGGCCCGCTCAAAGTGATCGCCGAATGGAATCCGGTGTCGGCGGTTACTCAGGCGGTGCGTGAATTGTTCGGCAATACCAATCCTGCGATGACGGTTCCGGATGCGTGGCCGCTGCAGAATCCGGTCATCGCGTCGTTGTTGTGGACTTTCGGTTTGCTGATCGTCTTCGTGCCGTTCGCTATTCGTCGGTATCAGAAGGCAGTCAGCCGCTGACCTGGTGATTCCGGCCGGTAGGGTGGGTATGTGCCGGAGCCCGAACGCATCGACAAACGCAGCCTGAGATACGCCGGGCGACGTGAGGAGTTGCTCGACGCGCTGACCCGCTACGTCATCGACAACGGTGTCGGGGAACTGACGGTGAGGCAGCTCGCCAAGGCCGTAGGTGTGTCGCATGCGTCGTTGCTCAACCATTTCGAGAGCAAGGAGAACCTGCTCTCCGAGGTCATCGAGAACATGCGTGGTGAGTCCATTCCGATTGCGGTGCCGATGAAACCGGGGGTCGATCCGGCGACAGTGCTGACTGCGTGGTGGACCGAACGTACGACGCCGGAGGTCCTGCCGCGGTTCCGGGTGATGGTCGAGATCTACGCCCTCGCGCTCGGCGACCGCGACCGCTACGGACGGTTCCTGGACCGTTTTGTGGGCGATTGGATCGAGGCACTGGAAGCCGGTCTACGACAAGCGGGTTGCCCCGAGGACGATGTTGCCTCTGTCGCTACTCTGTTGCTCTCGCAAATGCGGGGTCTGTCGATGGATCTTCTGGCCACCGGCGACCGGGCCCGCGTCGATCGCGCGTTCGGGCTTTTTGTCGACGGCTTTGCCGCCCGCGCTCGGGAGTGGTCCACGCCAGGATCCGATCGCCTTCA
Organism: Rhodococcus sp. T9N; assembly: GCF_024436645.1. Lineage (NCBI taxonomy): Bacteria > Bacillati > Actinomycetota > Actinomycetes > Mycobacteriales > Nocardiaceae > Rhodococcus > Rhodococcus sp. T9N. Next base: position 387,107 of record NZ_JAMSKS010000002.1, on the reverse strand, counting down.
ACGCTGACCGATCACCACGGTCGACGCGGTCTCGCTGTAGGTTGCCACCCGAGTGAGAAACCCTCCCCGAGTGAATGTTTCAACAGTCATTTCGACCTGCTCCGTACTCGTCTCGACGAGAAGACAGCCACCCGGTCGTAGCCACGGCGCGGCGTCCGCGATGATGCGACGCTGCAGGTCCAGTCCGTCGGTACCGCCGTCCAACGAGACCAGCGGTTCGTGAAGACGGGCTTCGGGCGGCATCAGCCTGATCGATTCGGTGGGGACGTAAGGTGCATTGGCAACGACGACATCCACGCGACCGAGTAATTTCGTCGGCAGTGGTTCGAATAAATCGCCTTCGAGTACACGCTCGGGCGGTGTGATGTTTCGGCGAGCGCACCGCACTGCGGCCGGTTCCACGTCTACCGCGTACAAATCGACGGCGTCGAGCGTCGACTGCAGGACAACACCGACAGCTCCTGAGCCGCAACACATGTCGACGACGACGCTTCCTGGGGTGACAAGTGAGCAGGCCTGCCGGGCGAGGAACTCGGTGCGCCGGCGTGGGACGAAGACTCCGGAGTCGATGTGAATGCGCAAGCCGCAGAACTCGGCCCATCCGAGGACGGGCTCGAGTGGTTCGCCGGCAACTCGTCGGTCGACCATCGCGTCGAGTTCATCGCGAGAGCGTGCGGTGTGAAGAAGTAGGCGAGCCTCGTCTTCGGCGAAGACGCAACCTGCTGCTCGGAGGATCGCGGCCACCGACTTCTGCTGCGAAGCAGGGAAGGTCGGGAGATCAGGTGCTGACATGAGAGAGCCTTTCGGCCTCCTGATCTCGCGGGGGACCTGCACGTATCGAACACCGCCACCCTACCCGAGCAGGCGTGTCACGACGGTCGATGCGGAGCGGAAATTTAGGTTGACCAAATGGTAAGGCTGTTCTATGGTCTGAACTCGATCAGCTGATGTGGGGCCGATCACCACATATGCACCGTCACCGCAATCGGTAGGAGAAGTACGTGAGTAAGCGACTGTGTAGGACGCTCGTCGGACTGAGTGCGAGTGCGTTGGTGGCGTTGACAGTTGCGGCGCCGGCCGGAGCGGAACCGAACGATGCTCCGGGTGCTGTCGTGAGTCAGGAGTTGCTCGGTCCCGACCGGGTGATCCCGGGTGCCGTGAGCGCAACGAAGGTGACGTACTGGTCGACGGGCCCGAAGGATGCGCCGATGACGAGTACCGGTGTGGTGTATCGCCCAGAGGGAGCTCCGCCCGAGGGTGGTTGGCCGGTCATCTCCTACGCGCACGGGACGGTGGGTGTCGCGGATCAGTGTGCGCCGAGCAGCAGTGTTCCACTCGAACGGACCGCGACGCATCTGGGTCACTGGCTGGAGCAGGGATACGCGGTCGTGACCACCGACTACGTGGGGCTCGGAACACCCGGTGTTCACCCGTATCTCGACGGTCGTTCCGCTGCACACAGCGTTGTGGACATGGTGCGTGCCGCTCGTGCGGTCGACGACGACCTGTCGAGCGCATGGGTTGCGATGGGGCAGTCGCAGGGCGGGCAGGCGACTATGTTCACCGCTTCGCTTGCCACTGCTTACGCGCCGGAGTTGGACTACCGCGGCGCTGTCGCCACTGGCGTCCCCTCGAACATCGAGAATCTTCTACCGCTCGGTGGTCCGGCTTTTCCGGCGCTTCCGCTCAAGGGTACGACGGTCTACATCGCGAACGTTCTTGACGGACTGCGTGCTTCGCGGCCGGATATCGACATCGACTCGTATCTGACCCCGCTCGGCAAGACCATCCTCGACGACGTCGAGAACAACATGTGCTACACCGAGGCGCGCACGAAGTACGGCACCGTCACGCTCGGGCAGGTGCTGACGAAGTCGCTGGACAATCCAGTATTCATGGAGGCTGCGCGTGACCTGCTCACTGTGCCGACCGCAGGATACGACCGCCCGTTTTTCATCGGTCAGGGGTTGTCGGACATCGATGTTCCGGCACCGCTGACACTGAAGTTCGCGGCCGACCTTACTGCCAACGGTGTCGACTTTGCATTCCATACCTATCCCACTGATCATCTGGGAACCGTTCCGGCTTCGGTTCCAGACAGTACCCCGTTTGTCGCGGCACTGTTCTCTGGTCAACGGCCATGCACCGGAAGCCTCTGCTGACCAACATCTTTCAGGCGGCACCAACTCCGCGCAGATAGATGTCGATCGGGATCCGAAGTTGCCGAACGGTTTCGGAGGAGCGGGGATCTCGGCTACGCGCTCCGAGGCAGTAGTCGAAGATCAAGCCCTCCAGAAGGCTCAGAAAATTTGCGGCGGCGACGTCAGGATCGTCAACGCCAACGATGTCGAAGACAGGCCTTGCCTTCTCCCGTGAAAACAGGCTGTCTTCGAGGAGTTGGTGCAATGCCGAATCTCGGGGAGTTTCCAAGAGCAGTGCATATCTCGCGATCAATTCGTGTCTGCGGTGCGAGAGAAGATCATCGAGATACTCGGCCGTCAGGGCAGCAGGATCGCTGGGCCTCTCGCGGAGTTCGTCGAATATCGAACGTGACCGGTGCACGATGTGCAATGCGGTTGCTTCGAGTAGTGCCTCGCGAGTGCGGAAATAGTACGACGTCGAACCGGCAGGAAGTTCCAGGGACTGATCAACCGCCCGATGGGTGAGTGCACGCGGGCCCTGCTCGGCGATGATCGTGACGGCGGATGCCGCGATGAGGGCTCTGCGATCAGGCTTCATGTCGTTCCTTGTTGTCGATGTTGCATGCTGCCGGAGTTGAATGTTGCTGATGGTGCGTCGTGAGGGTCACATTGACTCGATTTGCCTTCGATCACTAGCCTCGACTCTACAGACGTAGAGGAGTCTTATGCTACTGGACGAAGAGCAGTTGGCGGCACGCGAAGCCCTCGACGCACTGCAGGCCCGGATCTCGGGCGGTGAGGTCGGGGGTGGGATCTATCTCTGGGGTAGCGTCGGCCGCGGGAAGACGATGCTCATGGACGAGTTCTACGACGGGCTCCCGGTCGGCAAGCGGCGCATTCACTTTCATCGGTTCTTTGCAGATCTGCACTCTCGGGCGCATGAACTCGGCTCGATGGGCGTGGCACTGGATCACGTCGTCGATGGAATCCGTGTGCTCTGTTTCGACGAGTTCCACCTCGACGACGTCGCCGACGCCATGTTCATGGCAAGGGTTCTCGACACAATCGTCGCGAAAGGCGTGACTGTTGTCGTCACGTCCAATGTTCCGCCGACCGATCTTCTTCCCAATCCGCTTTTTCACGAGCAGTTCGTTCCGTCGATCGAGTTGATCGAACGGACTCTCGAGGTGATCGAGTTGGGTGGCTCCGTCGACTATCGGACGGCGGGACAGCCAGGTGCCGGGGACTACCGTTTTGCGACAGGAGAATTCCTCGTCGGCTCGGGAACTACGCGGCCTTCGGGCGAAAGTGTCGAATTGATAATAGGCACACGCACATTGGAGTGCTCGGCGATTCGAGACGGTGTCGTCTGGTTCGACTTCGAGGTGCTGTGCACTGGTTCGACCTCGGCTGCCGATTACCTCGCGCTCGCCGCCCGCTTCGACGACTGGGTGATCTTCGGAGTGCCGGTGCTCGCCGAGGCGTCGGAATTTGCCCTTCGCCGTTTCGCGAATGTCGTCGATGTTCTCTATGACGTCGATGCGCGGCTGACGATCTACGCCGACGCTTACGTCGAAGAAGTGGCAGGCAGCCTCCGGGACGTGCCGGGGTTGGCGCGCCTCTACAGTCGTCTGTCGCTACTGGCGAGGTCGGCGGCGGGCAGCATCAGTTGAGGGGCAGCGTCAATTCCAGGTGAGATCGCCGGTCGCGGCGCTGGGCGTGAGTCCGAACATGCTGTGGCAGATCCGGTTGAGATGGGCGCTGTCGGTGAAGCCGGCCTCGTGGGCACTGGTTGTCAGGCTTGCGCCACCGCTCATCACTTCCATGGCGCGTCGTAGCCGCAACCAACGAATGTAGGTCGAAAAACTCATCTGCAGTTGATCGTTGAAGATTCTTCCCAATCGGCCGGGTGAGATGGAGACCAGCGCGGCGGTGTCCGTCAGCGTTATCGGCCCTGAAAGTCGCTCGTGAAGTAGCGTCAGGGCATGCTCGAGCGCCGGGTGAAGAGCGCGTACGCTCGACGGCTGTCTACTTTCGGACAGTGAATCGATCAGCCTCGCTGCGTATTCCAGATCCGAATCAGCGCCGCGGTCCGTCATCGCTACTGCGGTCTGCCCACGGTCCGACCAGTCGGCCACACCACCGCGGCCCGGCTCCGGTGGCCTGATGCGCAGACCCATCCCGGTGGTGGAGTCAATGTAGATCGCCCGTCCCCGCGCACCCTCGGAGGCGGACAACGCGTGGACCGCCCCGGATGGAATGACCACGGACCGTACGACTTCACTGTGGCCGTCCCCGTCCGTGACCGTGACGTCCCCGTCGTCGATGATCATGATCTGAACAGCGGCGTGCGAATGCATGTGCGCGGATCCCACTGCGCCGGTGAACATGAGAATTCCGGGCTGCATGTGGACGGCGCCGGACCAGGTCATGTCGGAAATCATAGTGACGACCCTGACAGAGCTCGGGGTCCGGTCATCCTCCGGTAGGACCGAGCTCAGTCCGAAGATCGTGCGCTGGGCCGATGTGCTGGCGAGGGGTTCACGAGAAGGTGGAATCATGAACAACGCACAAGCACCCGCAGTCCTGTCGGTCCACGCGCTGGGCAAGTCGTACGGCGACGTTCCAGTGCTCCGAGGTGTATCGCTGGAAGTGCGCGCCGGTACTGCTACGGCCATCATGGGTCCTTCAGGGTCGGGCAAGTCGACTCTGCTGCATTGCATGTCAGGAATCGTCAAGCCCGACTCGGGAGCAATCCTGCTGAGCGGCAGGCATATCGAGAACCTCGGTGAGAACGACCGCAGCCGCCTCCGACGCGAGTCGTACGGATTCGTTTTTCAATCGGGCCAACTGTTGCCGGAGCTTCCGGCGATCGAGAACGTCGCTTTGCCCTTGGTGCTCAACGGGTTGTCCATCGCCGAAGCCAAGCGGACGGCGCACGGCTTCTTCGCGCCATTGGGACTGGACGGTCTGCAGGACCGTCGCCCGGGTCAGATGTCGGGTGGTCAGTCGCAACGTGTGGCGATTGCGCGAGCGTTGGTGACCAAACCCGCCGTTCTCTTCGCGGACGAGCCGACCGGTGCCCTCGACGCGCAGACGAGTTGGGAAGTGATGAGGGTGTTGCGTGATTCGGCTCAACAGATCGGTTCTGCGTTGGTCGTCGTCACCCACGATGCCGAAGTCGCCCGGTGGTGTGATCGCACGATGATGATGCAGGCCGGTTCGCTCGTCGGGACACAGGTGGCGGCATGAAGGCCACAGCGCGCGTTGCATTGATGACGGTGCGAGGTGAAGGCCGAAAGGCGTTGAGTACCTTTGCGCTTCCCGTAACGGCCTTCGCCGCGTCAACGACCTTGCTACTCACCGTTCTCGGCGGCTACGGTGCATTCGCGGGCAGATCGAGCGAACCCGAAGCCGAGGCGTACCTAGCACTCGCAGGGGTTGCTTCGGTGTTGATGATCGTTCCAGCCGTCACTCTCGGCCTGGCGGCGGCCCGCTTGGGCGCGCGCCGTCGCGACGAACGACTTGCCTCGCTGCGACTCATCGGATCCACCCCTCGCCAGATCGTTGCGCTGTGCGCTGCGGAATCGGGTATCCAGGGCTTGGCCGGTGCGTTGATCGGTGTGGTGGGATACCTCCTCGCGTTGCCGCTCGTAGCTCTCTTGAGATTTCAAGGTCGGACATTCGAGTGGAGTGAGCTTTGGGTAGGCGCACTTCCGCTGGTGGGCATCGTATTCGGAATGACCATCCTGGCTGCTTTGACGTCGATGCTCGGGATGCGCCAGGTGTTCGTGAGCCCGTTGGGCGTCACGGCGGGCAATCCCAGCGCCGCACCGAAGATGATCTTCGCGGTGGCTGGGGTGGGGGTTCTTGTGGGATGGAGTGCATTCGGGGGCTCCGCGGCAAGCATCGCGGCAATCCTGGTGGGCCTTGGTCTCTGCTTCGGCGTTGTTGCGTTGGTCGGTCCGTTCGTCATTTCGCTGCTTGGACGGATCATGCTCAAATGCGCCAAAGACGGTGCTTCGCTGATTGCGGCGCGTCGGGTCTTGGACAATCCGAAGGCTGTGTGGCGCACGGTCAGCGGTGTGACGATGGCCAGCTTTGTTGCCGCAGGCACATCTCTCCTCGCCGCGATCGGCAACGGGGAAGGGCAGGATTTGCAGCCAGGGCAGGAGTTCCTGTTCGCGGACATGAGAACCGGGGTGTTGTTCACTCTCGGAGCAACATTCACGTTGGCGGCAATCTCGTCTGCGCTCACCCAGGTATCCGGGATCCTCGACAACCGTGAGCTGTATCGGAGTCTGACTCTGGCCGGTACACCTGTCGAGGTGATGGACAGCGCCCGCATGCGGCACGTTCGCACTCCCGTGGTGGTGATGGCACTGGCCGGCGCCGGCGCTGCACTGCTGTTCCTCTTCCCGCTGGCAGGGGCAGCCGTATTGACCACTCCGATGGCGCTGGTTCAGTTGGGCGTCACCCTGGCTGTGGGGATCGCGTTGGTGTTGGCCAGTGCGTTTGCAGCCAAGCCCGTCATGCGACGGGTACTCGCGGGCTGAATCTCCACCGATCGTCCGTCAGTTCTGTCTCCGGAACGGTTCGGCCAACTGGCCGAGGTAGTCGTCCGGGTAGTCGGGCTTGGCCGCCATTCCGAGATCGTCACTGCTGAATCGCTTTTCCGGATCGAAAGAATAAGTGCGGAACAGGTGATCCCAGATCAGAGTGAACAAACCGAAATTGACGTCACCGATTCCCGCCCACTTGAGGTGATGGAATCGGTGGCCGGCGTTGAGGGCGAGTATCGGGCGCAGGGGGCCGATGCGGTAGTCGGAATTCGAATGCTGAAGCAGGAGTTGGACAGCGACACAAACCGCGAGCGCCGAGGCAACTGGAACGGGCATCCCGAGGAGGATCAGTGGCAGGACGCCACCGGCGGTTTCGAAAGTCTGATGTACGGGGTGCTTCATCAGTCCGTTCATACCGTAGAACCGTTCGAGGCTGTGATGAACCGCGTGGAAACGCCACAACCATCCAACCTTGTGGCTGATCAAATGCACGACGGTGATGCCGAAATCGGCAACCAACACTGCGAAGACGACCTGAACGACAAACGGAAGACCGATCGGCCACAGCCCGTCGAACGGAATCACCGCTGCCATCAACGGGATGACCGCGACGCTGACCAGGATGAGAGATTCGTTGACAAACGCATGGACCGCGTCGCGAAACCTGTCCGGTCCGGGGGCATTCCACGAAGATTCGTAGGGAAGCGCCCGTTCGGCGGCGAAAGAGCAGACCACTGCGAAGAGAATCAATGCCACCAGTGACCATTTCGGCGCGCCGGATGCCGCCAGCGCGATTGCGGCTCCGTTGATTCCCAAGAGCATGAACGGGACGTACCCGTATCTGACGATGAAGGTGAGCATGTATTCGATGGTGCACGGCGCGGGTGGTCCTCGACTTGTACGAATCGGTCGACTTTCAGTCAGCCGAACAAGCGGTGTCGCGTTACTTCGTCAGCACGGTGGCGAGTGCAGCGCTCAGATACGGAGTGATGTTCTCGACGACCCGTGTCACGATCGCAGTGGCGACGTCAGCCGGTTGCAGTGGCACCGACGGTGTCTGCGGCAGCGCCGGGGGAGCAGGCGGAGCGGGCTCGGACATCATCGGCGTGTAGGTGTTGTGCTTCGTGAAGTAGCCGAAGACCGAATCCACGAACACCTCGGGCGCATCACGCGGCTTGGGCATGTTGCAGATGCCGTCACCCTCGATGCAGACTTCCTGCACTGCGATGTCTCCGAATCCGCCGCGTGCTCCGGACATCGTCGCTCCCGGAACGACATTGGGCACTACGGTTTCGATGCCCCCGGCCGAGTTGCGAGGGTCGGCGTAGAGGACGCCTTCGACTTGCGATTGGGGAATGGATCCGTCACGTGCGATGTCACCGAGAACGTCGCCGGCAATCCGTGCTCCCTGTGAGTATCCGGTGACGACGATCTCGCTGCCCGGGCACTGAGCGTGGAAAGCGTTGACTTCAGTGCGAAGCGTCTGGGCGCCGGCGGCAACGCTCTGGTCGTACGTCTGTTCGCCGAGCGGCCAGAAGCTGGCGGGGTAGGTCACCGGCTTGGAGGCGTAACCCTGGGCGACGTAGCGGTCGGTGACGGGTTGCGTCGTTTGTCCCGTCGGATCCCACGTTCCGCCGACCGCGAATACCGCACCGGCCGGGCACGACCCACCGTCATTCGGGTCCGCTCCGGCAGGTACCGACATCACAAGAGTCACCCCCGCTGTGACTGCAACCGTGCATGCCACTGACATCGCGTATTTCCTCATCGGGCCTGTCCCCATCTATCTACGTTCTCGTTCACTGGCGAGACAACCCGCGGTCCGACGCGTTTCGTTCGGTACTGAAGAGAATGGTGATGGGGCGATAAGTCCTGGAGGTAATCCGTGCGTAAACAGGAAGTTGCCGACCGGCGCTGTTTACTACCAGCGTGTGTGGGGCGTCACGGCGTCGGTACCTGCGGCGGGTGATCCGGCTCGAGGAGGGTTCCGATCTCCTTCCCCATCGACACGGCGTTGTTGAGGTCCGCGTTGGTTGTCGGCCCGAGTGTGGCGTAGACGACGATCGTCGTCTTCGAGTCGGGGTAGTAGAGCGCGAGACCGTTGTAACCGCCGTACGACGGGTTCATCACCAGCCAGCCGTCGAGGTGCCCGGTCCCGAAGGAAAAGAACTTGTCCACCGTCATACTTCCCAAGCCCGCAGTCGTCGGCGCCATCTGCTGCTCGAAAGCCTTGTCGGAGAGTAACTCTCCCGTTCCCAGCGCGCGCACCCACTTTCCGACGTCGGCGACAGGCGCGTTCATGTTTCCGCTGTGCAGGAACGCCGTCGGATTCCAGAAAGTGGAGTCTTCGAATACTCCACGTTCATTGGTGTAACCGTGCAGGATCGGTTCGTCCATCTGCGACGTGAGTACAACGCTGCTGTGATCCATCCCGAGTGGATCGAAGACGCGCTGCTGAAGTAGTTCGCCCAGCGGTTTTCCAGTCGCTTTCTCCATGACGTCGCCGAGCAGCGTCAGGTCGCTGTGCGCGTACGCCCAACTGGTGCCGGGTTCGAACAACGGCGGGCGGGAGTTGGCAAGATCCAGGATCTCTCGAGAGGTCCAGCCCTTCATCGGGTTGTCCGTGAAGAGTTTGAGGAACTGTGGATCGGTCACGTAGTCGGAGATGCCCGACGTGCTGTTGGCCAGCATTCGCGGAGTGATGGTGTCTGCGCGCGGAAAGTTCGGTTCCCACTTCGCGATCGGTTGATCGAGGGGAAGCGTTCCCTCTTCGTCGAGTTGCAGCAGGACTGTCGAGAGCATCGGTTCCATCGGTTGGCCGACGCGCAACTGCATGTCGGTTGTCGCCGGAACTCCGACAGGGGACTCTCCGACGGCGCCGAGAGCAACTTCGTCGTCGCCTCGCCACACCCCGAACACAGCGGCACTGAGGCCCAAGTCGGCCACTTGGCGGCGGACGATGTCCGTGATCTCGGTGGATTCTCGACTGCTCGAGGTGCTGGGAGAGGCGCTGCCCGTGTTTGTTGCGGAGTCATCGTCGGAACTGCACGCAGCGGTTGCAATGGCAACGGTCAAGGCGATCGACAGAGCAGACAGCCGCACCCGAGCGCGGTGGTGGGAGGAAGTCATGCCTGCGATCCCTTCGATGTGGAAATCGAGCAACCGACGCCGAGCAATGTCCCAATTGGCCGAATTTACCGCAGTTGGAAGGAGGAGGGGTCAGATCGACCGTATAGGCGCAACTGCTGTTCCAGTGCAGTCCTCATTCGGGTGCCGCGTCCGGTTCCTCTCGCAGGTCCTGCGCTTGCTGAAGCTCGGCGTTGATGCGACGGGCTTCGGTGAGTTGGTCTTCGAGGATGATGATGCGGCAAGCAGCGTCGAGCGCCGTGCCGTTGGCTACGAGTTCGTGCGCGCGGGCTGCGATGCGCAGCTGGTAGCGGGAGTAGCGGCGATGTCCGCCCTCAGAGCGTTGTGGGGTAAGCAGTTTCGCGGCATCGAGGCTACGAAGGAAAGCTTGCCTGACACCGAGGATCTCGGCCGCATGTCCCATGCTGTACGCAGGATAGTTCTCGTCGTCGAATCTGCCGGAGGGGTCCCCCGGTGGTGTATCTGCCGGAATGGCTCGCTTCTTTCGCTGAACGGACGGGGCCCCCGGCGCGAGGAGCGCCGGGGGCCGGATGGGGTTGAACTTACTTACATAACTGCATTCTTTCGAACTTCCGGACTCGCACAAGACATCCGGTAGCCGCTTTGAAGGGGGGTGCCGGGTCCGACTACACACTCACACACGAATTCGGCCCCGGCACGTCCCTGCCCTGCGGTACTGCTTGCGGGTAGTTCATCTCTCCCGCATCTCTTGACTCGTTCCTTGCTACGAGAAAAAAGATACAACAGCCTCGCGAGAATGTCTACCCTGACCGCTGTAGATATTTTGTTGCGAACATTCTAGGTGTTGATATTCAGGAACGACCTGGTCGCCGGGGGTAAGAGCGCTCAATGTGAGTCATAGGAGATGGATCTGGGACAATGCTCCGATGCGAAATACCCCGAAGTCCGAGTCGTTGTTGCGCGCCCGCGCGGAGAGGGAAGAGCGCACCGGCTCCTCCGAGCATCCAGCTGGTGGCGCGCCGAACCCCGGAGAGGACTCGTCGTCGTCCGAGCCGGGGGCACGCAGCGACAGCGCCACGATTCGGTCGGCTCGGTCCGAGCTCTCAACTCACGCCAGGGCAGTGGAAAGTATGCACGAGGCGATCCATCCTGATCGCGATTGAGGCAGCTGCCTCGTCGGGATGCGGGGGACTCCTTCATCCCGCTCACTGCAACGCACGACGGCCGCCGCACTCCCGAAAGTAAGGGGAGTGGCGACGACCGTCGAGTTGTCAGAGTGTGCGCTCAGTACTTGAACCTCAAGGCAGCAACTGGTCCAGGAAGGTGTTGCTGAAGACCTTGTGCGGATCCAACGCGTTGAATGCGGCGTTGGCGGTGTCCCAGTTGTCGCTCGATGGGACGCCGTCGCGGTAGGTCTGGGGGAGGCCCTGGGTGATGATCGGGGTGTCGGTGTACGGCTTGTCGGGGCCGAACGCCCAGCCCTTGGACCACTCGGGGCGGAAGGTGGCGTCGTTGTTGTTGTAGTGATTACGCATCCACTGTTCCATTTCGCGGTAGAACGCGAACATGCCGGGGGTTCCGGGGACGCCGAGGACGTTGAGCCAGATGGCGGTGTCCCATTCCGGATGGTCGGGGCGCGGGCGCATGGCCGAGATGGTGGGGGCGCCTGCCGAGTCGACCTCGACCTCGGATGGTTGATCGAGGCCGCAGCAACGGATTTCGACGGGGCCGTTGAGGGGGAACTGTCCGATGGAGCGGTAGTACTCCATGCGACCGTTGAACCACTGGGTGAAGTCGTGGATGACCTGGCCGATGTTGGCGCGCGAGGTGATGACGGCTCCGCCGCCCTCGGTCAGACGAAGGGTGGTGGCCCGGATGTAGAACTGGACGTCCTTGGACCATCCCCACAGGTCGTTGGAGAACGTCGCGGCGAGTCCGGCAACGGTGGTGGCGTACATGATCTGCCCGAATGCCGGTGCGATGCCCGGGTTTCCGGAGTTGATCTGGCCGATCATGTCGGTGACCGGCTCCGGGAGGTTGTCGGAGAAGATGTAGTTGTACGGTCCGGTCACCTCACGCGAGAACGGCGGCTTGGTGGGGGCAAGTGACCACACCTTCATCCACGGGCGTTCGGTGAAGGGGTACCAGATTGCTTCTGCGCGACCGTTTTCGCGGACGAACTTCTCGAAGGTGCGTCCGGACGCTCCGCGGGCGCCGAAGAGTTCCTGCCAACCGATGTCGGTGTGGCTGACGCAGCGCATGCGGTAATTGGGGGCGGCCTGCAAGGTGACGGAGGTGAGGAAGGTGCGTCCGAGGTGAGTCAGCAGCGGCTTGATCGCCGCGTCGCTACGCGCGTACGTCTTCAGTGCGTACTCGCTGCCGTTCCAGACCACTGCGGTCAGGGAGGTGACGAGGTTGGAGAGTGAGCCGAAAGTCTGTCCGGGAACGTGTGCTTCGCCTTCGGCGGGGAGAGCTGCGCCGTGAGCGTCGACGGCGAGGCAGCCGGCAATGGTCAACACACCCGGCGCCGGCAGGTTCGCGAACCCGAGGCCCTGTGCCTGCAGTGCGGTCGTGATGGCGTCGAGGGTCGCGCCGGGTCCTGCGGTGACGGTGGCTGGGCTGCCACCGGCGTTGACGGAGACTCCGGTGAGGTGGACCGTGGTGTCGGCGAGGATGACCTTGTCGACCGGCGCACCGTTGACGATGGTCAGCGGCGTCCAGCCGTGCATGGCGCCGCGGGGACGAATGGTGTAGCCGTTGGCATGACCCCAGTTAGCGAGGCGGACTACGTCTTCGGGCGTCTTGGGCGAACAGGTCCAGATCGCGTCGAGCATGATCTCCTTGGACCAGTTCTGATATGCCTGCTGGTACAGCGCGATGCCTTCGGGGAAGGCAGGCGGCGGCGTGAGGGTGGACACGGGACCACCCGCGGAGCCGGAAGAGCCGGCGGGGACGGCGTAGGCCGGCGTCCAGCCGGCGAATGCGGTCGCTGCCACGGCGCCGGCTCCAGCGGCCATGAAACCTCGTCGGGACAGTCGGAACTTTTCGTCTTGTGCCGTCATCTTCGGGCTACTCCATCGGGTTCGAGAACTACGGTGAGTTCTAACAGGTGGGTATCAGACAGGTTGGTATCAGACAAGAGTGAGAACTACGTCAGCCAGGGCAGGAGCTTCGCGCTCCAGTACAGAAGCTGAGATCAGGAGTCGCCCATTGTCTTTCCAGATCTGGATACTCAAGTTCTCGCCGGGAAATACGACCCCGGCAAAGCGGGCCCGAAATCCGGCTACCCGACTGCTGTCGCCGTCGAGCATGGTATCCACTGCGGTCTTGCAGACCATTCCGTAAGTACACAGTCCATGCAGGATAGGCGCTGGAAAGCCTGCCGCGGAGGCGAATTGCGGATCCGAGTGCAACGGATTCCGATCACCACACATCCGGTACAGCAAAGCCTGCTGTGGAAGCACAGGCGTCACCACTGTCTCATCTGCTTCGCGATCCGGAAGCGTAATCGACTCCGACGGACCACGTTCACCCCCGAAACCACCCTCGCCGCGGGCGAAAATGGACGAGCGAGCTGTCCACAGCGGGTTGCCCTCGGCGTCAACCGTGACGGATTCCTGCACGATCACCGCGGCCTTGCCCTTGTCCCAGACCTCGGCGATTCGAGTTGTAGTGCGGCCACTTCCACTTGCCGGGATCGGCTGATGGACAGTGACTTCCTGGCTCCCGTGGACTACCTTCGCCAGATCGATTTCGACGCCGGGGAACGACACCTTCGGTGCTTCGGTGGCGTGGAAGTTGGCGGCGACGGTGGCAAAGGTGGGTAGTACCTGAGGCTTTTCGTCGTCGAGGTATCGAAGCTCGTTCGGATCAAGCGGACGAGCACCTGCCCCCAGTGCCAAGTGGTAGTGCTGCACGTCCGACGGGGTCCACGAGAACTCTTGTGGCGCAAGCTCGGCGCCGAGTGCGATCTTCGGATCAATTGGCATGGTCGACCGCCGTCTTTTCAGCTGCCGGTGCTTCGGTTGTCTCGGCCTTCTTCGCACGCTCGACGATGTCGAGTACGGCCAGGTAGCCGAAAGTCATTGCGGGACCGATGGTCGCGCCTGGTCCGGCGTAGGTGTGGCCCATGACCGGAGCGCTCGCGTTGCCAGCCGCGTAGAGGCCGTCGATGACGCTTCCGTCTTCGCGTAGTGCTCGGCCGTTGACGTCGGTGCAGATTCCGCCCTTGGTGCCGAGGTCACCCGGAACCATCTTGATGGCGTAGAACGGAGCCTTGCTGATTTCGGCGAGGCTGGGGTTCTTCAGTCGGGGATCGCCGTAGTACGCGTCGTAACCACTGTCACCGCGTCCGAAGTCCTCGTCCTTGCCGTTGCGTGCGAAGCCGTTGAACCGGTCGACGGTTTCGGTCAGCGATGCGACGGGAAGCCCTGTCTTCTCGGCCAATTCGGCGATGGTTCCCGCCTTGACCACGATGCCGGCCTTGAGCCAGCGGCCGGGGAAGGGGGAGCGGGGAGTGATACCGGCAAACGTGTAGCGGTTGCGGTAGCGCTGATCGAGAATCATCCACGTCGGGATGTTCTCGCCGGGGCCCTCGCCCTGACCGAACTCACCGCCATACATCGCATGGGTTGCCTCGACGTACGGAGCCGCCTCGTTGCCGAAGCGCTTGCCCGACATGTTGACCATCATGCAGCCCGGGAGGGTGCGCTCGGAGAGAGCGAACCACGGTCCGCCGGTCAGCGGAATGGACGGGCCCCACCAGGCGTCGTCCATGAAATCGACTGCAGCGCCCACTTCTTGGCCTGCGCGGATACCGTCGCCGGTGTTTGCCTTCGCGCCGACGGTCCATTCGGTGCCGATAGGTGCGCGCTGGTACTTCTCACGCATTTCCTTGTTGTGCTCGAATCCGCCGGATCCCAACACGACTCCGTGGCGAGCGCGGATGACCTGCTCCTCGCCGTCGACGATGACGTTGACGCCGCGAACTGCGCCGTCTTCGGTGTACAGGGAGGTCAGCGGGGTGTTCAGCAGGATGGGTACTCCGGCGGACTGAAGTCCGAGTCGAATACCGGCGACCAGTGCCTGGCCGCGAACCAGCAGATCCTTCTTGGTGGCCTTCGCTGCGAGGAATCGCATGCCGACCTTCATGGCGCGCAGGGGTCCGCGAGGATTGCGCATCAGCAGGTTGAGCCACTTGTAGTCGGCCTGGGTGATGACGAAGTTCTTGGGGGCCTTGACGTAGTCGGGCTCGAGGTTCTTGCGGTCGGCGCCCAACTTGTTGCCGTCGAACGGGGTGGGCTCGACACTGCGGCCACCGAGGCGTCCGCCGGGTGCTTCCGGGTAGTAGTCGGAGTAGCCGGGAACCCACTGCAGCTCGAGCGGGCTGTTCTTCAACACGAACGAGAGCATCTCGGGACCGCGCTCGAGATAGGTGTCGATGCGTTCGGGAGCGACAACGTCGCCGATGATGCTGTGCAGGTAGGAACGTGCGGCCTCCGGTGTATCGGTGACACCGTCCGCTTGAAGTGCCTCGTTGTTGGGGATCCAGACCCCACCACCGGAACGGGCGGTCGATCCGCCGTAGTGGGCGGCTTTCTCCACGATGACCACACTCAAGCCCTGGTGGGCTGCGGTCAAGGCCGCTGTCATACCTGCGGCACCACTGCCGACGACGACGATGTCGTATTCCTGCTTGCTCATGTAGAACACGTTATAGAATGATGGGGGTGTCAGTCCATGCTTTCTGCCAGGAAGTATTTCCGGACGTTGTCATTGATAACGAAACACGTTGCAGTGAGATTGAGGATGGTGCGGTGTGACCTGGGATACTTCGGTTGACGTCCTTGTGGTCGGGTTCGGTGTGGCGGGCGCCAGTGCGGCGCTCGAAGCTGTAGCGGCCGGTTCGTCGGTTTTGGCAATCGACCGAGCACTCGGTGGTGGTGCCAGCACGATTTCCGGAGGAATCTACTACGCCGGCGGCGGCACCGTGATTCAAAAGGAAGCCGGTGTCGAGGACAGTCCCGAAGCCATGCTCGCCTACCTGAACCGCGAGGTCGGTGACGCGGTGACGCCGCAGACTCTGCGCCGGTTCGTCGACGAGAGCCCGGCGTCGATCGACTGGCTGCGCAGTCACGGCGTGCCGTTCGAGGCCTCACTCTGTCCGTACAAGACGTCGTACCCGAGCAACAAGCACTACCTCTACTTCTCGGGTAGCGAATCGGCCGGCGGGTTCCGTGACATCGCAAAACCTGCTCCGCGTGGTCATCGCGCCAAGGGGCGTGGCACGTCGGGAAAGATGCTGTACGGCCCGCTCGCGAAGTCCGCGGAGGCGAAGGGCGTCCAGTTGCTCGGCCAGACGCGAGCGGACCGGCTGATCATCGAGGACGGCCGGGTGATCGGCGTCGAAGCACTGACGCTGCGTGACGCACCCGCCGGAGTTCGTCGCCGTCACGCGACGCTCGGGTCCTTGTCCTCCAAGCCCGGCGTCTACGCACCGCAGTTGCGCACGATTCTCGACGCACTCATCGCGAAGATCGAGAAGAAGCACGCCAAGCGGATTCGTATCCAGGCACGCGGCGGCGTGATCCTCAGCGCCGGCGGCTTCGTGTCCAATCGCGAGATGATGCGTACCCATGCTCCCGCCTACAAGGGCGGTATCCCGCTCGGCACCTCCGGGGACGATGGCAAAGGCATCAACCTCGGTGTCGAAGCCGGGGGAGCCACCGACAAGCTCGGCAATGTGTCCGCCTGGCGATTCATCGTCCCGCCGAGTGCTTTTCTCGGTTCCATTTTGGTGGGTGAATCCGGTGCGCGAATCGTCGACGAGTCCCGTTACGGTGCCGCTCTCGGTCAGGCGATGGCGGAGAAGAGCAGCGGAATCGGTTGGCTGCTGGCAGATTCCGAACTCGTTCGCGAAGCGAAATCGCAGATAAGTGACCAGTCGATGTGGTTCCAGCGGGTACAGACCACCGGAATGATGCGTACTGCAGTGCGTGGCAACACCATTGCCGAGGTCGCCCGCAAAGCGGGGATAGACGTCGCCGGCCTTCAAGCCACCGTCGACGCGCACAACTCCGCTGCCGCTGCCGGACAACCTGATCCGATGGGTAAACCGTCGGACTTCGTCAGGCCGATACTGTCTGCGCCGTTCACGATGTACGACGTCTCGATCAAGCCCAACATGATGAATCCGTGCCCGATGCTCACGCTCGGTGGATTGGTGGTCGACGAATCGTCCGGCATGGTGAAAAACGAGGCCGGGGAGGGTATCCCTGGTCTGTACGCCGCCGGCCGTACCGCGGTCGGTATCTGTTCCAACTCGTATGTGAGCGGCTTGTCGCTCGCCGACTGCGTATTCTCCGGACGACGAGCCGGTCAGCACGCAGCCGCATTCTCCACAGTCGGAAAGGCCTGAACGATGCTCTCGACGCAGATCCGCGGCGAACTTGCCGACCATCTTGATTCGGCGGAACGGGATCGCGCTCCGATCAGCCCGCTGATCGCCACGTATCCGGACATCGACGTCGTCGACGCCTACGAGATCCAGCTCATCAACATCCGGCGTCGTGTTGCCGGTGGCGCAAAGGTGGTCGGACACAAGGTCGGACTCTCGTCACTGGCGATGCAGCAGATGATGGGCGTAGACGAGCCAGATTACGGTCACCTGCTCGCCGAGATGGAAGAGTTCGAGAACCGTCCGGTCGACACGTCGCGCTTCTGCTTCCCGCGCGTCGAGGTGGAGGTCGCCTTCATTCTGGGAGCAGATCTGCCGGGCGCCGGGTGCACCGAACAAGACGTCATCGACGCTACTGTCGCCTATGCGCCGTCCATCGAGTTGATCGACAGCCGGATCAAGGACTGGAAGATCGGCCTCTCGGACACCATCGCGGACAACGCGTCCTCCGCCGGGTTCATCCTCGGCAAGGAACGAGTTCGCCCGTCGGACATCGACATCAAGGCCATCGACGCGGTGCTGACCTGCAACGGGGAGCGGATTGCGGAGGGGCGCAGCGATGCGGTTCTCGGTAACCCGGTCACCGCTGTCGCGTGGTTGGCGCAGAAGGTCGACACGTTCGGAGTTCGGCTCAAGGCCGGCGACATCGTTCTGCCGGGTTCGTGCACGCGAGCGATCGACGCTCATCCAGGCGACAACTTCCGAGCCGAGTTCAGCGGCCTCGGTTCCGTCTCTCTTCAGTTCACGTAGGAGTAGTCATGACCAAGGCAAGTGTGGCGATCGTCGGATCGGGAAACATCAGTACCGATCTGTTGTACAAACTGCAGCGTTCCGAGTGGCTCGAACCGCGATGGATGATCGGAATCGATCCCGAGAGTGAAGGATTGGCGCGCGCCCGCAAGATGGGACTCGAGACCTCCGCCGAGGGCGTCGACTGGTTGCTGAACCAGGCGGAGAAACCGGACCTGGTCTTCGAGGCGACGTCGGCATACGTGCACCGCGAGGCAGCACCACGCTACGAGGCCGCCGGTATCCGTGCCGTCGACCTGACTCCGGCCGCGGTCGGCCCGGCTGTGGTTCCGCCCGCGAACCTGCGTGAGCACCTGGACGCGCCCAACGTCAACATGATCACTTGCGGTGGGCAGGCAACCATTCCGATCGTCTACGCGGTGTCGCGTGTCGTCGACGTGGCGTACGCCGAGATCGTCGCCTCCGTTGCATCATTGTCCGCCGGCCCGGGAACTCGCGCGAACATCGATGAGTTCACCAAGACCACCAGCCGCGGTATCGAGACCATCGGCGGCGCACAGCGCGGCAAGGCGATCATCATCCTCAACCCCGCGGACCCGCCGATGATCATGCGCGACACAATCTTCTGCGCTATCCCCGAAGACGCCGATCAGGCCGCGATCACCGACTCCATTCACCGCGTCGTCAAGGACATCCAGCAGTACGTGCCCGGCTACCGGTTGCTCAACGAACCGCAGTTCGACAAACCGAGCGTCGTTTCCGGTGGCTATGCAACGGTCACCACGTTCGTCGAGGTCGAAGGCGCAGGCGATTTCCTGCCGCCGTACGCGGGCAACCTCGACATCATGACGGCAGCAGCCACCAAGGTGGGCGAGGAAATCGCCCAGAAGCTTCTGAGTGTGAAGGCATGAGCGACATGATTCATTTCGATTCGAGCTGGGACATCCGCGTCACCGACACATCGCTGCGCGACGGCTCCCACCACAAGCGTCATCAGTTCACCGTCGACGAAGTACGAGCCATCGTCGGTGCCCTCGACGGAGCCGGAGTGCCGGTCATCGAGGTCACTCACGGCGACGGTCTCGGCGGATCCTCCTTCAATTACGGCTTCTCGAAGACTCCCGAGCAGGAACTCATCAAAGCTGCCGTCGAGACGGCGACAAACGCGAAGATCGCCTTCCTGATGCTGCCCGGACTGGGCATCAAGGACGACATCGTCATCGCGCAGGACAACGGTGCGTCCATCTGCCGTATCGCAACTCACTGCACCGAGGCCGACGTATCCATCCAGCACTTCGGCCTCGCGCGTGAGCGTGGACTCGAAACAGTCGGATTCCTCATGATGGCTCACTCGATTCCGCCGGAGAAGCTGGCCAAGCAGGCTCGCATCATGGCCGACGCGGGTTGCCAGTGTGTGTACGTGGTCGACTCGGCCGGCGCGCTGGTACTCGAGCAGGTATCCGATCGCGTCGAGGCGCTGGTTCAGGAACTCGGCAACGACGCTCAGGTCGGCTTCCACGGCCACGAGAACCTGGGCCTGGGCGTCGCCAATTCCATTGCGGCAGTTCGTGCGGGAGCCAAGCAGATCGACGGTAGTACCCGTCGGTTCGGTGCCGGCGCCGGCAACGCCCCGGTCGAGGCCTTCGTCGGTGTTTGCGACAAGATCGGCGTCAAGACCGGTATCGACTTCTTCGCCATCGCCGATGCAGCCGAAGATGTTGTGCGCCCGGCAATGCCGCAGGAATGCCTGCTCGATCGTCAAGCACTGATGATGGGCTACGCCGGCGTGTACTCGAGCTTCCTCAAGCATGCCGAGCGTCAGGCCGAGCGGTACGGAGTGTCGTCCGCGGAACTGTTGGTGCGCGCAGGTAAGCGCAAGTTGGTCGGCGGACAGGAAGATCAGTTGATCGACATTGCGCTGGAACTCCAGCGCGAAGCAGCGGCTTCCTAGCCCATGGCAGACGTACTGGCCGGAAAAGTGGCCTTGGTAACCGGCGCGTCCTCAGGGTTGGGGCGCGCCGTCACCGAGATTCTCCACCGCAGGGGCGCACAGGTTTTCGGTATCGCCCGCGACAAGGAAAAGCTGCGACAGTCGATGGTCGAGGTGGTTGGCGCGGATGGAGAGCGTCGTTTCGCGGCGACGGACGTCTCGGATTCCGCTCAGTGTGATGCGGCCGTGCAAGCGTGTGTCGACGAACTCGGTGGTATCGACATCCTCGTCAACGTGGCGGGATCGCACTCGCTTCGTCATACGGCGGATATTGCGGATTCCGAATGGGCACATGACCTTGCGGTCAATCTGAACGGACCGTTCTTCCTTTCCCGAGCAGCGCTGCCGCACTTGCTGGAACGGGGCGGCAACATCGTGAACGTCTCCTCGATCGCGGGGCTGGAAGGGCAGGCGTACTCGGCTGGATACTGCGCTGCCAAGCACGGACTCATCGGACTGACCCGAGCGATGGCGATGGAGTTCACCGGAAAGTCTCTGCGTGTCAACGCAATCTGCCCCGGCGGCATGATGACTCCTCAAGTCACCGGATTCACCTTCCCCGACGGAGTCGACTTCGACCTCGTCATGAAGGTTGCCTCGCCGCGTGGCTTGATGGAAGCCGAGGACGTTGCGAAGATGGTGGCTTTCGTTGCCTCCGACGACGCCTCGGCGATACACGGGGCCGTCTACTCGGTGGACAACGGAAAAATGGCATGACCCCGTTGGTCTCGGGACCGATCTTCCAAATCTGCTGGGTGGTCGAGGACATCGAGGCCGCCGAACAGGAGTTCACTCGGCAGTGGGGAGTGGAGCGATGGCTACGTATGCCAGACATCGCCTTTGGTCCCGAGACCACAACGTATCGAGGTGAGCCCGCGGACTATGTCGTTCACGTGTCGATCGGATATGCGGGCAGCCAACAGCTCGAGTTGATCCAATCAGTGTCCGGACGCAACCTGTACACGGAGTTCCTGGAGACTCACGGCGTCGGAGTTCATCACCTGGCCTGGGTTCCAGGCGATTACGAGGCGACGTTGCTCGAGGCCGAGCGTCGCGGAATGTCGGTGGTGCAACAAGGTCGGGTAGAGGGCGTCGGCATGGAGTTCTCCTACCTCGATGCCGGGCCGTTGGGTGGATACGTCGAGTTGATGAAGCTCTCGCCCGAGATTCGGTTGATGTTCGCTTCGCTCATTCCTGATTGACGGCAAACAATTTCGTGAAGTAATCGGAAACGTTCTCCGGGTGACCACGGAATCCGAGGTAGCCGTCGGGGCGAATGACCAGCGCCGCCGTACCTTCGACCCCATACGCGGCGCACAGTTGCGAGGCGTTGTCCTCGATGATCGGCACCAGCGAGTCGACGGTCACGGTTCCCGGTGGCACTATCGCGTAGACGTCCAGCAAGCCGTGCGCTGATCGAATTGCGGCGTCGGCGACCTTCTCCAAGCTGTTGATGCTCTCCGCGGATCCGTCCGAAGTCAGCAGTAACGTGTGGTCGACTCCTGACAGCAAGTCGAACAACCGAATTGGGTACTGAACACCGTCTCGGCGCAAACCGCGCGCATCGGGTGCGCGTTCGCCCGGTTGGACATGCGGACTCGAAGAATCACGCCCGCTGTTCAGCGGACTCTCCGAGTAGTCGATCAACAATTGAGCCTGGCGCCGCATTGCCGTGTCGATCGAGGACTCTCCCGAACCGATTCCTTCTCGAGCATTTCGGACGGTCATCCCGACGACTTCTTCACCAACCGGTCGTCTTTCGGCGTCGTAGGTCTCGAGAAGATCTGCTGTTGCAACACCTTTGACTGCGAGCGCTATCTTCCATGCGAGATTGTGGGCATCTTGGATCCCGGTGTTCATACCCTGAGCACCAGTCGGGGGATGAATATGCGCGGCGTCGCCGGCGACAAAAACCCGTCCGCGGCTGTAAGCGTCGACGATGCGGTGGCTGATGCGAAATACCGAGGACCATCGCAGCATCGAGGCGGTTGTCGGCTCTGGGGAGAGTCTGTCGAGCACGGCCTGGATGTGATGTAGTTCAGGTGTCTTGCCGGTTGAAAAACCGTGTTGTACAGCGGCTTTGTTCGACGATTCGTCCGGCATCAACTCGTCCGGAACGAGCATCGACATGCGGTACCGCTTGTGTCCGGGAAGTGGGATGCAGACGAGTAGATCGTCGGTGGTTCCGTCGTCGCTGGTGTGGTTGGCGCGGACGGAGTAGCCGCTGGGTATCGACCAGTCGACTTCGACGTCACCGAGCATGTAGCTCTCGGCAAATGCGCCGCCCTCGAAGCTCAGGCCCAGCCCTTTGCGGACCACGCTGTGCGCGCCGTCGGAACCCACCAGGTACTGAGCCGTCACGGTACTGCCGTCGCTGAGGGTGCAGGTGACGGCGTCGTCGGATTGTTCGAATGCAGTGAGGCCGACTCCGCGTTCGACGGTTGTTCCCAACTCGGTGAGGCGCTCGGTGAGGATGCGCTCCGTCGAGTACTGAGGCAGACAGAGAAACCAGTAAGGAACGTCCTCGGGGAGGGTGAGGTCGACGCGGCCGACCTCGACGCCGTTCGTGTACATGATCTGACCGCGCATCAATGTCGAGGCGTCGAGTGCCTGGCGGAGCACCCCCATGTTCTCGAAGAGTTCGAGAGTGCGTGGCTGAATCCCGACGGCTTTCGCGTATTGCCGCGGTTCGTCGAGCGGGTCGACTATTCGGCATGAGATACCGCGTCTGCGCAGCTCGATCGCGGTGGTCAAGCCGATCGGGCCGGCGCCCGCTACCAATACGTCGGTATCCATGAGGACCCACTCACGTCGGGGACAGTCGGTCATTTCAGTATGGGTACGCGAACTTTCGTTTTGGGGAAATTCGCGCAAATCGGACATCGAGAGGTTGTGTCTCGCGCCGACTGTCCGTCCGCGCACCGACTGTTTTGCGCTATTGCTCGTCTTCGAAGCCGAGCGCGATTCTCCTGCACAGAAGCGTGAGCTCGACCTCGTCGACGCGTGGCGCGTCGTCCCATGAATCGACGTCGTTCCAACTCACTGAACTCGGAGCGCCGAAAGGCCTGACGAAAACGTGCTGATGAAAGTGGGGGACGCTTAGCCCAGCGATCGCGGAGAACACGAATTCCGGAGTCAATTCCGAGTCGAGGGCACGTGAGACGCACCAGACCGCGTGTGCGATGGCGAGTGCTTCAGGTTCGGATAGTGAAGGCAACCCGGACACGTGTCGACGGGTCTCGACGAACACATATCCAGGAACCGAACGTCCGTGTGGTGGAGGGGGCCGATGGGAGACAACGACGAAGTCGTCCTCGAATATTCGAGGGCTGACGAGCGGGCCTGTTCCTCGGTGTTTGGCGCATATTGCGCACGTTGACGTCCCCATTCCACTTTTGTAGCGAGTGTGGCGCGGTGGCGGAAGATTTGCGATCAGCCCGAACGGAGGGTTCATCTAGATGTACAAATTGACATGTTTGTAAAAGTTTTACCTTGAAAATCGTTGACAAAACGCCATCATTTGTCCACTCTCTATACATAGATGTTGTTCGTGTCGCGGATTACCGCGCAGGACGCACTCACTGATCCGAACGAGAACTGGAGAATTCGATGGCGGCGTTGGTGTACACCGAGCCAGATGGTCGGCTCGCAACTTGGAGAGACCGGAAACGCTACTTGTGGCTGTTGGCGCTGATTCCGTCATCGGCAACTTTCATCGCCGTGGGGCTTGTTACCGCCACCGGATGGAATGTCTTCTGGTGGACCGGCCCACTGATCGCGTTTGCTCTCATTCCCGTCATCGACATCCTGGCGGGTGAGGACGGGAAGAATCCGCCCGACGAGGTGATCGACGAACTCGAGAACGACCGCTTCTACCGGTGGTGCACCTACGCCTATCTGCCGCTGCAGTACACGGCCTTCTTCCTGTCCTGCTACATCTGGGCGCGTTGGGATTTGAGCGTTCTCTCCAATATCGGACTCGCAGTGACGATCGGTGTGACGGCCGGAATCGGCATCAACACAGCCCATGAACTCGGGCACAAGAAGGAGAGCGTCGAGCGCTGGTTGTCCAAAATCGTTCTCGCACAGAGTGCTTACGGTCACTTCTACCTCGAGCACAACCGTGGCCACCATGTGCGAGTGTCGACTCCGGAAGATCCGGCGACCTCGCGCTTCGGTGAGACCCTCTACGGTTTCTGGCCGCGCAGCGTCGGCGGGGGATTGAAGTCGGCGTGGCATCTCGAGAAGACCCGCTTCGAGCGTTTGGGCACCACGCACTGGAGCATCAAGAACGACGTGCTCAACGCCTGGCTCATGTCGGTTGTTCTGTTCGGTGTCGCGCTTGCAGTATTCGGGATCGGCATCGCGCCGTACCTCGTGATCCAGGCGTTCATCGGGTTTTCGCTGCTCGAAGCGATCAACTACCTCGAGCACTACGGACTCCTGCGTCAGAAAACCGCAAGCGGACGGTACGAGCGATGCACGCCGGCGCACAGCTGGAACAGTGATCGCATCTGCACCAACGTCTTCCTTTATCACTTGCAGCGGCACAGCGATCATCATGCGAATCCGACACGGCGCTACCAGGCGCTTCGCAGTATGGAAGAGGCCCCTCAGCTCCCGAGCGGCTACGCCAGCATGATCATGCTCGCCACAGTTCCGCCCCTGTGGCGCAAGGTGATGGACCACCGCGTTCTCGAGCACTACCGAGGTGACATCACCCAGGTCAACATCGCGCCGAAGAAGCGGGCCAAGATCCTCGCAGCCTACGGGGTGAACGCATGAACGCCTACATCTGCCCGATCTGCGACTACACGTACACCGAATCGACAGGTGCTGCGCGAGAAGGCTTTCCGCCCGGCACGCCGTGGTCGAGTATCCCGGACGACTGGTGCTGCCCCGACTGCGGCGTCCGCGAGAAGGTCGACTTCACTCTCGTCACGCAATCCTGATCGAAATACCCACCGGTGAAAGGAAAACCGATGTCCGAGACTGCCACTGCTTACAAATTGTTCCGCTGCCTCCAGTGCGGGTTCGAGTACGACGAAGCGATCGGCTGGCCCGACGACGGTATCGAGCCGGGTACTCGCTGGGACGAGATTCCCGAAGACTGGTCCTGCCCTGATTGTGGTGCCGCCAAAGTCGATTTCGAAATGGTGGAGGTGAACCGCTGATGACAGCGGTCCGCGAGCCCGACACACGCACCGTCGTGATCGTGGGCACGGGCATCGCCGGTTCCGGTGCCGCGCAGGCCCTGCGCAAGGAAGGGTTCGGCGGCAGCATCATCCTGATCGGCAGCGAACCTGAGGAGCCGTACCGCCGCCCGGCGCTGTCGAAGGAGCTACTGTCCGGGAAAGCGTCGATCGATCGGGCTCGGTTGCGGCCGTCGACTTTCTGGACCGAGCAGGGTATCGATCTTCGGATCGGCGCAACTGTCACGAGTATCGACACAGATTCCCGCACAGTACTTTTAGCCGACGGTGACAGCATCGACTACGACGTTCTGATTCTTGCCACGGGTGGACGGTCCCGACGGTTGGAGAACGAAGATTCCGAGCGCGTTCACTATCTTCGGGATATCGCAGACATGCGACGCTTGCAATCCCAGCTGATCGAAGGATCCTCGCTACTGGTGGTCGGCGGTGGCTTGATCGGATCGGAGGTGGCGTCAACGGCACGCGACTTGGGTTGCAGTGTGCAGGTTCTCGAAGCGCAACCGGTGCCCCTGTCCAGGCTGCTTCCACCGTCGATAGCGGAGAAGATCGCCGCGCTGCACGCCTCGGCGGGCGTCGCCTTGCAGACGGGAGTCGACCTCGAGACGCTCACGACGGGTGCCGACGGCGTCACCGCACGTGCGCGTGACGGACGCGAGTGGACAGCGGAGTTGGCCGTCGTCGCAATCGGATCCTTGCCCGATACCGATGTGGCTGCTGCTGCGGGTATTGCGGTGGACAACGGGATTTCGGTAGACGGATACCTCAGGACGTCTGTCGATAATGTGTACGCGATCGGCGATGTGGCCAACGTGCCCAACGGTTTTCTCGGCGGCATGCACCGTGGTGAGCACTGGAACACTGCGCAGGACCACGCAGTTGCAGTTGCCAAGACCATCGTCGGGAAGGAAGAACCCTTCGAATCCGTCCCTTGGAGTTGGTCGAACCAATTCGGCCGCAACATTCAAGTAGCGGGTTGGCCAGGCGCGGACGACACCGTGATTGTTCGAGGAGACTTGGACTCCTATGACTTCACTGCGATCTGCATGCGCGACGGAAATATCGTCGGTGCTGTGAGCGTGGGCCGGCCGAAGGACATTCGTGCCGTCCGAACCCTTATCGAACGCTCCCCGGACATCAGCGCCGACGTACTCGCCGATACAAACAGGGATCTGACCGAACTTGCGGCGGGTCTTGTCGCCTCACCGGTGCTCTGAGTGCACTCGTGACTTCTGTGGCTTGCGTGTCCACCGTTTTGACACCGAGCACGGGCGATGGAAATCTTCCCGATATGTCCACCGCTCGTGCCCGTGTCCCGTACCACGAGGCAGCTCGTCAACTCCTCCGTGCGTCAGCGCTCGACGCCACACGCGAACTCTTGACCGAGAAATCGTGGAACGACATCACGATGGCGCATATCGCGGAAGCTGCGGGCATGAGCCGGCAGACGTTGTACAAGGAGTTCACGTCCCGCCAGGGATTGGCGTCCGGATACCTCATCCGTTTCGTTGACGAGTTCCTCGAAGAGGTGGAACGCGAAGTAACGCTCCATCATTCGGATCCGCGGGGCGCGGTCTCGGCAGCCTTCCGTGCCTTCTTCGACGCCGGTGCCCGGGATCCGATGGTGGTCAGCATTGTCGGTCCCCGGCCGCAGCACGACCTGCTGAGCTTGGTCACCACTGACGGGACTCCGCTGCTCGAACATGCGAGCGCGAGGTTGGCCGAGATCTTCATGACCAGTTGGGCGAACGTCGACCGCATCCATGCCGAGATGTTCGGCAGCACGATAGTGCGTCTGGCGATCAGTCACGTGACGTTGTCTTTCGGTACCCCCGATCAGATCGCCGAGAACCTGGGGGAGATGTTCGGGCCGTTCCTCGATCAGGTCATCGGTTCGGGCACAGTCGAACCGAACTGAGCCGACAGGATCGATACGGTTTCCGGGCTAGGACGGAAGTTCGATCGAGCGTGATCGCCGTAGTTCTTTGGTGGGAAATATCGTCGTTATGTGTGAATCCGCGTCTCACTTCTCGGTAGCGTGCCGGGCGTAGATCGAGGTGCGATCCGCAGGGGGTGGCTCTCGTGAATTTCCGTCAACGGTGGAGGAATTCGAAGATGAAGAGCCGCAACAAATCTCGAGTGATGTCGACAGTCGCGCTAGTTGCAACATTTGTCATGGCCGGTGCAGGTGTGGCACTTGCCGACGAATCATCGTCAGGGTCTTCCGGCAGCGGATCGCTCGGTTCCTCCGGTGCGGCAGCGGTTGATCCGTTGACCTTCGACGGTTGGGGCACGTGCCCGATCGAGGATCTCGAGGTGACGACGTGCGCCAGCGTCGTAGTTCGCGGAGGGACCATGAAATTGGGCGCACTTTCGGTGCCGATCCCGGACGGAAGCCTCAAGGTTGCGGGCGGAGTGAAATACGCGACCCAGCCGGACAACAGTTTCATCGAGACGTTCGTCGCCAAGCAGGACGGGTCCAACGGGGTCTATTCCAATCCGATTTCGGTACCCGGAGGTGCTCTCGGGATCGATACTCCGCTGGGACTGACTCAGATCAGCGCGACGGTGGAATCGGTGGGAGTCCCGGATCTGAAGGTTCTCGAGCAGGAACTCACCATGCCTGTTCGATTGAAGCTGTCTAATCCCTTGCTCGGTGACGATTGCTACATCGGTTCGGTTTCGAATCCGATCAACCTTCACCTGACCACAACCGGAAACCCTCCGTCGGAACCTATCGGTGAGTTCCCCGGTGCAGTGTTCCCGGCAGTCCCACATTCGGATGCGGTGTTTGCGGCGCCGGGAGCCAGCGGGTGTGGACCGCTGGGTGCGCTCAACTGGGCCGTGAATCTACGCGGGGGAGTGCCGGCGGCCAGCGGAAAGAACTCTCTCACCACGTCGAGCGACGTCTACGCGGTGGCTGCACGAAAGGTACGACCGCCTGCCTGACGGACACGCGGGCGCTGGAACGTAAAACGAGGGCCGACCCGTGGGTCGGCCCTCGTTCTACACAATCAGGTCAGCTGACCTCGGGATCACGCACCGTGATGGTGCCGTCCCTAACCGCGTCGGCGATGCTGTCGTGCAGTTTCGGGCATCCGTCTTTCAATGCCGACGACTGCCCGGAAGCAATTGCCTCTTTGAAGGTGTGGCAACGCAGCGCCGGGTCGGAAGTCCACTGAACGCTGGTGTGTTTGTACGTGTTCTTGCGAACCAGTACGCACGCGCCGCATGCCTTGCAGTCGACTTCCTGCAGACCCGAGTCGAGGTATTCGTGCTTGTCCTCGATCGTCTGGGCCGCGATCGCCTCGAGCCGTTCCGTTTGCCCGGCAAAGTCCGGTGCCTTGGCCCAACGAGCCCACCGTGCGTTGGTTCCGATCGAGGCGCTCACGACTAGACCTCTGCTTCCTTCTTTGCCGCTTCTGCTGCAGCTTCCTTCTCGGCCTTCTGGCGTGCGAGGTTTTCCTCGACCTCGGCGTGCCAGGCTTCGTTTGCCTTGGTGGTGTCCACCTCGAACTCGAAGCGCTGCGTCATCTTCTCGGTGACGTCGGCCTTGTCCACGTAGAACTGCTCGTACCAGCGTCGTAGCTGGTAGACGGGGCCGTCTTCTTCGCAGAGAAGGGGATTCTCGATCTTGGTCTTGTTCTTCCAGATCGCGACGTCCTGCAGGAATCCCTCGCTGATGCCCTCGGTGAACTTGCCGGCCAACTTGTCGGCCATCTCGTCGGAGACACCCGTCGGCTTCTTCACCGTCACGCCCCACTGCAGCACGAACGAGTCCGGGCTGATCGGGTAGTGGCAGTTGATCAGAACACTCTCGACCTCGTATCCGCTGTAGCTGTTCCACAGGGGATTGACCATGTACGACGGTCCGTAATACGCAGCTTCGGAGCGAAGCAGCGTGTCGCCGCCGTACTGGGAGGCCATTCCGATGTCGGGACGGCCCGTGGTGTTGAGGTACTGAGTGGCGATCTCACCTTCGAAGACGTTCTTGAAGTACGTCGGGAAGGCGTAGTGGATGTAGTAGAAGTGCGCCATGTCGACCACGTTGTCGATGATCTCGCGGCAGTTGGACCCCTCGATGACCATGGAGTTCCAGGTCCAGTCGGTCCATTCGTCGCTGTACGCGCCCTCGATACGAGGAATCACGATCTCTTCGGGCGGCGGATTGCCCTCGGGGTCGTTCCAGACGAAGAGCTGACCGTTCTGCTCGAGGGTCGTCCACGCGCGGGTGCGTGCGAGCGGAGGCACGCGGCGGGCATAAGGAATGCCGGTGCACTTGCCGTTGCCGCCCCAGCGCCAGTCGTGGAAGGGGCAGGCGATGGAATCGCCCTTGACCTCGCCTTGTGTGAGGTCACCACCCATATGACGGCAGTATCCGTCGAGAACTTTGATGTCGCCCTTGCTGTCGGCGAACACCACGAGCTTCGTACCGAAAGCCTCGATCGCGTGCGGTTTGCCGTCCTTGAAGGTCTTCAGTAGACCCAGGCAGTGCCAACCGCGGGCGAAACGAGTTTGCACCGTTCCGACGTCGATCTCGCGAATCTGCGCCATTGTGACCTCACATCCCTTCTAGCTGTTAGTAGAACACGTTATAGAACTCGATCCGGTTCCGCCAGATTTTGGGGGCACTTGTTACAGCATTGCGGCCACAAACGGGACCTTTGTCAGCGTCTCGACAGAAAAGAGAACGTGTTCTAGTCTCAAGAGTAAGTGAACCAACCGATCGAGGAAGACGGGAGCGTCGAAGTGGGTAACCATGACAGCCACGAGGTGATGCAGAGGCTCGACGCACTACTGCCGGCACTGCGCGAGCGCGCACAGGAGACCGAGGATCTGCGTCGTATCCCCGACGAGTCCATCAAGGCTCTTCAGGAAACAGGCTTCTTCCGCTTGCTGCAGCCAAAGCAGTGGGGCGGATACGAAGCCGATCCGGTGCTGTTCTACTCCGCGGTCAAGAAGATCGCCAGCGCGTGTGGTTCCACAGGGTGGGTCTCCTCGATCATCGGGGTACACAACTGGCACCTCGCCCTCTTCTCTCAGCAGGCGCAGGAAGACGTGTGGGGCAACGACACTGACGTTCGCATCTCGTCCTCTTACGCCCCGATGGGTATGGGTGAAGTAGTCGAGGGCGGATACAAGGTCAACGGTGCGTGGGCGTGGTCTTCGGGTTGTGACCACGCCAGCTGGGCCGTTCTCGGTGGTCCGGTGTTCAAGGACGGCCGCGCAGTCGATTTCGTGAGCTACCTGATTCCTCGCGAGGACTACCAGATCGACGACGTGTGGAATGTGGTCGGTCTGCGTGGAACCGGCTCCAATACCGTTGTGGTCAAGGATGTTTTTGTTCCCAAGCATCGCGTTCTGAGCTTCCGGGCGATGAGCGAACTGACCGCCCCGGGCCTCGAGAACAACACCGCGCCGGTCTACAAGATGCCGTGGGGAACCATTCACCCCACGACGATCTCGGCACCGATCGTCGGAATGGCTTACGGAGCTTACGAAGCGCACGTCGAGCACCAGGGCAAGCGTGTGCGCGCTGCGTTCGCCGGCGAGAAGTCGAAGGACGATCCGTTTGCCAAGGTGCGCATCGCCGAGGCGTCCAGCGACATCGACGCCGCGTGGCGTCAGCTCTCCGGCAACGTCGCCGACGAGTACGCGTTGATCCTTGCGGGCGAAGAGGTTCCGATGGAACTGCGGCTGCGCGCTCGACGTGACCAGGTGCGCGCCACGGGCCGCGCGATCGCCTCGATCGACAAGCTCTTCGAGAACTCCGGCGCCACGGCGCTGCAGAACGGCACTCCTATCCAGCGTTTCTGGCGCGATGCTCACGCTGGTCGCGTCCACGCCGCCAACGATCCCGAACGCGCCTACGTCATGTTCGGAACCGGCGAATTCGGTCTGCCGATCACCGACACGATGGTCTAGAGGAGGCTCAGTGACAACCACCGAAGAAGCCCTCACCTACGAGTCCACTTCACGGTTCGCGCAAGTGCGCCCCGATCTGAAACTGCACTTCCACGAGGCGGGCGTCGGAAACGACAAGACCATCGTGCTGCTGCACGGCGGTGGCCCAGGCGCGTCGTCGTGGTCTAACTTCGCCCGCAACATTCCGGTGTTGGCGAAGAGCTTTCACGTCATCGCGGTCGATCAGCCCGGTTACGGGCAGTCCGACAAGCCGACGGAGCATCCGCAGTACTTCGTGCACAGTGCGTCGGCGCTCAACGATCTCCTGGACACGCTCGAGATCACCGGTCGCGTTGATCTGCTGGGCAATTCGCTCGGTGGTGGCGCTGCTGTTCGCTTTGCGCTCGACTACCCGGACCGTGCGGGTCGCCTCGTTCTGATGGGCCCCGGCGGTCTGAGTGTCAACCTGTTTGCGCCGGACCCCACCGAGGGCGTCAAGAACCTCGGAAAGTTCAGCTACCAGCCCACCCGAGAAAACCTCGAAGCATTCCTGCGGATCATGGTCTTCGATCAGAAGCTGATCACGCCGGAACTCGTCGACGAACGTTTTGCTGCCGCCAGCACTCCCGAGTCGCTGGCTGCGGCCAAGGCGATGGGTAAGTCCTTCTCCAGCGGTGACTTCGAGCTCGGCATGCTCTGGCGCGAGGCGTACAAGCTTCGTCAGCGTGTGTTGCTGATCTGGGGCCGTGAGGATCGGGTCAACCCTCTCGACGGCGCACTGGTCGCGCTCAAGATGATCCCGCGCGCGCAGCTCCACGTCTTCGGCGGTTGCGGTCACTGGGCGCAGCTCGAGAAGTTCGACGAATTCAACCGGCTCGCAACCGACTTCCTGCTCGACGGAGGTAAATGATGGGTATTCGATCTCTGGCGTACATGCGCATCGGGGCCACCGACATGGCTGCGTGGCGCGAATACGGACTCAAGATCCTCGGAATGATCGAGGGCAAGGGCGTCGACGCGGAATCGCTGTATCTGCGTATGGACGACTTCCCGGCGCGTCTTGTCATCGTTCCGAACGACACGGACCGTCTGCTCGTCTCGGGTTGGGAAACCGCGAATGCCGCTGAGCTGCAGGATATCCGTGACAGGTTGTCGGCAGCCGGTGTTCCGTTCAAGGAAGGCACGGCGGAGCAGCTCAAGGACCGTCGCGTCGTCGAGATGATCGCGTTCGAGGACACCTCGGGCAACTCCCTCGAGGTGTTCCACGGAGCTGCTCTCGAACACCGCCGGATCGTGAGCCCGTACGGGCACAGGTTCGTGACGGGTGAGCAGGGCCTCGGCCACGTCGTGCTCACCACCGATGACGACGATGCTTCGCTGCGGTTCTACCGCGACGTACTCGGATTCAAGCTTCGCGACTCGATGCGTCTGCCTCCGCAGATGGTCGGCCGGCCCGCGGACGGCGACCCGGCGTGGCTGAGGTTCCTCGGCTGCAACCCGCGTCACCACAGCTTGGCGTTCCTGCCGTTGCCCAACCCGACGGGCATCGTGCACCTGATGCTCGAAGTGGAGAACTCCGACGACGTCGGACTGTGCCTCGACCGGGCACTGCGCAAGAAGGTCAAGATGTCGGCGACTCTCGGTCGCCACGTCAACGACGAGATGCTCTCGTTCTACATGAAGACTCCAGGTGGGTTCGACATCGAATTCGGTTGTGAGGGGCTAGAGGTCGAGGACGAAAACTGGATCGCGAGGGAAAGCACGGCCGTGAGCCTGTGGGGTCACGACTTCACGGTGGGAATGAAGCCGTGAGTTCGCCCGACGCGTCGGTGAGTGCGGAGCAGGCGATCGATCCACGCCAGTTCCGCACGGTTCTCGGGCAATTCTGCACGGGTATCACCATCATCACGACAGTCGACGACGGTGAGCCTGTCGGGTTCGCATGTCAGTCTTTCGCGGCCCTGTCACTCGACCCGCCTTTGGTGTTGTTCTGCCCCACCAAGGGTTCTCGGTCGTGGGCGGCAATCGAGCGGACCGGTAAGTTCGCCGTCAACGTGTTGGCGGAGGAACAGCAGGCGGTGTGTGCTCGTTTCGGGTCACGTGAGCCGGACAAGTTCGCCGGCATCGATTGGACGCCATCGCCTCTGGGCTCGCCGATCATCGACAAGTCCCTTGCACACATCGACTGCACGGTGGAAACCGTCCACGACGGCGGCGATCACTACGTCGTCTTCGGTCGGGTTTCGTCGATGAGTGAGATCAAGACCGAACGCCCGCTGCTCTTCTATCGCGGGCAGTACACGGGCATCGAGCCGGACAAGACTGTTCCGGCTACCTGGCGTGACGATCTGGAAGCGTTCCTGACGACCACGACAGAAGATACCTGGCTGTAGGGGGCAAGCCCCCCTGTGCGCCTTTTTGGTAGTGGTAACTACCAAAAAGGCGCACAGGGCCGGAGGCCCTACAGAGAAAAACAGGTATGACAGAAGTCGTCACCGAACGGCGTCAGCAGGATGCTACGACGCACTATCTTGTTGGATCGTCCGGCTCGCTTGACCGCCTCGATCACCGACGGCTGTACCTCGACGACCTGGTACCGGTCGGCCTCGACGGGCTCGCGTGAGAACGCCACCAAACCGAGCCGATGCAGGTTGTTCAGGTACGCGCTGATGCGGTCCAGATGACGACAGCCTGCCAGTTCTCCGATCATCGACAGACCCTCGTCGATCATCTCCGAGCCGACACCGAACGGCCGCGCCGTGCGTACGTCCACGCTCGGTTGCGCACCGGAGGTGGCCAACAGCCGAAGAATTCGAGCTTCGTCGGGTGCGATCTCGTCGAGGATCCGGTCGTAGGCCGGGTGCAGATCGTCGCGATCGGTCACGTCCGCGGAACGATCCAGCAACCTGTCACCACGTGCCCGCAGCGCCGCGAGAGTGGCCTCGACGCTCTGTTTGCGATTGGTACGAGTAGCCATTGCCGCCCGCAGGTTCTCCGTCCGCGAGCCGTCTCCGTTGGTGTTCTCGGCCCGACGTTCGGATTGCACGTTGGCGGATTCTGCAGCCTCTGCCGCGGCTTCGGCGGCGGCCTGAACGATTTGCCGCGTCGCCTCCTTCGCCGTTCCGAAAGCCCAACCCGTCAGCTTGATCGACGTGAGCGTCGTCGTGGCGGTCAGCCCGACGAGGCTACGGATCAGACGCTTTTCGACGGATTCGACCGGCGTGATGTCCGCAGCCCAGTCGTACGATTCCGCTTCGACGATCATGCGATGGTCGTGCTCACTCATGCTCATACTCCGAATATTGCGAGGTGTAGGAAACCGGCAAACGAGCCCAGCACGGCCCCGTGTACGAACAACAGCCACTCGTCCTGCTTGACGGCTGAGCGTAGTAGTTCGCTGAAATCTTCCGGTGAAAGGATGCTCATGCGTTCGGTGACGAAGACACGAATCTTCTCCGACTGGTTCTCGGCGAACTCCGCGTCCTCGAAGACCCTTGGGTACAGGTCGAGCACTTCGGTGGTGGCCAGGCCGGGCAGACGCTTGTAGCTCTGCGAACCAACGGTCATCTTGACCACCGACTTTGCCCAGCCGGCTGCGTCGTCGACGGATTCGCGCAGTACCTGATCGAGCATCCGCCGCGTTCGGTCCGAGCGGGGACCTTCGAGGAGTTCGGTGCCGATGTTCTCGAGCGTCACGACGTGATCGGCGAGGGTTTTTGCGTACCCGGCGATGATCTCGGTGCGTCGCTTCAGGAAGAGCCCCTGCCTCCACGGCACCCAACGGTTGGGGGTGATCGGCTCGAAGATCATCGTGATGCCGAGGTAGTTCACGATGTATCCGATGATCACACCGCCGATGGGAAGCACCCACCACTGCGGAACCAGATGGAGGATTCCGACGAGCACGAAGCCCATCGGGAATCCGAAGTAGAAGCCGAAGTTCTGCATGAACCTGAGCTCTTTGTTGCCCATCGTGCGGAAGATGTCGTTGAGCAGTTTGGGGTGCGAAGAGAGGTAGCGGATCACCATCAGCTTCGCGTCGATGAACTCGTCGATGTCCTCTTCGATGCGGTCGGTGATCATGCGCACGCTGGCCGGCAGATCGTCCTCCACTTTGCGGAAGACGGCTTCCTTCACCGACGTCGGAAGGTTGTGCCAGAGCTGAGGATTCTCGGCCGTCATGATTCTGGTGACCACGCCGCGCACTTCACTGCGAGAAATGTTCACCAAGTGCTCGGCGATGCTGTCCGGGTCCAGGACGCGATAGAAATCGGCGATGCTGCCGACTTTCGCGAGGGATTTGTCGACGGCGATCGACGCCATCTTCTCCGCCCGCGAGGGGACGATGCCTTGCCAACCGAATCTGCCGTCGCTGGTGATCGCGGGGATCACCTGAACGCGCCGGGGGAGGAACGGGAAGAGCAGTTTGAGTCCGGGCACTTTGATCCCGTGGAAGTTGATCGGCGCAAAAAGCATCAGGACGCCCGACCAATTGGTGATGTACCCGATGATTCCCGTGAACAAAGGAATGGTGATCAACTGTTCGAGCAAGTGGTCCGGCACCGTCGCACATCCTCCTCATATCCGAGAACCTCACGTTCGGA
This sequence comes from Rhodococcus sp. T9N, assembly GCF_024436645.1. Lineage (NCBI taxonomy): Bacteria > Bacillati > Actinomycetota > Actinomycetes > Mycobacteriales > Nocardiaceae > Rhodococcus > Rhodococcus sp. T9N. Next base: position 351,379 of record NZ_JAMSKS010000002.1, on the reverse strand, counting down.
CATGATTGCCGAAACTTCGCTCTTCGTGGGTGTTTCGTTGGCTACTGCTGCGCCTTCCCAGTTGCGTCAGCATAGAGGCCCGACAATTCGGGCTGTAGGTGGGTAGGAAGTTGATGTAACCTCACGTACATGGTCAGTATTGCGCACAACACGACGACGCCGGTTCTCTTCCGGCGCATCGTTTAGCAACTGCTGACCGAACCCTTTCAGCCCCGGGAGTTATCGCCCCGGGGCTTTCCTGTTTCGTCGCTCCGTGTGCGTCTCCCCTTGAACGATTCGGAGAGCTCTCATGAGCGTTGACCACCGCGAACTCGGGCGCGACCTGGAGTTTTTCGCCACCACCCCCACCGTCGGGGCCGGCCTCCCACTCTGGTTACCGGACGGCGCGATCATCAGGAACGAACTCGAAAAGCTCGCCGCCGAACAAGCAGCGCGATCCGGATGCCGGGGTGTCTATACCCCCGTTATGGCGAAGAAAGAGTTGTACGAGAGATCTGGGCATTGGTCCAAGTTCTCGGACGACATGTTTCCCGAAATGAAGATAGGCGGAGAGTCATTTCTCCTTCGTCCGGCTAACTGTCCCCATCACGCTCAGGTATTCGCCGCTCGCGGTCGTAGTTATCGCGAGCTACCTTTCCGGGTTCGTGAACTCGGCTCGATGTTCCGTAGCGAACTCTCCGGAGTTCTCAGCGGATTGAGTCGAGTCAGACAGATCAATCTCGACGACGCACATGTCTTCTGTAGTCGCGAACAAGTGCAAGCGGAAGTGATCGTCGCGCTCGACGCGATCGAGCGCTGCTACTCGACTCTGGGGATTGCCGAACGGAAGTACCGCCTCTCGATCAGAGGGGGAGAGGGGCAGTACCTCGGCACCGACGAGCAGTGGGCGGACGCCGAGGATCACCTTCGCGGGGCGCTGAATGCACGCTCGATCGAGTACGTGGAAGCGAAGGGGGAGGCAGCGTTCTACGGTCCCAAGATCGACGTCCAGGTGCGAGACGCGCACGGCCGCGAGGAAACACTCTCGACCGTGCAACTCGACTTCAATCAACCGGAGCGGTTCGACCTCGAGTACACCGCTGAGGACGGATCCAAGGCTCGCCCCGTCATGATCCATCGGGGCTTGCTCGGGTCGATGGAACGCATGACTGCGCTTTTGATCGAAAGGTTCGAAGGGCGGATGCCGCCGTGGCTGGCACCCAACCAAGTCTCGATTCTGCCCGTCGGCGACCGGCACCAGGTTGAGGCCGAGCGTTTGCGGGCCGATCTCGAGGCTCGCGATGTTCGAGTGGCGATCGCGCCTGACGGATCGTTGGGACGTCGCATCCGCGAGGCACGCACTCACCGTGACCCGTACATCGCGGTGATCGGGGACAACGAGGTGCACGGCGGCACCGTCGACGTTCTGGTCCCCGCGCGTGGTGGGCGGGTGGTCGTCGATGCGAGTGTGTTTGTCGCTCAGGTGGTCTCGGGCATCAAAGAGCGTGCCCTGCTTCCGGCAGACTTCTAGCCGACGGGAAGCTCGTGGAGGGCGCGCACCAGTGGCGCGAGTTCGGGTGTCTTGCATGCCTCGTCGAGCGCCGCCTCGAGGGTGGCGTCGTGCGTCGGCCGTGCGCTTTCGAGAAGCTCGCGGCCGGCCGGCGTCAGTTCGGTGTAGATGCCTCGACGGTCGTCGGCGCACAGGATGCGCGTCAATAGTCCTCGATCTTCGAGTCGATTGACCAAGCGCGTCGTGGCGCTGCTGCTCAGTGCGGCAGCGCGAGCCAGCTGGGCCATACGCATGTGCCAGCCGTCCTGGCGGCTCAGTGCGTCGAGCACGGTGTATTCGACGACGGACAGTTTGTGCTCACGCTGGAGTGCGCGTTCCAGTTCGGTGTCGAGGGCGCCGTGCAGTGCTGCGAGCGTGCGCCACCCTTGCGAACGGATTTCGACGGCGTCGTCGGCGATCCCCATGTGATTCTCCTTGTCCGTTTCCTGCAACTCCAGGTTACCAGCTTGCGCATGTAGCGCGCGCGTGCAACTATTTATAGCGCGCATGCAACTACTGCACACGCCCGCTAACGGCTTACGCGTAAATCTGTGAAAGGAACATCGAGATGCCATTGGGTCTCATTGCCCTCGCTATGGGCGGGTTCGGGATCGGCCTCACCGAATTTGTCATCATGGGCCTCCTGCCCGAGGTCTCGGCTGATTTCGAGGTCACCGAGTCCGTCGCGGGCTACCTGATCTCGGGCTACGCACTGTCGGTGGCGATCGGCGCGATCCTCCTGACCGCTGCCGTCACCCGCTTCGAGCGCAAGAAGGTCCTTCTCTCGCTCATGGTGCTGTTCATCATCGGCAACCTGATGTCCGCGCTCGCTCCCTCCTACGAGGTCATGATGGGCGGACGCATCGTCGCGGCGCTGTGCCACGGTGCGTTCTTCGGAATCGGCTCGGTGGTTGCCGCCGACATGGTCGCGCCCAACAAGCGCGCCGGCGCCATCGCGATGATGTTCGCGGGCCTGACCATCGCCAACGTTCTCGGCGTTCCGTTCGGCACGCTGCTGGGCCAGCAACTCGGATGGCGCTCGACGTTCTGGGCCATCACCGTTATCGGCGTCATCGCCCTGATCGGAATTGCAGCACTCGTCCCGACGACGCCCGCCAGCACGACCGGTGGCGGATTGCGCGGAGAGTTGGGGGCATTCCGCAACAAGCAGGTATGGCTCTCGATCGCCATCACCATCCTCGGCTACGGCGGAATGTTCGGAGCCTTCACCTACATCGCCTTCACCCTCACCGAGGTCACCGGCTTCGCGACGTCCAGCGTTCCGTGGCTGCTCATCCTCTTCGGCTCGGGCCTGTTCGTCGGTAACTTCCTCGGCGCCAAGGCGGCCGACCGTTCGCTCACGAAGGCGCTGGTCTGGATTCTCGCGATCCTGACCGTCGTTCTGATCGTGTTCGCCGCCACCGCGGAGAGCAAGGTCATGACAGTGATCTCACTGTTCTTCATGGGCGCCTTCGGTTTTGCGACGGTACCCGGGTTGCAGATGCGGATCATGAACTACGCGTCGGCAGCACCGACCATGGCATCGGGTGCCAACATCGCCGCCTTCAACGTCGGCAACGCACTCGGGGCATGGCTGGGCGGAATCACCATCGCCGCGGGACTCGGCTTCACCTCCCCGATCTGGATGGGAGCGGCAGTCACTGTCGCCGGTCTGCTGGTCTTGCTCGTCGCGGCGAAGATCGACCGCCCGGCAGCGTCAGAGCCGTCGACGCCGACCACCTCGCTGCACCCGACCGCCGCCTGAACCTGTCCATTGCGCTCTGACCCCATCGCGTGAACGTATCGCTCCCCTTGTCCAACAAGGGGAGCGATACGTTCACGCGGGTCAGGTGAGGCGGAATTCGGCGGTCACCCCGGAGAAAGGCGTGATCGCGCCGCTACCCCGAGCCTTCGACGCACCGAAGTGTTGGACTCGATACGTACCCGCCGGAGTATCGGCCGGAACATCCCACGTGATGCGCACGACGGAACCGTTGCTCCCGACCCGGCGCCAGTGCAGTTTGGTGGACCAGTCGTTGTCGTCGGCGACCCGTGTCCAGGATCCGCCGGTATTGCGCTGGATCTCGTAGAAGGTCCCGTTTCGGTGAGTGTCGTTCTTGGGGTGGCCGGTGACGAACTCGACGGCAACCTGCCCACCCGGTGAGGTGTCGCCGGGCTGGACGGTCGCATCGCCGAATTGTGTTCCCGGCAAGGGCTCGTCGAAGTCGACGCCAGGTCCGAAGCTGGGTTGGAACCCGGACAGGTCGGCCGGAGCGGGGCCGCGAGGAGGTTCGGTGCCGTCGCGCATCGCGGCTGCAAGGGCGGCATACCCCTGCTGATAGGCCGGCAGTGTGTAACGACCGAACATCGTCGAACCGCCCTCGTACTGCTGCGAATCGTATTCCTGTGGCGTGGTGCAGTAGCTCGAGTACGAGTTCGCGTAGCCCTGGAAGATGACGTTCTCGAGCGGAACTCCAAGCTCCTCGGCGACGGTTCGACGCACTCGTAATCCGGAGACGATGGTGAATTCCGCAGGGCCACCGACGATGTAGAACTGACCGATCCGCAGGATCTGGATCTTGAGTACGTTCGGCACCCATCCTCCCGGTGGCAGCAGGCCGACCGGAACGACTACGAGTTTGGGCGCCTGTGCATCCTGAAGCCATTGAGGCACAGGAGCATCCATACCGCCCAGGGCGTCGATCATGGGGTTTCGGGTGCCCTCGGGGAAGATCGGGATTGCCGGTCCGTCCTCGACGCTTCCGGCGCTCATTGCCGCGCCGATCGCGGCCGGAGCGGTGCGGTGCTCGCGTCCGTCGGGGGTGAATCTTCCGCTCACCACCTGATTTGCCATGTCCAGGTACATGATCCGACTGTCGACGCCACCGGTGACGGTGTCGGACGCCGCGTCGAAGGCAGTTCGAGCTGCCGCTACCTGGCGCAGCCCGATGATGCGTGCGTTCTCGAATTCGTCTTCGGTCGGTCCGCGTCCGGGCTCGAGGAAGAGGTTCGGTGACATGTCGCCGCTGTTGGTCTGCGGAAACGCAGCAATGAAGCTGGTGTCGCCGTCGAGGTAGCGCACGCCCTGGTCGTCGTGCTCCCAGAAGTACGCCGCGGCGCCCTTGTTGTCCCCGGAGATGAGATGGTTCTCGTTCGTGAGCGAGGCGCAGTGGGTGGCGAACCAGTTGATCGCTCCGATGTCCTTGCTGCCCCGACTGATCCGCATGACACGCATGTGGTGGTCGTTGCCACCGGGGTAGTAGGCCTTGTCCTCTTCGGGGTTGAGGTCGAACGCCACTCGCGATCGGTTGACGCTGGCGTCGGTGAGATCGGACCGCCCGAAACGGACCGTGCCTGGCGCCAGGTTCTCGTGCGCAGCGCTGATCGCCTCGACCATGCCGTTGACCTCGGCTTCGAACACCTGCAGTTCGAAGCCGAGAACTGCGAGGTTGTACGCGTAGTTGTGCGAGGCCCCACCACATGCCGCGTGTGAATGGATGGCCGTCAACATGACGTTGCGTTCGGTGTAGATGTCACCGAACCTCCCGGCCAGTCGGCGCAGGACCTCGTCGTGAACGGACTGGAAGATCATGCAGTTGTCGACGCACACGTAGGCGACCCGCGACCCGCCGGACTCGAAGATGAAGGCGCGTGCGCGCATTCGCTGGTGCAGGCCTTCGGCGCGTTGATCGAAGCTCGAGTAGCCCATCATGCCGACTTCGGCGACCGGTCCGGTCACGTCGGAAATTCCGACGCCCACCTGCAGTGACGCCGACGACTTGTCGGTGCGTGCGGGTGAAACGGTGCGTGCCGGCGAAGCTGCGACGGCCTGGTTCGTCGACAGAGCGGCGAGCGCAGGTGCGGCGGCAGCGCCTGCCAGTACGGTGCGTCGGGTGATCTGCACGAGTGTCCTTTCGGGCGGTCTGACGCGAGTTGGTCAACCGTCCAGGAGTGTAGCCCGAGTCACACGTGACCGAAAGGGGTGCCGTCGGCCGACACTCAGATTGTTGTGGCCTCCCCGAACGTCATCGCCAGGTTCTTGATGGTCGTGGTCATCAGGGCCCGGCGGGGGAGTCCCAGTTTCCGAAGCTCCGCCGCCATCGGGTGACTGCCCAGTTGAACCTCGGCTCCACCAGGGCGCGATTTGACGCCGGTCGGTGCCATGTCCCACGACGTGCACCTGGTGGCGCCGTCGAGATGTGAGTACGCGGCCAACGACATGTTGGCTCCGCCGCCCGGCACGCTGACGCCGGATTTCACACTCAACTGTGTGATGAGTTTGCCGTCGCGAGAGACCGATCCGCGCTTTACCGAGCCGACGTGCTCGGTGTCGAACTCGGCGAGCACCTTCGGGAATCCCCAGATTTCCCGGCCGGCGGCCTTGGTGAACTCGCCGTCCACCGGCAACTCGTGAATGAGTGCCCCTGCAGTTCCGGCAGCGAGCGAACGTAGATCTCCCAGCACCGAGGTTTCGGGAGGCGCAGTGTGGCTGCGCACCATGTACGTCACTCCGAATTCGTTGTACGGCCCCAGATCCCCGTCGATGTAGTCGACAAAAACCAGGCCGCACAGCGCCCGGCCGGGACGGTACTGGAGCACGGTCAAGCCGGTGTAATCGATGATCGACTGCGCGGTTGTGCTGGGTACCGAGTACAACGCCATGAAGGCAGACGCGGTGCGAACTTCGACGGGCATCTCGACCTTCTTGCCCAGAATCGTGTAGCTCATGGCGCCACCACCCCGCGGAGTCCGTCGGAGCCGTAGACGGGTTCGAGCATCGAGCGGAAATCCGGTCCGCGGCGCAGCATTTGGCCTCCGTCGACGTTGATGATCTGCCCGGTGATCCAGGTGGAGTGCGGTCCGAGGAGGAAGGAAGCGAGTCCGGCGACGTCCTCGACCTCGCCGACGCGTTCGAGCGGCGTGTTGGCCAGGTAGTCGTCCAGGATGGGGCCACCGTCGGTGATGAGCGCGACCAGATCCGTTCGGGTCAGCCCCGGGCGGATCGCGTTGACACGAATGTTGCTGGCGCCCAGTTCGTCTGCTGCCAACTGCACCAGGTGGTCGACGCCGGATTTCGAGACTCCGTACGCGCCGAACCAGCGATGTGTGTTGCTGCTGGCGATCGACGAGATCGCGACGATGGATCCACCGCCTCCTGCCACCAGTGCCCGCGCGCCGTGCTTGATCGTCAGCATGGTCCCCGTGACGTTGAGGTCGACGGTGCGGCGCCAGGCGTCGACGTCGAGTTGCGTGACCGGTGCGATGGTTTCGTTCCCGCCGGCGCAGGCCACGACTCCGTCGAGCTTTCCGGTGACGGACACCGCCGCGGCGACAGCGGCGACGACGTCTGTCTCGATCGTGACGTCGGCGGGGGAGACGCTGACCGATCCTTCCGGACTCGACTGCCGGATCGATTCGGCGGCAGCATCGAGTTTCTCCTTGTTGCGTCCGCAGATCGTGACGTGAGCGCCGGACCCAACCAGCGAACGAGCGATGCCCAGGCCGATGCCACTACCGCCGCCGGTCACCAGTATCGATGTGCCGGCGAAAGTGGGTATGCCCGCTGAGGCGGTGTCGTCGTCCATGCGTGTCTCCTGGTCGTTGCTCCGGCGGGCTCGCGTGCTGCTTCTGGAGGATTTCCGGTCCGGCTTCGGTGAAAACGCCCCACGCTATATAGGAACAGGTTCTACTTATTGAGGCAAGGGTTGTGCGAGAGGTGGAGTGATGGCTACCAGACCGACCTTCGATTTGATCGACGGACGCTTCTACAGCGGAGACCTCGGGAATGTGCGCGACGCATACGCCTGGATGCGTGATCACGAGCCCGTGTACCGAGACGACGCCAACGGAATCACCGCGGCCGCGAGTTACGACGCCGTCGTCGCAGCCGAGCGGGATCCCGAACTGTTCTCCAACGCCGGTGGCATCCGCCCCGAAACCGGTCCATTGCCGCAGATGATCGACATGGACGACCCGCAGCACCTCACACGTCGACGCTTGGTCAATGCGGGTTTCACACGTAAGAAGGTCGAAGCCAAGGCCGGCCGTATCCGGGAGATCTGCGATCAACTGATCGACGCCGTCTGTGAGAAAGGAGAAGCCGACTTCGTCGCAGACCTGGCGGCACCGCTGCCGATGGCCGTCATCGGCGACATGTTGGGTGTCCGTCCGGAGGAACGCGCGTTGTTTCTGCGGTGGTCGGACGATCTGGTGAAGGCATTGGGAAGCAACGCTTCCCAGGATCAACTGCAGGCCATGATGGTTGCGTACGTCGATTTCACCGCGTACATGATGCGAACCATCGCCGAGCGGAGGAGCGACCCGGCCGACGATTTGGTGAGCACGTTGATTCACAGTGCGGTCGACGGCGAAGCCCTCTCCGATCAGGAAATCGTCAACGAATCCCTGCTGATCCTGATCGGCGGTGACGAGACCACACGGCACGTGCTCAGCGGCGGCATGGAACAGCTACTGCGCCATCCGGACCAGCGCCGGGAGCTAGTCGACGATCCCGATGCCATTCCCTTGGCAATGGAGGAGATGCTGCGGTGGTCCTCGCCGATCAAGAACATGGCTCGAACCCTGACCCGTGACACCGATTTCTTCGGCGCGCAGCTGAAGGCAGGTGAGAAGATGCTGCTGCTCTTCGAATCGGCAAATTTCGACGAGTCCGTGTTCCTGAACGCCGAACGGTTCGATGTCGGCCGCACACCGAATCCGCACGTGGCCTTCGGCTTCGGAACTCATTTCTGTCTGGGCAATCAGCTGGCCAGGTTGGAGGGACGGATCATGTTCGAGCAACTCTTCGCCAGGCTGCCGGACATGGAACTTGCCACCGACGCGCCGTTGCAGCGGCGTGCGGCCAACTTCGTGTCCGGGCTCGAATCGATGCCGGTGCGGTTTAACTCTTCTGCCCCGTCAGCCGGGTAGTTGGCAGTTAGGAGGCGCAGCATCTTCGGAGAGGGGGCTGCCCGCCGGATTGACGTAGACGACCTCGAGCACCAATGGTGTTGTCTGCGAGTTGTTTCCGATGTGCACATGATCTGAACCGCTCGGTTCGATCAAAGTATTTCCGGCGCTGTAGATCCCGTCGACGGAGCAATCGGATCGGTAGTGGCTCAACGTGCCCTGCGCGATCAGCGCGTAGAGCGTCCCGTCGTGGAAGTGCCAACCGGTGGAACCGCCGGGGTCGATGGTGATCTGGCGCAGGATGTAGTCCTTGCCGTCGAAAGTCACCTGCCCGAGGATTTCTCCGTGTACTCCCGTGCTCGGTGTTGCCGACGCATTGATCGGCGTCAGCGACAGTCCGATCGCTGCGGACACTGCAAGCAGAACCTGATGGCGTTTACGCATGAGCGGCCCTCCCAGACGGATGTGCTCCTGAGTGTCCTCCGACAGTGTCCGATTTATCCCGGTTTTCGTGGATCTTGCAGGGTGAAGGCAGAGGTATGCCCTTGAGAGGCGGTTACGCTCGTGTCATGCAGCAAGTCGCGACGAGGCGCCGGAGCCAGCCGCCGCCTGCGCGCTTCATGTTCGAGGCATTGATCGATCCGTACCGCCAGCCCGCCCGGCACTGGCTGGAACTTCTCGAGAGCGAGATCGCACCGGAGATCGTCAGGGCTGAAGAACCGGAGCTGGTGATCTGGTCGTCGATCTGGCCGGACCGACCCGACGCCGTCATCCGATTCGACATCGAGGCGGTCGGAAACAGCACGATGCTGCGTTGGACGCTTTTCTTGGACGATCCGATACCGCCCGAGGCAGAGGTTGTCAGAATGCGAAAGCGGCTCAACACCTTGATCAATGCGAATCTCAGGTTCAACTTCGGCCAATAAGTTGGATCACTGCCGCATTACTTGGTGTCGACTCGGCCGATCGGGTCGGCGTTGTCGCTGAATGCGGCCCGGGCCGCTGGCCAGCTGGTCTCATCGATGCGCAACGCGGTCCGAAGGTAGGCAGTACTCATCCGTTGGATGGCGGCGACCCGCTCTGGGTTCTCGTCGGTGGTCTCGGCGACTTCGTATCCGACGATTCCACCGAGTGCGTGCTCGGCACCGTAGAAGGAAAGGAGGTCGGTGGCTCCTGGGCTGTGCGTGTAGGCGTCGGTGAACCAGTCAGGTCCGCGGCTGGACATCTTGGACTGGTCGTGGTCGCCCGCGACGACGAGTGTCGGCGTCGTCAGTTCCTGGAACGAGGGGCGCATGAACGGGAAGTTCGCCTGCGCGAACGGATGTAGGTTCTCGCCGCCGAGACCGGTTGCTGCGAAAAGAATTCCCGCGGTGACGCGGCTGTCGGACACGTCCTGGCCGACCTGGCCGGACTCGTCGAAGATCCTTGCTCCGAGGAGTGACTGAGCGGTTTGCCCGCCCCAGGAGTGACCAGTGGCGGCAACTCGACTGCGGTCGATGCGGCCGGCAAGCCCGGGCACGGCAAATTCGATGGTGTCGAGCTGATCAAGGATGCGTGTGAGATCTGCGATCCTCTCAGTCCAGATCGTCGGGAAAACCGGGTGGTCGAACCCGAAACCGTTCCGGCGCGAGTCCAGATGTGTCGGCTGGATCACCACGAATCCGTGGGATGCCCAGAATGCCGTGAGTGGCGAGTATCCATCGAGGTTCCAGCCGTTGCCGTGGGAGAACACCACAACGGGGAGGTTCGTGCCTGCTGCCGGAGCAGACACACGTACTTCCAGCGGGACAGGTCGATCGGGGGCGAACAACTCGACGGGGGCAACGGAGACGACCGGGGTGCCGGCGCCGATGATGCCGTTCAGAGTGTCGATCATTGATGAGGTCATGGCAAGTTCCTTGCTGAGGCTGCACCCTGCGATACTGTTTATCGGAGCGTCGCTCCGCAACATTACGGAGCGTTGTTCCGTAATGCAAACATATGTTGTGAGTCAGCGAGGAGTGCACATGGCTGATGCCCAGGACGAGCAGTCGCGCGTCGCGTCTCCCAAGCAAGTCGGTCGCCCACGTCGAAGCGAGCAGGCGCTGCTCGACGCGGCGGCAGCCGTGTTCGTGGAGTCCGGAGTCGACGCTCCGGTGCGGGAGATTGCGGCGAAGGCCGGCGTCGGCATGGGGACGATCTACCGCCACTTCCCGACGCGTCCCGAGTTGGTGGTAGCCGTATACCGACACCAAGTCGAGGCGTGTGCGGACGCGGGCCCACAGATGCTCGCGGAGAGTGCAACGCCCGAGGCGGCTTTGCGGGCATGGGTGGCTTTGTTCGTGGAGTTCCTGGTAACCAAGCATGGGCTCGCCGGTGCACTGCAAGGAGACAGCGCCGGGTCCGACGCTCTGCATATCTACTTCGTCGACCGCCTCGTTCCGGTATGTGACTCCCTCCTCGCGGCAGCGCTCGAGTCCGTTGGCACTGCTTCGCGGGTCGATGCGTACAACGTGCTCAAAGGCATCGGGAACCTTTGTATCGGTGCTGGGTCCGATGACCGGTACAAGGCCGAGGTCCTTGTACAGCTATTCATCTCGGGCGTACTCGCGCGGGAGGTTCGCTGACGCTCGGCAGTCAGATCAGCTCCGGATTCTCGGCGCACACCTCTTCGAGGATCGACATGTCGAACAGTTGCTCCGCCGTAATCTCCAGCCCCGCTTTCGACAGTGCCGCGATGTTCTGTTCGATCAGTTGGGGTGTCATCGTGAACAACCCGTTTGCTTTGGTATCTGCCGACACCACAAGATCGTTCTGTGCGGTGGCTTCCTTGATCTGCTCTTCGAGTTCGAGGTTCTGGTCCTTGCCGTAGACCTCGACGGCAAGCCGCGCCGACTCTGCCGGATCAGCGACCGCGTCCTTCCATCCTTGGATCTCGGCCTTCAGGAATGCCTTGAGTTTGTCCCTCTCGTTGTCGATGGTGGACTGGAGAACCGTGAACGATTCGGCGACCAACGGCAGGTTGTAGTCCGCGAAGAGGAAGTGGGCGTTGGGGAAACCTTTGGCGGCCAGTGTGATCGGCTCGTTGGTCACGTAGGAGACCCAGCCGTCCACCTCGCCGTTCGCCAAGGGGCTCGGATCGAACTGCGCGGGCACGATCGTCATCTGGCTTTCGGTCAGGCCGTTTGCTGCCAGGAGAGCTCCGAAGACGAGCTGATTGGAATCCTGGACGCCGATCTTCTTGCCGATCATGTCCTGTGGTGAGTTGATCGGTGCCGCAGCGGAACTGACAATCGCAAACGGATTCTTCTGGAATGTCGCACCGACGATCTTTGCCTCCAGTCCGTCGAGTACGGCGGGGGCTGTGAGCTGCGGTGCGGACATTCCGATCCACACCTTGCCGGTGTCCAGGCCGGCTTCGACGCCGGTGCCGGCTGCGCCACCTGCCACCAGGTCTACATTCCCGAACCCTGCATCCTTGTAGTACCCCTTGTCGAGAGCGAAGTACTCACCGGCGAACTCGATGTTCTTGATCCAGGACAACTGCACTGCAACTGTTCCGAATTCGGAACCGTCGTCCGTGGTTCCGCCACTCGAACTGCTGGAGTCACTGCTACACGCGAGCAATGACGCACTACCGGCGACTGCGATGCCGGTCAGCGCGGAGTAGCGGAAGAAGGCCCTGCGGTCCAGTTGGCGGACGGGCTTGAATGGCGTCATGAATCGGAACACTAGGGCCAGTCGGTTTCGTTCAGTTTGCTTGGGAGAGAGAGTTTGTTGAGGTCGTGTTAACAGATGTCACGACTTGCCCGCCGAAGGACCGAAACGAGACAGAGCGATGCTTTCGAAGATCCCGACCACGGCGTAGAGGACGATCGACACCACGGTGATCACCACGATAGATGCCCACAATTCGTTGTACTGGTAGCGCGGAATGGCTTTGATCATGCTCGAACCCAAGCCTTGGCCGCTACCGAGCCATTCGCCGATCAGTGCTCCGATCAAGGCGCCGGGTACGGATACTCGTGCAGCGGCGAACACAGCCGGAAGTGCGGACGGCACGGACACCATTCGCAATGCGGTCCAACGACTCCCGCCGTAGGCAGCGATGAGGTCTTGTGCCTGAGCCGGAGCGGCACGTAGACCGACCATGATCATGACGAGGGCTGGGAAGAACACCACTATCGCAACCATGACTGTCACACCCACGATTCCGCGGCCGAATATCAGGACGATGATCGGGGTCATCGCAACGAGAGGAACAGATCGTAGAAGCATTGCAACGGGCATGAAAGTCTGTTCGACAGTGCGGGAAACGACGAAGATCGATGCCACCACGAGCGCGGCAGTCATTCCGACGGCAAAGCCGACACCGGCGTCGCGCAGAGTGATGAACAGGTTGTCGATGATGCCCGAACGAGCGTCGGCGGATTTTGGGCCGGAGAACAGGTACTCCCAGACGTCGGCCGGCGTCTTTCCCACACGCGGGCCGACCTGGGGGAAGGCGTTGAGGAAGACCACCCAGATGACAAGCAACAGCGCCGAGGCGATGGCAATCGGGGCGAGGAATCTCAATGTTCCTCGTACCGAGGTCATTTCTGTGCTCCCGGAGCGCTGGTCCACGGCGTGACGAGCCGGGCGATCGCTGCGACGACGGCGTACCCCAGACCGGCGAGCAAGGCGGCGGCGATAGCCATTCCCCACGTTCGCGGGACGTTGTACGACGTCTGAGCGGCCGTTAGTGCGACGCCGATCCCGCTGTCCACCCCGCCGAGATACTCACCGAGAATTGCACCCAGTACGGCCGAAGGTGCAGCAATCTTGAGGGCAGCAAAGGTGCTCGGAAGTGCGCTCACAAGTTGAACTTTGGTGAACTTCTGCCAACGCCCACCGCCGTAGGCGGCGACGAGATCGAGGCTCGTCTTGTCTGCCGATCTCAGGCCTGCGAGTGTGCCGACCATCGTGGTGAAGAAGCAGTACATTGCGGCGAGAAAGATTGTGGGGGTCCGGCCGCCGAAGACGACCAGGATGATTGGGCCAAGCGCCAACAGCGGTGTGCAGTAGCTCAGGATCGCCAGTTGTGTGGCCAATCCCTCGATGGGCGGAATGAGAACGACAAGCACGGCAAGCGTTATCGCCAGCAGGTTTCCCCAGAGAAAGCCCTGCAGCGCACCGGAAGCCGTGACGGTGAAATTGGGTCCGTACAGCGACCAACCGTCGTCGAACATCGTCGAGACAACTACCCACGGCGTCGGAATCGTGCCTCCCGCAACACCGGCCGCCGCCAGAATCCACCAGAGAGCGATCAGTCCGCAGATGCCGACTGCACCGCCGAACCACGTTGGACGCTTCAATCGGATCCGGCGCGGCACAGATGGCTGCGCCGCCGCGGTCGCGACGTTCTCGATATCGGTAATTGTCATGCGACGCCTGCTTTTCCGAAGAGCAGTCCGGAGAGGTAGTCGTGGATCTCGTGGAACTCGGGTGTACGCATCATCTCTGGCGTCCGTGGGCGCGGCAGGTCGATCGGCACGACTTCGAGGACCCGTCCGGGCCGCGGCGTCATGACGGCGACGACGTCGGAGAGGAACACGGCTTCGGCGATTCCGTGAGTCACCATCAACGTGGTCGCCGGTTTCTCGGTCCAGATCCTGAGCAATTCGATGTTGAGTCGTTGTCGGGTCATGTCGTCCAGCGCGCCGAAAGGCTCGTCGAGTAGCAGGACACTCGGCTTGACCACGAGCGATCGTGCGATCGACACACGCTGACGCATACCGCCGGACAATTGAGCGGGCTTGGCCTTCTCGAATCCTTCGAGGCCGACGAGAGCGATCAGGTCGGCTATCAGTCCGGGGTCGGGATCGATGCCGGCAACCTGCAGCGGCAGTTTGATGTTGGAGGCCACTGTTCGCCACGGCAGCAAAGCCGAATCCTGGAAGGCGATTCCGAGTTCGCGGCGCTTGCGTAACTCGGCGGGCGACTGTCCGTTGACAAGTGCTGTTCCCGACGTCGGAGTATCGAGGCCCGCAAGGATGCGGAGAACGGTGGACTTCCCGCATCCGGACGGCCCGAGCAGAGACAGGAAAGAGCCTTCGCTGGTTTGAAGGGACACGTCGGTCAGCGCGGTCACCGACCGACGACCCATCTCGAAGGTCTTGCCGAGGCCGGAGATGTCGAGACCGGTTCCAGCGGGGCGAGGTGTGGTGACGGGACTGGTCATTCCCGCACAGTACGAACGTCCGGTTGCGGTCATGTTGCCTGCGCGTCACCGCTGCGTGAGGCTGGTTCGGCGTCTCCTGTCACAGCGCCGTGGTGAGATGGACGTCTGGACGGAGTGAGGGGAGCGAAGATTGCTGAAGTTGTACCGGGCCGAGCGTTCGGACACCTTGGTCTCGGCGTTGGCCACGCTCCTCCGTACACCGCTGTCGGATCCATTCGCCCGGGAAACTGTTGCGGTGCCGGCCAAGGGCGTCGAGCGTTGGCTCAATCAGCGGCTGTCCTCCCAGCTAGGCACGTCCGGACCGTCAGCAGTGGACGGAATTTCTGCGAACATCGCGTTTCCTTCACCCGCGCGCCTGGTCGCGGAGTCCGTGGCCGCGGTCAGTGGAATCACGGCTGACGACGACCCATGGTCGCCGACGCGATTGGTGTGGACGGTTCTCGATGTGATCGACGAGTCCCTCGGCGAGCCCTGGTGCGGAGTCCTGGCGAAACATCTCGAAGGCCATCGTGAAGGTCGACGGTTTGCCTCCGCCACACATGTCACCGAACTCTTCCGCAGTTATGCCGCGCAACGCCCGCAGATGCTGATCGACTGGGCCGCCGGGCGGTTGACCGACGGACACGGATTGGCGCTGTCGGAGGATTTCGAATGGCAGGCACGTCTGTGGTGCATCGTCGCGGACAAGATCGACGTTCCGGGGCCCGCAGAGCGACTGGGGCAAGTGAGTCGCGCGCTGGTCGAGGACCCGGCCTTGGTCGACCTACCGGAACGCCTGTCGGTCTTCGGACCGACCCGGCTGCCGGTCGATCAGCGAATGATCTTGAGCGCTCTGAGTGCGAATCGGGACGTGCACATCTGGCTCCCGCATCCCAGCCCCGCGCTGTGGACCAAGATGAGCTCGCGCATGCAGCCTCGAAGTGAGAGCACGATCCGACGTTCGGAAGACGGGTCAGCGCTGATATCTGCCAATCCGTTGCTGTCGAGTCTTGCTCGCGACGTTCGTGAACTTCAGATCAGCCTCGGTGCCGCCGAGTTCGAGTCGGTGCATCTTCCCGAACCAGCCGGCCCGAAATCCCTCCTGGCGACGGTCAAGGCCGACGTCATCGCAGATCGTGCTCCCAGCGTTGCAGCGGAACCGGATGGGACAGTTCAGGTCCACGCTTGCCACGGGCCGGCACGGCAGGTCGAGGTGCTCCGCGAATGTCTGCTCCGATTGTTCGAGGACGACCCGACATTGCAGCCACGCGACGTACTCGTGATGTGCCCGGACGTCGAAACGTACGCACCTTTGGTTCGTGCTGCATTCGGGCAAGGCGTCCATGGCCACCCCGGGCATCTTCTTCGAGTAAGGCTGGCAGACCGCGGATTACGTCAGACCAATCCAGTCCTGGCCGTTCTCGGCTCTCTCCTCGAATTGGCCGACGGCCGGGCCACAGCCAGTGAGGTTCTCGACCTGGCCGCGACCGAGCCTGTCCGCACACGTTTTTCGTGGGGCGACGACGAGTTGGAAAGACTGCGGGAATGGACGACGGAAGCGGGTGCTCGCTGGGGAATCGGTAGTCGGCAGCGTGCCACGTTCGGCCTCGATGCATTTCCGCAGAACACCTTCAACACCGCCATGGACCGAATCTTGTTGGGGGTCAGCGCGGACGAATCGGAAAATGCCTGGTTGGATCTCGCGCTACCACTCGATGACGTGGACGGCACAGACATCGACCTGACTGGACGTTTCGCAGAGTTCGTCGATCGCCTGGCCGTCTCGCTTCGCGATCTTGCCGGCCCACATTCACCGGCCGAATGGCTTCGTGTGCTGATGCGGGCCCTGGATCTGCTGACCGACACAGCGCCCGCAGATTCCTGGCAGAGCGCGGGGGCCCACCGCGAACTGGTAGCTGCTGTGGAATTCGGCGGAGAGACGGTGTTACGTCTGGCCGATGTTCGCGCGATGCTCTCGCGCAGCCTCGCGGGCAGACCGACGCGTGCCAACTTCCGAACCGGCGAACTGACGGTGTGCACGATGGTTCCGATGCGTTCGGTACCGCATCGCGTGGTCGTGCTGATCGGACTCGACGACGAGGTGTTCCCTCGAACCGGTGGAGTCGACGGCGACGACATCTTGTCCCGTGATCCCGTTGTGGGGGAGCGTGATCTGCGCAGTGAAGACCGGCAACTGCTTCTCGATGCCGTGATGTCTGCGGGCGAACATCTGATTCTGTTGTATACCGGTGCCGATCCGGTCACCGGTGTCGTCAGACCACCGGCGATCCCCCTCAGTGGACTTCTCAACGTACTCAGTGCGACGGTGGGTCCGGAAGCGATCAACGGAGTGCTGACACGGCATCCGTTGCAATCGTTCGACAATCGAAACTTCGCGCCGAACAAGCCGTTCAGCTTCGACACGGCAGCGCTGGCCGGTGCGAGGGCTGCCTCCGGAACACCGGTCGAATTGCCGACAGTCTTGTCGGCCGAGCTACCCGAGGTGCATCCGAAGGAAGTGAACCTCGCCGACTTGGTGAACTTCCTGGTACATCCCGCGCGTGGTTTTCTGCGCCAACGCCTCGGCGTCCGGGTACCGGAACTCGACGACGACATCGCGGATTCGCTGGCAACCGAGCTCGATCCACTGTCCTCCTGGGCTCTGGGTGACCGAATGCTTCTCTCGCGCTTGGCTGGACGCAGCTCTGCGGATTTTCGTGCAGCCGAGTGGCGCCGCGGCACTCTGCCGCCCTACAACCTGGGCGCCACGGTTCTGGGCAACGTCGAATGGGTGGTAGATCAGATTGCCGGACTTGCCTTGCCGCACTTCGACGGAGACTCCGAAGCTGTCGACGTCGACATAGACCTCGGTGACGGGCGTCGTCTCACCGGAACGGTAACCGGTGTGCACGGCAATTCAGTGGTGCGAGCGTCGTATTCCTCACTGGCGCCTAAACATCGGATGACGGCCTGGATCAATCTCCTCGCCTTGAAATCACACGGACGACCCGGTCCGCTCGATGCAGTGTCGATCGGACGGGGTCGGGGAAAGATCGCAGCGGCACGGTCGGTGCTCGATGCGCCAGGCAATGCGGTCGAGATCCTGCAGCAACTGGTGGACCTACGCGAGCGGGGGCTGCAGCGTCCGTTGCCGATGTGGGCCGCTACTTCAGCCGAATATGCGCGCCGACGCTTTGGTGGCGAGTCGGTCGACGATGCGACAAACGGTGCGGACACCCAGTGGACCGGGCAGTACGGCGAGATGATCGATCCAAGCAACGTTTACGTTTTCGGAGAAGCTCGAACACTGGCGGAGTTGGCTGCGGATCCGCCGTCGGACGACGAATTCGTCTGGGCCGAGGAACCGACTCGGTTCGGAGTTCTCGCCCGACGGTTGTGGGATCCGTTGCTGACCAACGAAAGAGCGGAGTAACCCGTGGACTTCGACCTTTTGGGGCCACTACCGACCGGCACCACGGTGTTGGAAGCGAGCGCCGGAACTGGCAAGACCTACGCGATCGTCGGACTCGCGACCCGTTGTGTTGCCGAAGGTCTCGCCGACATATCGCAAGTTCTGCTGGTGACATTCAGTAGGGCCGCCACTCAGGAACTTCGTGAGCGTGCCAGGGAGAGGTTCGCGGGAGTGTCCGCCGCTCTGGTCGACCCGCAGGCGGCGAGGCGGTCGGATGATGATCTGGTGGCGTACCTCGCCACAGCTGACGACGAGGAGATCGGCGTGCGGCGTCGTCGACTCCTGCGCGCTCTCGCGGAGTTCGACGCCGGCACCATCACGACCACCCACAGTTTCTGTCAGAGGATGCTCGACGGACTCGGCATCGCCGGGGAACGCGAACCGGACACAACTTTTGTGGAGTCGGTCGACGACCTGATCAGTGAGGTCGTCTCGGATTTGTACCTCAGCCGCTACAGCCGGACGGACTCGTCTCCACCGTTCTCCACGAAGGACGCGCTGGCCATCGCCCGAAGCGCAGTCGGCGATGGTCAGGCAATTCTCGAACCCGACGGCGAGGAGGAGACCGCACCCGGTCAGCGCGTCCTCTTCGCGGCTGCTGCTCGTGTCGAGGTCGAACGACGTAAGCGGACCAAAGGAATTCGCGACTTCAACGATCTGCTGACGCTGTTGCACGGTGTATTGACGGATCCGGAATACGGTCCCGTCGCGTGTCGTCGGGTGCGCGAAAAGTTCAAGGTTGTGTTGATCGACGAGTTCCAGGACACCGATCCGTTGCAGTGGGACATTCTGCGGTTGGCCTTCCACGGTCACACCACCCTGGTCCTGGTCGGTGATCCCAAACAAGCCATCTATGCGTTCCGCGGGGCAGAAGTCCTGAGTTATCTCGATGCGGTCGATCAGGCGGATGCGCACCAGGAGTTGACCACCAATTGGCGTAGCGACCCAGGGTTGTTGGCGGCACTCGAACACCTCTACGGTGGTGCCGCACTCGGCAACGAAGGCATCGTCGCGCATCCAGTGGAGGCTTCGCACAAGAAGTCTCGGTTGTTCGGCCCGGTGCCGATGCGTGTACGCCATCTGCCCCGTACCGGAGCCGGACCGCTCAATCGTTCGGGATTTCCGGCCGTAGGCAGACTTCGCAGTCGCGTCGCGGACGACGTCGCAGCAGACGTGGTCGCGCTCCTGGGCGGCGATGCCCGCTTGGCAGTCGACGGTGATCCACGCCCGGTCGAACCGGGAGACGTCGCGGTGTTGGTGCGCACCCACAAGCACGTGGCGATGATCCGCGATGCTCTCGATGCCGTCGGTGTACCTTCCGTATTGACCGGAGGGTCCAGTGTTTTCGCGACACCCAGTGCGACCCAGTGGCTGTGGCTGTTGCAGGCGATCGAGCAGCCCCATCGCTCCGATCGTGTCCGGTTGACGGCCCTCTCGCCGATTTTCGGGCGCACCTCCGAAGAACTGGACAAGGACGGCGACAACGTCGTTGCAGAACTTGCAGGTCAACTGCGCTCCTATTCCGGGCTGTTCGCACGCGTCGGGTTTGCGGCTGTGTTCGAAAGAATCTCTGCCGAAACAAATCTGGAGAAGCGTGTACTCGCGGCCCCGTCCGGCGAACGAGATTTCACCGATTTGCGGCACGTCGCACAACTCCTCGGTCGCGTCGCCACCGAGGAAGCGTTCGGGTTGAGCGCACTGGTTCGCTGGCTTTCCGACCGAATCAAGGATCCGACGTCCGGGAGCGCGACCGACAGAAGCCGTCGCCTCGACAGTGACGCTGCCGCAGTGCAAATCGCTACGGTGCATGCCACCAAAGGGCTCGAGTTCCCGATCGTCTACGTCCCGTTCAGTTGGGAGAGCGTTGGCGGCTTCAACTCGCCGACGCAGCTGTTGCACGACCCGGAGGGACGCCGCATCCTCGACGTCGGCGGGCAGGAAGGCCCGGGGTACAACGCCAGAAAGACTGTTGCGGAGGCCGAAGAAGCGGGCGAAGAACTGCGGCTGCTGTACGTGGCGCTGACCCGGGCGCAGTGCCAACTCGTGCTCTGGTGGGCACCCAGCTACGGGACCTCCCGCTCGCCGCTGCACCGGTTGATGCTCGGACGTACTCCCGGCATCGCCGAACCTGCTCGGGTAGTGAAGGTGCTCGACGACGGTACAACCGCAGCACGGCTCGCAACCTGGCCGGCAGCAGCTTCCGACGTGATCTCGGTGGAACCTGTTGGTCCCCATCCGCCCTCGCCCGTGCACTGGTCCAGAGCGGCTGCGGACGTGACCGAACTGGCCGCGGCGCGTTTCGATCGAGACCTGGACACTCTGTGGCGTCGTACGTCGTACTCGGCACTCACCGCCGGAGCGCACCACGCGGTCACGACCACGGGCAGTGAGGTCGAGGATCCCGAAAAAGACGACGAGCCAGAGGATTCCGTAGATCTCGAGAGCATTACCCCCTCGCCCCTGGAGGCGTTCCCTTCACCCATGAACGGACTTCCCGCGGGCGCCGCATTCGGCACGCTGGTGCATGAGGTGCTCGAGGTGGTGGACACGGCTGCGGCAGATCTGAGAGCGGAACTCGGGATGCGTTGCGCCGAGGCGGTCTCGGTTCGGGCGGCCGAGGTCGACTCCGAAGCACTCGCGGATGCGCTGTATCTGGTGATGCAGACTCCCTTGGGATTCGGAACCTTGGCCACGATCGCGCCGAAGGATCGTCTTCCCGAACTCGATTTCGAACTCCCACTGGCCGGTGGCGACGATCCGGTGTCGATGAGTGTCACACTCCGCGGAGTGTCGGAACTGTTGAGGCGCCACCTTTCCTCCGACGACATTCTGGCGTCGTACGCCGACTATCTGGACCGTGTCGAGACGTCACCGATGCGCGGATTCCTGACGGGCAGTATCGACGCAGTCTTGCGGATCCCGGGCCCGTCGTTCGTGATCGTCGATTACAAGACCAACCGGATCGGTCGCGGCGATCTGACGGCTGCCAACTACATGCGTGAACTCATGGCGACGGAGATGATGCGCTCGCACTATCCGCTGCAGGCACTGCTGTATTCGGTTGCACTGCATCGGTATCTGCGGTGGCGCCTGCCCGACTACGATCCGCACCGTCATCTCGGGGGCGCGCAGTATCAATTCGTGCGTGGGATGCTCGGCCCGGACAGCCCGCCGGAATGCGGTGTCTTCGAATGGAAGCCGCCTGCTCAGCTGACGGTTGAACTATCGGATCTGCTGGCCGGTCTTGATGCGTCCCACACGGTAGGGGAGAAGATTCGATGACCGAGGCGCAATTGGCGCAGCGCGCCAAAGGGATCGTGCGAATCTTCAACGAAGCCGGGGTTCTGGTTGCCGCCGATGTTCATGTCGCGACGAGAGTGTGCAGCCTGGGCGGTGAAACTTCCGAAGAAGTGATGCTGGCCGCGGCGTTGGCAGTTCGGGCCGTGCGATCAGGTTCGGTATGCCTCGATCTACGACGGATGCGTGATGTGAGCGTCGACAATGCGACGGAGGAGGAACTTGCGTCGTTGCCGTGGCCCGAACCGTCGGAGATCGTTGCCGCCCTTCGGCTGAGCCCTCTGGTGATCGGCGGAAACGCCGGACCTCTCAGACCGCTCCGGCTGGTCGACACGGACGACGGTGAACTCCTCTACCTCGATCGATATTTTCTGCAGGAGCAGACGATTCGGCGAGTGCTCGACGAGCGGGCGTCCACGTGGCCGCCCGCCGACCTGAAAGCGGTCCGAACGCGGCTGGATTCGCTGTTCGTCGACGAGAACGGGCCGACCATCGCGCCGGATCGTCAACGGATAGCAGCTGCTCTCGCCGCGACACAGTGGACCACCGTCATCGCCGGTGGGCCCGGAACCGGCAAAACCCATACGGTCGCACGTATTCTCGCTCTCCTGTCGGAGGAATTGGGTTCGAATGCTCGCATCGGTCTGGCCGCACCGACGGGTAAAGCCGCAGCACGGCTGCAGGAGTCCGTACGTGAGCAGACCGCGAGCCTTGGCCTTCCCGAAGAACTCGCGGCCATGACCCTGCACCGCCTACTCGGTTGGCAGCGGGGGAGTTCGAGTCGTTTCAAATACAATGCGACCAACAGACTTCCCTACGATGTGGTCGTCGTCGACGAGACGTCGATGGTCTCCCTCACGTTGATGGCGCGCCTGCTCGAAGCCGTTCGCCCCGATGCCCGGCTACTGCTCGTCGGCGATCCCGATCAGTTGACCTCAGTCGACGCGGGCGCTGTTCTTGCTGATCTTGTCGCCCGCCCGGTAAAGGTCAGTGGAAATCCGACGCTGACACAGTTGGTGGGTGACGATCTCACGGCCACTGGTTCCGAAGAGGCATTGAGTGCGGATGAACAGGATCGTCTGCGGGGCGGGATCATTCAACTCTCACGCGGGCGCCGCTTCGACGGAACCATCGCGTCGTTGGCCAGGGCAGTTCGAGCGGGAGATTCCGCTGAGGTTCTGCGTATCCTGCGCAGCGGTGATCCAGCCGTCTCCTTCCATTCGCCCGAGGATGTTGACGCATTGCGCGCCGACATCGTTGCGAGTTCAGAGGTGGTGACGGCGTCGGCCGAGGTGGGTGATGCGATCGGCGCGCTGAAAGGCTTGGAATCGCACCGCCTTCTGTGCGCCCACCGTGACGGACCGTACGGTGTCGGGAGGTGGGCGCAGCAGGCGATGGAGTGGGTCGGCACGGCATCAGGGCAGTTTCTTGACCCGACGCGGTGGTATCCGGGCCAACCCCTGTTGGTGACGGCCAACGACTACGAGGCGAAGATCTACAACGGGGATGCCGGGGTGATCGTGCAGCGTGAGGATGGCGTGCCTATTGCCGCATTCCAGCGGGGCAGTGATGCGTTTCTGATTCACCCGAGCCAACTCTCGTCGGTGCAGACGGTTTACGCGATGACGATTCACCGGAGCCAGGGCAGCCAGTACGACACCGTATCGGTGATGTTGCCGGCCGAGGCGTCGTCACTGCTGACTCGGGAGTTGTTGTACACGGCGATCACTCGCGCCAGAAACCATGTGAGAGTAATCGGCACCGAGGATTCCGTGAGGGCGGGAGTGCAGCGACAGGTACTCAGGGCAAGTGGGCTGCGTCGTGAGATCCGTCCGTACGACGGGCCGTGAAAGTCGGATGTTGCGGATTCTCTCGGTCATACGTTGTATACGACGAACACCTTGCGTACGGTCTCGGTGACCGTCCACGTACCCTTCCATCCGATTGGGAAGATTGCACTCGTACCGGCAACGAGATGTACGGGATCGCCGTCGTCCTCCTCGACGGTCATGGCGCCGGAGACGATGGTGATGATCTCGCCGCGGGTGAGGAACTCCCACCGCGACTTTCCCGGTTCGCTCTCCCAGACTCCGGATTGAATGCGGCCGTCGTCACTGGTGAACTCGACATCTGCACGAGTGATGATGTCTCCGCCGAGTGGCTCTGCACTGGGTTGGCCGAGCAGTGCTTGCTGGAAGATCCCACTTGCGCTGTTCAACTCTGCGGCACGGAAGGTAATGGTCACAATTCAATCCTGACTTTCGAAACTCATGTGAATCATCGGACTTGTCGATGATGTCGTGTGTCTGCTGGGTCGGGATAGGTTCACTTGTCGCATCTTTCGGCACTTCGCTCGTACAGATGTCGAAAGTGCGATCGGCCACCATTCAACCGGGGTTCAGAGACCCGTCTCACGCCGAAACGTGACCGAGCCAATGGCAAACGGCCCCGCGTCGGTGATTTCGAACGAGGGTGATCGGTTGTGAGGCCTTACGTGGTGGACGCTGTCAACGAGGTGATGAAGCGCTCGGCTGCCGCGTCGACCTCGGCGTCGGGGGTGAGCAACCTCTGCAGCAACAGTCCTCGCAGACATGCGGTTGCGATGATGCTCTGCTGCTTTGCATCCACCACTGTGAATCCTTCGCGAAGGGCTGCCGCTTCAAGGAGATGAGCCAAGTCGTCGAGGTCGGCGGCGAAATCTTGAAATGCTTTGTGCTCGTACACCGCAAGTCCGGCCAGGTGAAAAAAGGTGCGGCTTCGATCTTCGTGCTCGGCGTTCGAGTAGAAACTCCAGATCGCCCTGCACAGGGCCGCGAACCCGAGATCTTTGCCCATCGCGGCGATGACGAGGTTGTCACGGCGGCGCGCTTCCGACAGTACGGCGCTGAGGAGACCTGGTCGTGATCCGAAGTGATAGGTCAGAAGCGTGTGGTGCACGCCGAGTCGCTCCGCTACTTGGCGCATCGACAGCTTCGGACTCGGGCCGGTTTCACCGAACTCGTCGAACAGCGCCTGTAACAGTCGCTCTCGACCCTCCCCAACCGGCGATCTCACGCTACCTCCATTGACGGGTTCACCACTGTTGAGTACGGTACCGCATATCGAATTCACCAGTGTTTAGGAGAGTGGTTTCCAATGCTCGGGAGGTCCCTTTGACTGACGTATGGTTTGCCGGCGGCATGGTCGCGGATGGATCGGGCACCGACCCGGTCGAAGTCGACGTGTGCGTGAGTGGCGGCATTGTCACCGCGATCGGACAGGCGCCGTCGGGTTCGACGACAGTTGACTTGGACGGCATGCTTCTGACTCCGGGGCTGATCGATGCTCATGTCCACCTGGGTATTTCGAGTCCGATCCGAAGGCAATTCGGGTTTGAGCTCTCGGCAGCCGAACTGGCTGCGGGCATCTTCGCCACCGCGGGCGATGCCCTCGACGCGGGCTTCACCACGGTGCGAGACGTCGGTGGCATCGACGGCGGAGTCGTCGACGTTATCGCGAGCGGCAAGGTGCGTGGTCCGCGTGTCCTCTCGTGTGGTCCTGTGCAGTGCCAGACCGGTGGACACGGCTACTACGGGGCCGCGTGGGAGCCGACCGAGCTGTGGAACATGCACCACATTCCCGGGCTCTGCGCCTTGTCCTTGATGTCGGGTAATGCCGACGAGCTACGACGCAACGTGCGCGAATCGTTCCGCCGAGGCGCAACATTTCTGAAACTGTGCGTCACCGGCGGTGTCGTCGGAGGCCATGACAGCCTCACCGACACACAGTTCACCGTCGAGGAAATCTCCGTGGCAGTGGAAGAAGCAGCGTCGCGCGGCACCTACGTCACGGTCCACGCGCACAACAATGCGGGCATTCGCAACGCGGTGCGGGCCGGCGTCCGGTGCGTGGAACACGGCACCGACATCGATGCGGAGACGGCCCAGCTGATGCGGGAACATGACGTGGCACTTGTCCCCACCTTCGCCGTGGTCGAGCAGTTGGCGGACACCGAAAGCATGGACCTGGACCCGGCAATACGAGAGCGTGCAGCCGGAGTGCGTCAACGCATGGCCAGAGCGCTCGAGGCCTCTCGCGCAGCAGGCCTGAGGATCGGCCTGGGCTCGGACCTCATCGGGCCGCACCAAAAGCGCCGAGGTGAGGAGTTGCACTTGCGCGCGGAGTTGGAGTCGCCGATGCATGCACTCGTTTCGGCCACCAGCGTCAATGCCGACATTCTCGGTATCGGGGAAAGCGTCGGGACGATCCGCGTCGGTATGCAGGCGGACATGGTTGCCTGGCAGCAAGACCCACTCCGAGACGCAAAGGTGTTCGCCGATCCGGACATGGCTGTTCTCGTCGTGAAGTCCGGAAATATCGTCAAGGGAGACGTTCGATGAGCGCAATGCTGCACGGATGCTTTGCAGACACGGAGTACTTCGAAATCACGGCGAAGTCGGGGTACAGCTACGGCATCTGGGTGACCACACCCCCCGGCTACGCGGACTCCACGGATCCCTTACCGCTGATATACGTGATGGACGGCAACTGGGCTGTAGGTCTTACCGCCCCGCTCATCGTCACGCAGGCAGACCCGTATCTGACGATCGCCCCGTACATCCAGGTCAGCGTCGGTTATGCCGGTGAAGAAGCTGCCAACTGGGCACGACTACGCAACCGCGATCTCGTGCCGCCCGGGGAACCGGTAGGCGAAGAAATGATGGCTACTCTTGCCGCTGCTCGCGACTCGGGTGCAATGACCCAGGAGTATGTGGACGCCTACCTCGAGGAGCTGGCAGACACCCACGGGGACGTCTTCCTCGACTTCCTGACCAACGAACTCCACCCTCGCCTGTACTCGTCGGAGCTACGTGTCAGCGAGTCCGGGCACGGACTCTTCGGGTACTCGTACGGAGGCCTTTTCGCCCTCTACGCATGGCTGCGCGACGCGCCCCCATTCGCGACCTTCGGTGCGGGTAGTCCCGGAGTTGTGAACGCCGACAGCCAGATCCACACACTGGTCGAGGCACTGCCCGAGCGTGGCGCGGGCTCAGTTGTTCCGCAGCTGCACGTCACGCTGAACGAAGCCGAACTGACTGGACCCATTCCGATCTATCGCGGACTGTCACGCAACGTTCTCGCCGTCGTGGAGCAGTTGCATGGCAAGGGACGGTCGCAGGATGTTTCGACCGCGTTGTTGCACGAGACGCACGTAACCGGGCTGCAGGCATCGTTCCTGAGCTA
Source organism: Rhodococcus sp. T9N (assembly GCF_024436645.1). NCBI lineage: Bacteria > Bacillati > Actinomycetota > Actinomycetes > Mycobacteriales > Nocardiaceae > Rhodococcus > Rhodococcus sp. T9N. Next base: position 324,772 of record NZ_JAMSKS010000002.1, on the reverse strand, counting down.
CTTGAAAAAATGCCATGCACGGTAGCTGTTCGTCCCGGCGACGATGTGCACGCTGACACGTTCGACGGGCGATTTTCCGTAGACGCCGTTGAAGGAGAAGTCGGCTGTGGGCGTCCACCACGTGGTGGACACCCACAGCCGTGTCTATTCAGTTGTCGCGGCTATCGATTCTCCAAGCCGGACAACACTTCTAACCCATGACGGTCCCGGTCGACTCGGCATTGGGTGCCCGAAGGCGGGAGAATGCGCCGAGGTCGATTTCGAGCCCGGTGTGCATCCCGACATAGGTCAGGGGATCAGCGTCGTGATCGTGTCCAGCTTCCACCTGGTCGATGATCCTGGACATGAGGCGCCCAGCGATGGGCGCATTTTTGAATTGGTTCCCGCTGGTGCCCATGGCGACGTAGAAACCTTGCCTGTCTGTCTTGTCATAGATCGGGGTCCAGTCGGATGCTGCGTCGTACACGCCGGCAATACCTTTCGGTTGTGACGGGACCTCCAGGGTGGGGAAACGCCTGGCGGCGCGGAAAACCTGCGCTTCGAACCGGGCAACAGTGCGATTCGGGTTGGCGGTATCAGGATCGTCGATCCACTCGAGCGGATCGCAATCCGGTTCGGTTCCGCCGACAAGGAAACCGTTTCCAGGTTCGGCTCGCATGTAGGTTCCGAGATCCAAATCGGCGATCATCGGGCCGAGGATCTCGTCGTCGTTGTAGCCAGTGGGTGCGGTGACGTGATGAACTTCCTGGCGCAAGGGCCGAACCGAAACCTTGAAGTCGGCCCCGACGTTCGACAGCTTGTTGAACGCTCCTGACCAGGGGCCGGCGGCATTGACGACAATCTTGGATTTCACACTTTCCCCGTCGTCGAGCCCTAGCTGCCAGATGCCGTCAGGCAACTGCTCGACTGCCACTACACGCGTGTTGTATGCGAAAACCGCACCGTGCGAACGTGCTGCCGCAGCAAGATTCGCGGCAGCCAGTTGCGGGTCGTCGACGAACCCCGCCTGAGGTGTGTACAGCGCGCCGAGCGTGGTTTCGGCATCTGCGAAGAAGGACTCCGAGTCGACTGGCTTCGGAGGATAGTATTTGCCGGCGTCGATACCGGGAATCTTCTCGACGAGTGTCGTTGCGTCCCAGAGCTGGTAATCGATTCCTATCTTCTCGAATAATCCGATCGTGCGCGCGTGGGGCGCGACGTCGACATCGAGCAGTGCCATCCCGCATTGCCGAAACTTCGCAAGCGCGCCGTCGACTGTCGCGTTGAGATGCTCGTTCCAGTTTTGCCAGCAATGCAGCGACTCCCAAGCCGCAGCCATACCGTCGAATGTGGAGTAGTTGAACCGGATAACCGCACTGGATGCACTGGTCGAGCCGTAGCCCGGACCACCAGACTTGTCGATGACCAGGACTTCGTAACCTCGAGCGGCCAGTTCGTAGGCGATGGAGCTGCCGATCACTCCAGCTCCGACCACAACTGCATCGGTCTTGTCGGTAGGCACTTTCGGCCTCTCTTTCTACTGATGGCTTTGCCGGATCGAAAGCACAGCTGTTCGATCCGGCAAGCTTGGGTTCTGGTAATTCCGACGCCGTCGACTTCCTCTGGAGAGCTTCATCCCGACTTCTCGGATTCGGCTCTGTCTTAATGAATTTGGCACCTGAAAGTCCAGAGGTGTTCGTCGTCCTCAACTCTCTCGTGGCGGCCATCGGAACGCTATCGACAGCTGCGCAAAAAATCACAGCCGTGGCGCGTCCGTTGTCAGAAATGTTTCGTCGGGCTGCCCTGCGTGGCAGACCAGTTTTTTCGTTTCCGGAATCCCTCGCCACAGAATGGGAAGTGCGATCAAAGCGATGGCGGTCGCGTAGAAGGCAGGCGACAGATCGCTTCCAGTGGCGTTGACCAGTGCTGCGCACACCAGCGGCGCAGTTCCTGCAAAGAGCGCATATGCGATGTTGTAGGGGATTGCCGTGCCGGTGAATCGAGCATGCGTCGGCATCATTTCGAGGATTACGAGCAAAGCGGACGCGAGTAAGGAAAGCGCGAGGACCAGAGCAGCCAGTGCAATGGCAATCGCGAAAATGTTTCCGGTACCGATGAGCATGTAGCTGGGCACCGAGACGAAAACTGACATCACCATGCCGATTCTGACGAGTGGCCTCCGGCCGATTCGGTCGACTGTGGCGCCGAAGAAGATGAACAGCGGTACTGCGAGAACCAAAGCGCCGGTTGTCATCAGCAGTGCAACCGTGCTCGGAACATCGGCTGAGAGAACCAGAAATGTCGGCATGTAGCCGAGCAGCATATGAGTAACGACACCGAGCGAGGCGAAGTACACGAAGGACGTGAGCAGAGTCCGCCAGTGATTGCGGAACAGATCTGCGAGTGGGCGGGTTGGAAGGGAATCGTTTTCTTGCATTTCCTTGAACGCCGGAGTCTCCTCGACGGCAAGCCTCATGAACAGGCCCACCATGGCGACAACGCCTCCGATGATGAACGGCCAACGCCATCCTCCGTCGGCGAAGTGCTCAGCGCCGACCGAGCTGAATGACAAGACTGTGACCGTGGCCAAGATACTGCCGACGAACGACGAAGAGCTGATAATCCCCGCGTACAAGCCTCGGCGGTGAGACGGCGCATGCTCGACGACGAAGGTTGCCGCTCCGGTGTATTCGCCGCCGGCCGAGAATCCTTGAACCAATCGGCACAGCAGCAGCAACAGCGGTGCTGCAACACCGATCGAAGCGTACGTCGGTAGGAGACCGATTGCCGCTGTCGAGCAGCCCATGAGCGTAATTGCCAGGGACAATGATCTCCGTCGGCCGAGGCGGTCACCAAGCCGTCCGAAGAATATGCCGCCGGCAGGTCTGGCCAAGAAGGCGACTCCGTAAAGAGCGAAGGTGGCAAGCAGTGCGCCACTGCCGAACTCCGGAGGGAAGAACACTGTCGCGAGAACTGCGGCAGTGAAGCCGTAGATCGTGAAATCGAACCATTCGACGATGTTGCCTGTCGCCCCGGCGATCAGGGCCCTACGGCGCGCCGATCGACGTCCAGGTGACGTCTCGGTTTGATGCTCTACAGGAGCATTTGCTGTGCCGGTCATGATGATTCCTCTCGGGATATGCTGAATGGCAACGGCTTTGCGATATCACGGTCACCGATGTCATTCGAGGTATTCGACATTGAAAGAGGTCGGTGGGATTCGATGTTGAACTGGCGACCGAAGGTCGTTTGTCGATTTCGGGTCGGAGGCGACTTCGTCTGAGGGAGATCGTGCCGGCCGGCCTCGCTCCCCATTACGCAAATCCCACGGCTGCAACAGATCTCGTCACTGCCACGTCTGCCGGTTTGCGGACCGAGTGAAGACGTCACGGGTCTCGGGTGCTTGGCATGAAGCGAGCCTATGGTGCGAAAGTTAGTTGCATCACTGTCATGTGTTCAATTTTCTACGTAGAAATTTGGGCATATGTTGCAAACCGGAGAGGGGGCTCGTACAGTTCGACCATGGTCGGAGAACTGCAGCATTTGGTGGACACTACCGGGCGCCGACTGGACCGTTCCGTTGCGATCGATGATGTACAGATTCGTCTGCTCGCGTACAACTCGCATGACAGTGCCGTCGATTCAGTCAGAATGAATTCCGTTCTACAGCGGAATGTTTCACGCGAGATCGTAGACTTCATCTACGCGAGTGGAGGCCGTGAAGCCCTCGATCTCTTCACTGTTCCCGTCAACGAAGAACTAGGGCTGACCCTTGGCCGGGTCGGGATGCCGATCCGGTACCGCAATGCGCTGCTGGGCTTCGTCTGGCTGTTGACTTCGGAGGGCGAAGTTGACGAGGATCAAGCCGAGGTCTTGAGGCGCACGGCTGATGCGGCAGCGATGATCCTCCACCGCGAACAGTTGCTGGACGAGTTGTCCCGAAGTCGGGAGCGGGAACTTACTCGAGACGTCCTGTCGGGCGAGCGGTCGCTGCGCGAGGACGCGGCAAACAGGTTGGCCGAGGAGGGCTTGTTGGCTGCGGGTCCAGCAGTCGTGGTCACTGTGTTGCTCCGTCCTGGCGACCAGTCGACATTGACCGAAAGAGATCGTCTGAGTGTTGCCGTCGGCGTCGATCAGCTTCGACGGAGGTCCCGCGGAACAGTGCAATCCAACTCGACCGCCCCGACCACAGTCTGTTGATCGTATCGGTGGCCGAACGCTCGACTCAAACCCATCTGGACTCGCTGATCGTGGCAGCCCGGGAGCGAGTCTTGTCTGAAAGTGGGCGCCAGAACATCGAATGTTGGGTCGGTATCGGTGAACCGCGAACCTCGGTTGCGGATGTGCGCGAATCCTACGAAGAGTCCAGACGTTCCGCAGATGTGGCCCAGGTCGTCAAGGTGCTCGGAAATGTTGTGCGTTATCGGGATCTCGGCGTCTACGGACTACTGGCCGAACTGTCGGAGGATCGACTCGAGAACAGTATTCACTCAGGTTTGCAGTCCTTGCTCAGCCATGAGGACTCGAAAAGTGAGGCTCTTCTCGCGACGCTGGAGAGCTTTTTGGACAATGCCGGTGACGTAAAGCGAACGTCAGAGGCGCTCTGTGTGCATCGAGGGAGCTTGTACTATCGCTTGCGGCGAATTCAGGAGATAACACGAGCAGACTTGGCAAACGGCGACGACCGGTTGGCCTTGCATTTGAGCCTGAAAGTCGCGCGGCTGTTGGATCTCCGATGATCCCGATCCGAGAAGAGGGGACTGCGGAAGAATCCAGCGGCTCAACGTAGTTGGCGGCTTTCGATCGTCAAGCATGATGGTTCTGGGGTGGGAAAGGAAGCGCGTCGTACATCGGCCGGGGTGGGTTGGCTTGACCTGCTGAGACGTTCATACGTTTGATCGGGCACCTTCTATCCTCCTGTCGGCAGATGCGGCGGAGTGCAACTTTTTCGGGCATTGAAAGTGCAGAATCGTCCAGATGGGTGTCGAGCTGCGTGAAGAACGCGCGTTTTTGCAAACCGAAATGACGACGAATTTGGTCTGAGTTCGGTCCCCCGGTACGCAGATGTTCGCGCGCGAACTGGACTATTTGTTGCCGACTGCAAATTGGGGATTTCGCATCCATTCCCGTTGGCTCCCTTTATCGTTGGATTGGATCAGATACCTGAGTCGGTGCGATTCGTATGCACCCCTTCACCGCAGGTCTGGTCTGATCTTTCCGAAGTCGGAGTCGCGGAGATACATGCAGTTGTTCGAGATCGTTCCCCCGAAATTGAACAAACGCGCCAGACTGGATTGTGGCCATCGAGGCTGTACGTCTATCCATTTGCTGGTTGCTGAGCCGGCTGGTCAGTACGACACTGAACCGGTGATGTTGCCGGCCTATCGCCAAACGGTGAAGTGGTTTTGCCAGGAGAACGACACGTTTTTGCCGGCATTCGAGACGACGACTCCGCGCGGATCGACCTCTGGCGGAAGGGGGACCGACCACATCATCTTTCCGTCGCGAGCCCTGATCGAATGCATGCCGGTGTAGTCGCTGAAAACGAAGTGATCGCCATCAGTCGCACCGCTTCGAACCCAGTACGCGTCTTGCCAGGGTGTTTGCCACAGTTGTCGGCCACTCTCGACGTCGAGACCCGAGATTGTGCGGGTCTCCGGCGACGTGACGAGGATTGTTTTTCCTACCACTGCGGCGATGGTGCTTCCTGTCCCGGCCGTCGCGGTGTTGACGATTTGTGAACTGCGCCAGAGTTCGTCACCCGACTCCGGATCGTAGGCGCCGTCGCCGAGAAACATCGGCACCGCCGTCGAGGGCTTACTCGGGTAGGACGACGATGAGTACGAGGGAATCGGTATCGCACGAATCGTGGATCCGTCGGAAGCCAAGAGGTTTTGGGTTCCGGCATATCCCGACCGGCCGCCGACACTGGTGAGGAACAATCCGTTCCCGGTAGGGACAAGCGAATCGCCCTCGAATCGGAATCGCTCGGCGCCGGAATCCAGATCGTAGATTCGATAGCGGTACTGCGGGTCCCCGCCATCGCCCTGTTCCATCGCAATGACAGTGTCGGTGTGAGGGACCGTGTAGACGGCTCCGAACTTCTCACTTGGTTCGAAGGTACGCACGAAGTTGGCAGTCAAATTGGTTGTGGTGCCGCTGGCAAGAATTCGTGTTCGAACCGTTCCGTCCATCCTTTCGCCGGACGTGTACACGGTGTCTCCGGCGATGGTGGCGCCATTGAGATCGAAGTCGGTTCCGAGGTCGGACATCAGAGTTCCGGTCGCGGTATCGACAAAGATCATCCGTCGATCGCCCCAGCACGCGATGATCGTGGATTCGTTCTGCTGACTGCACTGGCCGATGACTCCGCCGATTCGCGTTTTCCACAGCGGACTTCCGTCGTCGGGATTCACCCCGACGAGTGTGACGGCACCGACTCCCTGACTCGACGAAGACTCGTCGGTCTTGGGAAGCGGATAAGCAGTCGCGGCCACCAGCACGTCACCGACTTGGTACGTGTTGCCGTAGCCGTAGTAGCTATCGAGCGTGGAAGGCATCGACAGCAGCACGTCCCCGGGGTTGTCCGTGAGCGCTCGGACATCGAGCTCCCAGGCTTGTTGCGGAGGATCGGAGAGGTCTACGTCGACAACGCCTTGCTCGACGATCGGACCGCCTGTCTTCTGCTTCGGCCATGCCGCATCACTGGAGTCGGAGATTACCGATACGACGATGAACGCGATCGCCACGAGCAATGCCAGTCCGAGTGCGACCAGTTTCCAATGTTCCTTCAACCGAAGCTGCATCGAAAGACCGTAACCGATCGATCAAACTGATCGGTTCGTTTCGCGGACGGCCGGCACGATGTCGATCGCGAGATCGAGCCCACGTGCTCGGTGTGACGAAGTGTGGTGGCCTCGTACGCACGAGACCACCACACCGACGGCGTCAGACGTAAGGCGAGTACGCCGGAAGATCCAACTGACCGTTGCCGGACAGCCCGATCACGATCACCTCGGGTTCGGTGACGGCACGGGCGTGAGCGATAGCGCCGGCAACCGCGTGGGTTGATTCCGGAGCCGGGATGATTCCTTCGGCGCGGGCGAAAATCAGACCTGCCTGGAGTGCGTCGTCCTGATCGACGGCAATTGCATCCATGAGTCCGAGGTTGACCGCGTGCGAGACCATCGGCGACATGCCGTGGTAGCGGAGGCCACCGGCATGGATGGCCGGCGGTACGAAATCCTTACCCAGAGTGTGCATCTTGAGCAGCGGCGTCAGGCCGGCGACATCACCGAAGTCGTAGCGGTACTCGCCCTGGGTGAGGGACGGGCATGCCGACGGCTCGCAGGCGACCAGACGAGTCTTGGTGCCTTCGCGAAGGTTTCGTCCCAGGAACGGGAAGGTGAGTCCGGCGAGGTTGGAACCGCCACCGGCGCAACCGAACACGGTGTCGGGGACGGCGTCGCCGGCTTCTTCGAGCTGGACCATTGCTTCCTGACCGATCACGGTCTGGTGCAGCATGACGTGGTTCAGCACGCTACCGAGTGAGTAGTGCGTGTTCGGATCCTGCGCAGCGACCTCGACGGCCTCACTGATGGCCATACCGAGCGAGCCGGTGGTGTCGGGATGCGACTTCAACAGTGCGCGTCCGGCTTCCGTCAGGTCCGAAGGCGACGGGTGACAGATTCCGCCGTACGCCTCCATCTGGATGCGTCGGTACGGCTTCGAATCGAAGGACGAGCGAACCTGCCATACCTCGACGTCGAGTCCGAGCAGCGCGCCCGCGAACGACAGCGACGCACCCCACTGTCCCGCACCGGTTTCGGTGGTGAGCTTGGTGGTTCCCTCGATTGCGTTGTAGTAAGCCTGCGCGACAGCAGTATTCGGCTTGTGTGAACCGACCGGGCTCACGCCTTCGTACTTGTAGTAGATGCGGGCAGGTGTGCCCAGAGCGCGCTCGAGTCGGTGCGCGCGGAACAAGGGAGAGGGCCTCCACATGCCGTAGATCTCGCGAACCGTCTCCGGGATCTCGATGTAGCGCTCGGTTGCGACTTCCTGCGCGATGAGGTTCATCGGGAACAGCGGCGCCAAGTCCTCGGGGCCGAGCGGCTCACGAGTGCCCGGATGCAGGTGCGGGGGAACAGGCTCGGGGAGGTCAGCCGCCAGGTTGTACCAGTGCGTCGGCACTTTCGACGGGATGGAGACGCCCAAAGGCTCGAGCGAACGGTTGAGTGGGGTGGTGGTCAACTAACTCTCCTTCGTGGATTCGGTACCTGATCTTGGCGGTCGTAGCGACGACGCGTACGGCATTTGCCGGATCGGGGATCCTGGAGAGGAGCCTGCTGGACCACCCGATGTCGGTCCGGGCAGCACGCAGTTGCGGCTGACCGTCAGCGGTCGGGCCACCAGAGGTGCGCAGTGAGCAGGGTCACGAGCCGATCGTACATCGGTACTCGCACCCTGCTCACGTCGGGCGCGGCTACATTCTCGCCATCCTTCGTCGGCGCGGCTACATTCTCGCCATCCTTCGTCGGCTCAGCGAAAAATCATGCACGTCGTGGTTCCATGCGCCACCAACTTGCCGTTCTTGTCGAGGACCTTGCCCTCTGCGGTCGCGGTGCGCCCGCCCACGTGAATGACACTGCCGTGGGCTGTCAGCTCGTCACCGTCGAGAGGCACAGTGCGGATGTAGTTGAGCTTGAGTTCGAGGGTCGTGTAGCCGACGCCCGCGGGAAGCATCGTGTGTACCGCGCAGCCCATGACCGAGTCGAGCAGCGTTGCGCAGATGCCGCCGTGCACAGTGCCGAGCGGGTTGCTGAAATCGGCGCGCGGGGTCAGGGCGAAGCTGACGGATCCCTCGTTGACCTCGCGCATCTCCATGCCGAGGAGGCGTCCGATGCTGGGTCGGTCGTTGACCTGGGTTCCCATCCAGCGGAGAAGTTCGAGGCCTGTCATCTGCGCCGGATCGACGGTCGCGGTTGTCTCGTCACTCATTGTTTCATCCCATCACTATGTAGGTCGTCATACATAACGTAGCGTATGAGTCGACAGGTGTACCGACGGCCGAAGGATCTGTGACATGGCAGAGCTGAGCTCACGTGATCGCATGATTCGCAGTGCGGTTGAACTGATCAGCCGCAACGGTGTCGACGCGACGTCCTTCAGCGACGTCATCAAGCACAGCGGCGCACCCCGTGGGTCGATCTACCACCACTTTCCTGGCGGTAAGACCGAGTTGATGGTCGAAGCCGTGCGCGCGGCCGGTGCGATCATCACCAGACGGATCAGCTCGGCTGCGGCTACCGGTTCCACGGCCGACGTGATCGAAGCGGTCGGAGACATCTGGCGACTCAATCTCACACGCTCGGACTTCGCGATCGGCTGCCCGGTGATTGCCGGCGGGTTGGCGCGTGCCAGTGAGCCAGAAGTCGCGGAAGTGTCGGCTGAGGTCATGCTGGGATGGCAGAAGTTGATCGAATCGCAACTCGAAACTGCGGGTTATCCTGCAGTGCAGGCAAAATCGATGGCAAACCTGACGATCACGTCGGTCGAAGGTGCGGTGGCGGTGTGCCAGACGACTCGAAGTATCGAGCCGCTCGAACAGGTCATCGCTTCACTGCAGGGGCTCTCTCGTTCTGAGGCTTGGTCCGGCTGAGCCTTCGGGGGTTGACTTCGGTCGTCAAGTATCCGTAACTTCATGTAACGGCTAATTGGGCAGGAGTAGGCGATGACACATTGGTTCGACCTCGAACCGGTCGGTGTCGATTTCTTCGACACGGCACCGCATATCTTCACGTACTCGATCGACCTCACCGCCGAACCGGATGACGTCTGGGCTGGTCTGACCGCGGACGAACCGCTGTCGTGGTGCCGGCTGCTCACCAAAGTGCACTACACCTCGCCGCGCCCCTACGGTGTCGGCACGCGCCGAATCGCGGAGGTGGGCGGTGGTGCGATGCAGATGCGCGAAAAGTTCATCACCTGGGACGACGAAACGCGTCGGCACTCGTTTTACGTCGAACAGTCCAATGTTCCGCTGTTCCAATCCTTCGCGGAGGACTACCGCGTCGACGAGCTCGCAGTGGGTTCGAGACTGCAGTGGAATTTTGCATTCTCGCCGCGTCCGAAGCTGTCGCTCGCGGTGCGTGGCGGGCTACCGGTCAACTCACTGATCTTCTCGAGCTTCGTGCGCGATACCAAGCGGCACTTCGGTTCTGCGCCACGCCATTGACTTTCTTCCCTTCATACGAGAGGCATCCATGACCACACTCGGAGAATCGTTGACTTTGCCCTGCGGGCAGATCCTGCGGAATCGGACCATGAAAGCTGCGCTCAGCGAGGCTCTGGGTGACCGCACTCATGGACCGTCCACTCGCTTGGAAACGCTGTACGGTCGTTGGGGCAGTGGCGGGTTCGGTTTGCTGATCACCGGCAATGTCATGGTCGATCGATCGCAGATCGCCGAACCGGGCAATGTCGTCGTCGACGACGATCGTGATGCCGAAGCACTGACTGCCTGGGCCAAGACCGCCAAGAACGGCGGCGCCGAGATCTGGATGCAGCTGAACCACCCAGGGCGGCAATCCAACCCGATTGCCAGCAGAGGTAGACCGGTCGCCCCGAGCGCGATCGCGCTGAAGATTCCGGGAATGGCGACGCCGCGAGAACTCTCGACCGCTGAGATCGACGAGATCATCGACAAGTTCGCGGAAACCGCTCGCGTCGCCGAGTCCTCCGGCTTCGGGGGCGTGCAGATACACGCAGCGCACGGTTATCTTGTTGCGCAGTTCCTTTCGCCCTTGTCCAATCAGCGGACGGACGAGTGGGGTGGAGATCCTGAGCGTCGACGACGCTTTCTGATCGAGATCGTTCGGCGCATACGCTCTGCCGTTGCTCCGGGATTCGCGGTCTCGGTCAAGCTCAACTCGGCTGATTTCCAACGAGGTGGATTCTCGGAAGACGAGTCGCGAGAAGTAGTGCGCGCGTTGACCGAAGAGTCGGTGGATCTCATCGAGATCAGCGGTGGCAGTTATGAATCGCCGGCCATGATGGGTAAAGCGCAGAAGCAGAGCACTCGCGATCGAGAGGCATATTTCCTCGAGTACGCCGAGACAGTCCGAGCGATTGCCGGCGACATTCCCTTGGCGGTCACCGGCGGCTTCCGCTCGCGATCGGCGATGGTCGAGGCACTGGCTTCCGGCGCGTGCGACGTGATCGGCCTCGGCCGGCCGACGATCACGATACCCGACGCGGCAACCGTTCTCCTGGAATCGGATCGGGAACGATTGACCGTGCCGACTGTTGAGTTCGGAGCGCGGAAGTTGTTGGGGAAGGTTGCCGACATCTCGATGCTCGACGGTGCACTCGACCTGCAGTGGCATACCGATCAGCTGCACCGGATGGGCGACGGAAGCGAGCCGGATCCGGCTCGGCCGTGGTGGAAGACCCTCGGAACGATGGTGAGGCGAAACGGATTCGATGCGCTTCGCCCCACCAAACGAGCGGCTTGATCAGTTCGGTGCACCGATGTTGAGTTCATCGGGATGCGCGCCGACGCGGGTGCCGTCGTCGAGAGTGTCGATTTCGCTCAGGTCGAGATCGGTGAGTTCGAAGTCGAATACGTCGATGTTCTGAGCGATTCGAGCATCGTGTACGGATTTCGGGATGACGATCAGGCCGTTCTGAAGGTGCCAACGGATCAGGACCTGCGCGGCAGTCTTGCTGTGGCGGTCACCGATTCGTGTGATGATCGGGTCGGTGAGCAGGGTGTTGGGCTTGGACGCCTTACCCCAACCTGCGTTACTGGTACCGCCGAGTGGGCTCCACGATTCGACCTTGATCCCGTGCTCGGCGGCCTTGTCGCGAATGGCGTGCTGCGTGAGGTGCGGGTGCAGTTCCACCTGATCGACTGCGGGCAACAATCCACCGCGTTCGACGAGAAGCTGCAGATGATGCGGCTCGAAGTTGCACACCCCGATTGCCTTGGCGCGGCCCGATTCCGCGATCTTTTCGAGTGCGTCCCACGTGCGGAGGAGTCGGTCGTTGTCCTGCAGAGGCCAGTGGATGAGGTAGAGATCGACGTAGTCGACGCCGAGCTTGTCGATGCTGGTGTCGAAAGCCTTCAACGCCGGCTCGTAGCCCTGATCTGCATTCCAGAGCTTCGTGGTGAGGAAGATGTCCTCTCGCGCGACGGACGAGTTGGCGATACCTCGTCCGACGCCCTCTTCGTTTCCGTAGGCGGCAGCGGTGTCGATGTGCCGGTAGCCGGCCTCGTCGAGTGCGAACCGTACTGCATGCTCGGTTTCGTCGTTGGTGGCCTGCCAGACTCCGAGGCCGAGTTGCGGGATCGTGGTTCCGGAATTCAGCGTGATGTCAGGAATGCTCATGGATCAAGGCTAGCGATCTCGAGCTGTCCTTGCCTGGGTCAGAGCTGCCTGGGTCAGAGCTGCCTGGGTCAGAGAGTGGTAGCCGAGTACCCATGCGCCGATGCAACACTGTCGGACAGGAGCAGGCCGTCGTGTGTGCTCAGACCTGACCCCAGGCCGGGAACTGTCGCGACCGCGTCCTTCCACCCCTTGTCGGCCAAGGCGACGACGTACGGAAGCGTCGCGTTGGTGAGTGCGTAGGTGGACGTACGGGGGACGGCTCCGGGCATGTTCGCAACGCAGTAGAAGACCGAACCGTGAACCTGGTACGTCGGATCAGCGTGCGTGGTCGCGTGTGAATCCTCGAAGCAGCCGCCCTGGTCGATGGCGATGTCGACCAGGACAGAACCCGGCTTCATACGCGCCACCAGGCTGTTGGAGACGAGAGTCGGCGCCTTCGCCCCGGGGACCAGCACTGCGCCGATGACCAGGTCGGCGTCGAGTACTGCCTGTTCGAGTTCGAGGCTGTTGGACGTGATGGTCTTGACCTGGCCGTGGTACAGCTCGTCGATTTCCCGCAGGCGCGCGATCGACAGGTCGAGAACGGTGACGTCGGCCTGCATGCCGTAGGCCACGGCGATGGCGTTCTTGCCGGAGACTCCCGCACCGATCACCACGACCTTGGCGGGGCGCACTCCGGGGACGCCGCCCATCAGAACTCCGCGTCCGCCGCCGTGACGCATCAAGTGATAGGCGCCCGCCTGCGGTGCCAGGCGTCCGGCTACTTCACTCATCGGGGCGAGGAGGGGCAGTGAACCGTCGGAACCGACAACGGTTTCGTAGGCGATGGAGGTGGTCTTCGACGTCAGGAGCGCGTCGGTGCATTCCTTCGACGCCGCCAGGTGCAGGTAGGTGAAGAGAACCTGATCCTTACGGAGTCGCGAATACTCTTCTGCAATAGGTTCTTTGACCTTCAGGAGTAGATCTGCGTCCGTCCAGACCTGATCGGCAGATCCGAGGATCTGCGCGCCCGCGGCCTTGAAATCCTCGTCACTGAACGAGGAGCCGACGCCTGCACCCGTTTCGATGACGACCTCGTGCCCTCGGCCGACCAGTTCGTGGACGCCTGCTGGGCTGATGGCCACGCGGTACTCGTGGTTTTTGATCTCGCGGGGGATTCCGACCTTCATGACACGGCTCCGAACTGAGTCTGTTGTTTCTTCGAATGGCAGGTGCCAAGCATGAAGTTTCGTCGCCAGATAGTGAAGAGAAGTGAAGATAATTCTCTACGCTGTATGCATGGTGCGTGAAAGTTCAAAAATCGGTATTCAGACGGCTGCCTCGCCGAAGCATGTTCGGGCAGCAATGAAGTTGGACGAGATCGACCGGGTTCTGCTCGAAGAGCTGGCGAAAGACGCGAGGATTCCGAACAATGCGCTGGCTGCGATCGCGGGAATTGCGCCGTCGACATGCCTCGGACGTGTGCGCGCCTTGGTGGACAACGGTGTGATCAGGGGATTCCATGCGGACATCGACCCCGCCGCTCTCGGAATGGATCTGCAGGCGATGATCGCAGTTCGACTGCAGGCCAACGCGCGGTCGCATCTCAACCGGCTCGGTGACGACTTCGCCAAGCTGGACTCCGTGCTCAACGTGTATTTCGTGGCCGGTGTCGACGACTACATGCTGCACGTCGCAACGACGGATTCGGCGCAGTTGCGTGACTTCGTCGTCAACAATCTCTCGGCGCATCCGGCGGTTGCTGCGACCGAGACGATTCTGATCTTCGAACATGTCAGGCCTCGAGGCGGTACTGCCTGATTCGTTCTCACCTGATGGCGGGTCGACGCCCGGACCAGGCGTTCTCGAGGAGTTCGCTCAGGCCTGCCGGGGTGATCTCACGCGGGTTCGGATAAGCGGCGGCGTTCGCGAGTTCGACTGCACGGCCGATCTGATCGTGACTCATTCCCACCTCTCTCAGGGAGGTCGGTCCGCCGCACGAGGTGACGAGGTCGAAAACGCCGGTGGCGGCGTCGGATACACCCAAGGCAGTCGCTATTCGAGACATGACTTCCGGGACGGCAGGCGCGTTGAACGCCATTGCCTGGGGAAGGACAACGGCGTGGGTGGGAGCGTGCGGCAAACCGAAGCTGCCACCGAGGGTGTGGCACAACTTGTGATGAAGCCCCATACCGACCGTGCCCAAGCAGGTTCCGGCCAACCAGGCTGCTTGCAGTAGTTCGGCCCTACCTTCCAGATTTTTCGGATCATCGACAATGCTCGGCAGCGCACGGGCGATCCCGGAGATCGCCTCGATCGCCATCAAGTCCGTGATCGGGTTGGACTCGGTGGAGTACAACGCTTCAACCGCATGCGCCATCGCGTTGACGGCGCTGGTGACGGTGGTATCCAGCGGCAGATCGAGAGTGAGGTCGACGTCGTAGATGACGGTTTCCGGTCGGATGTGGGGAGAGGAGCGAGTTGTCTTGCGTCCGTTCTCTGTTTCACCCAACACCGGAGTGACTTCTGATCCCGCGTACGTTGTCGGAACGACGATCTGATCGAACCCCGCTCGTAGTGCCAATGCCTTGGACAACCCGGTTGCCGAACCGCCGCCGATCGCGACGACCGTGTCGACGTGATGGTTCTCGGCAAGTCTCAGCGCGGCTGTCGTGACTTCGATCGGAGTATGCATCAAAGCGCCGTCGAAGCGGGCCACCGCCATGTCGCCGAGAGATTCGGTCACGGCGGCGGCAACCGCGTCGAGTCGACGACTTGCCAGCACCATCACTCGGCTACGGCCGAGCCGCCGCACTTCTTCGGCGATCGTATCGATCATCCCTTGGCCGAAGACAATTCGAGCCGGTGAAGCGTCGTACGAGAAGGGCTTCATGTCATCCCTGCGAAACGGTGGCGTGCATTTCCCAGACGATGACCTCTGCCCCGGTATCGGAGCTGATCTGCTGACCTCCGCCGCCGGACACGCGTACCGCGTCACCTTGTTCGAGCACTCCGACGCCTTCCATGGCGGCCTGACCGTCGGCGACAAAAACGTGCAGGAACGGTGCGTCGGGCAGGGTCACGGGCTGTCCGGGTTGCAGACGCGCAACGTGCATCGCGGCGTACTTGTTCTTGATCCGGATTGCCGAGTGATCGGCGTACGCGTCCATGCCGGAGGCGACGGGAACCAGTCCACCGGCAAGCAATTCGGCGTCGATCTCCAACTGCTCGTAGCCGGGGGTGATTCCGGCTTCGTCGGGGATGACCCACATCTGGATGAAGTGAACCGGGTCGCTGTGCTTGTCGGAATGCGCACCTGCCACGTCACCGAGTCGCCACGAATCGTTCTTCTCCGAATGCAGGATGCCCGTTCCGGCGCTCATCCGCTGGGCTAGACCGGGGTAGATGACACCCGAATGACCCATCGAATCCTGATGTACGAGAGAACCTCTCAGTACCCAGGTGACGATCTCCATGTCCTGGTGGGGATGGGTGTCGAATCCCATTCCCGGCGTGACGATGTCGTCGTTGTTCACCAGAAGAAGACCGTGGTGAGTGTTCTTCGGGTCGTAGTGATTGCTGAACGAGAACGAGTGCTTCGAGTCCAGCCAGCCGGCATTGGACTTGAAACGATCCCCGGATCGACGGATATCGAGGTTCGGCTGCGACAGAGTGGAGGTCATGGTGTGCCTTCCGAATGGTATGGGGGAGAGCAAGTTTTCAGAGGACGTGATTGCCGTACATCTCACCGAGTGGGTCTGCGATCAGTTCGAGTCGAGCGCCGTCGGGATCGCGGAAGTACAGCGAAACCTCACTGTGCTCGATCAGTTCGACGCCGGCCTCGGTCAGTCTGGTACGTAGCTTCGCCCACTTGGCGGGTTCGACGCTGATCGCGATGTGGTGGAGGCCGCCGAGTACTTCTTGGTACGGGCCCACGTCGAGACCCGGGAAGTCGAAGAACGCCAGAAGGTTGCCATTGCCGATGTCGAAGAAGAAGTGCGACGACCCGGGATAGTCACGGTTCTCGATCAACTCGGTGAGTGGGAATCCGAGGAGATCCTGGTAGAACTTCACGGTTCGTTCGACGTCACTGCTGATCAGGGCCGTATGGTGCAGGCCGCGTGCGGTCGATGCGGGTCGTTTGTCGGCGGGGAGCAGATGTCGATCCCTGATCTCGGCCCGGCGTTCCTCGAACTGCACTGCATTGTTGTCGCTCATAGCGCCCGCCTCTCGGTTGAACCTTCTCTTCGAACAGGTAGTTGACTGATCAACTACATTGAGAATAGATCATTTGATTTCGTTGTCAACTACTTCGGATATGCTGGTGTCATGGAATCGACGCGGTGGTTGAGCGACTCGGAGCAAACGGCCTGGCGGGCTTACCTGGACTCGACCCGACTGCTCCAGCGTGTTCTTGATCAGCAGTTGGTGCGAGACTCCGACATTTCCTTCACCGATTTCGAACTGCTGGTCGCTCTCGCCGAAGCGCCCGGCCGGCAACTGCGCATGAGTGAGCTCGCCGACGCTGTGATGGCTACCCGAAGTGGTGTGACCAGGGCCGTCAATCGGCTGGTCGGTGCCGGGTGGGTGCGCCGGGTCGAGTGTGTCGACGACAAGAGGGGCGCTAATGCGGAGCTGACCGACTCGGGTGCCGAGAAATTGGCGTCGGCAAGCCCGGCGCACGTGGCCGCTGTACGGGAGAGCATGTTCGACCTGCTGAGCCCGCGAGATGTCGAGCGGCTGGGTGTGGTCTTCGGTGAGATGCGTCGGCACCTTCTCGAGGCCCAAGCAAGTAATTGACAGAGCAACGGCCCATGTCACGTAGTTGGTGAGGGCTGCGAACGGACTGCCATCATTGTCTGGTGACCCGTATTCGTATGTTCGCAACCGACCTCGACGGCACCCTGCTGCGCTCCGACCGAACGATTTCGGCGCGCACCGCGCAGGCCATGGAGAACGCGCGGCTCGCGGGGATCGAAGTTGTGTGGGCGACGGCCCGGGCCAGGCATTCGGTACACACGTTGGCGAGCTCGTGCGGATTTCGCGGTAAAGCTGTGTGTGCCAACGGAGCTGTCATTCTCGACCTGGCGGACGGGACTCCGGAGATCGTCGACACCGTTTCGATCGAAACATCTTTGGCTGCAACAGCTATGGAGCAGGTTCGTGCTCTGATTCCTGGCGTCGTGTTCGCGAACGTCGGACCCACGCAGTTCTTTGCCGAGCCGGAGTATGCCGCTCTGTGCGAGTTCGCGGACCATCACCGGCACCTGCACGAGATGGTGCTCGCCGATACGCTGCCGCTGGACGTGGAGCCGATGGTCAAGATCGTGGCCCGGCATGCCGAGGTTCCCAGCGCCGACCTGTACCGAACTGCGGTCGCTGCGGGCATCGAGGGTGTGGAGTTGACCCACTCCGGCGCCCCGTACATGGAAATGGCTGCAGCGGGCGTCTCGAAGGCCAGCGCTCTCGCGCAGTTGTGCGCGATCGACGGCATCGACGCGTCGGAAGTTGCCGCGGCCGGTGACGCCTTCAACGACGTTGCGATGCTGACCTGGGCCGGAACGGCTCTGGCGCCCGCCAACGCCAGAGCCGAGGTCATCGAGCTCGCCGACCGAATTTTGCCCACGAACGACGAGGACGGGGTGGCGAGCTACCTCGAAGAGCTGGTTGCGGGGAGCTAGTTCAGCTGCTGACGGCCTTGGGTCCGGTGCCGATACCGACTCCGCAGTCCGTCATGAATTCGGAGAAGACACGGTCGAAGCGATCCGGATAGTCAAGGTGCGGGAAATGCCCGGCGCGCTTGAATATCTCCACCCGCCCCAGCGGTAGTTCGGCGCGAGCATTCTCGGTGTGGGCGTTGGGGATGATGGTGTCTTCCTCGCCCCACACCAGTAGTGCCTGCAGGTTCTTGAAGTTGGCGAAATGCGGAGTGGCATTGACGGTTTGGCCGTTGTAGTTGATGACCGATCGCGCGGTCGCCAGAAATGCCTGACGTGTCGACGCGTCCGATACCGAAGCAAAGCTCTTACGGGCCTCACTCGCGCTGGCACCGAGCTTGAACAGGCCGATCTTGTTGAAAAGTCCGAGCGCTTTGTCCGTCACGTCGGTCAGCGTCCTGGACGCGAGAACGGGAAGTACCAGTTCGCTGCCGGGCAGAGTCGCCGCGCGCAGGAGTGGGCTCACCTCGGGGCCGAGTCCGCCGCTGGCCACCAGGCACAGCCGCTCCACCCGGTCGGGGAACAGGTACAGCGTCTGCATCGCGATCCCACCACCGAGGGAGTGACCGACGAGGGTGGCCGACGGAATATCGAGGGCTTCGAGGAGGTCGCGAACGGTGGCGGCGTGAGCACTGAGTGAATAGTCGCCGGCAGGCTTGTCCGACGCACCATGTCCGAAGAGATCAGGGGCGATCACGCGGTAATGACGCGAGAGCGTCTCGATCTGCGGCTCCCAATTGGAGTGCGCGCCCAGTAGGCCGTGAATGAGCACCACAACGGGGCCACTGCCTTGGTCGACGTACTTGAGCTGGTCGCCGTGCAATACAACCGTCTGTAGTTGGTCGGTTGCCATGATTGAACCTTTCGGAGCCGCCAGTGTCTGTGGCTGCTCGCGTGTTGTCGGACCGCACCCGCCCCGACGCGGATCCACGGGTATTTGTGACCGGGAGTAACCCCAGTTCCCTCAGTATGCCCACCGAGGGGCCCGATGTCGTCGCCATCGGGCGTGTTGTGACGAACCGTGAGCCGTCGGCTGAGGGGAGACGTACAACTCACCGCCGCGTGTCGGCGCCGCTGATCAGGCGAAATCGACCAGTTTGCCGAAAGTGAGGTTGATGTCCCACGGTGTGACGCCCCACGTCTCGATCGCTGATACCGCGAAGATTCCGGCAGCCTCGATGGTGTCCTGTGAGGCTGGTGCCGAAACGGAAACGCCGGTTTGTCCGCTCGGAACCTCCGGCCAGACGCCGGTTCCGGCGGGCGCGGGGGTGGCCTCCATGACCGCGTTGGCCAGTCCCGATTCGTCGACGGTCGTGAAGAGGCAGTTCGGCTCGTGCGGAGCATCCCACCCGCCGAGTTCCGCGAGCCAGAATTCGCCACGTCCAGCAGCGGAGATCGCGACCGACGCGAGTACCGATTCGAGATCTTCCCAAGCGTCGGACGTCGGGGCCGACGCCTCGGTGAGCTTGAACGGTGCGGCAAGTGCAGTGCTGTCAGGGGAAGCGAAGCGCGGCTGCACAGTGAGGGCCTGGGTCTGGGTATCCAGAAACGCAACCTCTCGGAACTTGTTGTCCGGCAGGGTCGTACGGGCTACGAGACCGCGTCCCAACTGTGCGCCGAGCGCCGCGGGATCGTCGACGCTCCACAAGCGGGTCTCGTCCTCGGACCACGTGCGAATCATTCCGCCGACGACGGGACTGATCAGCACGGGCTCGAGGTTCGTAGTGCCTGTTGACTCGCTCACCGCTGGCTCCCCACCGCACGTCGTACCGCCGGACGGGTTCCCGGCGGCCAGTTAAGTATGCCGCCTCGCTGCTGTGCGCCTTTATTAACCGCCGGGGGTTAATAAAGGCGCACAGCAAGTGGTCACATATGCGTGCCGCCGTCGATGCGGATTTCCGTTCCGGTGACAAACGAGCCGTCCTCGGAAGCGAGCATCGCGATCACGCCGGCGACCGCGGACGGGGGAGCGAAACCCTCACCGATTGCCGGGGCCAGCTTGCCGAGCAGCGTGAAGTCGATGTCGGCCGGGAAGCCGGGATCGGAGGTCATGCCCGAAGCGATGCTGCCGGGTGCGACGGCCACGGCGCGAAGGCCCTGCTTGCTGTACTCGAGTGCAAGTGCGTGCGTGAAGGATTGGATTCCGCCCTTCGACGCTGCATATGCCGTCATATATGGGTGGGCGAAGGTGGCCGACGTGGAACTGAAGTTGACCACGACGCCTGCCCCGCTTTCGAGCAGTGCCGGCAGGGACTCCCTCGTCATGAGGAAAGTTCCGGTGAGGTTGACCCCGATGACGGTGTTCCAGAAATCGAGTGTCATCTCGTGGGTGTGCGCGGAGCGCAGAATGCCCGCCGCGTTGACCAGCACGTCGAGCCCGCCCAGAGCCTTGATCGCAGCGCCGACCTGTTCGCGAACAGACTCTTCGCTGGAGATGTCGACCTTCACCGTGGTCAGGCGATCGGAATGGCCTGCGTCCTTCGCTGCGTTCAGCGTCTGTTCGAGGCCGGTCTCGGAAATGTCGGCGGCGACGACGGTGCCACCTTCTGCCAGGATGCGGGCAACGGTGGCCTGGCCGATTCCGGATCCTGCGCCGCTGATGAGGACGCGCTTGTCGTCGAATCGATTCACGAGAAAACTCCGGTCTGTGGGATGGACAGCTGTCTGGTGACCGATTCTGCGCGATCCAGAGCTATTAATCTGCTGGGCATTCCACTGACTGGGCACCAGTGGTGCTTGTTCGCTCGCAATACCGAGCGAACAAGCACCGACGTCTCCTAGAGGCCCGCTGCCTGCGCGAGGCTCGGCAGGTAGGTGCTCGGCTGACCGAAGAGCTGAGCGCTGCCGTGTGCACGCTTGAAGTACAGCTGAGCGTCGTGCTCCCAGGTGATTGCGATTCCGCCGTGCAACTGAACTGCTTCGGAGGTGATCTGCTGCAAGGCTTCCGAGCAGTAGACCTTCGCCACTGCCGCGTCGTCCGCCGACTGCGTCGCCACGGCGGCGTACGTCATCGACCTCGCCGTCTCGACCAACGTGTACATATCGGCCATCCGATGTTTGAGGGCCTGGAAAGAACCGATCGCGCGCCCGAACTGCTTGCGCGACTTGGTGTATTCCACGGTCTGTTCGACGATCGCTGCTGCCACTCCGACCTGTTCAGCAGACAAGGCGATCAGAACGACGGTTCGGATCCGATCGACCAGATCTTCGGACCACTCCAGTGGCCGACCACGAACACCGGAGAACGTGACCTCCGCCAGCGTTCGCGTCGGATCCATGGTGGGGACGCGTCGGCGGGAGACGCCTTCGGCCGCTGGATCCACTTCGTAGAACCCGTCGGCCGTGAGAACGAGCAGGGTGTCTGCGACGTGTCCGTCGAGGACGTACGACGCCGTGCCGGTCAACGCGTCTTCGGTTGCCTCGACGCCGAAGGTGCTCCAACCCGCGGCACCTGCCCAGCACAGGGCCAGCGTGCTCTCGCCGGACGCGACACCGGGCAGCAGTCGTGAGCATGCGTCGTCGTCACCGGAAAGCAGCAGTGCCTGTGCGGCAAGAATCGCCGAACCCAGCATCGGTGACGGGGTCAGCGTGCGGCCCAATTCCTCCTGGACCACGTGTACTTCGCCCAAACCTGCTCCGACGCCGTCGAACTCCTCCGGAATCGCCAAGGCGGCGACGCCGATCTGCTCGCACAGCTTGCTCCACAAAGCGGCGTCGTAGCCGATCTCGGTGGTGATGGCGGCGCGGACGGCAGCGGAGTCGGAATGCTTGCTCAGGAGATCGCGTACCGATGCGCGCAGTGCTGCCTGGTCTTCGGTGTCGATGCTCATGATGCAACCAGCGCTTCGACGACGCGTGCGCGATGCTCGGACGGTGTGCCCCACGCGGTGAGCAGCGCCCGTACCTTGGTGAGCCACAAGGAGAGATCGTGTTCCATCGTGTAGCCGATGGCGCCGTGAACCTGGAGTCCGACGCGAGCGGCCTTGTACGCAGCATCCCCGCACGCGACCTTGGCCGCAGAGATGTCACGCGAGGCGTCGGCCGACTGATCGCGAACCGACAGTGCGGCGCCGTGCAGCAGGGGGCGAGCCATCTCGAGGGAGACGGCAACCTCGGCCAGGTGGTGCTTCATGGCCTGGAACTGTCCGATGACCTTGCCGAACTGCTTGCGCTGCTTCGCGTATTCGGTGGTGACCTCGAGCAGTGTCTGGCCCAGGCCCTGCAACTGCGCGGCAGTGGCAAGAGCGCCCATGTCGAAGGCGGCCGAGAAGTCGGCGGAGCCCAGCGATTCGCCGGCGGAAACCTCGTAGAGCTTGCGGGAGAGATCCACCGATGCCTTGGCTTCGCCAGGGACGCCGAGTGATACGGCACCGTCCTGCGCGAGCAGAACCAGATCCACCGCATCGGCGTCGAGCGCGAACGGTGTGCGCGGGGGAGCTGCGACGGTTGCCAGCGAACCCTCGGCGAGAGCAGAGAGACGTTCCGGTGCAACGGAAGCCAGGAGCGTCGGCGCCACGGCGATCGTTTCGACGACCGGTCCGGGTACTGCGTGCCGACCGAGCTGTTCGAGCGCAACGACCAGGTCGACGGCGTCGGCGCCGAGTCCGTCGTGCTCTTCGGAGATGACGAGACCGTTGACGCCGGTCTCGGCGAGGCGCTGCCAGAGCTTCTTGCCCGGCTCGGTGTCACCGTCGTTCCACGAACGGATGACGGCGGGCATGTCGGACTTGGTCAGCAGTGCATCGATGCTTGCAGCGAAGTCCTGGTGGGAGGAGTCGAGCGCGAATCTCATCGGTCCGCCTTCGGTAGGCCGAGCAGACGCTCAGCGATGACGTTTTTCTGAATCTCGTTGGTGCCTGCGTAGATCGGGCCGGACAGGGAGAACAGGTATCCGTCCATCCAGTTGTCGGCCAACTCGGCTTCAGGGCCCTGAAGTTCGAGAGCAGTCTCGTGGGTGGCGATATCCCACTCGGACCAGAAGACCTTGTTGATCGAGGACTCGGCGCCGAGCTGTCCACCGTCGGCCAGACGGGTGACGGTGCCGAATGTGTTGAGTTGGTAAGCGCGAGCGCCGATCCAGGCGTCGGCGACCTGGTTGCGCAGAGCGCTGTCGTCGGTGCGTCCGCTGGACTTGTACAGCTCGAGCAGGCGGTCGACGGTGGCGAGAAAGCGGCCGGGGCTGCGCAGCGAGAGACCACGCTCGTTGCTCGCGGTGCTCATCGCGACCCGCCAACCTTCGTTGACGTTTCCGATCACACCCGACTCACCTGGGTTGGCCGGGTCGTCCGGAACGAAGACGTCTTCGAGGAAGATCTCGGCGAAGCCGGGCTCACCGTCGAGCTGATCGATCGGGCGAACGGTGACACCCTTCGACCGGAGGTCGAACATGAAATACGTGATGCCCTTGTGGCGCTGCGCATCCGGATCGGAGCGGAACAAGCCGAAGCCCCAGTCGGCGTAACTCGCGCGTGAGCTCCACGTCTTCTGACCGTTGAGCAGCCAGCCGCCGTCGACCTTCTTCGCACTCGAACGCAGGCTTGCGAGGTCGGAACCGGACTCGGGCTCGGACCAGGCCTGGGCCCAGATGTCGTCGGCACGAGCCATGCGCGGCATGATGCGAGCCAACTGCTCGGCATTTGCATGCTCGAACAGTGTGGGAGCCAACAAGAAGATGCCGTTCTGGCTTACGCGGCCGGGCGCGCCCGAGCGGTAGTACTCCTCCTCGAAGATGACCCATTCGAGCAGGGACGCATCGCGTCCGCCGAGTTCCTTGGGCCAGGAGACGACGGCGTAGCCGGCATCGGCGAGTGTGTGCTCCCACTGACGGTGCTCTTCGAAGCCTTCGGCGGTATCCATCGACTTCAGGGGAGTCGCGGGCACATTCGCTTCCAGGAACGAGCGAACCTCGTCACGGAATGCGGTTGTGGCGTCGTCGAATACGAGATCCACTAGTTTGTTCCTTCCTGCGGTGCGCGAGCACTGGCAGCCATAGCTTTGGCGTCGAGACCACCAAGCGAGTCTTTGCCGACTTCGGCGTTGTGAGCGTGAGCGAAGTGATGCAGACCGAAGACGGAGTCGATGCCGTTGCGCATCCCCATCTGATCCTCGCACTGATTGACGGCCTTCTTGGTCAAAGCGAGTCCGAAGCGCGGCATCTCGGCGATACGTCCGGCGAGCTCGAACGTCTCCTTCTCGAGATGCTTGCGGGCGACGACGCGGTTCACCATGCCGATTTCGTATGCACGTTGCGCGGTGAACCGATCGCCGGTGAAGAGCATTTCCTTGGCGAATCGTGAACCGACCATCCACGGGTGCGCGAAGTATTCGACGCCGGGGATGCCCATGCGGACAACGGGATCGGAGAAGAAGGCGTCGTCGGCCGCGACGATCATGTCGCAGACCCAGGCGAGCATGAGCCCACCGGCAATGCAGGCGCCTTGGACCATCGCGATGGTGGGCTTGGGGATCTCCCGCCAACGGCGGCACATGCCCAGGTAGACCTCCATCTCGCGGGCGAAACGCTGGTCACCGCCTGGCTTGTCGACGTGATCCCACCACATGGTGGCCTTGTTCTCGTACTCGACGTGATGGTCGCGTCCCGGAGTTCCCAGGTCGTGTCCGGCGCTGAAGTGAGGTCCGTTGCCTGCCAGGACGATCACCTTCACGTCGTCGTCCTCGACGGCGCGCTGGAATGCCGCGTCGAGGGCGTACGTGACCACCGAGTTCTGGGCGTTGCGGTAGTCGGGTCGATTCAAGGTCACGACGGCGACCGAGTCACGAACCTCGTAGGTCACGACGTCGGCTTCGAAGGGAACGGTCATGATTGTTCCTCGCGCAGAACCGTTTTGAGGACCTTGCCCGAAGGGTTACGGGGCAGGTGATCTACGAAGCGCACCTCGCGGGGCACCTTGAAGCCTGCGATCTTCTCCTTGAGGAAGGCGATTACCGACTCTTCGGTGAGGCCGGCACCGTCGAGTTGGGCGATGTAGACGCGGCCCACCTCTCCCATCCGGTGATCGGGGATGCCGATGGCAGCAGACTCGTGGACGCCGGGCAGGCGAGCCAACATGCCCTCGATCTCGGCGGGGTAGACGTTGAATCCGCCGCTGACGTACATGTCTTTCAGACGGTCGGTGATGTCGAGATAGCCACGCTCGTCGAGGGTTCCGACGTCTCCGGTGTGCAGCCAGCCGTCGGCGTCGATTGCCTTGGCGGTGGATTCGGGGTCGTCGAGGTATCCGAGCATGACGTTCGGTCCACGAAGCAGGATCTCACCCTGGTCGCCGATCTTGACCTCGAAATCGGCTGTCGCGCGGCCGGAACTGGTGGAGACGGTGACCGGGTCGTCGTCGGTGCGGCACATGGTCGCAACCACTGCCTCGGTCAAACCGTATGCCGTGAGGACGGCGTCGAAAAGCTCTGCTTGCATGCGCTCGACGAGAGCAACCGGCACGGGTGCTGCGCCCGTGATCGCGATGCGGAGCGAGGACAGGTCGTATTCGCTGCGGCGGGGATGATCGAGGATGGTCTGGTAGATCGTCGGGGCGCCGGGCAGGATGCTGATCTTCTCGCTGCTGACCAATGCGAGGGTGTCGTCGATGTTGAAGACGGACACCGGCACGATCGTCGCACCGTTCAACAGGCAGACCAGGATTCCGGCCTTGTATCCGAAGGTGTGGAAGAACGGGCTGATGATGAGGAAGTTGTCGTCGGCGGTGACCTCGGCGCATTCACCCCACGACTTGGCGACAGCGATGGACTGACGATGCGCGGTGATCGCACCCTTGCTGCGTCCCGTGGTGCCGGAGGTGAAGAGGATGTCGCTGACGTCGTCTGGCTGCACCTTCGCAGCACGCGCGTCGGCTTCGGTGCGGGCGGCGTCGGTGGCGAGCGCGAGGAAGTCCTCGAACTCGATGACGCCGTCACGGTCGTCGTCCCCGTCGATCGGTACCTGGATGACGGTGGGGATCCTCAGGTCCGGATTGGCGTCGAGCAACTGCTGGTACCGGTCGGCCTTGAGGAACGTGCCGACGACCACCAGGGCAGCTGCGTCGACGCGCTCGATGATGTCGAGTGCTTCGGTGCCGGTGTAGCGCGTGTTGATCGGGATGATGGCTGCGCCGGCGTACTGAGCGCCGAGCAGGGCGATCACCCAGTGGTACGTGTTGGGCGCCCAGATGACGACGCGGTCGCCTGCCTTCACCCCACGGTTGATCAGTGCGCCGGCGAAATCGCGGACGCGCTGATGTAGCTGTGCGAAGGTCAGTCGGGTGTCGCCATCGGCGATAGCCGCGCGCTCACCGAACTCCTCGGCGGCCCGGATGAGGGCTGATGGGATGGTTCTCGGTTGTTCGGTCACTGGACTCCTACCTGACACGCTACCTAGCAAGTGCTTGGTAGGTTATCTTACATATGTGGACCAGAGCGAGAGCCCGGACGGGCAGATGACGGACGACGAGTTTGCGGCCACGGTCGCGCAGTGGTTGGCCGAGAACTTGACGGGCAAATTCGCCCAGCTCAAGGGTAAGGGCGGCCCCGGCAGTGAGCACGAGTTCTTCGAGCAACGACTCGAGTGGGACAAGCACCTCGCAGCGTCGGGGTGGACGTGCCTCGGGTGGCCGAAGGAGTTCGGCGGGCGGGGAGCAAGCATCTCCCAGCAGGTCATCTTCCATCAGGAGTACGCGAAGGCCGGTGCGCCCGCTCGCGTCAGCCACATCGGTGAAGAGCTGCTCGGCCCGACGCTGATCGCGTACGGCACCGACGAGCAGAAGCGCCGATTCCTTCCTGGCATCAACACGGTCAGTGAACTGTGGTCGCAGGGCTACTCCGAGCCCGGCGCCGGTTCCGACCTCGCGAACGTCTCCACGACCGCACGCCTCGAAGACGGCAAGTGGATCATCAACGGCCAGAAGGTGTGGACCTCACTGGCTCACGTCGCGCAGTGGTGCTTCGTGGTCTGCCGCACCGAGGTGGGCTCCAAGCGTCACCAGGGGTTGAGCTTCCTGCTGGTCCCGCTGGATCAGCCCGGTGTGACAGTTCGGCCCATTCAGCAGCTCACCGGCACATCGGAGTTCAACGAGGTCTTCTTCGACGACGCCGTCACCGATGCCGATCTGGTGGTCGGGGAACCCGGCGAGGGCTGGAAGATCGCGATGGGGCTGCTCACCTTCGAGCGCGGTGTATCGACGCTCGGACAGCAGATCGGATTTGCCCGCGAGCTCCAAGGCGTCGTCGACCTGGCGAAAGCCAATGGCAGTGACCAGGATCCGCACATTCGCGAAAAGATCGCCCGCGCGTGGGTCGGACTGCGCGTGATGCGCGCCCACGCGATGCGCACTCTCGACGCGGTCGACGCCGGAACCGGTGGCGGAGAAGCGTCCGTCGCAAAACTGCTGTGGGCCAACTGGCATCGTGATCTGGGACAGCTGGCGATGGACGTGCAGGGTGCGTCGTCGTTGGTTGCACCGTGGGCGGATTCCGAAGGCAATGCCTCGGACATCACCGATCCCGAGCACCTCGAGCTCGACGAATGGCAACGCCTCTTCCTCTTCACCCGCGCCGACACGATTTACGGCGGCTCCAACGAAATTCAGCGCAACATCATTTCCGAGCGCGTGCTCGGTCTTCCCCGAGAGGCCCGTTAATGTCTGACACCAAAGCCGCGTCCCCGCTTTCCGTTGCGCCGGAGGAAACCCCGGGCCACGGACTGCTCGCGGGCAAGAAGGCGATCATCACCGCCGCAGCCGGAACCGGCATCGGTTTCTCCACTGCGCGCAGGGTGCTTCTCGAGGGCGGCGACGTTCTCGTCTCCGACTTCCACGAGCGTCGACTCGGCGAGACGGTGGAGAAGCTGAAGGCCGAATTCCCCGGTCAGCAGGTCGAATCGATCATCTGCGATGTATCGAGCACCGAGCAGGTCGACGCGTTGTTCGTCGGCGCGGCCGAGAAGTTGGGACGTATCGACATCGTCGTCAACAACGCGGGCCTTGGCGGCGAAACTCCCGTCGTCGACATGACGGACGATCAGTGGGATCGCGTTCTCGACATCACCCTCAACAGCACCTTCCGTTCGACGCGCGCAGCCCTGCGGTACTTCAAGAGCGTTCCCCACGGCGGTGTTCTGGTGAACAACGCGTCCGTTCTCGGTTGGCGCGCGCAGCATTCCCAGGCGCACTACGCCGCAGCCAAGGCCGGCGTCATGGCGCTGACTCGGTGCAGCGCCATCGAAGCAGCGGAGTACGGAGTCCGTATCAACGCGGTCTCGCCTTCCATTGCGCGTCACGCGTTCCTGGCGAAGGTCACCAGTGAGGAACTGCTCGACCAGTTGGCTTCCGGTGAGGCCTACGGCCGCGCCGCGGAGGTCTGGGAGATCGCAACGGTCATCGCGATGCTCGCCAGCGATTACTCCACCTACATGACCGGCGAGATCGTCTCCGTTTCTTCGCAGAGGGCCTAGCGTCCCCGTGCGCGGTTAAGGAGTCCCTGGACTCGCTGACCGCGCACAGGGGAAGGCCCTGGATAGGATTGAATACATGACGCCACCTCGAAATTCCGACGAATCAAACGGCAAGTCCGGGCGCCGCGACGAGCTGCTCGAGATCGCGGCGGGGCTCTTCGCCGATCGCGGAGTGCGCGCGACGACCGTCCGCGACATCGCCGACGCCGCCGGGATCCTGTCCGGCAGCCTGTATCACCATTTCGATTCCAAGGAGTCGATGGTCGACGAGATCCTGCACCAGTTCCTCGACGAACTCTTCGGAAAATACCGCGAGATCGTCGCGGCGGGGTTGGACAGTCGCGCGACGCTCGAAGCACTGGTCGTGACGTCGTACGAGGCCATCGACGCCTCACATTCGGCTGTGGCGATCTACCAGGACGAGGTCAAGCACCTCGTCGGGAACGAGCGCTTCGCTTACCTGGCCGAGCGCAACACCGAATTCCGGGACCTGTGGGTCGGCGTCCTCGAAGCCGGCGTCGCGGACGGGACCTTCCGCTCCGACATCGACGTCGAATTGGTCTTCCGCTTCATGCGCGACACCGTGTGGGTCGCGGTTCGCTGGTACCGCCCGGGTGGATCCCTCTCGGCGCACGCCGTCGCGGCTCAATATCTCGCGATCGTGCTCGACGGGCTCTCCGATCCGGCCACAACTTCAGACGCTATTGCTGAATCAACTTCAAGAACTATTGCTGCACAACGAAACTAGGAGCTAACGCTATGTCCGAGGTTTACATCGTCGACGCCATTCGCACACCGATCGGCAAGAGGGGCGGCGCGCTGTCCGGCGTGCACCCCATCGATCTCGGTGCGCACGTCGTCAAGGCACTGGTCGAGCGCACCGGTATCGACCCCAGTGACGTCGACGACGTGATCTTCGGTTGCGTCGACGCCATCGGCGGCCAGGCCGGCAACATCGCCCGTATGTCCTGGCTCGCAGCGGGATTCCCGGAGCACGTTCCCGGGGTGACCGTTGACCGTCAGTGCGGTTCGAGCCAGCAGGCAGTGCACTTCGGCGCTCAGGCCATCCTGTCGGGCACTGCGGATCTGATCGTTGCCGGCGGCGTTCAGAACATGAGCCAGATTCCGATCTCGGCAGCGATGATCGTCGGTCAGCAGTACGGATTCGACACGCCGACTTCGGGTTCGGTCGGTTGGACCGAGCGCTACGGTGACCAGGAAGTCTCGCAGTTCAAGGGCGCCGAAATGATCGCCGAGAAGTGGGACATCAGCCGCGAAGAGCTCGAGAAGTGGGCCCTGCAGAGCCATGAGCGCGCCAAGGCTGCAATCGCCGCGGGTCGCTTCGACAACGAGATCGTCGCCATGGGCGACGCGACCGTCGACGAAGGACCCCGCGAGACCAGCCTCGAGAAGATGGCGACGCTCAAGGTTCTCGTCGAAGACGGACGCATGACCGCGGCAGTGGCCAGCCAGATCTCCGACGGTGCGAGTGCGCTGCTGCTGGCGTCGGCGGAAGCGGTGGAGAAGTACAACCTCAAGCCCCGCGCCCGGATTCATCACCTCAGCGCACGCGGCGACGACCCGATCTTCATGCTCAGTGCGCCGATCCCGGCCACGAAGCATGCTCTCGCGAAGGCCGGCCTGAGCATCGAGGACATCGACATCGTCGAGATCAACGAAGCTTTTGCCCCGGTCGTCCTGGCCTGGATCAAGGAGATCGGTGCAGATCCGGCCAAGGTCAACGTCAACGGCGGCGCGATCGCACTCGGTCACCCGCTCGGCGCGACCGGCACCAAGCTGATGGCAACCCTGCTCAACGAACTCGAGCGCACCGGTGGCCGCTACGGCTTGCTGACCATCTGTGAAGGTGGCGGCACCGCGAACGCGACGATTATCGAGCGGCTCTGACGCCTTGCTGTGCGCCTTTATTAACCCCCGGCGGTTAATAAAGGCGCACAGCAGTTAGTTGTTCGGCACATCCGCAACCTTGATGTCGAAGTTCGCACTCTCACCGTCAACGCTGGTCACGGTCGCTGTGACGTCGTATTCGGTGCCCTGCTCGGTCAGGATGCACGTGATCGATGCGCCGACTTCGGCGTCGAGGTTCTCCGGACACGTCACGTCGTCGGGTGGCTCGCCGATCTTCTCGGCTAGTTGAGTGGAGATCTGACTTGCGACTTCGGACTTGTCCACTTGCGGCGTCCCGACGCTTGCCGAGCAAGCTCCCGTGGCCAATGCCGCCGAGAGTAAGACGATTCCCACTGCAGGCCTCTTTGTCATGTGAACTCCCAGGGTGCGCCGGTGCTCGCTGCTGCCACCTCAGGGATTACCGCATTCGGGACTGTTTCAACCGAGTTGCGCGACGCAGTTTTGCGAGGTCAGCGTCGGCGGACCGTCAAGTTGAAGCCTTCGGGCATCAGGGTGAGCCGTTCGGCTACCTTCAACTCGTAGTCCGGATCGGCCTCGATCGTGTATTTCTGCAAGATGGTGCCCAACACGAGGACCGCTTCGTGAATAGCGAATTGTCTTCCGATGCAGGCGCGTTCACCGGTTCCGAACGGCTTGTACACGTGCGCCGGCCTGGCTTTGATGTTGGCGGGCAGGAAGCGATCCGGATCGAACGCCTCGGGATCGTTGCCCCACACCGGATCACGATGAAGTGAGGGGATGAGCACGAGCATCCAATCGCCCTTCTTCATCGGATACTTGCCGACGAGCGTCGTGTCTTCGAGCGCCGCGCGCCCGTAGGCGGGAGCGGTCGGCCACAGACGCAATGATTCGTCGAGGACGCGTCGTACGTATCGAAGTTTCGCGATCTTCTCGAAGGCGGGCTCCTCGCCCTCCCATACCTTGTCGACCTCGGCTTGCGCCTTGGCCAGCACGTCAGGGTTTCGTGACAGGTAGTACAGCGCGAACGACAATGCGCCGGAGGTCGTTTCGTGTCCGGCGACGAGGAAGGTCACGACCTGATGGCGGATGTTCAGTTCGTCGATACGGTTGGGATCGTTCTCGCGTGCCGCCCGCAGCATCAGTTCGAGAAGATCTTCGGGCCCCGGTTCGGTACTTGTCCGCCGGGCACGGATCACTTCGTCCACAACCTCGGCCATGTACGCCTTGCGGACCTCGTCACGTTGATCCGCGCGACGTGCGAGCACTCGCCCGAGGGCGGTCGACTTCAGGAACGTCGTGCGCTGCGAATGGGAGAGTGCGCCGACCATTGCCTTGACGAACGGATGCTGTTCTTCACGTTCGAAGGAGTCGAACGAGTAGCTGAATCCAGTGCGTCCGATGGTCTCCAGCGTCAGCTTGGTCATGTCTGCGGAGACGTCGATGGGGGAGTCACTTTCACGACTGTCCCAATGGTCGACCAACTCGCCGGCCACGTCGAGCATGGTGCGGTGGTACGAGCGCATCGCAGTCTGGCTGAACGCCGGTGCCAGGAGATTGTGCGCCTTGCCCCAGTTGGGTTCGTGGTTGTACGCCGTGAACAGGCCGTCGCCGCCGATTCCGCGGAGTGCTTTGACTCCAGGTGCAAGGTGCTTCGCGAACCGGGACTCGTCGGACAGTTCTGCCACCATGTCCGCGCCCGAGGCGAAGACGAAGCGATTTCCCAGGACATTTCTCTCGAAGATCGGGCCGAGTTCGCGGCCGATGCTCACGGAGTTCTGCAGCGGTGTCCGGATATTGATCCCGAGAACGTCCCCGAGGACCGGCAGGCGCCACGCCGGATGCGGTATCCGAGCATCGGTCGTCGCCTCTGGAGTGGTGTCGACGCTCATTTTGTGTCCCCCGGGGTGAGATCGCTTACTGAATTGATGTCTAGTACGCAAAGTACGCCTTACTGAATCGGTGTCAAGTAGTAATCTGACTTGCCTATGGTCGCACCACGAAAACGCCTGGACCGAGAGCAGCGGCGCACGCAGTTGCTCGACATCGGCGCGCAACTTTTTGCCGATCGCTCGTACGAGGATGTGTGGATCGAAGAGGTCGCCGAGATTGCGGGCGTCTCGCGCGGGTTGATGTACCACTATTTTCCGACCAAGCGAGACTTCTTCGCCGCAATCGTCGAGCGCGAATCGCAGCACCTGCTCGAGGTGACCGCACCCGATGCAACGCTACCGGTGCGCGAACAGGTGGCAGCCGGGTTGGACGCCTACTTCGGTTACGTGAAGTCGCACAGCAGGGGAGTGCGCGCCATCAACGTCGGGACGCTCTCGGCCGAGGCCGGTATCCGGGCGATTGTCGAGCGCGAACTCGAACAGCAGCAGATTCGAATCCTCGATGCACTGGGATTCGAGGGCGAAAGAAGACAGCTCGCTGCCGTTGCAGTTCGGGGATGGATCGCGTTCGTCCGAGCTGTCTGCCTCGACTGGCTCGATCAACCTTCCATACCGCAGGAAGAGTTGAGAGTGATCTGTCTGCGGACCCTCTCCGGAGCGTTGGGCATCGACCTCGAAACGTGAAAAGCCGACCGCGCGGGAGCGGCCGGCATTTCCACGGACAAGGCTGATCAGTCGAGCGTCGAATAGAGATCGTCCCAGCCCTTGGCGACGTACATGTTGGTGTAGATGGACCCGTAGTACGTACTTCCTTGCAGAACGGTGACGTTCCCGGCCTGCACAGCCGGAAGTCGTTGCCACAACTTGTTGTCCGAGAGTTGATCGAAGGTGGTGTCACTGCTGTCGGTGACAGAAACCATGAACGCGTCGCAGTCTTGCAGACGATCCATCTCTTCGATGCTCAGTCGTCCCTGATTGTCGAAACCGGTTGTGCTCAATGTTCTTCCGCCGATATCGGCGAGCGTCATGTCGGTGGGTTGACGATTCTTCTTACCCGTTTCCTCCGACACGGGCAGGCTGTCGATGTAGATCGTGGCCTTGTCCGGACTGTAGGACAAGCTTGCGACGGTTTTGCCCGCGATCGCCGAAGCGTGTCGAGTGCGAATGTCGGTGATCAGAGCGTCGTAATCGGTGATCAGGCGATCCATGGTGGGTGTTCGGCCCAGCCAATCGGAGAGCCGGGTCAGGTTCTCCCGCCACGTCTGCTTCGATTCGGTCGTCAGGACAGGAGCGATGGCTTGGAGCTTTGCAGCGGGCCAGTACTCGTTGTCGGCGTTGACGCAGATGATGAGATCGGGTGCGAGTCCGAGGATCTGCTCCAGATTGGGCTTGTCGCTGAGGTATTCGGCCGAGCCGTCGGCGGGAACCCACTTGGTGGCGGGCGAGATGTTGTATCCGAACACCGGTAGTTCCAGGGCAATGGCGAGCTCGAGGTCGGTTCGGGCGTCGACGGCCAAGACCCGCTTCGGGTTGGTAGGTATGTCGTAGGTCCCCAACGGCGTGGTGACGGTGCGCATTTGAGCGTCATCATCGGCACCTGAACCGTCGCTGGAACTGCAGGACGACAGAATAGTTGCGACTGCTGCCATCCCGGCTCCGATGCCGAATTGGCGACGGGTAAGTGCGTCGACTAGCTCTTGCCAGACGCGTTCGTCCGGCACGGTAGGTGTGTTGGTCAGCATTTTTTCGATACCCTTCGGTCTGAGTCCGTATCGATCGTAGGGTTGGCGATACCAGATCACCTATATCGAAAACCGCCTGATATTAGTCGATTTCGGCCATGGTCCGTGACTTTCGGGTGATGGCGGCGCCGAAGGCTGCAGCGAGCGGGAACATCAGAACGCCGTACACCGCGGCCGGTACTGCCAATTGCACGTTGTCGAGGAGACTGACGGCGATGGTGATCGCCAACGTGCTGTTGTGGATGCCGATTTCCATGGAACTGGCGATGGCCTGACGATCCTCGATGCCGAATATCCGGGGAACGACGTAACCGATCGAGAGGCTCAGTAGGCAGAACAAGGCAGCGACGACGCCGATGTCGACGAGATAGTCCGCGATGTTCTCGCGCTCGGAAACAACCGTTCCGACGATCACCAGTGCCAGAACCACCGCGGATCCGATGCGGACGGGCTTGTCCATGCGCTCGGCAAAGGCGCTCGAGCGCAATCGAACCCACATTCCGAGGGCGACAGGAATCAGTACGACGGCAAAGACCTGAAGTACCTTCGTGAACTGCAGTCCGAGGGTGCCGTCCGCGTCCTCGGGTTCGAAGTAGCCCAACGCGAAGTTGGTGATGAGCGGAAGGGTGACCACCGCTATCACCGAATTGACCGCAGTGAGTGTCACATTGAGAGCGACATCGCCGCGGAACAGATGGCTGAACAGGTTTGCCGTGGTGCCGCCCGGTGATGCGGCGAGGAGCATCATGCCGACGGCGAGCAGTGGGTCGAGGTCGAACAACGTGACCAGACCGAAGGCCGCGGCCGGGAGCAACAACAACTGACAGATCAGGGCAATCGAGACGGCTTTCGGCGCTTTTGCCACGCGGGCAAAATCTCCGACCGTCAAGGAAAGCCCGAGGCCGAACATGATGATGGCGAGTGCGGCGGGTAGGCCGACGGAGGTGAGTGCAGAGTCCATGAGTTAGTGGCTACTTCCAGTCACTGGGGGAATTTCACTGAAACTACCGTGATGCCCGGATCTGCGTGGCAGTTTGGATACATTGATGTATCGAACCGTGACGGCGTCGGTGAGCAGGGTTATCGTCGAATTATGTGCCGAAACATCACTGAACTTCGTGGACTCGAGCCCGCTGCTACGCCGGAGGAGATCGAGGCGGCCTCTCGCCAATACGTACGTAAGGTGAGCGGAATAGCCAAGGTGTCCGACGCGAACCGAGACGCCTTCGAACAGGCGGTGCGTGAGGTGACCGAAACGACGACGCGCCTGCTCAGTGCGTTGCCGCCTCGCAGACAGCCACCTCAGACCGTCCCTCCGTTGCGTCGCCCGGAAGTACAGGCCCGGATCGCTGCTCGTTCGTCCTGACCCGAGTGGATCTCACAGATATCGACGTATGGGACGTCGAAGCCTTGGATCAACTGTCTGCTGGGTTGGAAGGCGTTCTGGTCGCTCACCGCGTTCGCGATATCCGTCGACGGCTGGATACGCTGCGCAAAGAGGCCGTCGCCGACGACTTGCATATTCGTCAGGATGGGACCGTCTCTGCTGTTGCGCCCATCGCCGACGGTCACCCGCTCCACGTGCACGCCCAGTTGCTCGAGGTCGCAGTTCGAGAACTGATCGGTGAGGCACTGCTGGTCAGCGCGGATCTTCATCATGCGTTGTCTCTGCGGTCTCAGGTCGGCACCGACCTCCGTGACAAAGCTGTGCGTGTGGGGGAGGAGTGGCGAGCGTTCAGCCCTGATCGGCAGCGTCAGATGTTGCGTCATGCACCAGGCCTGATCGCCAACCTCGACGGCATTCCTGCTGCGATTCGCAGCCCGGCCAACCTCGATCGAATTCAATCGGAACGAGCACGGCTGCAAGATGATTCAGTCCGAATCTCGCAAGAACTTCACCGCGAGTTCTTCGGCGGCAGACTGAGTAACACCGGGGCGGGCCAGTGGTACGCCGAACGCAAACTCGAGGATCTGGACGCGCTCGACGAGTTGTTTCGCGCCGAACCTGATCGACGGTTACTGCTCATGGACATGCGCTCGGGCGAACGCGGCTTCGCTGCAATTGCGATCGGTGATCCGGACACAGCGGATCACATCTCCGTGACGATTCCCGGACTGAACACCAACGTCAAGGACTCGATGCGCGGAATGGTCGGCGAGGCAACGCGATTACGAGCCGAGGCGATGCGGCAGCTCGAACTGGCCGGCCGAAAGGAAAGCGTGGCCACCATCGCCTGGATCGGATACGACGCGCCACAGGTGATCGGGCCGGGAAAGTTCGACATCGGTCGGGCCAGCTTCGACGTCAGTCGATCGTCCAAGGCCGGCATAGCCGCCGACGCATTGGGCAGCTTTTTTCACGGTCTTCGTTCTGCATCGGTCAACGACGGAGTCCATATCACCGCGTTGGGCCACTCCTACGGATCCCTCGCGACTTCTCTTGCGCTGCAACGCGGGGCAAGCGCAGCGGTCGACGACGTGGTGTTCTACGGTTCACCCGGGGTGCGAGCCAAGGTGGAGTCGGACCTCGGTATCGCCGACCGCCACGTCTACGTCATGAAAGCGGAAGGCGACAGTATCGCGGGGTTCGGCCGTTTCGGTGGCGATCCGACGCGCACCGAGTTCCATCGGTTGTCCACGGCCGAGGGGATCACCCCGGATGGAGTGAAACACGAGCGGGCGTTCGGGCATGCGGAGTACGCGAGGACAGGGGACAACGGAGAACTGCGGATGTCGGGATACAACCTCGCGGTTGTGGTTGCCGGACTGCCGGAGTTGGCCGTTATGGCCTGACCTGCTGGCTTACAGTGGCACTCATGCGTCTGAGGCATTCGGCCAGGGGGTTGGTCGTTGACGACCGGTCCCGTCTTCTGCTTTACCGATTCATCGCGCCCGGGGGCGGGCTGACGGTCTGGTGTCCTCCGGGCGGAGGCTTGGAAGGAGACGAAACCCCGTCCGAGGCGCTCGCGCGCGAATTGGACGAGGAGATCGGCTTGCGCGACTACGGCGCAGCCACCCATGTGTGGCATGAGGAGATCCGTGACCCGGCGATATTGCCGGGTTGGGGTGGTGCGATCAACGACTACTTCCTCGTGCCGGTGGCGACCGCATTCGAGCCCTGTGGGTCGTTGGGGCGCGAAGCGCTGGCCGCCGAGCTGGTCGAGCACTTCGAGTGGTGGAGCGTTGACCGTCTCTTGTCACACAGTGGTCGAGAAGTGTTCGGGCCACGCGATTTACCCGACCGGTTTGCACGCCTGGTCAAGGATGGGCCATCGAGTGCGCCGGATCGATTTGTTCGGTCGCCGTGAGGGATGCGAGGTAGCGATTGAAAACGAACATTTCGGCATCGAAACACGGCTACGCTGGGGTTATGGAGCACTACGTGCGTAAGGACCCCATCCCGTACGCTTCTACGGCTGCGCTGGTCAGTTCTCACAACCGGTTGGCGAGGGCGGCCCAAAAATTGTGGATGGCTCTCCGAGGGCTGATGCGTGATCGGAAGGCGAGTCGATATACCTCGCTCGCTCCGCGTCATCCCGACGGATCACGTACCGCCGTAATGTCTTTCAACAGCAGCGGCGGAGGGGCCGGATCAGGCGGGGCATGAAGGTCGCTAGTGCGACGCTGCCCGGGGCCCGTCGAATTCTCGACGAACACCGGGCAGTGACGCACTACTCGAACTGGGGTCAGCGGAGGTACTGTCCGCACACCGGCCACGCGCCGGCGCCCTGACCGGCAAGGACGTTTTCAGCAACGCGGACCTGTTCTGCCTGGCTGGCGTTGGCGGCGCTGCCCGCTCCGCCGTAGGCCTCCCACGTGCTCTGGCTGAACTGGAGTCCGCCGTAGTAGCCGTTTCCGGTGTTCGCGGCCCAGTTGCCCGAAGATTCGCATTCTGCGACACCCGACCAGTCGTGGGTGGCTGCGGATGCGGTGCCTGCGCTCAGTCCGAGGGCTCCGGCCGCGAGGGCTCCGGCTGCGGCGACAGAGGCAAGTGCACGGGTAACGGTGGTCTTGGTCATTTTCGGTAAATCCTCTCGAGTCCCGCCGACGGAGGACGGTGACCGTCTCAGCTCCGCTCCCACCACTAGGAATGTTGTCGAGTCCGAACCGCGGGGTGGGACGGGCGGTGGCGATTCGGTAATGCCCGGTTGATCGGGCTGTCACCAACCATAAGAGATGATTACGGATTGGTCACGGGTCGGCGTGTCGACACATGTTTGTGCAACAGAAATGCATCAAAGAGTGTTTTCCCAGGTCGCATGGCGATATGCCACCTCTCCCGGCGTTACATAAACGAGATAAAATGTGATGTAAGTCACCTGAAACGTGCCTCGACGGCGTCGATATGCGGCGAATGTGACACTCGATCAGCCCGGTTTGTCGGCTTTTCGACCCGGTTTCCAGTCGTGCTGGAACCCATGTCCAGCCGTGATCTGTTGTCGACCGACCGGCCCGATTTACCTGTAGGGCAGCAGAATTGACAACGAATAACGCGCCGCTGGCTCAGACGAGATTCTTGCTCGCCTTGATCCGGCGGCGAATGTCGCGCATCTGAATGGTGTTGCCGGCCTGACGAACGGAGCGTGGGATGAACCTGTTGACGAACGACACGAAAATGAAGAGGTGTTCGAACCGGCGGCGGTCGTCTTCGGTCCACTCGAGATCGAGTTGGTCGCGGTAGATCGGTGGAAGGAATCCGACCGTCAGGAACCGCAACAAGTTTCGGAACACCAGGCGTATCGGCCACGCGATCATCTGTAGGTTGACCAAGTCGATCAGGTACTGCTTGGTGCGTTCGTCGATGACGACGCGTTCGCAACCGAGGTTCCAGTAGCGCTCGAAGTCGGCACGTGTGGCCGGCCACATCTCTTCGGTGACCTGCAGCGTCGTTCCCAAAGTTGACGCGGACTTGTAGAACGACTCCGCCTGTTCTTCGGACATCTTGCCGTGCAGCAACTGATGACTGTCTTCGAAACCGATGAACAGGCATGCAGCAACCCATAATTGGAGTTCGCGATTGAAGGCGTTGTACTTGACCGGGCTGTTTGAATCCGACTTCACATGTCGGTGCACCGAGTTCACGGCCTCGCGGTAAGCCTTTCGCTCTTCCTCGTCACCCAGGATCGCGACCGTCAGGTACTGCGTCGTGGTTCGTGCACGCTTCCACGGATGCGCTGTCAGAGCACCCGATTCGACCTTGCTCTCCATGACGCCGTACGCCACCTCGGGCCAACCGAGTTGCAGGATGACGTTGGCAGCGGCTCCGGCGAACGACCAGAAATCGAGTGCGTCGGTGATGTGTGCGGGCTTACGTGCCCACCGTCTACGCTCGGCCGTGATGGTGATGCGTGTCTGATCGGTGCGAAGCGACGACTCGGACTTTTCCGAATCCAGGTAGTGAGTGGGCATGGATCTTCCTCCGCGTGTGGTGAGTTACTTGGTCTCGACGTTGCTCACGAGCCACCGGTCGCCCGAGCGGACCAGGGACACGACCATGCGGTACTTCTGTGTGTTTCCCTCTGGCGCTGCGACATTCTTGGCTTGTTGGTCGACGAACACGAGCACCTTGGCCGACGAATCGTCCAGTGATCCGATGCCGACGTCTGTCGCCGTCGCGCTCGCCTGGCCTTGGCCCCCGGCAACGACTTCCCTCAGGGAATCCACCATCGTTCGGTAGGTGCCGGCAAACTCGTCGGTCGACATCGAGGCGATGGTGTCCTTGTTGACATCGAGGTTCTGATAATCGAAGGAGGACATGATGGTTGAGTAATCCCGTGCGGTGTCCAAAGCCTCCTGCCGCAGCGTGTCTTCCTGATTCGCCGAGTACATCTGGAATCCGAGCACCGCCAATGCTGCGACCAGCGCTACCGCCATTAGTGAGATCAATGCGTTGCGTGGCTCCTTCAGGCGGTGAAGTAGCGACGGAGAAGTCGGATGTTCGGCCACCTCGGCTTCTGTCTCGTCGAGTAGTGCGTTGTCACCGTGTGCCATTTCCCAGTCCTTCCAACATCAATCTCCAGTAGTTCAGGGCGTCGACTCCGGTCGGGACGAGAATCGGATCTGCGACGA
Organism: Rhodococcus sp. T9N; assembly: GCF_024436645.1. Classification (NCBI taxonomy): domain Bacteria; kingdom Bacillati; phylum Actinomycetota; class Actinomycetes; order Mycobacteriales; family Nocardiaceae; genus Rhodococcus; species Rhodococcus sp. T9N. The sequence continues at coordinate 284,662 of NZ_JAMSKS010000002.1, read as the reverse complement.
CGGGCGGTCCGATCGGAGTGCCCGGGACGGTCGAGTTCTGCAAACCGAGGTCGTTCGGACGCGGAGCATTCTGTGCTCCGCGTTGGACGAGGTCGTCGGCGGGGGGACAGTACATCGCCAGACTCGGACTGGTGGGAGACAGATCGCCGACCTCACGCCGAGGGGTGTCGTAGTTGCAGACCGGCCCCTGGGTCGCAACCAAGGCAAAGTCGGCGCGATCGCCTTTGACGATGGATGCCAGTTTGGCGAGACCTTCAGGAATTGTGACAAGTCCGGTTTCCAGGGCCTCTGTGCGGTCGGAGATGATCGGTGCGACAGTGACGAGATTGGCCAGGACCGCTCCGAAAGTGTTGTGGTACTTGTCGAACAACTGTTGAGCGCTGTTCAGGGCGGCGGGCGAATGATCGGTGAGGTAGATCAGCACCGGCGCATTGGATTCGAGTTGTTCGGTGAAGTTCTTGGCAGCTGCCATTCCCCGGACGAACGAATCCGATTGTGTCGCCATGGAGTCCACCAACGTGGAGGTTCGCGACAGCAGCGCAGCGAGTTCGGCCGACTGGTCGTTCAACTGCGCCGACATGGTCCCACCGTTGTCGATCATCGTCGCCAAGCTCGGGCCGAGCCCGTTGAACGAATTCCCCAGCTCGGTCCCGATGTCGCTGATCGCTTGTGGATCAATCCCTTCCAAGACACCGGACGCCTGAAGCATCAACTGGCTCATCTGGACCGGTTGCTGATCCGCGGGCATGGCGATCTCGTCGCCGTCCCTAAGATACGGGCCGTGGTCTGTGTTGGGGTAGATGTCGACATTCTGAATTCCGGCTGCGGTCCCCATCGTCACCTTGGCGACGCTGTCGGTAGGTATCTCGGTGTTGTCGTTGAGTGAGAGTTCCACCCGAGCCGTGCGGGTGCCTGCGTCGAGTTCGACTTCACTCACTTTCCCCACCTGTACGCCGCGATACGTGACGACCGTGCCCTTGGTCAGTCCGAAGGCGTCGGACATGTTGGCGTGCAGCCGGATTTGACCCCCGAAACCCTGAGGGCCGACCACGTAGACGATCCCGAAAGGGATGACCACAGCAGCGATCAGAGCGAACAGGACAAGTTGAACAAGCGCAAGGCGACTCAACGCGGACCTCCCTGAAGTAGATCGGTGAGAGTTCCCGCTGGTGCGATCGATTGACCGGCCATACCGCCGCTCCAGAGCTTGTCGATCGTTCCCGGAATATCCAGGGCGCCGTCGAAAACGAGGTAGTCACCCTGCACTGCACCGGTGAAGTTTTCGAGCAACCCGTTCATGTTCGTCAGCGTCTGGCCGATCTCCGAGTTGAACGAATCCAGAGTCCCGACAACGGTCGACGCATCGTGCAGCATCGCGTCGAGGCCGTTGGGAGACGAGTCGAGAATGGTGTTTGCGTTGGTGGCGAGCTGAACGGTCGAGTTCAACAGGCTCGCAATCTGATCCTTCTGTCCCACGAGAATCGACACCACCTGTGGAACGGAATCGAGGTAGTTGTCGACAACTACGCGTTGGCCGGCCAGTTGGGAGGAGACCCGGGCAGCGAGGTCGACGGCCTCGTCGAACTCGCTGCGGTGACTGCTTGCCTCTGCCATGAGCGAGGTGAGGGTCTCGGTCAGAGAACGAACTTCACCGGAGCGCCCGGAAAACGCGGTGTTCAGCTCGCGCACCACGGTATCGAGTTGGTCGATGCCGCTTCCGGTCAGAACCGTGCCGAGGGTGGCAAGCGCACTTTCGACCTGCGGACCGATCTCGGTGCGAGACTCCGGAATTGTGTCTCCGTCGCTGAGCGTGGAGCCGGACGGAACTTCCGGCACCAAGAGTCTGATGAACGGATTGCCAAGTGCGGACGGGAGTTCGACGGAAGCTTCGACGTTGTCGGGCAATGGCGTCGCGGCGTCCAGACTCAGAGTCACATCGGCTCCGACGACATCGGCTGACAGCGCGGATACTCGACCGATGACTTTCTGGCCGCTGCGGACGTCTGCTCCCAACACCAGGCCGTCGGCGCCGGCCAGCTGCAGCGCCACGTTGTACGCGTCACCGTCGGCCGAACGACCCAGGGGTAGGTCTTGAATGCCTGCGCTACAGCCGCCGAAGGCGAGCACGGCCGCAGAACCCACACCGATGATCACGATACCGGCGATTATTCGAACCGATTGCCGCGTCAATTGCCACCTCCGGGGACGGCTCCGCCGGAAATCGCGGAGGCGATGCCGAGCGGATCAGAAGTGCTGAGGGGGAAGGAAATCGGATTCGTGAACCCGGCTCCGGTGCAGATCGGCAACTTGTAGGTGTCGCACAGCGGTTTCGCCACCGCGAACTGAGTCAATGCAGTCGAGACGTTGAGCCGAATGCGCCCGCGCTGATCAGGACCGATTGTCTGGGAGAGGTTCTGCATCATCAACGGCACCAGGTCCATGAACTCGGCGAGGCCGGGTTCTTTGGCAGCCAGAGTGTCACCGAGAACTCGCACGTTGTCGGCTATGGCACCGACATCATCGCCGTGAGTTGTCATGAAACTGTTCAACTGGTCGAAGACCACCTGCAGATCCTGCAGAGGCTGTGAGATGTCCATGTTCTGGCTCGCCCATTGATCACCCAGGACGCCGAGGTCGCCGACAAGTTCGTCGAGGCTGACCTGCCGTGCGTCCAGAGCATTCATCAAAGTGTTGAGATTGTCGACAAGGGCACCGATGTCTTCCGACCGAGCGCCGACAACTCCGGTTGCTGTGCTGAGGTTGCGAATTGCGGTGTTGAATTGATCGCCCTGGCCCTGCCACCCGGCGGCGCCGCGGCTCACGAGATCGCCGAGATTGCCCCCATCCCCGGCAAATGCGTCGGCCAAAGTGCTGACGCTTCCCATCAAGCCGTCGAAATCTATGGGGGAGTGGGCACGTTCGATCGGAATCTGGTCGCCGTCTTTCAGTGTCTCTCCGCCGGTGTACGCCGGGCCGAGTTCGATGTGTCGATCGCTGATCACCGATGGATTGAGGACATAGGCCGAGGCGTCGGCGGGCAGGTCCACGGAGTCGGGCATCGACATCGCTACTCGAACAGAAGTTCCGCGAGGTTCCACCGACGTGACCGTCCCGACGCCGACTCCGAGGACGGTGACCTTGCTTCCCTCGTAGATTCCGCCGACGTAGCTGAAATCGGCGTAGACGGTCTTGGACTGATCTGTTCGTCCGAATATGTACCAACCGGGCAGGGCGATCGCCAAGGTCACTACCAGCATGGCCGTGACGGCTTTTCGTGTATTCACTTGCAGCCCTCCATGATGCCGAGCGCGCAGAGCAGATTGTCCGGGATCACGGCCGCCGGCGCGTTGACGTCGGTCCAATTGCCGGTGCCGGTTGAATCGGTGACCGAACGCAGCGCGGAAGGAAGACGAGTCAACAGCAGGTCGATCTGATCTGAGTTGTTCTTCAGCGTGGTGGTGACCGCGACGAGGTTGTCGGTCATGGCTCCGAACTCGTCCTGACGATCGACGAAAGTGGTGGAGAGCTTCGAGATGATGATTGTCAGGTTGTCGACCAGCTGAGTCAGTGCGTCCTTGCGCATCGCAAGAGTTCGAACGATCGTCTGAGCATTGGCCGCAGTACCGACGATCGAATCGGTTTGTGCCGCAGCCATGTCCGACAGCTCACGAGACATGATGAGAATCTGGTCGATCTGTTCACTGTTCTGCGCGAAAGCCGCCGAGGCGCCGCTGATTCCGGCCAGAGCCCGGCCCACCTGATCGGAATCAGTGGGAATCACCTGCGAAAGGGTGTTCATCATGGACTCCATCGCCTGTAGGTCGACGCCTGTTGCCGCAGTGGTGGCATCACTGCTGACGTCGTCGAGGCTGTACGGCACGGTTGTGCGGGAGAGCGGGATGACCCGCGCCTCGGAGTCGTCGACCACTCCGGCCGGCACGATCTCCAGGTAGCGCTTGCCGAGGACCGTCTTGAGCCTGACCGTCGCCGTGCTCTGGTTTCCCAAAGGCTGGTCCTTGTCCAAGCGGAAGTTGACGACGACGTGGTCGCCGGCAAGGTCGATCGAATCCACTCGGCCCGCGGGAACCCCGGCCACGTAAACCGGATCGGTGTCGGAAAGCCCGCTGGCATTGGCTAACTCGGCTGTGTATGCCGACGTGCGTACGTTGTACCAGAGCTTCGGAATGCCCAAGGCGGCGCCGAGTCCCACCACCAGAACGAAGATTCCGAGACTGCCCAGGGCGAGAGCGGTGCCGCTACCGCTGCGACGGCGATCCCCTTTGAACAGGAAGAGCATGATGCCGACGAACACGTCGATCAGCTTGACCAGGAACATCATGAGCACACCGGCGAGTGTGTCGGACCGAAGATGTTGGCTTCCATGTCGCCTGCCTTCAGAGTGAAATTGCACAGATACAGGCTGATGAAACTTCCGTAACTTCCGATCCGGTTGGCGGCGTCGGCGAACTGGGGAAGGTTGACGAGAAGTCTGTTGAACTCGTCGGTGCTCGCAATCCAACTCCCGGTGACACTTTCGAGTTGTTGCACGGTCTGACCGAATGCGCCGTTCGACCCGGCCATGATCTGAGCCAACGACGAGACAGTGCGGTTTCCCTGATCCAAGAGCGAGACCAGTTGATCGTTCTGCCCGACGACGGAAGTACTCAGATCGTTCAAACCGTCCAACAGACCGACCAATTCGGGTTGACGCTCGTCGACGGAGGTGAGAAGAGTGTTCATGTTCGTGAGTAGTTGCGCGAAGACGTCCTGACGGTCGACCAGGCCGGAACTCATGGTCGCGATCTGGTCGAGCAGGGTGGTCATTGCCTGGCCCTGGCCGTTGAAGGTTTCGACAAAACTTCGCGTGAGCGTGTTGACCTGCTCGGGCTGCAGCGCGGCGAACAACGGTTTGAACCCGTTCATCAGGGCCGTCAAGTTGATCGGCGGTGTTGTCTGCGCCAGCGGTATCGTGTCACCTGGTTCGAGCTGTCGTGCGGATACCGTTGTTGCGCTGTCGTCCTGCGTCAGTGCCAGATATCGAGCACCGAGCATGTCGCCGTAGCGCACGGCGGCACGGACATCCGACTCGAGGGAATATCGCGACTCGATTTCGACGTCGACGATCGCCTTGCTCGTCCCGCCTCCGTTGTCGGCGAACGCAACCGAGTCCACGCGGCCGATACGCACACCCGACATGGTGACCGGGTTGCCCGGGTTGAGTCCTTCGACGTCGGTGAACTCGAACGAGTACGAATCGGTGCTTCCGCGAACCGGGACCGACAACGTGTTCGCCACGAACGACGCGCAGGCGACGCCGGTGAGACAGAAGAGTGACAACCGAATTACCTGGCCAGGACGGACCTTCACGGGACGGTCACCTCGTTACCTCTGACCATCGGCCCCAACATCAGTGTTGTTGCCGGGTTGGGGGTATCCGAGGGTTCCGGCGATCCGCCCAGTAGTTGATCTTCGAGGTACCGCAGGGTGGCCGCTTCGGCTACGCCGCCCACGACCGGGGCACTGACGGGTTGTTCAGGCGTCAGGTTGGAGCCCGAACACTGTGCTCCGCGCGAGTCACCGTACTGCGGGCAATCATCACCCGTGTATGGGAGCGGTTCGGCGAACGTGGCAACTGCTGTGATGTCGAACTTTCCGGTGGCGAAGACCCGAGCGCCCGCGGCGCCGAACGTACTGGCATTCGCGAGGGTGGAACGCAGTCCTCCGGGATTGGCCGCGGTGGTTGCGAGTATCTTTCCGGCGGAATCGATCACAGTGATGATGTTTCGGTTGTTCGCCCCGACAAAATCGTCGACGGTAGCGGCGAAGACTGCGGCCGCGCCGATCGAGGACTCGAGATTCGCTCTGTCGGCGACCATGTCGTTCGAGACGGTTGTGGCGGCTGCCAAGGTATCGAGAATGTCGGGGGTCGCACGGTCCAACGCGTCGACGACCGACTTGAATTCGGTTGTCGATTCGAGGAATTGGTGTGCGGCGGGTGTCAGTGCGCCGGAAGCCGCGCTGAGATTGTCTATCGTGGCTCCGATCTCGGCTCCGTTTCCGTCCAGGGCTTGACCGAGTGCGGTCAGAGCCGTTTGAAGTTTCTCGGGTTGCATCGCGGTGAGGACTCCGACCAATTTGGTGTACACGTCGTAGAGGGCGACGGCCTCGGGTCCGTCGTCCATGTGGATCTCGTCTCCGTCCGACAGAGTCGTCTGGTCCTGCTCATTCGGACTGTCCACGAGCTGCATGTAGATGTCGCCGAAGAACGTGCGCGGAACGACGCGAGCCACCACGTCAGCGGGAATCTTCGACGCGTCATCGGTCTGAATCTGCAACTGCACAACGGATTCGGCGGTTCCTGATTCGATTTCGCCGATTCGGCCGACGTTGACGCCGTGGTACCGAACCGGAGCTTCACCGCTGATGAGACCGGCTGTGGCTGGAACAGCGACGAAGATGTCGGTGCTCTGCTCGAGATTTCCCGAACCGCGTAGAACCATTGTCACGGCGGCGGCGACGGCTACGACTATGGCGATCGCGCCGCGAAGGGCGTACACGATCTTCGTGCGTGTAGTGAGTCTGTCCACGGCTCAGACCCCCATTCCCGGGATCTGGGGCACGAGGCCCCACAGCGCGAAAGTCATCAGTACGTCGAGGATTCCGATCGCGAGGATCGCAGTCCGGAGCGCGCGCCCGGCCGCTTGCCCGACGCCGGCCGGACCACCGGAGGCATAGTAGCCGTACGCGCAGTGAACCAGCGCGACAACAGCGGCGAACACCACGGCCTTGAGACCCGAGTACAGGAGATCCTGCGGAGAGATCGCCAGATGGAAGAAGTAGTCGTAAGTACCTGCCGATGCGCCGTTGAAGAACACGACGACCAGTCGGGTCGAGAGGTAACTGGCCAGGAGTCCGATCATGTAGATCGGGATGACACAGATCATGGCAGCGATCACCCGGGTACCCGCGAGGAAGGGGATCGATCGGATCGCCATCGAGTCCAGCGCGTCGATTTCGTCGGAGATACGCATGGCCCCGATCTGGGCGGTGAAACCCGTTCCGACCTTGGCGGCCAACGCGATCGCGACGACAACAGGGGCCAGTTCACGGGTGTTGGCAACCGCGGACAGCATGCCGGAGAGCGAGGTCATCCCGACAAGCTCGAGGCCCCGGTGGGTCTCGACGCCCAACATCATCGCCGCGGCCAGCGACATCGCGAAGACGATCCCGATGGTGCCGCCGCCGGACAACAAGGAGTTCGTGCCGAAGCTGACCTCGCTGATCTGACCGAGTACATGCTTGCGGTACTTGGTGAGCGCAAAGGGGATCGATGCGATAGTGCGGACGTAGAAAGTGACGTGCTGACCGAGGGAGACGAGGCCGTCGCCCGCGGTTCGCAGGGGTCTGCTCGCTTGACGTGCTCGAACACGGAGATCGACGAGCGACATCAGAATTCACCGACTGCCGGGACGATTACGGTGTAGAGCGCGGACAACACTGTGTTCACGATGAAGACGAGCGCGAACGCGATGACCACGGCTTCGTTGACTGCGTCGGCAACGCCGCGTGGGCCACCTTTTGCATGTAGACCTTTGAAGGTGGCGACCAAAGTCGAAGCGATGCCGAAGACCGCAGCCTTCACCAAAGCCATGACGAAGTCGGAAGATCGCCCGTACTGACTGAACGTTGCCATGAACGTTCCGGCCGGAAGATGCTGGACGTAGATGTGGTACAGGTAGCACGCGATCACACCGCCGAAGGTGACCATCGAACACAGTGCAAGGGAGACGATCACTGCCGCAACCAATCTCGGTGCGACGAGGCGCTCGATCACGTCGATGCCCATCACTTCCATCGCGTCGATCTCTTCCCGGATCTTTCGTGAACCCAAATCCGTGCAGATCGCCGATCCTGCGACACCGGCCATCATCAACGCGCACACCAGCGCCGCGGCCTGACCGACGATGATGAAAGCTACGACAGCTCCGGAATATCCACCGGCTCCGATCCGGCCGGCCAGTTCACCGACCGAGACGGCGATGAATACACCGATCGGAATCATGAGAAGCAGCGACGGGCCGGTGCTGACGCGACCGATGAACAGGGTCTGAGTAACCGTCTCGTGCAATGAGAGTCGTCTGCGCAGGATTGCCGTGAACAGGCCGAAGAGTGCCTGAACCGAGAATCCGATCAGATAGCCCCCCTGTAACGCTACGTCTCGCACCGGGCCCTTCGCGGCTGGCAGCTCGTACGTCATCTAATTGAATTCCTTTGCAGATCAACAGTGTTCGGCACGGAGTTCGAACTGTTCGAGCGCTGGCGGTCGAGCGAACTGCCTGTGAAGCATCTCACACATATATGTGTCCAAGCAAGCATTATGTGAACCGAAATTCTCATCGAACTGTCAGCCCTGTTGACCGAGTTTCCTTCATTGACGTGGAGATATCGGAACTGTTCATATCGACATCCTGTGTATGTTTACGAATATTCCGAATCTGTCAGTCGGATTGCTTCGTGGATGCGGGCTGGATGCTTCGAGCGGTGACCCTACCCACTGCTGGTGGCCACAGGCAACGTTTTGTTAACGAAGATTCTCAGTGGAAGCAACGGGGGAGGTGGCGAAGGGCGAGTGGTATGTTCTGATCAAAGGCAGCGTTACCTGCATGTATGAAACTCTAGACGCGCGATGTGCTGAAATCGGTGTACGAGTTTTCAGAATCATGCTTATGCTGATTCTCGTCTGATGAGCAGGCGGATCGAAGTGCTTCGTGCGTGAGGGCTGGAGAGTGGGGTACACGGTGAGCCTGAACGATCAGTTCGTCGACGCGCAGACGTCGAATGGGATTGTTCGGCAGCCGAGGTCCGACTCCGTCAAGAGGCGACCGAAGGACCGCAAGGCGCAGATCGCGGCTGCAGCGGCAATCGCGTTCAGTGAGCGCGGATATCCTGCTGTCAGTGTCGACGACATCGCGTCGGCGGTCGGTATTTCGGGTTCGGCGCTCTATCGGCACTTTCCGAACAAGTACGCGATGTTCCGCCACGCGGCACTGGAGTTGACCGGAGCGCTCGCCAGTGCCCTCGATGCCGTTTCGGTTGCGCCTGCGGCAACCGATGCGCAGCGGTTGCGCGAAGATCTGATTGCAGTGATACGAACGACGATCCGCAATCGGCGTACGGCCGGAATCTATCGTTGGGAGAGCCGGTTTCTCGACACCGATGATCGGAAATCCGTTCGAGCGCAAGCCAGTACGGTCAATCGCCGAGTAGCCCGGTATCTTTCGCGCTCCGAACCCGCGATGACGGCGAGGGACGAGACCCTTGTCGTGGCAGCGATGTTCAGCGTCATCGGCAGTATCACCGTCCATAACCTGTTGCTGCCCCAGCGAGCGATGGAGAAGGTTCTGCTCGACGCGTGTCTGGCGATAGATCAAGGTGAGGCTGCAATCACCGCTAGCCGCTTGGAGCAGTCCTCGTTACCTCGAACCGTGACCACGAACAAACGTGAACGTCTCTTGCAGGAAGCCGTGCGCCTCTTCGACTCTCGCGGGTATCACGACGTCAGCATCGAAGAGATCGCCGCGGCCGCCGGCTTGAACGCATCCGGTATGTACCGCTACTTTCCCAGCAAGGCAGAGCTTCTCGGCGCCGTGTTCTATCGAGCTGCAGATCGCTTGGACTTGGCGACGGCAGCGGTCTTCGACTCCGCGACTTCGCACGAACAAGTGCTCCGGTCACTGTCGGCGATGTACGTGGAGTTGTCGTTTGCACAGCACGAATTGATGTCGGTCTACTTCTCCGAGATGAACAACCTTCTGCCGAGTCATCGAAGCGATCTGAAGAATCGCCAGAAGCTTTACGTGGTCGAATGGGCGCGAGTGCTCGGCGAGATTCGTCCTGAGCTGTCGGCAGTAGAGGCGAAGTTCGTAGTTCATGCTGCGCTCAACCTGGTCCCGGATGTCGGCCGCATGATGAAGTTCGACGCTGCCGCAGAGAACGCGGCCAGGTTGCAGGTGTTCATGTCGGCAGTACTGTTCGGCCGTCGGGCTTCGGCCGCCTGAAGCGTGTCGGTGGGTGTGCGTAGTCTGGCCCACTATGAGCGAAGTCGTGTCACTGGCAGCTGCCCGTCGCATAGCGCTTGCCGCTCAGGGATTCGGCAAATCGCATCCCACGACGGTGACGCGTCGCAATCTGGTCGGCGTGATGGACCGGCTGCAGGTGCTGCAGATCGACTCGGTCAATGTCTTCGAACGCAGTCACTACCTACCCATTTATGCGCGATTGGGCGCATACGACAAATCCAGACTCGATCAGCTTGCCTTCACCCCCGGTTCGGGATACCTCGAATACTGGGGTCACGAAGCAACGTTCTTGCCGGTGGACATGTGGCCGTTGTTCCGCTGGCGGATGGACCAGTTTCGCGCCAAAGCGTTGAGTGACAAGGACGGGTGGGCTTCCGATCGGCGCGTCTTCCTCGATTGGTTGCGGCAGGAGTTGCGCGACAACGGTCCGATGGCGGCGAGCGAGATCGAACACGAGGCGAACACGCGGCGCGGTCCGTGGTGGGGGTGGTCCGACGTGAAGGTCGGGCTCGAGACGCTGTTCCGTTGGGGCGAGGTGGTCTCGGCGGGGCGCGCCGGTTTCGAGCGTCGTTACGGCCTGGCCGAGCAGATGCTTGCACCCGAGATACTCGACGCACACGTCGAGCGGTCGGAGGCGATACGCGAACTGGTGCTGCGGGGTGTGAAGGCACACGGTCTCGGCACCCTCGACGACATCGCCGACTACTTTCGTCTGCCCAGCGCAGAAGCACGAACGGCCTTGCAGGAACTCGAAGACGCCGGCAGCGTGCGCCGGGTGTCCGTCGACGGCTGGGAGCGTCGAGGCAAGGCAAGGGAGGTGTGGATCGATCCGCGAGCGAAGCGTCCCAGGTCCATCCGTGCGGATGCGCTGTTGTCACCCTTCGACCCGGTAGTGTGGGCACGCGATCGAGCGTTGCGGCTCTTCGACTTTCACTACCGGATCGAGATCTACACTCCGGCGCACAAGCGAGTTCACGGATACTACGTGCTCCCGGTGTTGATCGACGACAAGATCTGCGCCCGAGTCGATCTGAAGAACGACCGTCAGAACCGTCGACTGCTTGTCCGCGCGGCGTGGGCCGAACCCACCGCGGACGCCGACACTGCGCCGCGGTTGGCGGAACTCCTTCGGAGAACTGCGCGTTGGCAGGGCTGCGACACCGTCGAGGTGGAGAACAAAGGTACGTTGTCTCAGCAGTTGGCCGCCGCTATGACGTGAGCCTTAAGGTCGCGAGGACGATTGTCATTCGGGAACTGTTATGCGTCCGTCGGTAGCTGCCTGATTGATGGAATTTCTCAATGCGGAACAACTTCCGGATCGAATTCTCGGCGGTTCAGCATCGTCGCGGTACTCCAAACATGCCGTGCGCGAATCTGATCGCCACTGGGTCGACGTGTGATGCCAGCTGTTCTTCTCCACGAGGACGTATGTTCCGCACCGCTCGCAGTCCAGCGGTTCCATGGTCATTGCCCTACTCCTGCGGCGGCCCTGCGTGCGATGTTGTCAGCGACTTCCTGCTTCCACACTTCGATGGGTTTGCTTGTGTCCATCTCGAATTCGAAACGGTCGACCATCTCGGGCGTGACGTCGGCGACGTCCACGTAGAACTGTTCATACCACCGCCTCACTTGGTATACCGGACCGTCCTCGGTGCAGAGCAGCGGATTGTCGATGCGGGTCTTGTTCTTCCAGATCTCGATGTCCTGCTCGAACCCGACACCGATGTATCCGATCATCGCGTCGACAAGTTGATCGGCGAACTCGGCGGGCATCTCTGCGGACTTCTGGACGGTAATGCCGTACATGAGTACGAATTTGTTCGGGCTCACCGGGTAGTGGCAGTTGATCAGCACCGAATCGGTCGTGAAGTTCTCGTAGACGTAGCGCAAGTCGTCGATCATGAACGACGGTCCGTGGTAGGCCGCTGTCGAAAGATTCGACACCAACTTCGGTACGTCGGGGTCGGTCCAGGTCACGATGTCGTCGCGGTTGATGCCGCTCTGCTCCTGGATGGCGACGTGTCCTTCGAAGACGTTCTTGAAATAGGTGGGGAACGAGAAGTGCACGTAGAAGAAGTGCGCCATGTCAACGACGTTGTCGACGATTTCTCGGCAGTTCGTATCGATGACTATCGACTTCCAGACCCAATCGGTCCACTCGTGCTCCGCAGACTTGATGATCGGTATGGCGACTTCGGCAGGAGGCGGATTGCCTTCGGGGTCGTGCCAGACGAAGAGCAGCCCGTCTTGTTCGAGCGCAGTCCAAGCGCGGGTCTTGGCAAGCGGGGGGACACGTCGAGCATAGGGAATCGCGGTGCACTTACCGTTGCCTCCCCACCTCCAGTCGTGGAAGGGGCACGCGATCGAATCGCCCTTGACCGTGCCCTGACTCAGGTCGCCGCCCATGTGACGGCAGTACGCGTCGAGGATCTTCAGTTCGCCATGCGAGTCGGAGAAGACGACCAGTTTGGTACCGAAAGCTTCGACGGAATGCGGGTTCCCGTCGCTGTAGTCCTTGGCGAGGCCGAGGCAGTGCCATCCGCGGGCAAATCGAGTGGGAGGTTCTCCCTGGTCGATGATGCGAACCTCTTCCGATTCATTGACATCCGCAATTGTCATGTTCTTCCTTTCGTGAGTGCACCCGGTGGGCTGGACCGAGCGACGTTGTACGACAGTCGAAGGGGGGTAAATCTTTGGGCAAGTCACATACGCTGCGACGAGATGTTGCCGCCGTCGACAACCAATTCCGTTGCGGTGATGTAACTTGCTTCGTCGGACAGCAGGAAGCGGACAGCGTGTGCGATTTCCTCCGGGCGACCGAGCCTGCCGAGGAGGATGCGTCGTTCGAATGCCCCGTCACCCAATGCGTCTACGGTCGGCTGAAGCAGAGGGGTCAGAATCTGTCCGGGAGAGACGCAGTTGATCCGAATGCCGTCCGGGCCCAGTCGGTCCGCCAGCGATCGGACCATCGACAACATCCCACCCTTTGCAGCGGAGTAGACAGGGTTGATTGCATTGCCCAAAGTTGCGTTGATCGAAGCGATTCCGACTATTGCCGAACCGGGATTGGCCGTGAAATCAGGCATCAACTGTTGAACCAACAGGATGAGCGGACGTAGATGGGTGTTGATACCCGTCTCCCACACGTCGAGCGTCACTCCTTCGAGGGATCCGATATCGACGACCCCGGCGGAGTGAACAAGTCCGCCGATGGAGGGAAGTGAGGAACGGGTTGTGGCCAATGCGGCCGCGTAGTCGTCCGCTCTCGTGAGATCGATTCCCACTCCGATGGCGTCGATGCCGAATTCGGAGGAGATCACTGCTGCCTGATCGACCGCTTTTGCCTCGTCGATATCCCAGAGAGCGACTGGTCGTCGGATCGCCGCGAGCGCGCGGGCGGAGGCCAATCCGATTCCGGATGCGCCGCCGGTGATGATCACGCCTGTCGACGGGGATGAAGCATTCATGTGTCCTCCTGATTTTGAAGCGTTATGCTCGGCGCCGCATGATCTGATGGGCTCCGGTCATCACTGTGACGAGGGATGGATTCGGGCTCAACGAACATGACCGATCATCGGTATAGGTGCTGGTGAGAGCCCATGCAGATGCATCTCCCGCTGCGTGGGAAACGTACTGGCGTCGTGTGTCCACGGAAGCTCAGATGGGCGGAACGAATGTTGGCTGCCGAAGCGGCGGGCCACCGGAACGGAGACATCGATGTTGGTCGGACCGATCACCGAAGAGTCCATCCCCATGTCAACTCTCGACAGACTGTCGGTGGTGGTGGACTGCTTTCGTGACGCGCCTCGGCTGACATTGGGGGAGGTGGCGCGCCGAACCGGGATTCCGCGATCGTCCGTGCACCGGATGCTACTGAAACTCGTGAGGATGAACTGGCTACGCCGCGAAGGACTCGAGTACGAGATAGGCGACAAGCTAGGAGATCTGGGCGCGCTCTCGCTGTATCGAAACAAAGTGGATCGAGTGGTTACGCCCCTACTTCAGCAATTACATTTCGTGACTGGACACGCCGTGCACCTCGGGGTGTTGGAAGGAAACCATGTGCGCTACATCCAGAAGATCGGGAGCCTGATGGTCCCCGACCTTTAGACTCGCGTCGGCTCACGTATCCCAGCGCAAGCGTCGACCATCGGGAAGTCACTGTTGAGCGCCGGCAACAGATCGGTGGCATCGTCGCACAACGCCAATGGCGTTCGCCAACACTCAGTTGCGTTCGGAATCTGCAATTCCGGGATGGGCTGTATCGGTGCGCGAATCGGGGTGCTCGACCACATGCCAGTAGGTCTCTCGATTTGTGGGCCCTTGATTCGCGGCACGATAGACAAGCGGAACGCCGCTCCCGTACAGATGGCGGCAGCAGCGATCTCGCAGTATTTCGGAATGATCGACGGGTTCGAGCAGGAGAATACGGGGTAGTCCGACAAACGCAAAGAGTGCGCCTCCCCCCACTACGCGTAAAGCGCAGTGGGGGAGACGCACTCGGATAGAGCTGTGTCAGCGAAGAGCCGCAAGCGCGTCGATACGCCCCGCGGCACCTTCCATGATGCTTTCGATCAGTTCCTTGCAGCTGGGCAGATCGTTGATCATGCCGACAACCTGACCCGAAGCAAGAACACCGGCTTCCGTGTTGCCCTCGACCAGTCCGGCCTTGAGCAACATCGGTGTGTTGGCTGCCATGATGATCTGCATCAGCGTGCGGTCACCCGACCGCTTCATCGCGAGACCGTCCTTGGCGAGGGTCGACCACTTCATGCCCGTCATGGCCTTGAACTTCGTGGCATTCTTGGCCGCGGCGATCAAACCGGTTGCATAGCTGGAACCTTCGAGGCTGTTGACCAGGTCGGTGTTGAGCACACGATGAGGCATGCCGTCGACCTTGCGGGAGACAGTCGTATCCGTCAGTCCGCGCTTGAGATACTCCTGTTTGACGGAATCGGGCACCGAAGAGTCGCTGGTGAGAAGGAATCGCGTTCCCATCGCGACACCGGCAGCGCCGTACGCCAGTGCGGCAGCCAGCCCGCGGCCGTCGAAGAATCCGCCACCGGCGATGACCGGAATATCGACCGCGTCGAGAACCGAGGGGAGAAGCAATGTCGTGGCCACACCGCCGGTATGGCCACCACCTTCGCCGCCCTGGACGATGACGGCGTCCGCGCCCCAGGATGCAACCTTGACCGCGTGCTTCGCGGCACCGATCGAGGGCACGACGACGATGCCGTGGTCCTTGAGCTTGGCGATCAGTTCCTTCTTGGGAGCCAACGCAAACGACGCGACCTTGACGCCTTCACGGATCAGCAGATCCGCGCGTTGCGGGGCGTCAGTGGCGTCGGCACGCATGTTGACGCCGAACGGCTTGTCCGTGAGCTGCTTCGTCTTCTTGATCGCGTGCTCGAGCTCGTCGTACGTCATCGTGGCCGAAGCCAGGATGCCGAGACCACCGGCGTTAGCCGTTGCCGACGTGAGAGCGGGACCGGAAACCCAGCCCATACCCGTCTGCACGATCGGGTACTCGACACCGACCAGTTCGGTCAGCGCGGTCTTCAGGGTGGGGGTCATGCCGAGACCTCACGGTCCCGGAGGTTGCGCGGATCGAGGGTTTCGCGGATGAGGTGAAGTTCTTCGGCGGTGGGGTCACGGGTGATACCGGCCTCGGCGAGTCCGGCAACCTCGAACGAGGTGTTCTCGGCTACCTCTTCGGCGGTGACGCCGGGGTGAAGGCTCAACGCGCGGAAAGTGTTTCCCGGTCCGCCGAAGTCGAAGACACCGAGGTTGGTGACAACGCGGGGGATGTTCAGGTACTTGTAAGCCGGATTCTCGGGATCGATCTGGTCGTAGCCGACACCGCACACCACGTCGACCTTGTCGACGAACACTCGCTTGGAGTGCTTGGGGACGAAGTAGCTCGTCGCGTGGTTGATGGTGTTACCCGGGGCGCCGCGCACACCGAACATCTGACGCGTCGGCTGCTGAAGCGGGCCGAAGGCGGAGAGGTTCTGGTTGCCGTGGCGATCGAGCTGATTGGCGCCCATGACAACGTGGCGACGGCCGGAAGCGACGACGTCGAACACCTTGCGGAACGGCATCCATCCTTCGACGGGGCCCTTCGTTCCGACGGCCGGAGTGTCCTCGAGAATGAGGGCTTCACCATCGGTGATCAGCAGGTCGGGTTCGGTGGTGAGTCGAGCCAGGCGAGCGCCGATGGTGGACGACGTCGACATCGGGCTGGCCATGATTTCGCCTGCACCGGAGAAGATTTCAGCGCAAGCGAGAACAACGTACTCTGCGCGGGTGACGGTGGATTCGCTCATTTTGCCTGCTCCCCTGCCTTTGATGAATCGGCAAACTTCTTTACTGCGGCTTGGTAGTCCTCTTCGCTGCCGGAGAGGAAGGTGTCGACGAACGCCTGCCACGACTCGGGGGTCTTGGCGGACTCGGCGTAGTGACGCTGGAACTTCTCGTCGCGGCCGTAGCTTTCGCCGGCCAACGTGAAGTGCGCACCATTGGGTGCCTCGACGACGGCGTCGACCATAATGCGGTTGAGCAGAAGGTTCTGCAGTGGAACGGATTTGACCAGTTCCTCGGTCTCGACGATGCGTTCGACGGAGACGTAACGCTTTTCGGCCGCCATGCAGTACAGGTCGTCGAAGTACGGGTCGACGCCGTTGTACGCGGCATTGCCGTGCTTGTCACCGAGATTGAGGTGAACGAACGACGCATCGAGGTTGAGCGCAGGCATCGCGATCAAGGTCTCGGAGCGGCCGTCGGCCTCGGGGTACGGGGAGGTGACGGTCTTGAGTTCGTCGCCCCAGAAGTTGCGGACGTCCGAACCCAAGCCGGCGCGGATCGGGAGGAAGGGAAGGCGAGCGGCAGCTGCTTCGAGGCCGCACTTGACCATGCCCTCGTCCATCTCGCGGACTTCGATCTCACCGGCGGTGCGTGCCTTGGCAAACCACGGGTCGTAGAACGGCGCGGAGTCGAGGGACACGAAACCGTAGTACGCCTTCTTGACCTTGCCGGCCGAGCACAGCAGTCCGAGATCCGGTCCGCCGTAGGTGACCACGGTCAGGTCCTTGATGTCCGAACGCAGAATCGCACGCACGAAGGCCATCGGCTTGCGGCGAGATCCCCAGCCGCCCAAGCCGATCGTCATTCCGCTGCGGAGTTCGCCGACTACCTCGTCGAGCGACTTCGTCTTGTCACGCTTGCTAGCCATGTTTGTCTCAGCCTTCCTTCTGGGTTGCGTTCTCGCGCGGCTTGCCGGTGGCGACGAACTCGTCGCGGTGTTCGTCGGACACGCCGAGGAGGTTGAGTTCGAAGGTGTAGCCCTGCTCGAGGCGGTAGCTGCCCTTGACGTCCACCGGGTCGATGCCGTTGATGGCTTCCTTGGCGCACCGGATGATGCGGGTGTCCTTGGCAGCGATCTTCGCGGCGATCTCGCGAGCGCACTCGTCGAGCTTCTCGCGCGGGACCACGTCGTAGACGCTGCCGAACTGCTTGAGTGTGTGTGCGTCGACGCTCTGTGCGGTGTAGTAGAGCGTGCGCATCATGTGCTGTGGCACCAGCCTCGAGAGGTGTGTGGCAGCGCCGAGTGCGCCGCGGTCGACCTCGGGGAGGGAGAAGATCGCGTCGTCGGAAGCGACGATCACGTCCGCGTTGCCGACGAGTCCGATGCCGCCGCCGACACAGAATCCGTTGACGGCCACGACGACGGGTACAGCACAGTCGTAGACGGCCGCGAAGGCCGCGGCGCAACCGCGGTTGGCGGCGACCAGCGCGTCGAATCCCTCGGTGGCCTGCATCTCCTTGATGTCGACGCCGGCGTTGAATCCGCGTCCCTCGGCTCGCAGGATCACTACGTGAGTGTTGAGATCCTTGCCCGCGTCGAGGATGGCGTCGGCAAGCTCGAACCATCCCTTGGACGGGATTGCATTGACCGGCGCGTAGTCGATGGTGACCGTGGTGATGCCGGTTCCGTCGGAGGAGGTGCTGATGCCCATATCCGGATTCCTTACGTCTGTGTACCAAACCAAGCGATTGCTTGGTAAGTTAGCACACAAGCGGAGCCGACAAGCCCGAGCAGAGTGCATTAGGAGACAAATATGAGTGGATTGGTCGACGGACGCGTAGTCATCATCACCGGGGCTGGCCGCGGTATCGGACGTGCGCATGCATTGGCATTTGCTGCCGAGGGCGCCAAGGTCGTCGTCAACGACATCGGTGCGGGTGCCGACGGTTCCGCGACCGGTGAGAGTCCGGCCGAGCAGGTTGTCGCGGAGATCATCGCCGCCGGTGGTCAAGCAGTGGTCAACGGAGACGACGTCGCCGACTGGGCGGGCGCCGAGAATCTGATCAAGACCGCGATCGACACCTTCGGTGGCCTGGACGTACTCGTGAACAACGCAGGCTTCCTGCGGGACCGCATGCTGGTCGGCATGAGCGAAGGCGAGTGGGACGCGGTGATTCGCGTGCACCTCAAGGGGCACTTCGCGCCGCTCCGTCACGCAGCTGCCTACTGGCGCGCCGAGGCCAAGGCAGGCAAGACCGTCGACGCACGCATCATCAACACCAGTTCGGGTGCAGGACTGCAAGGTTCGATCGGCCAGGGCAACTACGCCGCGGCCAAGGCCGGCATCGCCGAGATGACCATCCAGGCCGCCGCCGAGCTCAAGAATTACGGAGTCAGTGTCAACGCGATCGCGCCTGCTGCGCGCACACGCATGACTGTCGGCGCGGGCGGGGCGATGGCAGAAGCGATGGCAGCTCCGGAAGAGGGCTTCGACGCCATGGCTCCCGAGAACATCTCGCCGCTGGTCGTCTGGCTCGGTAGCGCCGAGTCCAAGGACGTCACGGGCCGGGTGTTCGAGGTAGAGGGCGGAAAGATCACCGTCGCGGAGGGCTGGCGTCACGGCCCGAGCGAGGACAAGGGAGATCGCTGGGACCCGAAGGAGATCGGGCCCGTCGTGGCAACGCTGTTGGAGAAGGCGGAGATTCCGACGCCGGTGTACGGGGCGTAGGGCCTCCGGCCCTGTGAGTGGTTAAGGAGTGCAGGAACTCCTCAACCACTCACAGGCGGCGTGCCGCCTACGCGGGCGCCCGAACCACCAAGACGGTGCCGGGGAACTCAGCTGCGAGTTCGCGCCGCGAATGCTTCACGCAGGCGGTGCCGTAGCCCTTCTTGCGAGATTCCGGCGCGATCCAGATCGCCACGTTCACCTCTTGGCCGTCGAGTTCGCCGAATACCAGGCCGACGCTCTTCGGGCCGTCACCGGAGACGTCCTCGGCGACGAACCAGGCAGCGCTCTCGTCGTCGATCCGACCGAGACCGCCGACGCGCTCGGCTTCGATCCGATCCTCGCTCCACGGCTTGCCGTCTTCGCCGAGCTGCTCGGCCGAGCGAATCGTGAACAGTGCCTTGTCTTCTGCGCTGTCGCTGAACGGACGCAGGGTGAAGTTCTGCCCGCTGCTCGCGGGACGATCGAGCGTCGTCCATTCGAGAGTGGCGTCGAGATTCTCCAGCTCGCCCTGGATGCGATCGCGCGCTGCCTTGGTCAGTGCGCTGAACTTGAGGCTCAGAACTGCTTCGGCATTTGCTTCCGACGTGCCGAGGAGTTCCGCGACGGTGGTCAGTGCCTCCTGGTGGTCCTTGCTGTCGACCACTGCGTCCAGCACCTCGTGGCGACGCTCCAGCGCACGCACGAGGGCTGAGGTGATCTCGCGTCGGTCCAGGATTTGATCTTGAATATGCGTCGTCATATATGCGACTCCTTGCTGTGTTCGAGGCTCTGTCGAAACGCCGTGCGGACCGTACGAGTCAATAGTGCTCCAACTCGCCGGTTATGGCACGCGTTCAGCCTCCGGTGCGGCGAACGAGCCGTTCGTAGCGCTGGCGGGCGGCTTGAGTGCTTCCGAGTCCCAGTCCGAAAGCGATGTCCTGCCAGGTCATGCCCCGTTCGCGGGCAATCCCGAGGAACAGTGCTTCCAGCTGTTCCATTTCGGCTCGGGCCTTGGGGATCAGAGTCAACGCAGCCATGACGTCGGCATCGTCGACCTCGGGTTCGTTCGGCTGCGGTGTGTCGGTGCCACCCGCAAGACGAGCCACGACGCGCACCGCGCCGTAGGGCTCGAGCATCTCCGGATGAGATTGCCGCGCGCGCTGGCTTGGGGTCGCGCCGTGGCGCTCGCTGATTCGAAAGAGTCCGGCGTACTCGCGATGTGCGCGTTCGCGGCCGGAATCGATCGGTCTGAACTGGTCATCGGTCATGAACCCAGGGTGGCACGAACCCGGGTCGATGTAAACGTTTTGTTGTAAACAGTCCGTTTAATTCTTCAGTGGCTCGCACACGATGACGGGAATGACCCGGTCGGTCCAGGCCTGATAGTTGTCGAAATCCGGATACATCGCCCTCAACATCGGCCACAGCCGAGCACGCTCGTCCTCGGTCGCGACGCGGGCTTTCATCGAGCGGATCCGAGACTTGATCTGCACCGTCACCACCGGGTCTGCCTTGATGTTGAGGTACCACATCGGGTTCTTCGGAAGACCGCCTTGCGACGCCACCAGAATCACGTTCTCGCCGTCCTCGAGGAACAGCAACGGACTGATCCGCTCCTCGCCGGATTTGCGACCGGTGGTGGTCAGCAGGCAGATCGGCAGCCCGCGAGGGAACGCGCTGCCGACCCGCCACTTGCTACCCAGCCGCCCGTCGGTGGCGCGATACATCGCGACGTTCGCCTTCGACATCCACTTGATGATCTTGACCGTCGCCGGAGCGTCGAGTCCCTTGGGTTTGGCTGGGGGAGTAGTCATCTCAGATACGCTCGATGATGGTTCCGGTGGCCAGTGCGCCGCCGGCGCACATCGTGATCAGAGCCGTCGAGCCGTTGCGACGCTCGAGTTCGTGCAGTGCGGTGGTGATCAGGCGAGATCCCGTGCTGCCGACCGGATGGCCGAGAGCGAGCGCGCCGCCGTTGACATTGACGTTGTCGAAGTCAGGTTCGTGAACCTGAGCCCAGGACAGTGCGACGGATGCGAATGCTTCGTTGATCTCGAACAGATCGAGATCGCCGATCTTCATTCCGCTCTTCTCCAGGACACGGCTGGTTGCCTGCACCGGTCCGTCGAGGTGGAATTCCGGTTCCGAGCCGACCAGCGCCTGGGCGATGATGCGGGCTCGCGGCTTCAATCCGAGCGCGCGAGCCTTGTCCTCGTCCATGAGCAGGACTGCGGCCGCGCCGTCGGAGATCTGGGAAGACGTTCCGGCCGTGTGAATCCCGCCTTCGAGGACGGGCTTCAGTCGGGCAAGGGACTCCGCCGTCGTATCGCGCAGGCCCTGATCGCGATTGACGACCTTGGTCTCGCCCGTGAGGTTTCCTTCCTTGTCGACCTGGGGTGCCGAGAGTTCGAGAACCTCGCGGTCGAAACGTCCTTCCTCCCAAGCCTGCTTGGCCAGCGCCTGCGAGCGGACGCCGAGGGCTTCGACGTCGTCGCGGGTCAGTCCGCGTCGACGCGCGATGCGTTCTGCAGCTTCGAATTGGTTGGGCATGTCGATGTCCCACGTCGCGGGTCGGCGCGGTCCGGCCTGATCGCCGACGTTGGCGCCGAGGGGAACCTGGCTCATGGCTTCGATGCCGCAGGCGATACCGGCGTCGATGGCGCCGGTGGCGATCAGACCGGCGATCAGATGGTTCGCCTGCTGGGCCGAACCGCACTGGCAGTCCACGGTGGTTGCGCCGGTCTGCCACGGAAGTCCGGCGTGCAGCCAGGCCGTGCGCGTGATGTTGTTGGACTGAGCGCCGGCCTGGGTGACGCAGCCGCCGATCACCTGCTCGATCAGCAACGGGTCGATTCCCGACCGGTCGAGAACTCCCTTTTGTGCAGCTCCGAGGATCTCGGCGGCGTGCAGACCGGCGAGCCAACCTCCGCGCTTGCCGATCGGTGTACGGACAGCCTCGACGATTACTGGTGTGCCCACAGCGGGCTCCTTTCCTTGTAATGAAAAAGTAGAACAGGTTCTCTGCGGGAAGCAAGACCTGCCGACGTTTCCTTTCCTAGTAAGCAGGCTTGTGTTTCAATGAGAGTAGAACGTGTTACACATCACGGATCCCCATCACCCCTGTGATGAAAAGGCTTAGGGCAGGAGACATCAGTGGCACAGCCCGCATTCCCCGAGGGAATCGACTTCACGGACCCCGACATCTACGCGGAACGCATGCCGTTCGAGGAGTTCGCCGAACTCCGGAAGACGGCCCCCGTGTGGTGGAATCCGCAGCCCCCGGAAATCGGTGGATTCCAGGACGAGGGCTTCTGGGTGGTCACCCGTCATGAAGAGGTCAAGGAAGTTTCGCAGCGAAGCGACATCTTCTCGACCCACGAAAACACTGCGATTCCTCGCTTCGCCGACGACATCCCGCGTGAGAACGTCGAGATGCAGCGATTCATTCTCATCAACAAGGACGCTCCGGAGCACACCAAGCTGCGCAAGCTGGTATCTCGTGGATTCACCCCGCGCGCCATCAACAGCCTGCGCGAGGAACTGACCGAGCGTGCCGAAAAGATCGTCACGACCGCGGCTGCCGGCGGTGCCGGTGACTTCGTGGTTCAGGTCGCGTCCGAACTTCCGCTGCAGGCAATCGCCGAGCTTCTCGGTGTGCCGCAGGAAGATCGAATGAAGCTCTTCGACTGGTCCAACCAGATGACGTCGTACGACGATCCCGAGTTCGACATCGACCCGCAGGCAGCCTCGATGGAGATTCTGGGATACGCGTACCAGATGGCGGATCAGCGCAAGAAGTGTCCCGCCGATGACATCGTCACCAAGCTCATCGAAGCTGACATCGACGGAAATGAGCTCTCCCCAGAGGAATTCGGCTTCTTCGTGATCCTGCTTGCGGTCGCGGGTAACGAGACCACCCGCAATGCCATCACACACGGCATGGTTGCCTTCCTCGACAATCCCGACCAGTGGGAGCTGTACAAGAAGGAACGCCCCAAGACGGCGGCCGACGAGATCGTTCGTTGGGCGACCCCGGTGACTTCCTTCCAGCGCACCGCGCTCGAAGACACCGAACTCGGCGGACAGAAGATCAAGAAGGGCGATCGCGTCGTGATGATGTACGCGTCGGCCAACTTCGACGAGGACGTCTTCGAGAACCCGACGAAGTTCGACATCATGCGTGACCCCAATCCGCACCTCGGATTCGGCGGCACCGGTGCGCACTACTGCATCGGCGCCAACTTGGCCCGTCTGGAAATCGATCTGATCTTCAATGCGATCGCCGATCACCTACCCGACATCACCAGGCTCGGGGATCCCCGACGCCTTCGCTCGGGCTGGCTCAACGGCATCAAAGAGTTTCAGGTTGATTACAAGACATCGGGCTGCCCGGTCAAACACTGATCCGGACATATACTGACCTGGTAACCGGCGAGTAGGTTCTGTGTAAGTTTTCGGGAGTTGCCTCTGCACTCTCGAACACGCAGAACTACAGTAGACGTTCCGGGGAGCCACTTGTTGGCAACCTGGAACTGCGGCGGCGTCTGCGGGATCCCTCATCTCCCGTAGGCGCCGCCGTTTGTAGTTCAATCTCCAATTCAGCCGCCGTACGGTTTGGTGATGGCTTCCAGGAAATGTCCCGACGGGTCGAGGAAGTAGACCCCACGCCCACCGTCGTTGGTGTTGAAGCCGGTACTCGACTGGCGCGGATCGGCCCAGTGATCCAGTTTCAGCGCCTGTATCCGCTGGTAGATGCCGTCGAAGTCATCCTCGGAGACGAGGAAAGCATAGTGCTGAGACGCAACCTCGGCGCCTTCTTCCACCTGTGCGAAGTCCAACGTCACGCCGTGCTCGAGTTCAACGCCGAGAAAGTAGCCGGCTTCGACCGGGCCTGGAAGGCCGAACATGTGAGTGAAGAACCACGCAGACTCTTGTCGGTCTTTTGCGGCGATGATGGTGTGATTGAACGAAATGGTCATGAGTGACCCCTTGCGGTACGACGCCTCCATGCCTGACGCAGTCCGTCATCGACACGCGACGTTGGGAACCAGGAAACCATTTCGAGCTTCTCGGTGCAAGTACGACGGGCTGATTCGAATACGACGAGCGCGGCCCCGGTCGATGACCGGGGCCGCGCTCGTACTGTGGGTTCTCAGGCTTTGCGTGCCGTCTTCATTGCACGGTCCACTTCCCAGAATGCTCGAAGCGACGCGATCTTGCCGTCGTCGTTCACCCGGTAGACGAACACGCCCTCGGCGTCGATGATCGAGCCGCCGATGGTGGTTCGGATCTTGCCGATGTTGACGTTCTCGTTGCCGCACACCAGGGAATCGTCGATCAGAAATTCGAGCTTGTCCGCGTTCGCGATCGTCATGTCGTAGAACTTGGAGATCGCTTCGCGCCCGTGATGGCCTTTGCCTTCGGGATCGAAGCCCGAAGGCCCGACCGGATCTTCCACCCAACCGTCCTCGGCGAAGAGGTCCAGCCAGGCTTCCTTGTTCTTGCCACTCGCTGCGGCGCGCGAAGCGTTACCCGCGACGCGGGCGGGGTGTTCGTCGGTCATCGCGGCTCCTCAGTTGATGTACTGCTCGGCGAATTTGCGCATCGAATCCTGCTTTGCCTCCAGTGGGGCATCGAATCCGATTCCGTCGAAAACCCAAGGCACGGTAATGATGTCCGTGACGCCGGCATCTTCGAGCTCTGCGTAACCGTCCTTGCCGAAACGGTCGATGCACACCGTCTGGATTTCGAACGGCTCGTTCTCGCGGCCGTACTCGGCGCGCAGTTCGCGTAGTCGTGCGATCACACCCACCAGGTCGTCGAACTTGATCATCGCCGAGGTCCAACCGTCGCCGACTCGCGCAGCACGCTTGAGTGCGACCTCGGTGTGGCCGCCGACGTAGAACGGAACCGGCTTGGTGGGGGCCGGGCTCATCTGCAGGCGATCGAAATCGAAGAACTCACCGTGATACTCGACCATGCCGCCGCCGAGGATCAGTTTGAGGACGTCGATCATCTCGTCCACACGTGCGCCCCGACGCTTGTACGGAGCGCCGCACCACTCGAACTCTTCCGGAGCCCAACCGATTCCGACGCCGAAGCCGAAACGGTTGTTCGTCAATGCCGCCACCGAACCGACCTGCCGCGCGAGCAGGACGGGATTGCGGCTACCCAGCTTGAGCACCTGGGTGTAGAACTCGATCTTCTCGGTCACCGCGCCCATTGCAGCCGCGGCGATGAGCGGATCGACCCAGGGGGTCTCGGCATTCCACATCCGAGACCCGTCCGGGGTGTACGGGTAATCCGCCGCCTGTGTTTCCATGAAGAACAGTGAATCGGGGAGAGCGATCGACGAGAAGCCGCATTCCTCGGCAGTTTTGGCGATACCGGCTAACTGGTCCAAGGGGTTCATGGCAACCCCGACGGTGTACTTCATCTTCGGCCTCTTCCTGATCGGCGTGTGTGCTGCTGCTTACGTGGTGGGACGTTCGGAGCCGACGACCCACATCGAGAAGTACTGCGAGCCACCGCCGTAGGCATGGCCGAGAGCCTTGCGCGCGTCGGCTACCTGGTGATCGCCGGCGCGGTGCATGACCTGCATCGCCGACTCGGCAAATCGGATCATGCCCGAGGCGCCGATCGGGTTGGAGGAGAGAACACCGCCCGAGGCATTGACCGGGAGCTTGCCGCCGATCGCGGTTTCACCTGCCTCGGTCAGCTTCCAGCCCTGGCCTTCCTCCGCGAAGCCGAGGTTCTCGAGCCACATCGGCTCGAACCACGAGAACGGGACATAGATTTCGGCGCAGTCGATCTCGTTCAGCGGATCGGTGATTCCCGCTGACTTCCACAGTGCTGCTGCAGCGTCACGGCCGGCTTGCGGATTGACCTGATCGCGTCCGGCATAGAAGGTCGGCTCGGTGCGCATGGCCGTCGCGTGGATCCACGCGACCGAACGACCCTCGGCCTCGACCTGTGCGGCCGCTTCCTCGTTGCCGATCACCAGAGCGCACGCGCCGTCAGAGGACGGGCAGGTCTCGTCGTATCGGATCGGATCCCAGAGCATCTGAGATGCCTGTACCGATTCGAGAGTGATGTCCGGCTGCCGCAAGTGCGCATACGGATTGAGGCTGCCGTTGAGCCGATCCTTCACCGCGACGAGGTAGCCGATGTGCTCCGGTGCGCCCGATCGACGAATGTACGAACGGACGTGCGGGGCGAAGTATCCACCGGCACCGGCGCCGACGGGCATGTTGAACGGAACCGGTACGGACAGCGCCCACATGGCGTTCGACTCGGACTGCTTCTCCCAGGAAACCGTCAGAACCCGCTTGTGGACACCGGATTTGACCAGGCTGGAGGCGACGATAGCCGTCGAACCGCCCACCGAGCCGGCAGTGTGAACACGCAGCAACGGCTTTCCGTTGGCGCCCAGAGCATCCGACATGGCGAGTTCGGGCATCATCGAACCCTCGAACAAGTCGGGGGCCTTTCCGATGACGACGGCGTCGATGTCGTCCCAGCCGACGTTGGCGTCGAGCATCGCGGCGTCAATGGCTTCACGAACCAAGCCCGCCATCGAGACATCGTGACGCTTTGCGACGTAGTGAGTTTGGCCGGTGCCGAGCACGGCCGCGAGTTGAGGCGTTCCGGCCATCAGTTCCGTCCCTCCAAGACTGCTACCAGGTTCTGCTGCAGCACAGGGCCGCTTGTTGCATGGGCCAGAGCGCGATTCGCCTGGCCGTCGAAGATTGCCTTGGCGGCGTGGCCGATTCGTTCCAGACCACCGGCGAACAGTGGGTTGCCGCTGAGCGGACCGCCGGACGGATTGATCGTGGTGGCGTCGGTCAGGCCGATCGCTTCCTTCAAGATCAATTCCTGGTGAGTGAACGGTGCGTGCAGTTCGGCGACGTCGATGTTGCCGACCTCGCCGCCCGTTGCCGCCTTGGCTGCGGACGTAGTGGACGGTGAGGTGGTCAGGTCACGTGCACCCAGGTTGGGGGAGTCGATGCGATGCTCGAGTCCGGTGATCCACGCCGGCCGCTCGCAGAGATCGCGGGCGCGGTTACCCGAGGCCAGGACGATTGCTGCCGCGCCGTCGGTGATGGGCGCACAATCGTGTGCGCGCAACGGATCTGCGAGGAAGGGGCTGGCGAGAAGGGCCTCGATGTCGACCTCGCCTGCGAGCTGAGCCTTCGGATTGCTCAGCGCGTGACGACGGCTACGAGCGGCAACCTCCGCCATGTCCTCGTGCGTCCACTTACCCGCGTCGAGTCCGAGTCGGGCTTGAAGTCCGGCGATCGAGACGGAGTCCGGCCACAGCGGAGTGACGAGGTACGGATCGAGCTGCATGGACAGGATCTTGCGCAGGTGCCCGGCGGAGGACTTGCCGAATCCGTACACCAGCGCGGTCTCGACCTCACCGGTCAAGATCTTGATCCACGCTTCGTAGAAGGCCCACGCGGCGTCCATCTCGACGTGAGATTCGTTGATCGGCGGGACCGCTCCGATGGAGTCGATGGCCGAGATGAAGGAGAACGCTCGTCCGGCCAGGTAGTCGGAAGATCCGGAGCACCAGAAGCCGATGTCTGACTTGGTGATTCCCAGATCGCTGTAGAGCTGCTGGAAGCACGGGACGAGCATCTCGACGCCGTTGGTGGTGCCGTTGGTTTCGCGGACGTGGGGTGCCTGAGCAAAGCCCACGACTGCGATGTCTGCAGAAGTCATTTCAGGAGCCTCACAGGTGGTGTTGGAAGGTGGAGTACTCGGCGTCGGGTTCACCTGTCGGCCGGAAGTATTCGATGTTCTCGAGGGTGTAACCCCACTCTTCGCGAGGCTTCCACTTGGCTTCGACGCGCATGCCCATCCGTACGTCCGCGGCATCACATTCGAGAATCAAGTGCAGGAACGGAATGTCAGCCCCGTCGAGAAGCACGTAGGCGGCCACGTAGGGCGGTTTGATTCGCTGCCCGAGGAACGGGACGTTGACGATGCAGAAGGTGGTGACAATTCCCTTGTCCGGCAGTTCGATCTGCTCGCTCGTCGGCTTCCCGTTGGTGGGATTCGCGCCGCGCGGTGGGATGTAGATCTTGTCTTCGGGTCCGCTGCGACCACCGATGAGCTTGCCTTCTGCGAGACCGCGGAGGTAGAAACTCTCCTCGGCCGAAGCGGAATGCATGAAGTGCAGATCGACAGGCGTCGTGATCATGGTGACAGGATCGGCGCTGGAATCGACTGTCGCGATTCCATTTTCGCTCTCACCTGGTTCGAAGCACTCGATGTCCTTGATCTGCCCGATCCGCTCCGACGCCCAGCGAGCACGAACCCGCAGGCCGGTGCTGATGTCGTCGGGGGAGTCGACGTCGACCGCGTGGAGCATGGACGTGTCCGCGCCGTCGAGCTTGATCAGGGCCCACGCGAAAGGCTTCGTCAGGGGTTGACCCTCGATGGGTTCGGGCATCCACGTCCAACTCACTACCGTTCCGCCGTCGGAGACTCCGACGAAGTCGGTCAGTGGCTCGGCCGTGTCCGGATCGAATTCCGGTGGCGGCACGAAGACACGACCGTTCGACCCGCGTGCGCCGATCACCTTGCGATCACGCAGGGCAGTCACGAACGCGCCGATGGTCGGTCCCGTCGATCTGGTGTAGTCGAAATGGAGATTCAATGGTGCGCTCAGGGGCTTGTCGGCCACCCCGCTCTTTCCGATGGTCACAAGATCGAGTAGAACAGGTTCTAGAGATTGTGGCAAGAGTCACTTCTGATCACCGGCAATGTGGAGGCCTGCGATGAAGCTTGGGTTGCAACTCGGATACTGGGGCGCACAGCCGCCGGCAAACGCCCCGGAACTGATCGAGGTCGCGGAAGGCGCCGGATTCGACGCGGTCTTCGCGGCGGAGTCGTGGGGCTCGGACGCTTTCACCCCGCTCGCCTGGTGGGGATCGCGCACCGAGAACGTCCGTCTCGGGACCTCCGTCGTACAGATTTCGGCGCGAACACCGACCAGCTGTGCCATGCACGCGCTCACTCTCGATCACCTCAACGGTGGGCGAACGATCCTCGGGCTCGGCGTATCCGGACCGCAGGTCGTCGAAGGTTGGTACGGCCAGCCGTTCGAGAAGCCGCTCGCGCGCACCCGCGAATACGTCTCGATCGTGCGCCAGGTCCTCGCCCGTGAAGCGCCCGTCACCAGTCCCGGTCCCCACTACCCTCTGCCGTATGCGGGACCGGGCAGTTCGGGACTTGGCAAGCCGCTCAAGCCCATTACGCACCCGCTGCGTGCGGACATCCCGATCTGGCTCGGCGCCGAAGGGCCGAAGAACGTCGCGCTCGCCGGTGAAATCGCCGACGGCTGGCTGGCGATCTACTACACCCCGCGCCTGGCCCCGATGTACAACAAGTGGCTCGACGAAGGCTTCGCTCGCGCCGGGGCCCGTCGTAGTCGCGAAGATTTCGAGGTGGCCGCCACGTGCCAGGTCATCGTGACTGACGATCGCGCCGCTGCCATCGCCGCTCTCAAGCCGATGACCGCCCTCTACGTCGGCGGAATGGGCGCCCCGGAGTTGAACTTTCACGCGCAGGTCTACAAGCGGATGGGCTACGAGAAGGAGGTCGACGAGATCGGTCGCCTCTTCATGTCGGGCCGCAAGGACGAAGCTGCTGCCGTCGTCCCCGACGAGATGGTCACCGAGACCATGATCATCGGCAACGTCGACGAGGTGCGCGCAGACGTGAAGCGTTGGGAGGAAGCCGGAGTCACGATGCTGCTGGTGACCTGCCGCGACGCCGACCATGTGCGAGAGCTCGCGGCCGCGGTGGGTGGTTGAGCGGGGCACCCCCCATTTTCGAGCGGTACCCCCCTTTTTCTTCGAGCGAACGGCACGTTCAGCGCATCTGAGGCGCTGAACGTACCTTTCGCTCGCCCAAAGTTATCCACAGGCGCACCGAAACCCCAGTTCGCCGCCGGGGCCCGCGCTGATGCTCGAGTCATGCTGCAACCATGCGGCGAGGAACGTGGGGCGATGATCTGGACGCGATTTACCGCGTCAGTCGAAGCGGAGTGATCCGAACGGCGGAGTTGGCGCGATTGGGCGTGTCCAACTCCGCAGTGCACACCCGGTGTCGGGTAGGTGGACCGTGGCAGCGCATATTGCCGGGGGTCATTCTGCTCAGAAACGGTCAACCGACGCCACGTCAACGCTCGATCGCTGCGCTCATGTTGAGCGGTGACGATTCCCTGCTGACCGGGCGATCAGCCATGTCGGAGTACGGATATCGAACGCACTCGGGGGATGTGCAGGTGCTCATCCCCATCGACCGTCGAGTTCAATCGGTTGGGTTCGTCACGGTGGAGCGCACTGTTCGACTGCCCGAGCCGGAGATTCGGAACGGTCTGCGCTGTGCTCCGCTGCCGCGAGCGTTACTCGACGCTGCGAGGCGGTACAAGGCGCTCGATCCCACACGGGCACTCATCGCTGAGGCTGTTCAGCGCGGCGATGTCTCGGTGCGCGAACTTGCGAAGGAACTCGAAGCGGGTAGCAGTCGGGGTTCCGCGCTACCTCGGGTCGTGTTGCGCGAAGTGAACGCGAACGTCCACTCGGTTCCGGAGGTTCACGCGCGAAAATTGTGGCAGCGGAGCGGGCTGCCGGAAATGTTGTTCAACCATGAGATCCGGGATGCCAACGGGGACTTCATCGCAGTTCCGGACGGATGGATCGATTCGGTTGCCTTCGCGTGGGACATCGACTCCTTGGAATGGCATGCCGCGCCGACGGACTACAAGCGCACGGTGGAGCGTCGGACGCGTATGCAGAATGCGGGAATCATCGTGTTGCCGACGGTGCCCAGTGCACTGCGAACGGACCCTGATCGCGTGATCGAGGACCTGCGTGCGCACTACAGATTGGCGCAGTCACGTCCCCGGCCGCAGGTGTTCGCGAGGTCGAGATGGGTGAAATTGGACGAAACCGGCTGAGCGAAAGTGCCTTTCGGCGCACTGAAGGCGCCGAAAGGTACGTTCGCTCGAAAAGGGGGTGGGTGGGACCGAGAGCGGACAGGAAAGGGGGCTCAGGCGGGGGTCGGTCAGACGGGGGTGGCTCAGACAGGGGTGGGTCAGACACCCTTGAACTGGGGCGCCCGCTTCTCACCGAAAGCCCGCGGGCCCTCCTTGGCGTCGGCGCTCATGAACACCTTCATGCCCAGCTGTGCGTCGATCTGGAAGGCCTCTTCCTCATGCATGCCCTCGGTGTCGCGGATGGTCTTGAGAATCGCCTGCACGGCGAGAGGGCCGTTGGCACTGATCAGGTCCGCGAGCTCCAGCGCCTTGTCGAGGGCCTGGCCGTCCGGGACCACGTGGCCGATGAGCCCGATCTCCTTGGCCTCGGGAGCCTTGATGTGACGACCTGTGAGCAGGATGTCCGCCGCGATCGTGTACGGAATCTGTCGCACCAGACGCACTGCGGAACCGCCGAGCGGGAAGAGCCCCCACTTGGCTTCGGAGACGCCGAACTTGGCGCTCTCACCCGCGACGCGGATGTCGGTGCCCTGCAGGATTTCGGTTCCGCCGGCGATAGCTGCACCCTCGACGGCGGCGATCAGTGGCTTGGTCAACCGACGGCCCTTGAGGAGGCCTTCGATCTTGGACATGTCGACGCCACCGCCCGCGAAGGAATCTCCCGGCGGCTTGGCGGACATGTTCTTGAGGTCGGCGCCGGCGCAGAAGTCGCCGCCCGCACCGGTGAGGATGGCGACACGGATTTCGGGGTCGTTGTCGACCTGATCCCAGGCGTCGACCATGATCGCCATCATCTCGCCGGTGATGGCGTTCTTACGCTCGGGGCGATTCATGGTCACGATGAGAACGTGGCCACGCTTCTCCACGAGGCAATGCGGCGCGGTTTCCGAAATGTCTGATTTTTCGGTCGTCGAAGTGGACACTGATGGCTCCTGGCGGGTCTGTGAGCTGGCTCTCAAATTGGGTCTTGCCAGAAACGGTAACACGTTCTACTTTGAACTCGTGGCCCTTAACATCGCAGACTTCGTAGAGCACGCAATCGACCTCGTTCCGGACCGCGTTGCGCTGGTCTCGGACAACCGCGAGATGACTTATGCACAGTTGGAGGACCGAGCAAACCGCCTCGGCCACTACCTGCGTGAACATGGCGTTCAGCCGGGTGACAAGGTCGGCATCTACTGCCGGAACGTCATCGAGGCGATCGAGGCCATGGTCGCGGTTTTCAAGATCCGGGCCGTGATGGTCAACATCAACTACCGGTACGTCGAGAACGAGTTGCAGTACATCTTCGACAACTCCGACATGGTTGCGCTCATTCACGAGCGCCGCTACTCGGACAAGGTCGCGAACGTCCTGCCGAACACTCCCAAGGTCAAGTCCGTCATCGTGGTCGAGGACGGCACCGATCTGGACTTCAGTGCTTTCGGCATCGGCTACGAGGACGCACTCGCGCAGAGTTCGGGTGAGCGTGATTTCGAAGAGCGCAGCAACGACGACATCTTCATGCTCTACACCGGCGGCACCACCGGAAGTCCCAAGGGCGTCATGTGGCGTCACGAGGACTGGTGGCGTGTTCTCGGCGGAGGCATCAACTTCGTCACCGGAGTTCCGGTCGAGGACGAGTACGAGATGGCGAAGGTCGGCGCCGCCAACCCGAGCATGATCCGCTACCCGATCCCCCCGATGATTCACGGCGGTTCGCAGTCGGCGGTATTCCACAGCCTCTTCGGCGGCGGAACCTGTTTGATGCACCCGGAATTCGACGCCCACGAGGTGTGGCAGAACATCGACAAGCACAAGGTCAACCTGATCTTCATCACGGGTGACGCGATGGGCCGTCCGATGCTCGACGCACTCATCGCCGGAAACCCGGAGACCGGTGAGCCGTACGATCTTTCGACGCTCTACGTGATGGCCAGCAGTGCTGCACTCTTCTCTCCGAGTATCCAGGAGCAGTTCCTCGAACTGTTGCCCAACCGCCTGCTGACGGACTCCATCGGAGCATCCGAGACCGGCTTCGGCGGACTGGCCGTGCTGAGCAAGGGGCAGAAGCACGCTGGCGGTCCGACGGTCAAGATCGACGCCTCCACAACGGTTCTCGACGACGACGGCAACGAGGTCGAACCCGGATCGGGCAAGCGCGGCATGCTCGCTCGCAAGGGCAACATCCCGCTCGGCTACTACAAGGACGAGGTCAAGACCGCCGAAACCTTCCGCACCATCAACGGCGTTCGCTACTCGATCCCCGGCGACTATGCGCAGGTCGAAGCCGACGGCACGGTCACGATGCTCGGCCGCGGTTCGGTGTCGATCAACAGCGGCGGCGAGAAGGTGTACCCGGAAGAGGTCGAAGGCGCTTTGAAGGCGCACCCGGACATCTTCGACGTCCTGGTGGTCGGTATCCCCGACGAGCGCTTCGGTCAGCGCGTTGCCGCAGTGGTCCAGGTACGCGAAGGCACGTCGCCGACGCTGCACGACATCGCCACCGCAGCACGCAAAGAGATTGCCGGATACAAGGTTCCGCGCAGCGTGTGGTTCGTGGACCAGATCAAGCGCAACCCGGCAGGCAAGCCCGACTACCGCTGGGCGAAGGCCGAAACGGAATCGCGCGAGGCCGATGATCACAACGGAAACGGCGCTCCTGTGGCGTCCGCAAACGAAAGCGTGGAAGCCTGATGCGTTCGGATCTCGCCGACAAGTTCGGCATCGAATACCCGATTTTCGGATTCACTCCTTCCGAGCACGTCGCGGCCGCGATCAGCCGCGCGGGAGGTCTGGGCGTGCTCGGTTGCGTCCGGTTCAACGACCCGGAAGAGCTCGAAGCCGCACTGACGTGGATGGACGAGAACACCGACGGTAAGCCGTACGGCGTCGACATCGTCATGCCGGCCAAGGTGCCGACCGAGGGCGGCGCCGTCGATCTCGACAAGCTGATTCCGGAGGAGCACCGCGCCTTCGTCAACCGCACGCTCGACGAGCTCGGTGTGCCGCCGCTTTCCGACGACGTCGAGCATGCGACCGGCGTACTGGGATGGCTTCACTCGGTGGCGCGGTCACACGTCGATGTTGCTCTGGGACACCGGATTGCGTTGATTGCGAATGCACTGGGATCACCGCCGAAGGACGTCATCGATCAGGCACACGAGAAGGGCGTACCGGTAGCAGCGCTGGCCGGCGCCGTCGAGCATGCACGTCGTCACGTCGAGAACGGTGTCGACATCGTGATCGCGCAGGGCTACGAGGCCGGCGGTCACACCGGCGAAATCGCATCGATGGTTCTCGTTCCGGAAATCGTTGATGCACTGGGTGATTCAGCTGCCGTACTGGCTGCCGGCGGTATAGGCAGCGGCCGTCAGGTGGCTGCCGCACTTGCACTCGGTGCGTCCGGAGTGTGGATGGGCTCGTACTGGCTCACCACGTCCGAATACAAACTCGGCAGTGCATCGGGCGAGGGCCCGTCCGCTATTCAGCGTGCACTGTTGGGCGCGACGTCGGCCGACACCGTTCGTTCGCGCATCTACTCGGGTAAGCCCGCTCGGTTGCTCAAGACCAAGTGGACGGAAGCCTGGTCGAACCCGGGAGCACCGGCGCCATTGCCGATGCCGCTGCAGAACCTTCTGGTCAGCGACGCTCATCAGAGAATCGCTGCATCGGAGAACCCGGAAGTTGTGGCAATGCCCGTCGGTCAGATCGTGGGACGGATGAACGAGATCCGCCCGGTCGCCGAGGTCATGGCAGAGCTGGTGTCCGGGTTCGAAGACGCGCGAACCCGACTGGATTCGATGAAGTAGTAGATGACACGTGCGTGTGCCCTCGGCCGAGTTTCGGCCGAGGGCACACGTCGTTTCAGCCGGCGAGGTCGTCCGGTCCGACGGTGTCCGACAACCATTCTCCGCGACTGAGGGCGCCGTCGTCGCGGCGGCGTGCGATCACGAAAATGACCAGGGCGGCAGCGAGGACAACTGCGAGAACGCGCGAAGGCGTCAGGTTCGGGTTCTTCATACCCGTAATTTTGCCGGAAGAACGGGCGCGATGGTGAGCCAGCGGAGCAAAATCACGTGTTTCGAAATTACTGCGCTTCCGACGCATGGAGACTGGCGATCCGCTCGCGCAGGCCACCGAAGTGCACATCGAGAGTGTGCGCCGCCTCGACTGCATCACCCGTACGGATCGCGTCGAGAATCGCACGGTGCTTCGACGCGATGTCGATCAGTGGCGTATCCGAATGCCCGATGGCCTGCTGGATCTCGCTGTACACCTGCCAGAAGACGTCCATCAATTGAGCGAGGACCTGGTTGTCCAGCGGGGAGTACAGGCGGGAGTGGAAGGTCGCGTCGATGTCGGAGAAGTTCTTCCCGGCTGCGGCACGGACCTCCATGCCGGTGACGAGTTCGTCGAGGTCGGCGTGGTCGGCCGACGTCATCTCGGCCATCGCCGCACCGATCAGTCCGGTCTCGAGTGCCTGACGAATGTCGACCAGTTCCATCGCCTCGTGCCCGGTGCCCTGCAAGGACAACCGGCCACGGAAGGTCAGGCCGTCGGCGAGAGCGTCGAAGTTGCTAGGGGCGACGAACATTCCGAAGCCGTGACGGATCTCGACGACACCCAAGGCCTGCAGAACCTTGAGCGCCTCCCGGAGCGTGTTTCGGCCGATACCCAATTCCTCGGACAGTTCGGCCTCGGTGGGCATCGGGTCGCCGGGGGAGAGCCTGCGTTCGAGGATCAAGTTCATGATGTCCGTCTGAAGTGCGCGCATGCGGTTTTGCGCGCTGAAACGAGCGCCCTGTGTGCCACTCCGGACAGACATCGATTCCCCTTTTCTGATACGAACGTCCTTCATCCTATGTCCGGTCATCCGCTCCATTGGTCAACCCACGTCAACGGTGCGTTGCAGGAGGCTGGGCGCCGCACCCAGCAGTTTGGCCGTGTACGCATCCGACGGGTTGTCGAATACTTCCTGGGCCGTTCCCTGCTCGACGATCCGCCCGGCGTTCATGACGACGATGGTGTCGGAGACGTACCGCACCGTCTGTATGTCGTGCGAGATGAACACCATGCCGAGCCCCAACCGAGCCTTGATGTCGCTGAGCAGATTCAGGATCTGCGCTCGCACCGAGACGTCGAGCGCCGACGTCGGCTCGTCGGCCACGATGACGTCAGGTTCGAGCGCGAGTGCACGCGCGATCGCGACACGTTGCCGCTGACCGCCGGAGATCTGGCTCGGGATGACTTCGAGCGCAGATTGGGGGAGTCCGACCAAACCGACCAGCTCGCGAACTCGGGCGGTCCGGCTCGCGCGGTTGCCGATGCCGTGGACGTCGAGTGGATCGGTGAGGATGTCGGCCACCGTCATTCGGGGATTGAGCGCGGTAGCCGGATCCTGGAAGACGATCGAAATCGCCCGGCCGAACTCCTTGCGCACGCCGGCCGACCGGGTCAGAGCGCTTCGGCCGCGAAAGACCACGTCGCCCGACGTCGGTTTCTGCAGTCCGACCATGACTTTGGCCAGAGTGGACTTGCCACAACCCGACTCGCCCACGATGCCGATCGTCGTCCCTCGTCGTACGTCGATACTGACATCGTTGACCGCGTGAACCGTGCCGGGTTTGAACAGTGATCCCGAACGGGTCTTGTGGACGACGTGAATGTTCTTCAGTTCCAGGATGGGTGCTTCAGCTGTAGTCATCGCACGCTCTCCAATTCCGATTCTGTACGTACGGGAGTCGCGGACTGGTTGGCGAACCAATGCTCGGTCCCGTCGACCCGGACCATCTCCGGCTTACGGAGGGGGTCGGAGTCCGGGCGAGTGGAACGCTCGGCGAAACGGTCACCCGCCGCGAAGTTTCCGGGCGAGGGAACAGTTCCCTGAATCTGATGCAGTCGCGGCGCTTCGTCCTCGATAGAGAGAACGGCACCGAGAAGGCCCTGGGTGTATTCGTGGCGGGGATCGACGAGCAGATCACTCGTGGGCGCCGACTCGACGACCTGACCGGCGTACATCACCGTGATCTTGTGGGCCAGGGAGGCTACGAGTGCCAGGTCGTGGCTGACGAAGACCATTGCAAATCCCAGCTTTTCCCGAAGATCGTTGAGCAAGTCCACGACCTGGGCCTGGACGGTGACGTCGAGAGCGGTGGTGGGCTCGTCCGCGACGATCAACCGCGGACTGCGGGTGAGCGACATGGCGATCAGAACGCGCTGACGCTGACCACCGGAAAGCTCGTGTGGGTAGCTGGAGAGAGTGCGCACCGGATCGAGTCCGACGAGTTCGAGCAGTTCCTCGGCTGTGCGGGTACCGCCGCGCTTGGTGAGCTGCTTGAACTGCGCGCGGATCAGCATCGCCGGATTCAGTGAACTCAGCGCGTCCTGGTAGATCATGGCCATGTCGTGCCCGCGCAGCTTGTTTCGCTCTCGGTTGTTCAGCTCGAGGACGTTGACTCCGTCGAACAGGATCTCGCCGGTCACCACTGCCGTCTTGGGTAGCAGACCCATGATCGCCAGCGACGTGAGCGATTTTCCGCAACCGGACTCGCCGACGAGCGCCATCGTCTCGTTCGGACGGACGGTGAAGCTCACGTTGTCGACGATCGCGGTGTCTCCGTAGCGTTCCGGGAACCGGATCGTGAGATTGCGGACCTCGAGGAGTGGTGCGGCATCGCCCTCGTACACAAGACGATCGGACCGAGATCGCTCGGTTTCCGCCAGGATCTTCAGGTGAGTTTCGAGAGGAGTCGGCTCGGCGGCCGGTTTCAGGACATCTTTCACGACGCTCGGGTCGGCGAAGTCGTCGATCAACTCCGGAGTGTTGGCGACCGATGCGGCTTCGTCCTCCAGAATGAGTTCGTTGGAGGTCTCCTCCGCTGCGGCGGTCTGCGCTGCTTGGAGTGCGGAGGGCGTCTTCTTGGTCTTCTTCAGACTCGGATCGGCCATCGCGTCCGTCAGGCCCTCGGCGAGCACGTTGAGGGATAGCACCGTCAGAAGAATCAGCAGACCGGGGAACACCGTTGCCCACCAACCACCGAGAAGGACCATGTTCTTGCCGTCGGCGATCACCGATCCCCACGACGGATCCGGGGGACGGACACCTGCTCCGATGAACGACAGGCTGGCCTCGAGCACGATGGCGTCGGCGACCATGACAGTGCAGAAGACGAGAACGGGCGCAGCACAGTTGGCTACGACGTGCTTGACGACGATGTGTGAAGTTCTTGCGCCGATGACCTTTTCGGCCGCGACGTAGTCCTCACCGTACTGAGCGAGAACGTTCGCGCGAACGACGCGAGCCACCATCGGTGTGTAGAGGAACGCGATAGTGACGATCAGAACCGGGATCGAACCACCGAAGGCCGCGACGAGTACGGCAGCGAGCGCAATGCCCGGGAACGCCATGACCACGTCGAGCACACGCATGATGGTCTCGTCGACGCCTTTTCGGCTCGTTGCGGCCACCGATCCGATGAGAGCGCCGGCGCACAGTGCGAGGAAGGTGGAACCGAGACCGATGGTCAGCGACCAGCGTCCGCCGTAGAGCAAGCGGCTGAACAGATCTCGACCGAGACTGTCCTGACCGAACCAGTGGTCGGCGCTGGGGCCCGCGGTACCCACCGCCTGTTCGAGCGGGGTGTACTGCGTGATCAGCGGCGCGAAGAGGCAGGCGAGCACGATGATCGCGAGAACCGCCATCGACAGCCAGGCCGAGAGGGGGAAGCGAGAAAAGGTGATGCCGGGTCGCGAAAGCTTCTCGGTGAGTTTTCTTCTCATCATGCTGCGCTCCGAAGTCGTGGATTGACGAGCAGGTAGAGGATGTCGACGGCGAGGTTGACGACGACGAAGCCGACCGCGATGACGATGACAACTCCCTGAACGACTGCGGGGTCACCGTTGGTGACGCCGTTGATCATGAGCTGACCCATGCCGGGCAGGCCGAAGATCTGCTCGATGACCACAGCGCCACCGAGGAGGTAACCGACACGGAGGCCCAGGACGGTGAGCGGGTTGATCAGCGCGTTACGCAACACATTCCGTCCGATCACCACGTGATAGGGCAGGCCGCTGCCGATCGCGGTCCGGACGTAGTCCTTGTCCAACTCCTCGACCATCGACGTGCGGATGATGCGCGTGAGTTGTGCTGCGACGGGCAGTGACAGGGACAGCGCCGGGAGCGCCATGTACCAGAGCCAGTCGCTGACGGAGTCGCTCGGATTGACGTAGCCACCGGTAGGGAACCATCCGAGTTGGACAGCAAGGTACTGAATCATCAGCAGTGCCAACCAGAATGACGGTGCCGCCACACCGCCGAGGGAGATCACTCGGATGACCTGATCCGGCCAACGATCGCGGAACAGTGCGCTGGTGACGCCGAAGATCAGCGAGAGCACGATGGCGATCACCAGTCCGAGAACCGTGAGCTGAATGGTCAGTGGCAGAGCGGTGGAGATCGAATCCAACACCGGGGTACCGGAAATCAGACTGTCACCCATGTTGCCGCTGACCAGATCGGTCACGAAGTGAACGTATTGCAGCGGAAGCGGATCGAGCAGTCCGTTCTCTTCCTTGAACTGCTGCAACTGTTCCGCAGTCGGGTTGCCACCGTTGAACGCCGCGGTTGCGGGATCGGTGGGCGCGAACTGCATCACGATGAAGACGAACGCGATGATGCCGAGGATCAGGGGGATCAGTATCAGTAATCGCCTGATCAGCATGGGGAGGACTCTTGCCATCGGGGGATCTCTCAGTTGTGGGAAACGGCCGAGCGGGCGGGTATCAGGCCGGCTTCGCCTGAAGCAGGTTGACGCCGGGGTACGGCAGCGGAGTGACGTCGGCGATCTTCTTCGGATCCCACGCAGTCAGGAGCTCCTGATGGAGAACCGGGTAGTAGACAGCATTTTCGGCGATCTGGTTCAGGTACGACTGCACGAGGGTGCTGCGCTTTGCCGGGTCGGTCTCGCGGGTGGCTTCGTCCATGGTGGCGTAGATCTTCTGCGCTTCGGGGGTGTCGTCCCACTTGGCGTAGGTCTTCGTCCACAAGCCGCCCTTGCTGTACGTGTAGCGGACGAGAAGGTCGACGTCGCTGCCGAATGCCTGCGGGTTGGACGTACCGGCGGCGATCTGGAACTTCTGGCCGCTGTTGAGCTTGCTCACCATGGCGCTGGTGTCCTGCGGTTCGAGTGTCGTGTTGAATCCGACTGCGTCCCAAGACTCTTTGATGGTCGGCAAGCAGTCGGCCAACCAGCTGACGTTGGTGGAGAGCAGCGTCAGGTCGAGGCCACTGACACCGGCGGCAGCGAGGAGCGAGCGGGCCTTGTCCGGATCGTACGAGTAGACGGTGGACGCTCGCGCGTAGTCGGGGTTGCGCTCGTACAGGTAGCTCGTGGCCGGTGCTGCCTTGCCGCCGAGGGCGATCTCGATCATCTTCGGGGTGTTGATCGCATAGAACATCGCCTGGCGAACACGAACGTCGTCGAACGGTGCCTGAGTCGTGTCGAAGAGCAGGTACATGAGGTTCATGCCCGGGTTGCCCTCGACGGTGCGCCCACCGGAGGTCAGAGTGGGGACGTTGGCGACGGGGATGTTGTCGGCGAGTTGTGCACCGGCATTGTTGCCCGAGACGCGCGCGATGCGTGAGGAGGTGTCGACGATGGAGAGCCAGTTCATGGTCGCGAAGTTGGCCGGACGCGGCCCGTTGTACGCCTCGAAGGCCTCGAAAGCTGTGTTGCTCTTGGGGGTGTGGCTCTTGAGCTTGTACGGACCGGAACCGACGACCAGCGTTCCGGACTTGGCCTCGTCCCAGTGGCCGTCGAAGACGTGCTTGGGCATGATCTTGGCGATCGAGAGACGCTGTGCGGCAGCGCTGAACGGGTAGTTGAAGTTCAGGGTCACCGTTTGGTCGTCGACCTTGGTGACGGACTGCAGCCAGGAGGAGAAGAAGGAGCGGATCAGTACGTTCTGCTGTGGATCGAGGATGCGATCGAAGGTGAAGACGACGTCGTCCGAGGTGACCGGAGTGCCGTCGTGCCAGGTTGCTCCCTCGCGGATTTTCATGGTCCAGCTCGAGGCGGTGGCGTCGGTCGGGACGGCCTGTGCGAGCGCCGCATACGTCTCACCGGTGCCTGGATCGTTTTCGAGCAGTCCCTCGTAGACGTGGTTGACCGCTGCCATGAGGAAACCGGATGCAGTCTGCATCGGGTCGAAGCTCTGGTCGTTGCCGTATCCGATGGCGGTGGTCAGATCGCCGGTGCTCGCGGAACCGCCGACAACCGAGGTCGACGACGGCCCGCCGCCACAGGCCGCGAGAGTCGCGGTGATACCTGCTGCAGCTCCCAGTAGCCCGGTGTACCGGAACAGGTCTCGGCGGGTGAACGCGGAGCTCAGCGGTCGTTCGTTCTTCAAGGCGGCCTCCAAGGCGGGGAGCGGGACATCAAGGGAGTGGATAGGGGATGTCCTATGTTCGACGTCCGATGTTGCGTAACTTACATTGTGGATCAGAAAGCGTCTAGAGAATCTTCGGAACTGGCGGCGCCGAACTTCGACGTTTCGCCGGTTTCGAGCCGAAAATAGTGCGCTCACCTGCATAGATGAAGACTGTGTTACCGGCGTCGAATTGACGAGCGATGACGCTGGCCGTATAACATAGGACATCCCTCATCCAATCTTTGGAGACTTCATGACCCGATACAAAGTCGGTGTGGTCGGTTGCGGATTCTTCGGTAGTTCCCTCGCTCGCGAGCTGGCTGCCCATCCACGTTTCGAACTGACGATGCTGTGCGACCGTGACTTCGAGCGGGCCAAGGACGTCGCCGCAGAGTTCTCGGCAACCCCGACAGACGATCACGACGCGGTGGCCGCTCACCCGGAGTTGGCCCTCGTTGTCGTCGCGACGCCCAATCACGCGCACGCCGAACCTGCCATCGCGGCGCTCGAACACGGCACGGCAGTTTTTGTCGAGAAGCCACTCGCCGTCGAACTGGTCGATGCGCAGAACATGATCGCGAGCGCCGACGCGAGCGGTTCGCCGTTGATGGTCGGGCACATCATGCGGATGATGCCGGGTGTACGACGTCTGGCGGACCTGCTGGCGTCGGGGGAGCTCGGCGAGGTCGCTGCGATCGAAACGTCTCGCTCACGCTGGATCGACACCGACGGCGCAGATCCACAGTGGTGGAAGCTCGACAAGAGCCGAACGGGTGGAGAACTGACTCACGAAATTCACGAACTGGACCTGATGTGCTGGCTCGGCGGCGAGGTGACTGCCGTGTCGAGCATCGCCACCGCGGACGACGGCTTCCGCAACACAGTGGTGTCGTTCGCCGGCGGCGCGATCGGCAGACACACCATCTCGACGCGTTCACACACTTCGTCGTGGCAGCTGACCGTCGATGCCACCGAAGGTTCGGTCCACGCGGACTTCCACACCGGCCGGGTCAGCCGACTGCGCGGGGGACAGGTCGTAGAGTCGTGGCCGATCTTCGACGTCGACGCCGAGAACCAATCGTTGATCGACGCTGCGAGCAGGACGCAGAAGTACAACTCGGGCAACGGAGGATCCTCGCTGTGGATGCAGGCTGCGATTCGTCACGAAATCGACGAGATGGCAGCAGTTCTCGACGGCAAGGCTGATCCCGACTCGCCGTTGACGTACGCACGTGAACGCGCACTCGTCGTCGCCGAACAGGTGCGACTCGGTGGCGGCGAACCGGCAGCGCTCTCGGGAAGTGCCAAGTGACGGTGCGTGTAGCCGTCATCGGTAGCGGCGGAATCGCGCGGGACCACGTCAGCGCCTTGGCGCGCATCCCGTCGGTCGAAGTCGCCTACGTATTCGGCAGTGACTTGGACCGGGCCGCATCGGTTGCGGCGTTGGCGCCGGGCGTGAAGGCCAGTACCGATCTGGCGAAGATTCTCGCCGACCCGAGCGTGCAGGCGGTCAACGTCGTCGGGGCCACTCCCGACCACGCACCCGTGACGATAGCCGCGGGCCGCGCGGGAAAGCATGTGCACGTGGAGAAGCCGGCCGCGCTGACAGTCGCGGACTTCGACGCCATGGTCGAGGCCACCGAAGGTAACGGCACCTCACTGATGGTCGGACAGACCGTACGATTCCAGCCGTCGATCACCTCGATCGGAAACTCGGTTGCACAAGGTGCCATCGGCGACCCCCGGTTGATCCATCTCAGTTGGTACACCGGCCATGTCTGGCCAGGGGGCTGGCGAGGCTGGCAACACGACAAGGAACGTTCGGGTGGTCACCCCGTTCACAACGGAACCCACGCACTCGATCTGGTGACGTGGCTGATCGGTCGTCGTCCGACCCGTGTGTTCGCTCGTAGTTTCCCCACCTTCGCGGCGGGGATGCCCGTGCACGACAGCTTCCATCTGACCGTTCGCTTCGAGGACGGATCGCTGGCTCTGATCGAATTGGCCTACGCGCTACCACAATCGGGAAAGATGGTGCGTCGGATCGTGGTGTCGGGGACTTCCGGCACGCTCGCGCACGACACCGGCGACGACCCGGGACTGATGACGGACACGACCAACGCGCCGCCGTCGTCGATCGAGGACGCGATGTCGCATCAGATGCGTCACTGGATCGCCACTCTCGACGGTTCCGCGAGCCCGATAGTCGAGAACTGGCAGGTGCGTGCAGCTCTCGCGACTGCCATCGCTGCCCAGCAATCGCTCGACACCGGCCGCGCTGTCTCGATCGGAGAAAACCAATGACCGGCACCGGTTCGATCCGCGTCGGATTTGTCAGCGGCGTCAGGCATGCCGGCTCCTATGCGGACCTGTTGCGATCCGATCCTCGAGTGAGCCTGGTCGGGGCCTCCGACGAATCCTCGGTCCCCGATTGGATTCGTGAGGACGGAATCGCGATGGCAAAGGCCGCAGACATCGAGTGGATCGACGAACTCGGCGAGCTGCTCGACCCCGAACGGATAGACCTGGCGATCATCTGCAGTGAGCCGACCAGGCATGCACGGCTTGCGATTTCCGCACTGAACGCGGGACTCGACGTCCTGGTGGACAAGCCGGTGGGTATCGACGAGTCGGAGGCCGCGGCGGTCGAGGAAGCTGCACGGTCGAACGGGCGAATCTGCACGGTGGTGAACCGCACTCATTCACCTGCGCTCCGGCGACTGCGCCGATGGATCGACGCCGGAAATCTCGGACTGCCGCGCCACGTCGACATCGAGTTCCTCGCAAGCGGAACACATTTCGCGACGTCTGTCGAGCGTCCCGAACTGGTGGTGGATCCCGCGCTTTCCGGCGGGGGAGAAGTAGTGAACTTCGCCGGTTACGCCGCCGACTACCTCCGATACCTCACCGGCCTGGACGTCACCGAGGTGTACGCCGAGACGAGCACACTCTACGGCGGGGCCCACCAGCAGTTCGGAGTCGAAGACACGGCGTTGATCTCGCTCGCCCTGGAAAACGGCGTCACCGCGACGGTGACCGTCGGAAGAATCCCCGCAGCACCGGGTTTCGGCGCGAATACCGCGACGGTTCGCGTCCTCGGATCCCACGGATACGCGAGTTCCGACGACGACAAACCCGCGGTGACCCACTTCGCGGCCTCGGGAGACGTGACCGCACTACCCATCGGCGGCTTCGGTTCGGACAACGCGGTGTCGAGCTTTCTCTCTCACGTGCTCGATCGACTTCCCACACGGACCGAA
Organism: Rhodococcus sp. T9N; assembly: GCF_024436645.1. NCBI lineage: Bacteria > Bacillati > Actinomycetota > Actinomycetes > Mycobacteriales > Nocardiaceae > Rhodococcus > Rhodococcus sp. T9N. Next base: position 239,889 of record NZ_JAMSKS010000002.1, on the reverse strand, counting down.
CCCGACTACACCGTGGCAGACGCCCGCGCGTCGATGCGCGTGATCGATGCTGCCTATCTGTCCGCCTCGAGCGGTCAGCCGGTCTCCGTTTCTCCCTGACAGCCGCACCCACAACTCAATCCGACAACCAACAAATGGAGACTCCATGAGCACGGAAACCACCACCTTCAGCGGAATCGTCCCGCCGATCGTCACACCACTGACGCTCGAGGGCGAGGTCGACACCACGTCGCTCGAACGCCTGCTCTCACTGCAGATCGAAGCCGGAGTCGACGGCTTGTTCGTCCTCGGTTCCTCGGGTGAGGTCGGTTACCTCACCGACGCTCAGCGCGCCCAGGTGGTGCAGACGGCCATCGGTCACGTCGGCGGCCAGGTACCGGTCCTCGTCGGAGTGAACGACATGACCACCAACCGGGTCATCGCCGTCGCCGAGCAGGCGCGCGAGGCTGGTGCGGATGCCATCGTCGCGACGGCGCCGTTCTACGCGATCACCGATGCAGCCGAGACGGCAACGCATTTCCGCTCCATCCACGCCGCAGTGGATCTTCCGTTGTTCGCCTACGACGTCCCGGTTCGTGTCCACAGCAAGCTCAGCCCGGCAATGCTGGTCGAGCTCGGTCGCGAGGGAGTCATCGCCGGCGTGAAGGATTCGAGCGGCGACGACGTCAGTTTCCGTATGTTGCTCCGTCAGTCGGCCGGGCTCGAAAACTTCGCCGTCTTCACCGGGCACGAGGTAGTCGTCGACGGATGCCTGCTGATGGGTGCTTCGGGCGCAGTGCCCGGCCTGGCCAACGTGGACCCGCACGGCTACGTACGACTGTGGCGCGCTGCGCAGGCAGGAGACTGGGCCGCAGCGAAGGCCGAGCAGGATCGACTCACCGATCTGTTCTCCATCGTCGAGGCGCCGACACCGGGTCGCGTCAGTGCCGGTGCCGCGGGTCTGGGCGCGTTCAAGACGGCTCTGGCCCTGCGCGGCGTCATCACCGGCAACACGATGTGCGCGCCGATGCTCTCGCTCGACGAGTCCGAGACCGCAACGATCAAGGTCGTTCTGGAACAGGCCGGGCTCCTCTGACATGACATCTGGGCAGAAGCGATGGATCGGTATCGACATCGGCGGCACCAAAGTGGCTGCCGCGGTGGTGACGTCCGACGGAGACGTGATCGACACCGTTCGTGCGGCAACACCGACGGCGGGTAGGGAAGCCGTTCTCGGGACCGCTACCGCGTTGATCGACCGTCTGAGGGCGAATCACACGGTAGCCGGAATCGGAGTCGGTGCACCGGGAATCATCGATCGGGTGCGTGGCCGCGTCGTCTTCGCCTCCGACATTCTGTCCGGATGGAGTGGCGCCGAGGTTCGCGGAGAACTCGAGGCACACTCAGGCCTACCGGTGACGGTGGACAACGACGTGCGCGCGATGGCCCACGGCGAGAACATGATCGGCGCCGGACGCGGTCGAACCTCTGCACTGTTCGTCTCGATCGGTACCGGAATCGGTGGCGCGTTGACCGTGGGCGGTCAGCTGTACCACGGTGCCCACGGAACAGCCGGCGAACTCGCGCATCTGTTGGTTCCGGTCTCCGGGGCGATAGGTTGCGGTTGCGGCAGAACCGATCACCTCGAGGCAGTCGCGTCTGGCCCGGCGATGGCAGCCGAGTACGCAGCGCGGGCGGGTGTGCCCACTCAACCGTTACAGGCAGTGGTGGCGCTCATGCACTCGGGCGATCCGATCGCCCGTGCCGTGGTCTCCGACGCCGGTACTCTGCTGGGCCGCGTCCTGGCCGGCATCGCGACTGCATTCGATCCCGAGGTGATCGTCATCGGCGGCGGCGCAGCCCAGATCGGAGCCGACCTCCTGTCTCCGCTGACGTCCGCTTTCCGGGTGGAAGCGATGGGCCCCATTGCCGAAACCGCCATTCTTCCTGCCCGTTTGGGGACCGATGCGCCGCTCGTCGGCGCTGCGCTCCTGGCCGCCGCAACACGAATCGAGGTAACACCGTGACTGTCGAAGAATTGCTCACGATCATCAGCGGGAAGCTGATCGTGTCCTGTCAGGCCGGACACGGCCATGCCCTGCGCGACACCGGGACCATCGAGAGGATGGCCCGCGCTGCGGTCGACGGGGGAGCGGTGGCTATCCGCTGCGGCGGTGTGGGCGGAACCCCGGATGTCGCCGCAGTCGTGTCGGCAGTGAAGGTACCGGTGATCGGTTTGACGAAGATCGGCTCGGAGGGCGTGTTCATCACGCCGACAAGGGAATCAGCCCTCGAAGTCGTGGATTCGGGTGCGCAGATCGTGGCTGCCGACGCCACGCTGCGACCTCGTCCGGATGGGCTGACCTTTGCCGACACCGTCGACGCGGTCCATGATCGCGGCGGCCTCGTCATGGCCGACTGTGGAACACTCGAGGACGGCGTCGCTGCCGCCGCGTCGGGCGCCGACATCATCTCCAGCACACTGGCGGGATACACCGAGAACAGCCGACGGCTGGCCGGCCCGGACCTGGAGCTGATCTCGGAACTGCGGCAGGCACTTCCAGATGCAGTCCTCATTGCCGAGGGGCGATACCACAGCCCGGAGGATGCGGCACGCGCCATCGCCCTGGGTGCAGACTCGGTGGTTGTCGGAACCGCAATCACGGATCCGGCGTTCATCACGTCGACGTTCGCAGCGGCAGTATCGGGCGCCGAAAGGTCGAGGGTGTGACCCCGACGTCGAAGGCTCTGAAATCCAGGACCGCTGAACGGATTCGGCTGGAGACTTTGCTCGTAGACTCCTCGACGCCGATACGGTGGGTCTTCACCGGCGACAGCATCACTCAGGGATTGACGCACACCGACGGTCATCGAAGTTACGTCGAACACTGCGCCGAGCGCATCCGTGGTGAGCTTTCCTTGTTCAACCACGTCCTTGTCAACACCGGGGTGAGCGGCAATCGATCCTCCGATGTGCGTGCGGGTTTCGCACACCGCATCGAGGTGTTCGAACCCTCGGTGGTGTTGATCATGCTCGGTACGAATGACGCATTGGATGGCGAAGAAGGACTGGAGCGGTTTCGAGACGACCTCTTGGACACGATCTTCCGGACACGAGCGATCGGTGCGGTGCCGATCCTGCAGACGCCGCCACCGATCGACGTCGAGAATGCGCCCACCAGAGCGGGATTGGTTCAGTACGTCGAGGTCGTGCGGCAGGTTGCCGCCTCGACGCGCGTGGTGTTCGTCGACCACTACGCGCAGTGGACGGCCCATTCTCCCGAGGGCCCACCGCCGGCTCTCCTGGCTGACGCATTCCATCCGAACGAACAAGGGCACTACGTGCTCGCGGACGCCGTGCTCCGTGAGTTGTCGATCGCGGATACCGAAGTTCCCGTTGTACCGCAGGTGATGTCGTGATGCATCGTGGACAAATTCTTCGTGGACAACTGGTGACCGGTGGGCAACTGCTTCCGGACGGTGTCGTCGAGATTTCCGGTGATCGTGTGGTGTGGGCCGGGCCCGCGTCGCAGCGAACCGACCCGTTACCCGAACGGGCAGCTGCGGGGACAACGATCATCCCGGGGTTGGTGGACGTTCACTGCCACGGCGCCGGCGGATTCGGTTTCCCCGAGGCAGACGAGTTCGGATCCACCGTGGCTGCCGATCACCACCGGACGAACGGCACGACCTCGGTGATCGGCTCGCTCGTCTCCGCGCCGCCGCAGATCCTGCGCAGTCGCATCGAGCTCCTGGCAGGACTGGTGGACGAGGGCACGCTGGCCGGAATTCACCTGGAAGGTCCATTCCTGTCGGTACTCCGTTGTGGCGCCCAGGATCCCGACAGCATTCTCGACGGCGACCCGGCTCTGCTCGAGTCGCTGCTCGAAGCCGGCCGCGGGCACATCCGCTCGATGACGATCGCTCCGGAGACAGCACACTTCGGCGAAATTGCCTCATTGCTGGAGCGTCACCGGGCCGTCGTGAGTATCGGACACACCGATGCGTCCAACCCGATTGCGACACGTTCGATCGCACACTCGGCGCATGCACCGCTCAGTGCCACTCACCTGTTCAACGGTATGGCTCCGATGCATCATCGCGCTCCCGGCGCAGTGGCGGCGTGTCTTGCCGCGGCCGCGAAAGGACAGATGGTGGTCGAGTTGATCGGGGACGGAGTACATCTCGCCGACGAGACGGTGGCGACGGTGTTCGATCTGGTCGGTCCGCATCAGATCGCGTTGGTCTCCGACGCGATGGCTGCCGCCGGAATGCCCGACGGCCGTTACCCACTCGGGCCTCTCGACGTCGACGTGATCGATGGCGTGGCGCGATTGGCCGGCCAGGGGGAAACGGCCATTGCCGGCGGGACGAGTCGGTTGATGGACATAGTCCGCCGGGCTGTTAATCACGCCGGCGTCGATCTGCTTTCGGCTGTCATCGCAGCGACGGCAACGCCTGCTTCGCTGATGGGGCTGGCCGGAATGGTCGGCGATCTCGTGCCGGGTTGCCGCGCCGATCTGATCGTCACCGGTCCAGAACTCGAAACCCGCGCCGTCATGGCCGCTGGGAACTGGCTCATGAACTACACCGAAAGCTGAGGAATCAACCGATGGAAATTGTCATTGTCGACAGTGCGGAGGCGGCCGGCACCGTTGTTGCCGACATCTTCGAACACGCGGTGCATTCAGGTGCACGGACTTTGGGCCTGGCGACAGGATCTTCACCGCTCTCGGTGTACCGCGAACTCGCGCGCCGTCACCGCGAGGAAGGGTTGAGTTTTGCCGGCGTGCAGGCGTTCCTGTTGGACGAATACGTCGGCCTGCCGGAAGGCCACCCTGAGTCGTATGCCCAGGTGATCCGCACCGAGCTGGTGAATCACCTGGACCTGGACGCGGCAAGGGTATTCAGCCCCGACGGAACCGCGCCGGATCCATTTGCCGCCGCGGCAGCCTACGACCGGGCGATTGCGTCGAATGGTCCGGTGGACGTACAACTTCTGGGCATCGGCGGCAACGGTCACATCGGTTTCAACGAACCGACGTCCTCACTGAATTCGAGGACCAGGGTCAAGACGCTGACGGAACAGACTCGAACCGACAACGCCCGATTCTTCGAGAGTCCGGACGACGTACCACGGCACGTGATCACCCAGGGCCTCGGAACTATCTGCGAAGCAAAGCATCTGGTGATGATCGCGACCGGCGAGCACAAGGCCGCTGCGATTGCCGCTGCCGTCGAGGGGCCGCTGGCCGCGGTGTGCCCGGCATCGGTCCTCCAACTGCATCCACACGCGACAGTGGTGATCGACGAGGCAGCGGCATCACAGCTTCGGCTCACCGAGTTCTACAAAACGGTGTCGGCGCACAAACCGCTTGCTCAGCACTACTGAGACATCGGACTAGACGGGCTCTCGCGTTTTCTCGAGTCCGAGTGCCATTTCGGGAGTGAGTAATTGGAAGTCGGATTCCCCACGCCGACGGATCCACACCGGATCGGAGGTGTTCCAGCGTTCGGCGCTCTGCGTTCGAGTGACCACCTTGAACGTCGCCGTTCTCGGGAACTCACTACACACTCGGATCAAGGTCGGCTTCTGCTTCGGCCCGAGTTCCGGCCGGGAATCGATGTATTCGGCTACGGCTGCCGGGTCGAAGTTGTCGACATCGCCGACCGGAATCACCGACGCCATGACGCGGTCGCCGACGTCGCTGTCGGGGACTGCGTACACGGACACCTGCGCGAAGCCCGGGTAACCGACCAGGGAGCGTTCGATGGGTGCGGCACCGATGTTCTCGCCGTCCACTCGCAGCCAACCGGAACTGCGTCCCGCGAAGTAGACGTAACCGTCGACGTCGGTGTACGCCAGATCGCCACTCCAGTACTGGCCGTTGCGCATTCGCTCGGCGTCGGCTTCCGGGTTCTTGTAGTACCCGGCGAATGTGCCTGGGCCGGTGACATTGACCAGTTCACCAGTTGCCTCGTCGGCGTTGGTGATCCGGCCGTCGGCATCGAAGACTGCAGGCGGGCATGGCGCTCCGGTCTCGGGATCGAGGATCTTGACGCCGTCCGGGAGCAGTCCGAGGGCGCCTGGCCGGGGAACCGGTGCCGCGGAGATCGAAATGCCGCCCTCGGTGGAACCGAACCCGTCGATGACGCGAGCGTCGAAGCGCCGGACGAAGGTGGCGACGGCGGGCGCCGAACCCTCGTTGCCGTACATGATCTTCAAGGTGTTGTCCCGCTCGTTCGGCACCTCGGGGGTGGAAGCGATGAAGGACAACGGCTTTCCGACGTAGTTGGAGTACGTGATTCCGTACTTGTGAACGTCGGGTAGAAAACCCGAAGCGGAGAACTTGCGTCGCATGGCAATTCCCGCACGAGCGTGCAGCGCGACCGTCCACGCCGCCATCATCGCGTTGGAATGGAACATGGGCATCGCCATGTAGACGACGTCGTCGGCGCCGAGCCCGAAACGATCGGCAAGCATGACCCCGGGAGAGGCCAACTTGTGGTGCGTGCACCGAACCGCTTTGGGATCACCGCTGGTTCCGGAAGTGAAGATGAGCATCAACAGATCGTCGGGCTGCGCCGTCGATGCGTAGGCCGGCGTATCGGCGAAGGGCGCCAACAATTCCGCCCAGGCCGGAGAATCCACGTTGATCACCCGGACGTCGCCGAGATCGACGTCGTCGAGTAGATGTGCCTGGTTGTTCTCGGTGAAGATGACCTGGCAGTCGGAGAGCGCAATGTCTCGCGCCAATGCCGGGCCGCGCCTGGTCGTGTTCAGCCCGGCGGCGACCGAACCCGAGAACGATGCCGCTCCGAGCAGCAGCGAGAACTCGGGGACGTTCTCCATCAGAAGTCCGAAATGCCTGGGGCGCGTTCGATCGAGCAGCGTGTCCAGCAGCGCTGCTCGATCGAACGAGCCTTGAACGTGCTCGCGCCAGGTGATGACCTGGTCCTCGAAACGGATACCGCGGTCGTCGATCTCGCTGACTCCGAGGAGTAGATCGGAAACAGTGGGGCTCTGACTCATAGCTGCATCATCATCGATTCGTCTCGGACCAGGTCATGGATTTCCACTCGGTGGGACGCACTCAGGCAGGGACTGCGGCGAGTTCCTTGCCCAGTGCGCGAAGCTGATCTGTTGCGTTGCCGAGCAGGAACTCGTGATGCTTGGCCGCGAGGAAGTAGCGGTGAACCGGATGGTCCTCGTCCAGACCGACACCGCCGTGAACGTGAACAGCGGTGTGCCCGACGCGGTGTCCCGCATCTGCAGCCCAGAACTTGGCCGTCTGTACGGCCCCGTCGGACGGAAGTCCTTCGCTCAGACGCCACGCTGCGGCCCAGAGAGTCAGGCGCACGCCCTTGACATCGATGTATCCGTCGGCGAGGCGCTGGGCCACTGCCTGGAAACTACCGATCGGACGGCCGAACTGCACACGCTCGGTGGCGTATTCGGCGGTCAGCTTCAGCGCTTGATCGAGCACCCCGTACTGGTAGGCGCTGGAACCGAGCTGAATTCGTTCGACGATCCATGCCGCGATGTCGGATCCTTGGGCAACCGAGCCGAGAACACGATCGGCCGGGATCTGCACCGAATCGAACTCGACCAGGGCCGCACTCGAGAAATCCGTGGTCGATTGCCTGGTAATGCTCACGCCCGCGTCCGACGGTTCGACGAGGAAGACCGCGACACCGTCCTCGGTGATGGCGGGGACGAGGAACAGATCTGCGAGCGGAGCACTGTCGACGGTGATCTTTGCTCCGTCGATGCGCCAACCGTCGGCGGTCTTCTCGGCACGCGTGATCGGGTGCGCCGGGTCGTCGTTGTATTCCTCGGCGAGGGCCGCGGTGAGTATCTTCTCACCGGCAGCGGCAGCGCTCGCCCATTCGTCTCGCTGTTGGTCCGAGCCGAATTCGGCTATCGCTGCGGCGGACCCGACGATGGACGTCAGGAACGGAACAGCTGCGACGCCGCGGCCGAGTTCGGCCAGGATGCTGCACTGCTCGAGGACACCGAATCCGTCGCCGCCCACCGATTCCGGAAGAGCCGCGCCGAGAACGCCGGCCGAGGCCAGAGCATTCCACAAGAGGGCGTCGAAACGGTCTTCGGCGGCGTCGAGTTCACGAAGGCGGTCGTTGGTGACCAGTTCGGCGACGACGGATCGTGTCAGTCTGGACAGGTCCTGCTGGGCCTCGGTAAGGGTGAATTCCATGATCGTTGGTCCTTATCGCTTCGATGCGGGAAGCCGCAGAGCTGTCATTCCGATGATGTCGCGTTGCACTTCGTTGGTACCGCCGCCGAACGTCAGGATCAGCGAAGAACGATGCATGCGTTCGATGCGTCCACGCAGAAGAGCGCCGGGGGAGTTCTGCCTGATCGTGGCGGAGGATCCGAGGATCTCCATCAGCAAGCGGTAAGCCTCGGTGGCGAATTCGGTACCGAACACCTTGTTGGCCGACGCCGCTTCGGGGCCGGGAGCGTGATCGGTTGCGGAGGCGATTTCCCAGTTCATCAACTTCAGGTACTCGGCCTTGGCATGCACGCGAGCCAGATTGATCTGCACCCATTCCTGGTCGATCATGCGTCGGCCGTCGGGCAGCTTGGTGTTCTGTGCCCACTCGCGGACCTCACGCTGCGCGGTCAGAATCGGTCCGGCCGAGGTGAGGGCAACACGCTCGTGGTTGAGCTGATTGGTGATCAGTGCCCAGCCGCCGTGTTCCTGGCCGACTATCGACGACGCCGGGACCCGTACGTCCTGGTAGTAAGTGGCGCTGGTGTCGGGGCCGGCCATGGTGTGAACCGGGGTGTAGGAGAAGCCTTCTGCGGTGGTCGGGACGATCAGCATGCTGATTCCCTTGTGCTTCTTGGCTTCCGGATCGGTGCGGCACGCCAACCACACGTAGTCGGCGTACTGGATCAGGCTCGTCCACATCTTCTGCCCGTTGATGACGTAATCGTCACCGTCACGGACGGCCGACGTGCGCAGAGACGCCAGGTCGGTGCCGGCCTCGGGCTCGGAGTAACCGATCGCGAAGTGGAGCTCACCGCGGGAGATCTTGGGCAGGAAGAAGGCCTTCTGCTCGTCCGTCCCGAAATGCATGATTGTCGGCGCTACGGAATTGATCGTCAGGAACGGCACGGGCGCACCGGCAATGGCAGCTTCGTCGGTGAAGATCAGCTGGTCCATCGCGGAGCGTTCCTGTCCGCCGTACTCTTTCGGCCAACCCAGCGTGAGCCAGCCGTCCTGGCCCATCTGCGCGACGACTTCGCGGTACACATTGCCTTCGCCGTACTCACCCGTCGTGGCGGCGAGCGCTTCACGCCGCTCGGGAGTCATCAGTTGTGCGAAGTAGGCACGCAACTCCTCCTGGAGCTGTTGCTGCTCAGGGGTGTAGGTGATGTGCATGGTTACCTCTCCATAGAGATACGAATCAAAGCGTCAACCATTCGATTGACACAGGTTCTATCGATGCGTACATCGGCGACAAGGGGCGCCCTCGCCGTCGCCGGCGGATCGTTCGACGTCCGTTCTCGGTCCGTTCTCGGTACTTTTTCGAATCATTGCACACGACTGAAACAGGTTCTAGTGTTATCGCCAGGAACGGTGTGCGGCACAGCCCTGCGGCACTCGTTTCGTATCCGTGTTCGTGTGAGCAGTTGTGAGTAGAGAAGAGGAATCGCCATGGAGGTCAGGGTTGATCTGGACCGTTGCGAGGCAAACGGTGTGTGCGTCGGGATCGCGCCCGATATTTTCGACCTCGACGACAACGAGGAGCTCGTGATCAGTTCTGTGCGCCCACCGGAGGATCGCTGGGAGGATGTCCGTTCCGCGATCGCTCAGTGCCCGCGCGCGGCACTGACCGAACATCCATGACGATGGTTGCCCAAAACAAGAACACGTTCTAAAGTTGCGAACTCGTGGGTCACGGCAATCGAGCCGGGTAACTCGACACACGACCGCAGAGAACCGGGAGAGCGCTTCGATGAATGCTGTGAACAGCCCAGAAACCAGTCTCGAAGGCAAGGTCGCCATCGTGACCGGTGCCGGATCGGGGCTTGGAAAGTTCGAGGCCATCGGTCTGGCGAAGGCCGGTGCTTCGTTGGTCGTCAACGATCTGGCCCCGAACGAGGCCGTCGAAGCGACGCTCGAGGAAATCCGTGGTCTCGGTGCCAAGGTCGAATTCGTGGCAGGCAACGTCGGTGAGCGTTCTACTGCCGACGCACTGATGGAAGCAGCGCAGGGTCAGTTCGGCAGTGTCGACATCGTCGTCAACAATGCAGGGGTCGTACGCGACCGGATGCTGTTCAACATGTCCGACGAAGACTGGGATCTCGTACTCGAAGTGCACCTTCGCGGCCATTTCCTCTTGTGCCGCAACGCCGCTGCCTACTGGCGGGCGAAATCCAAGGAAGCCGGGGCGCCGGTGTACGGGCGCATCGTCAACACTTCTTCGGAGGCGGGTCTCCTCGGACCGGAAGGGCAGCCCAACTACGGCGCTGCAAAAGCCGGAATCACGGCGCTGACGTTGTCGGCCGCACGTGGGCTCTCGCGCTACGGCGTACGGGCCAACGCGATCTGCCCGCGGGCACGGACGTCGATGACCGAAGGCGTGTTCGGCGACGCGCCGGCCGACGGCATGGATCCGCTCTCGCCCGAGCACGTGGCTTCGCTCGTCTCGTACCTGGCATCACCAGCGGCCGACGCCGTCAACGGTCAGGTATTCGTGGTGTACGGACCGATGGTTGCGCTGATGGCGGCGCCCGTCGTCGAGCAGCGGTTCGACGCCGAGGGAGATTCTTGGTCGCCGGAAACGCTGTCCGCGGTGATGGGTGACTACTTCGCTGACCGTGACCCGGCAAAGATGTTCTCGGCATCGGCGGCCCTGCGCGCGTTGGGCTGATCGACGGCGCTGATTCTCGGGTGCGCGACACGTAGAACCGTTGTTCACACTCAGACGGTCTACGTGTCCACTTCCTGGTAGAAATAGCGTGTTCACGAGTCGGTGGGCGCGGCAGTTTGCCTGCGTTCTGTAACGAGACCAACGGTCTCGAAAAAACTGGACTGTGTTCCAATTTTGCATTCCTGCGAACGATGCGATATTCGATCGGCGTGCCCAGTCAAGGCTCTCGCATGGCTGAATTTCGAACCTGGCGCCGAAAGGCGCCGATCATTCAAAAGTATTAATTTCCAGGATATTTCGGCGAAAATCGCATCGAAAAGGGATGCTTCCCATGTCTCCGATCTTCCGGTTTCGGATCGGCGCCGTGAGGCTACTCCTTAGAGTTGGACACTTGTTTTTGACAGGTGAACACGTTCTAGTTAATATGACCTGAGTCACAAGCTGTCGGGGGCTGGACTATGAGAACAGACAGTACTGCGGCAACCAAGGACGAGGAGGGCGAATGGTAGACCTCGTCGAGGTGCCATTACGAGCGGTCGGTGGCTTCTTTCAGATGTCCGCCCAAACCTTGAGGGCAGTCTTCTCCCGCCCTTTCCAGCGGCAAGAGTTCATCGATCAGGCCTGGTTCGTGGCCCGAGTCTCGATGGTGCCGACGGTGCTGGTCGCAATCCCGTTCACTGTGCTGGTCAGCTTCACCATCAACATTCTCTTGCGCGAGATCGGTGCAGCCGACCTCAGTGGTGCCGGAGCTGCCCTCGGCACCGTCACGCAGGTCGGCCCCATCGTCACCGTGCTGATCGTCGCCGGCGCCGGCGCAACCGCCATCTGCGCGGATCTTTCGGCCCGAACCATCCGCGAAGAGATCGACGCCATGAAGGTGCTCGGGATCAATCCCATCCACCGGTTGGTCGTTCCCCGAGTGCTCGCGTCGACAGGTGTGGCGCTGCTCCTCAACGGACTGGTCTGCACCATCGGCATCCTCGGCGGTTTCGTCTTCTCCGTGTTCATCCAGGACGTGAACCCCGGCGCGTTCGTCAACGGCATCACACTGCTCACCGGATTCGGTGAGCTCATGCTCTCCATGGTCAAAGCAGGGCTGTTCGGCATGATCGCCGGCCTGGTTGCGGCCTACCTCGGACTCAACGTCAAAGGCGGCGCCAAGAGCGTCGGTGACGCGGTCAACCAGACCGTCGTGTTCGCGTTCATGGCGCTCTTCGTCGTCAACGTGCTCATCACGACCATCGGTATCAAGTTGACGGCCGGATGAGGCCCACGGCAGTCGGAGAGATCGAAGTGGACAGAACGACAAACGACAGACGGGAGGAGATCTGATGGCGTTGGCCGCAGCGGGACGCTTCCCGCGCACACGTCGACAGATCGGTTCGATCTCTCGCAGTATCGACAGCATCGGTGATCAAGCGCTGTTCTTCGCGAAGGCTCTCGGTCACGCTCCCAAGGCGCTGATGCGCTATCCACGTGAAACTCTGCGACTGATCGCCGAGATCAGCATGGGCACCGGTGCGCTCGCCGTCATCGGTGGCACCGTCGTGATCGTCGGATTCCTGACACTGTTCACCGGTGGCACCATCGCCGTTCAGGGCTACAGCTCGCTGGGCAACATCGGCGTCGAAGCACTGACGGGCTTCTTCGCCGCCTTCATCAACGTTCGCATCGCAGCGCCGGTCATCGCCGGAATCGGCCTCGCCGCGACCATCGGCGCCGGCTCCACCGCGCAGCTCGGTGCGATGCGCGTCTCCGAAGAGATCGACGCGCTGGAGACGATGGCGATCCCGTCGATTCCGTATCTGGTCAGCACCCGCGTCATGGCCGGCATGATCGCGATCATCCCGCTGTACTCACTGGCGGTGATCGCGTCGTTCGTCGCCAGCCGCTTTGCGACGGTGTTCCTCTACAACCAGTCCGGCGGCGTGTACGACCACTACTTCACGACCTTCCTGATACCCACGGACATACTGTGGTCGTTCGCCCAGGCGATAGTCATGGCGCTGGCCGTCATGCTCATCCACACCTACTACGGCTTCAACGCAACCGGTGGCCCGGTCGGCGTCGGTGTCGCGGTGGGTAACGCAGTGCGCGCCTCGTTGATCGCGGTCGTCACGGTCACCCTGCTCATCTCACTCGCCATCTACGGCGGGTCCGGCAACTTCAACCTGTCGGGATAGGCGGGCAAGCGATGACCGTACCCAGATGGCACAAGAAGTTGGCCGCAGCCGGCCTGGTCCTCGGACTCGTGGCGATCGTCGCCGTTGCTCTCACCATGTTCTCGGGTGGGTTCACCAAGAGCACGCCCATCACCGTGACGTCCACGCGTGCCGGCCTCGTCATGGAACCCAATGCCAAGGTGAAGTTGCGCGGAGTGCAGGTCGGCCGCGTCGAGTCGATCTCCCTCGTCGGGGACCAGGCAAACCTGAAGTTGGCGATGGACCCGGGCCAGATGTCGAAGATTCCGTCGAATGCCCGGGTGGAGATCAAGACCACCACGGTGTTCGGTGCGAAGTACGTCAACATCGTGATCCCCGACGATCCGTCGACCCAGCCGATCCAGGAGGGTGCTGTCATCGCTTCGGACAGCGTCACCGTCGAGTTCAACAGTGTCTTCGAACATCTTTCGGACGTACTCGCGAAGATCGAACCGGAAAAGCTCAACGCCACACTCGGCGCGATCTCCACCGCACTCAACGGGCGCGGCGAGTCGCTGGGTGAGGTTCTCGAGCTCGGTGACACCTATCTGAAGAAGATGAATCCGGTTCTACCGCAGCTCCAGGAAGACTTGGTCGGCGCCGCCGATGTCACCAATCTGTACGCCGACGTGGCACCGGATCTGATGCGCATCCTCGACAATGCCACCGCGACAAGCGGATCGATCGTGGCCGAGCAGGCAAACCTCGACTTGCTGTTACTCAACGTCACCGGCCTCGCGGACACCGGCAACGCGTTGTTGACCGACAACGAGCAGAACCTGACCACCGCCCTCGACACTCTGACCGCGACGACGACCCTGCTCGACAAGTACTCGTCGGGTCTGACGTGCTTCATCGTCGGATTGAACGACGGTCGGATCAAGTTCGAGCCACTGGCAGGCACCGGGGACAAAGCGGCGCTGATGCTGAGTGCGAGCTTCATGTACGGCGCCGAGGCGTACCAGAATCCGCAATCTCTCCCCAAGGTCGCGGCCTCCGGCGGACCCAATTGTTATGGTCTGCCCGAATTCGATCCGAAGGTCGACGGGCATGCACCGTTCGCAGTCACCAACACCGGCAACGTGCCCTTCGTTCCCAACACCGAACTGCGCGTTACCGTGCCGACCATTTTCCAGTATCTCTTCGGTGACTCCTACGAGCAGGAAGACGGGAAGTGATGAGACCGACCACGGTCAAGCTGCTGATTTTCACCGTCGTCATGGCGGTCATCTTCGCCGGACTGGCGATCGTCTTCAGTCAGGTGCGCTTCAGCAGCAGCAACGGATTTCACGCCACCTTCTCGGACGTCTCGGGACTCAAGTCCGGCGACAAGGTCCGCATCGCCGGTGTTCCGGTCGGGTCGGTCACCGGAGTGTCCATCGGTGACTCCAACCAGGCCGAGGTCGAGTTCGACGTCGATACCAAGTACTCACTGATGAAGAGCACCAAAGCGACTGTGCGCTACGAGAACCTGGTGGGCGACCGCTACATGGAACTGCTCGAGGGCGCTGGTTCCACCGAGACGCTTTCGTCAGGTGGATCGATTCCAGTCGACCAGACGTCGCCCGCGCTCGATCTGGATCTGCTGCTCGGCGGATTCAAGCCGCTGCTTCGTTCGCTCGACCCGCAGCAGGTCAACGACCTCTCCGGGGCACTGCTGCAGGTACTCCAGGGCCAGGGCGGAACGCTGGTTTCGTTGCTGGGAAACACCAGTTCGTTCACCAGCACGTTGGCGGACCGAGACCAGCTGATCGGGGACGTCATCACCAATCTCAACGACGTACTCGGCACCATCAACGACAAGGGCGATCAGTTCTCTACCACGATCGATCAGCTCCAGCAGTTGGTCAGTGGATTGGCGAAGGACAGTGGCCCGATCGGCAACTCGATCACCGAGATCGCCGGTGCCACGGGAGATCTCGCGTCGTTGCTGCAGGCGACACGTCCGGACATCCAGACGCTGATCGGGGAGACCAACCGAACGATGACGCAGCTGGACCTGGGCAAGGACGACATCAACACCGCTCTCGATCGTCTGCCGTCCGACTACCGGAAGCTGATCCGAGTGGGCACGTACGGAGCGTTCTTCCAGTTCTATCTGTGCGCCAACACTTTCAAGTTCTCCGGACCTGACGGGACGACGATCATCTTGCCCACGGCAGTTCAGGACACGGGAAGGTGCGCAAAAGTCTCATGACCCCTACCCGTGAACGTAATCCGGTACAGATCGGTGTCATCGGTCTCGTCCTGGCGGTGGCAACCGTCGGTGCCGCGCTTCAATACGATCAACTCCAGTTCATCAACGGTGGCATTCGCTACTCGGCGTACTTCCAAGATGCCGGCGGCCTGGTCACCGGCGACGACGTGACCATGGCCGGCGTGAAGGTCGGCAAGGTCAGCGACGTCGAACTCGACGACCAGAAGGTGTTGGTCACCTTCACCGTTCAGGACGGCGTCGCCCTGGGCGAGCAGACAGCGGCCGATATCAAGACCAACACGGTTCTCGGCCGAAAGTCTTTAGCGGTGCGGCCGGAAGGATCCGGACTGCTGCGGACGGACACGCCGATTCCGGTCGAACGCACCAACTCCCCGTACTCGCTCAACGACGCTCTGGGTGACCTCGGGACAACGGTGTCCGAACTCGACACGGAACAGATCAACGATTCGCTCAACGCGATCTCGGACACCCTGGCCGATACTCCGCCAGAACTTCGCACCGCATTGGACGGAATGACGCGGCTTTCGCAGAGTATCAACTCACGCGACGAGAGCCTGCTCCAATTGCTCTCGCGGGCCGAAGATGTCACCAAGATCCTTTCCGACAGAAGCGGTCAGATCGATTCGTTGCTGGTCGACGGCAACAAGTTGTTTGCCGAACTGAGCTTGCGGCGTGACGCGATCAGCGAACTGATCGTCAACACCGGCGCAGTCTCACGTCAACTGTCAGCGCTGGTGCAGGAGAACGAGGCTCAGATGGGGCCGACCCTCGAGAAGCTGAATTCGGTCGCCGAGGTTCTCCAGCAGAACAAGGACAACATCGCGGGAGCGCTCGACGGACTCGGACCGTACATCACCGCGCTCGGTGAGACCGTGGCCAGCGGCCCGTTCTTCGACGCCTTCATCATCAACATTCTGCCGAGCAACTGGTGGAAGACCCTGGTGGACACCAGCGTCGCGCCCGAGCAGGTTCCGGGCGACCTGGAAGACTTCTTCCCCGGTATTCCACCGACGATCAGGGGGCCGGGAGAATGACCGAGACCATGACTTCACAGGATTCACAGGGCTCCACCAACCCACGCAAGAAGTGGGTGCTGATCGGAGCGGGTGTGCTGGTCGCGCTGCTCGTGGCGGGTGCGGCCTACCTCTTCATCCCTGGCCTGGGCAAGACCAAGATCTCTGCGCACTTCGTCTCGACCACCGGTCTCTACGAGGGCGATGTCGTGCGAGTGCTCGGTGTCAACGTCGGCAAGGTGACGAAGATCGAACCGCGTGATCGGGACACGTACGTCGAGATGAAGATCGACTCGAGCGTCGACGTTCCGGCAGATGCCAAGGCGCTCATCGTTGCTCAAAGCCTCGTGTCCGCACGCTTCGTGCAATTGACCCCCGTGTACTCCGGCGGGGAACAGATGCCCAACGGCGGCGAGATCCCGATCGAGCGCACCGCCGTTCCGGTGGAGTGGGACGAGATCAAGACCGAACTGACCAAACTGTCGGACGCACTCGGACCGGAGGGTCTGGACGATCAGGGTTCCCTCGGTCGATTCATCGACACCGTGGGAACGAACCTCGACGGTAACGGTGAGTCGATTCGGTCGACGCTGCGCGAACTCTCGGCCACGATGCACACGCTGTCCGAAGGCCGGACCGATTTGTTCTCCACCATTCGGAACCTGCAGGCATTTGTCACTGCGTTGTCCTCGAGTAACGAGCAGATCGTGCAGTTCAGCGGTCACCTCGCTTCGGTGACAAGCGTTCTCGCAAGCAGCTCCGACGAGTTGGGTACCGCCCTCAGTGATCTCGACCTGGCCGTCGGCGACGTCCAGCGGTTCGTCAAGGACAACAGCGAGGGACTGAGCGAATCGGTTGCGCGTCTCGCCGATGCCACTCAGGTACTGACTGACAAGCGCCCGGAGATCGAGCAGGTTCTGCACTCCGGACCGACGTCGCTTGCCAACTTCTATCAGATCTACAAGCCGGCTCAGGGCAGTATGACCGGCGCAATTGCACTGAGTAACTTCAAGAATCCGATCCAGTGGATCTGTGGTTCCATCGAAGGTATCGAGAGTGGTAACTCCCAGAACAGTGCCGACCTGTGTAAGCAGTACCTCGGGCCGGTGCTCAGCACGATGATCGGCAACTACCCCGGATTCCTGTTCAACCCGGTCGCGGGCGTGCAGGCTTTCCCGGATCAGATCGTCTACACCGAACCGGGATTGGAAGCGGCAAGTCAGAATCAGCCGGAAACCGTCGCAGGACCGATGTCGGGTGCTCCCATGACGAGTGTTCCCAAGGATCTCGCCGAACTCTTCAACATGGGCGGAGGGAACTGATGCGGGTAGCTCGCAAGACCACGGTTGCCGTGTTGGCCACGGCAGTGGCACTCGGCGCCAGCGGTTGTGAATGGAACGGTCTCAACTCGGTGCCGATGCCAGGCACTCAAGGCCGGGGCGAAGGCGCATACGAGGTTCAGATCGAGATGCCGAACGTGACTACACTGTCGCAGAATTCGCCCGTCCGGGTGGATGACGTGGCAGTGGGAAGCGTTTCGAACATCGAGGTTCAAGGCTGGCACGCTCTGGTGACGGTGTCGCTGAATCCCGAGGTTCAGTTGCCGGCCAACGCGACGGCAAAAATCGGTCAGACCAGCTTGCTCGGCTCTCAGCACATCGAGTTGGCGCCGCCGGTAGGGGAGGAGCCCGAGGGCCGACTCGAAGCCGGTGACCTGATTCCGATCGAGCGGGCGGGCGCTTACCCGACGACGGAACAGACGCTGTCGTCGCTGTCGGTTGTTCTCAACGGCGGCGGTCTCGCTCAGGTTCAGGACATCACGAAGGAACTCAACGCCGCTCTCGGTGGGCGTGAAGATTCCGTTCGAGACCTCCTGCCTCAGCTCGATCAGCTGGTCGGAAGTCTGGACAAGCAACGAGGCGACATCGTTTCGGCGATGGAAGGACTCGATCGACTGTCCTCGACCGTCCAGGCCCAGCACGACACCTTGAACAAAGCGCTCGAAGGTATTCCGCCGGCACTCGAGATTCTTGTCGCTCAGCGTCAGGACATAACCAACGCGTTGACCTCACTCGGTGGTCTCAGCGAGGTGGCGAGCCGTGTCATCCAGGAGAGCGGCGACGATTTCGCGACCAACGTTCGGGCTCTTTCGCCGACTCTGAAGGCCTTGGCGGATTCGGGTAACGCTCTCACTCAGGTTCTCGGAGTCCTCTTGACGTTCCCGTTCCCACAGAACGGAATCGACAACGTCATTCGCGGTGACTACGCCAACCTGGCCATGACCATCGACATCTCGCTGCCCCGGCTGGACGCGAACTTCCTCACCGGAACTCCGTTGGCCGGAACGCTCTCCGGACCGGAAGGCGTGTTGGGTAAGCAGGCTGGGCTGGCCGGACAGACAGGCAACCCGTTGAGCGATCCGCTCAAGCCTGCCGCACCGCCGGCCCAAGCTCCCGCCGGACAGGCTCCCGCTGCGCAGGCCCCGGCAGCGGATCCGAATACCATTCAGATTCCGGGACTTCCGCCGATCAACATTCCAGGACTTCCTCAGGGGGCACCGGCACCATGATGCTCACAAAGTTCGTCCGTATCCAGCTCACCATCTTCGCCGTCTTGACGGTCGTCGGTTTGATCGTGATGGCCACTCAGTACGTGCGTGTTCCCGCTATGGTCGGTATCGGCCGATACGACGTCACCGTCGAATTGCCCGCCACCGGTGGGCTGTACAAGAACTCGAACGTCACCTACCGCGGTCAGACCATCGGCGTCGTGAACGCGGTGGAGTTGTCGGAAACGGGCGTGAATGCGCGTCTGTCTCTCGAGAGCGGCGTCAAGGTGCCCTCGGACGTCGACGCTGCGGTCAAGAGTGTGTCGGCGATCGGCGAGCAGTTCGTCGATCTGATTCCGCACACCGACAGCTCCGGAGCGATCGTGGTCGACGGGCATCTGGAAAACGGATCGGTGATTCCCGAAGACCGAACCAGCATTCCCCAGGATGTCGGCGCGATGCTCGATCAGGCAGATCTGTTGCTGCAGAGCATTTCCGACACCAAGCTCAAGACCGTCATCGACGAATCCTTCAAGGCGTTCAACGGTGCCGGCCCGGATCTGCAGAAGCTGATCGACTCGGCTCGGCTGTTCGTCGAAGAGGCGAACAACAACTCCGACGCGACCAAGACCCTGATCGAGCAGGCCGGTCCACTCCTGGACACCCAGGTGGTCAGCAGCGACGCCATCCGTTCCTGGACAAGCAATCTGGTGACGTTCACCGACCAGCTCCGCGCCAGCGACCCTGATCTGCGTGCCGTCATCCAGAAGGGTCCGGCCGCAGCGGCGGAGGCGAATGCTCTTCTGCAAGACATGCAGCCGACATTGCCGATTCTTCTGGCGAACCTCGTGTCCGTCGGACAGGTCGGCGTGATCTACAACAACGCGATCGAGCAGATTCTGGTCATCTACCCGCCGCTGGCCGCGGCGCTGGTCACGGTGGCAGGCTCCGGCCCGGCTGCGGATGGTGCACTGGTGGACTTCCACATGGAGGTCAACGACCCGCCGCCGTGCACTACAGGATTCCTGCCCGCAGAGCAGTGGCGCAGTCCGAAGGACGAATCACCGATCGAGACGCCGTCGGATCTCTTCTGTCAGGTTGCCCAGGATTCGCCGATCGCCGTGCGCGGCGCGAGAAACCTTCCCTGCGAGGAGTATCCGGGACGTCGTGCGCCGACGGTCGAACAGTGCCGTTCCGGCTACGTACCGATGGGCACGAACCCGCAATCCGGGCCTCCGGAACCGATTACCGCGACCCCGAGCTCGTACACGTCGACGCCTTCGGTCTCGGCTCGTCGGTACGATCCGATTACAGGCACGTACATCGGGCCGGACGGAAGGACGTACTCGCAACCGAACCTCGGTGGCGGCGACGTCAGTCTCGAACAGTTCATGAAGGGTCAGCAGGGTTGATGACAGACGAAGATCCACAGGCCGGGCAGCGGGTGCGCCGTCGCGCGTCTCGCAGCGCCGGACCCACGGGTGCGGATGCAGACGCTGCCGCGGTAGTAGTGCCCACCGAAAAGAAGTCGGCCGAGCAGAAGCCAGCCGAGCAGAAGCCGGCCGAGCAGAAGTCAGCTGAGCAGAAGGCGGCGGCGCCAGTTGCTTTGGGCAAGCCCGATACTCCACCTGAGAAGGTCGTCAGCGGTGATCAGGTCGCGACCAAGGCTGAGCCGACCGGTACCGCCGAAACCCCCGCAGAAACATCTGTGGACACCCCTGTTCGTTCGAAGCCCAAGGCCGGGTTGGTAGTCGGGATCGCCATTGCTTCGGTGATCGCTGTTGCTCTTGCGGCCCTGACGGTGTTTCTTCTCGTCGACCGGAACAAGGCGTCCAATGCCGACGAGGACCGAGCCCGCTACGTGGCCGGTGCCCGGACCACCGCACTGAATCTGACGACACTGCACGCGGATACAGCGGCTGCCGACCTCGACAAGTTTCTCGCCGGCACCACCGACGAGTTCAAGTCGCAGTTCGACGGACGCAAGGATTCGTTCGTCAACGTCCTCGGGCAGGCCGGAGTTCAAACCGACGGCGAGGTGCTCGAAGCCGGGTTCGAGAAGTCGGACGGTGATTGCGGGACTTCTCTTGTCGCGGTGCGCGCGATGCAGAAGAACGGCGACGAAGCGCCCGCCGAACGCAACTACCGACTCCGAATCACCATGTGCGACGTCGACGGGCAGTTGCTTGCCTCGAATGTGGAGTTTGTGCCATGACCCCAGAAGTGAACCCCGAGACGTCCAAGCAAGTTTCGCCGAAGCCGAAGCGCGCCTCACCGCTCGCCATCATCCTGTGCGTCATCAGTGCAGTGGCCATCGCGTTGGCGGCAGTGTCGGCGTATCTCTACTTCGGTCCGGACGGAACGCGTGACACCGCAGCGATCGATCAGACCAGAGACGAAGTGGCACAGGCCTCTTCCGATCAGGCGGTAGCGATGTTCCAGTACGACTACAACAACGTCGACCAGCAGTTGCATGCAGCCACAGACGGTTTGACGGGCGATTTTCAAGGCACGTTCACCAATCTGATCGAATCGGTGATCATTCCGGGAGCCAAGGAAAAGTCGCTGACCGTTCAGGTCGTCGTCCAGGGCGCCGCGGTTCTCGACGCGGAGGCGGACAGTGCGACGACGATGCTGTTCCTCAATCAGATCACCACGTCTTCGGAATCGCCCGAAGCCGTTGCCAGTGGCAGTCGCGTGAAGATGAGTCTGGAGAAGCAGGACGGACGTTGGCTCGTGAACAACGTCCAACCCTTCTGATCAAACACACGAAGGCTGGAGCCGGGTACGAAAGAGGCTGGGGCCGCGGAGATTCACTCTCCGCGGCCCCAGCCTTTGTGCACTGTCCTCAGTGGTCTTGTGCTTCGGCCGGGGCGATCAGCGCCGGGCCTGCGGCACCGCCGTGTGCGAGCGCGTCGAGGAACGAGCGCGCCCAGCGGTCGACGTCGTGCGTCAGGACCTGACGACGTAGCGCACGCATGTGGCGCCGGCCGTCCTCGCGCGGTTGATTGAGGGCCTTCTCCATCGAATCCTTGACGTCGTCGAGGTCGTGAGGATTGCACAGGAATGCCTGGCGGAGTTCTGCTGCGGCACCGGTGAATTCGCTGAGCAGCAATGCACCACCCAGATCACTGCGGCAGGCGACGTATTCCTTCGCGACGAGGTTCATGCCGTCACGCAGCGGCGTGACGAGCATGAGATCGGCGGCGACGAAGAACGCGACCAGTTCGTCGCGTGGGATCGGCCGATGGATGTAATGGACGACGGGGCGGCCGACTTCGCTGAACTCGCCGTTGATCCGGGAGACCTTCTGCTCGATGTCTCCGCGCATCTGTACGTAGCTTTCGACGCGTTCGCGGCTCGGGGTCGCCAGCTGCACCATGACGGTGTCGGCGGGATCGATGCGCTTCTCCATGAGAAGTTCGTGGAGCGCAGCGAGCCTGACGTCGATGCCTTTGGTGTAGTCGAGGCGGTCGACGCCCAGCATGATGTGCTTGGGGTTTCCGAGTTCTTTGCGAATCTGCTTGGCGCGGTCTCGAATTGCCTTGGTGCGCGAGAGCTCGTCGAGCTTGCCGGAGTCGATGGAGATAGGGAAGGCGCCGACGCGGACGCTACGGAAACCTACTTGCACCACACCGAGTTTGGAGCGGACGCCGACGGTTCCGCGTGAAGTCTGTTGCCCGGCAAGGCGTCTGGCCAGGTACAGGAAGTTCTGTGCGCCACCCGGAAGGTGGAAGCCGATGAGGTCGGCGCCGAGGAGGCCTTCGACGATCTCGGTGCGCCACGGCATCTGCATGAACAGCTCGACCGGGGGAAACGGAATGTGCAGGAAGAAGCCGATGGTCAGGTCGGGGCGCAGCATCCGCAGCATCTTCGGTACCAACTGCAGCTGGTAGTCCTGGATCCAGACTGTCGCGCCCTGTGCCGCTGCCTTGGAGGTGGCTTCGGCGAATCGCCGGTTCACCTCGACGTAGGCGTTCCACCATTCGCGGTGGTACTCGGGTTTGACGATGACGTCGTGATAGAGCGGCCAGAGGGTGGCGTTGGAGAATCCCTCGTAGTACTCGTTGATCTCCTCGGCGCTCAGCGGCACGGGGTAGAGCTCGAGTCCGTCTTCGACGATGGGGTCGAGCTCGGCGTCCGCCACCCCCGCCCAGCCCACCCACGCGCCCTGATTGCTGCGCAGGATCGGCTCGAGAGCGGTGACCAGTCCGCCGGGGCTTCGCTTCCAGCGGGTGGTGCCGTCGGGAAGCCGTTCCAAGTCGACGGGCAGGCGGTTCGCTACGACAACGAACTCAGCCTGCCCGGACACGGCTTCACCGGTCGAAGAAGCAGGTGCGCTGTCAGAAAGGGTTGAACTGGTCGAATCCGGACTGACAGGCACGTGGTTCCTTCTCGGTCGGTGAGGGAAAGATTCAGTCGAGCTTGGCGGCGGGGGAGATACCGAGCATCGAGAGCAGCATCCTGCACTCGTCGGCATCTTCCGCGTAGGCAGCGACGACGCGCTGTGCCTGACGAGCAGTTTCGTCCGCTACGGGCTCGAGGTCCTCGTCCGCGATCTCGGTTTCGACGGTCGTGTTCTCAGCCATCATGTTCCTCTCGTGCTTGCCTGCACGGCGCAAGCAATGGTTCTTACTCGCGACTCTATGAGAACTGGGCGTGTCGACGCTAGTTGCTCATGTATTAGGGTCGACTTACTTATCTCTGTACTCAACTTTATCGCTTCCATCGATGCTTGGAGTTCCATGAGTTCGACCCCCTCGAGTGTGACCGTCGACTCGGACGAGCCGGATAGTGGCAATCACAGCGGTGCTGCGATTTTGCGACGTGTCCTCGTCCGTAACCGTGGCCCGCTCGCCATCGGCACGGTTCTGGTCTGTCTGCACCAACTGACCGAGACGGCGGTGCCGATCTCCATCGGTGTGATCATCGACCGTGCGGTGGAGACTTCGGACACCACGGCCCTGATCGTCTCCATCGTCGGTCTCGCGGCTCTCTTTCTCGTTCTGACGGCCGCCTGGCGCTTCGGCGCACGCTTCATCGTCACCGCGATGCAGCAGGAGGCTCATCGCCTCCGGCTCGAGGTGGCGCACCGCGTCCTCGATCCGCGTGGGGTGCGCACCGATCTGCGTTCGGGTGAATTGCTGACAGTCTCGACATCCGATGCCGAGCAGACTTCGTGGATCGCGGACATCGTCCCGCGCGCCGCTGCGGCCCTGACAGCTGCGGTGGCGTCGGCGGTGGCGTTGGTGTGGATCGACCTCTGGCTGGGGCTGGCCGTTCTGATCGGAACGCCGGTCATTCTCGGTCTGCTGCAATTGGCGGCGCCTCTCATCACGTCGAGGGCCACCGGTCAGCAGGCGTCGATCGCTCGGGCGTCGGCGATGGCTACGGATCTGGTCAGCGGATTGCGTCCGCTGCGCGGTATCGGCGGTGAGAAGACCGCGTCGGCGCGCTACCGCACGGTCAGCCGTCAAGCGCTCGCATCGACGATCGGCACGGCCAAGGCGACCGGTATCTACACCGGCGTTGCCGCGACCATCAGTGCGTTGCTCGCGGTCGGTGTTGCGGGCTTCGCAGGATACTTCGCGTTGCAGGGCCGGAGCACGGTCGGTGAACTGATCACCGTGGTGGGGCTTGCGCAGTTCATCATCGAACCGCTCGGATTGCTTGCGTCCATTCCCGGATACTTCGCGGTGGCGCGGGCGTCGTCGGATCGACTGGCACTGGTCTTGGACGCGGAGCCACTGCGTGGCGCGGGTTCGCAGACCGAACTCGAAGGCACCGACCTGACTCTCGACAGAGTCGAGTACAAGTCACTCAAGGGCATCGACCTGCATCTGCCTGCCGGAGAACTGCTGGGCGTCGTGGCTTACCAGCCGCAGGACGCCGACGCTCTTGTCGCGGTCCTGTCCGGTCAGCTGGCGCAGGACGCGTATCGCGGAGTGGTGAGGGTTGGCGGAATCAGCCTGTCCGACATGGACTTGCGATTGGCACGTCGGACGGTGCTGGTGGAGCCGCACATCACCGATCTGTTCTCCGGGTCGCTTGCGTCGAACGTCACCGCGGGCGCCGGTGATGGCGCTGCTCTCGACATCCAGAGTGCTCTCGTGGCGTCGGCAGCGGCGGATGTCGTCGACGCACATCCGGACGGTCTCGACCTCGAAGTGACCGATCGGGGCGCCAGTTTGTCGGGAGGCCAGCGGCAACGCGTCGCCCTCGCGCGCGCCCTGGTGGCACAGGCACCCGTGATGGTCCTGCACGATCCGACGACGGCGGTGGACGCGGTGACCGAGGCGTCGATCGCCGAAGGAATCGCACAACTGCGGCACGAGGGTGCCGGTGGCATCCACACGACGGTATTGATCACCAGCAGCCCAGCCTTGCTGGCCGTGACGGATCGAGTGATCGTGTTGAACGACGGAGTGATCGCCTCGATCGGCACACATTCCGAACTCTCTCGCGGCGACGCGAACTACCGAGGAGCGGTGCTGCGGTGACGGCCACGGACATGACAACCAAAATGCCGGCCGGGGAGAACGCCGAGAAGGTGACAGAGCGCGAGTTGTTGCCGATCGCGAGTGGTCGCCAGACCTGGAAGTGGTTGCGGGCGGCGCTGACCGAACACCGGATGCAGAGCCTGCTGGTCCTGATCGTCGCGGCTTCGGCGTCGGCGATGGCCTTGGTGCCGATTTACGTCTTCGGCGTCCTGGTCGACCGGGTCCGGGACAACGCGCCCACGTCGACGATCGTCGGGGTGGTCGTGATCATCGCCGCTGCCGCAATCGTGGGCGGTGTGTTCACCGGTGTGGCTGCCTATCTGATCAAGCGGCTCGGTGAGACGATCCTGGCGGATCTGCGAGAGCGGACCGTGGACCGGGCACTGCGACTGCCGATCCAGACCGTCGAGAAGGTCGGCAAGGGCGATCTGCTCTCGCGTGTCGGCGACGACGTGTCGGTGATCGCCAAGGCCGTGGCCGACGTGGTTCCCGGCATGATCGCGGCGGTTCTGCTCGTGGCTCTGAGCATGGTGACCATGCTCGGACTCGACTGGCGACTCGGTCTGGCCGGAATGGTCGCGCTGCCGATGTACGCGCTGGCGCTCAAGTGGTACCTGCCACGCTCGGCTCCTGTTTACGCAGCCGAGCGGGTAGCGATGGGCGCTCGTTCACAAGCGCTGATCAGCAGTCTCCAGGGTGCGAAGACGGTCCGCGCGTACAGCCTCGAGAAGGAACACCTCGGGCAGATCGATGCGGCGTCGGCAAAAGCGCGCGATCTGGCAGTCGGAGTGTTCGGCCTGTTCACGAGGTTCGCCGGTCGAGGTAACCGCGCCGAATTCGTGGGCCTGTCCATGATTCTCGTCGTCGGATTCCTGCTGGTCCGTGAGGACGTCGTGACAGTCGGCCAGACGACGACTGCTGCCCTGCTGTTCCACCGCCTGTTCAACCCGATCGGCTCACTGCTCTACACCTTCGACGAAGTGCAGTCGGCCGGCGCCAGCCTCGCGCGACTGGTCGGCGTCGTCGAGATCGAGGAAACGGAGCCTTCGACGGATGCAGGTTCCGTTCCGGCCGACGGTTCGCTGCGTCTGGATGACATTCGGCACAGCTACGACGGTGGTCATGAGGTTCTCCACGGAGTGAGCCTCACACTGCGAGCGGGGGAGCGCGTGGCGCTCGTCGGTTCGACCGGAGCCGGAAAGACGACGCTCGCGGCGATCGCTGCCGGTTCGATCACTCCGACGTCGGGCCGGGTGTCGATCGGCGGTGTCCCGCTTGCCGACCTCGACGACCTACGACGCCACATCGCGATCGTGAGTCAGGAGGTCCATGTCTTTGCCGGACCCCTGATCGAGGATCTGAGATTGGCGGCTCCCGAATCCTCGGACGAGGACGTTGCCGCGGCACTGCGGACGGTCGGCGCGTACGAGTGGGTGGAGGCTCTCGACGAGGGAATGCTGACCGTAGTCGGCGAAGGCGGGCACGAGATGACGGCGGCGCAGGCGCAGCAGTTGGCTTTGGCGAGACTGGTGTTGGCCGATCCCGCCGTCGCCGTACTGGACGAGGCAACAGCGGAGGCGGGCAGCGCCGGAGCGCGGGAACTGGAAGCGACTGCCGACGCCGCTACGGAGGGCCGCACCACTCTGGTTGTCGCACACCGGCTTACCCAGGCCGCGGGCGCCGACCGAGCGATCGTGCTCGAACACGGACAGATCGTAGAAGAAGGCCCGCACCGCGAACTGGTGTCCGCGGGCGGGCGTTACGCACAACTGTGGGCGGCCTGGGAAGGTCGCGACTGAGGGGTTTGTACTGGGTTTTGTACTGAGGGGGTCTGATCCGGCGATCAGGTGAGGTACCCGCCGCCGTGGGGGAAGAACTCGGCGGCGGTGTACTCGCTGCCGTCGTCGAGTCGGACGCGCTCGATCCGCAGTCCCTTGTTCTTGCCCGACCACGCGTCGGGGCCCGCGACGATCACCATGCCGTCGTCTTCCTGGATGAACACTCGGCCGGGGGTTCCGCCGTAGTGCCCGCGTGAGACGGACGCCTTCAGGATGCGGATGCGCTGGCCCTTGAACTCGGCGAAAGCGTTGGGGTACGGATCGGACTGTGCCCGGACGAAACGCTCGATGACCTCGGCGGGCCAGGACCAGTCGACGTGGCTGTCCTGCGGTGCGCGCTTGTGGAAGAACGTGGCCTGCGATCGGTCCTGCGGCGTCCAGTCGGTACGGCCGGACGCGATCAGATCCAGGGCGTCGAGTGTGATGGGGCCGATCATGTCGATCGTGCGGTGGAACAGATCGGTGACGGTGTCGGTCGGGCCGACCGTCGTCGAACGCTGCAGCACGATGTCGCCCGCATCGAGTTCCTCGTCCATCAGGTGCGCCGTGAGCCCGACTTCTTCTTCGCCGTTGATCAGAGCCCAGATGAGCGGGGAGAATCCCGTGTACTTGGGCAGCAGCGAATCGTGGATGTTGAGGGTGCCGTACTTGGGTGCGTCGAAGACCTCCGCAGGCAACCAGGTACGCCAGTTGTTGGCGACGATGATGTCGGGAGCTGCTTCGGCCAGCGCGGCTTTGAAGGCGTCGTCAGGCTTGTTCGCCACGTGAACGGGTACACCGTTCTCGGCCGCCAGATCTGCAACCGAGTCCGCCCACATCTGTTCGTAGACGTGTTCGCTCTTCGGGTGTGTGATTGCCAGCACGACCTCGTGATCGGAGTCGATCAAGGCCTGCAGGGTACGGTGGCCCCAGGTTTGGTATCCGAGCGTAGCGACTCTCAACGGGGGTCCTCCTGGACGAGCATGGGCTGGGGTTGCGGTCACACGACCGCCCATCAGCTTAGGCTATCCAACCAAAATTGTTGATCACACGTACGAGGAGGAAGGCTGACATGACGGTCGCCACAATCAACGGAATCCCCATCAATTACCAGGTCAAGGGTGATGGAGATCTGGTGGTGCTCATCATGGGGACCGGCAGCCCCGGCCGCGTCTGGGATCTGCACCAGACCCCGGCACTAGTGGCCGCAGGCTACCGAGTCTGCACGTTCGACAACCGCGGAATCGCACCGTCCGGCGAGAGCCTCGGCGGCATCACGATGCCCGACATGGTCGCAGACACCGCCGGACTGATCGAGCACCTCGGTGGCGGTCCGGCCCATGTCATCGGAACCTCGATGGGCGCCCGGGTGGCGCAGGAACTGACGCTCGCCAGGCCCGATCTGGTTCGCAAAGCAGTGTTCCTCGCCGGTCACGCCCGGATGGATCATTTCCAGCAGGTCCTGACCGAGGGTGAGCGCCAGTTGTTCGACAGTGGCGTCGCTCTGCCGGCCAAGTACCGTGCCGCAGTGACCGCGGTGATGAACCTTTCGCCGGCCACGCTGGCAGACGATCACTCGGCGCGCGACTGGATGGATATCTTCGAGTTCACCGGCGGCGCAACGTCACCGGGTGTTCGCGCACAGCTCGGTATGGACCGCGCCTTCGATCGACGGGGTGCGTACAAGTCGATCATGCGCCCGTGCCTGTCCGTCGCTTTCGCCGACGACCGCATGATCCCGCCCTACCTCTCCCGCGAGGTGGCGGACTGCATCGCTACGGCGTCGTACGAAGAGATTCCCGACGCCGGGCACTACGGCTACCTCGAGCGTCCGGAGGCCGTGAACAAGGTGCTGATCGACTTCCTGGCGAAGTAGTTCTTTCGCACGCGAGAAAGGGCCTGACCTGCTAACTGCAGGTCAGGCCCTTCTCATGTTTCAGGCCAGTGCCAGGAACAGCTTCTCGAGTTCGGCCTCGGTCATCGGTTCCTGACCTTCCGCGCTGCCACCGCTCAGGCATTCACGCAGCCCGGAAGCGACGATCTTGAACCCTGCTCGGTCCAGCGCCTTGGACACGGCGGCGAGTTGCGTGACGACGTCCTTGCAGTCGCGGCCGTTCTCGATCATCGAGATGACCCCGGCAAGTTGGCCGTGGGCACGACGCAGTCTGTTCAATACGAGCGCAATGCTCTCTTCGTCGCCGGTCATGGTGGCCCCTTCTCGAGTGTTCGTGCTGCGGTCAAGGGTACCCCTGGGGGCATGTCACTGCTTGATTCAGTGTTTGATCCGGCTGCGGTGTCAGATCAACGAGTCGACGGCCGCGCGCAACTTGACGGCTGCGTCGGCCGCCACGGACTCCAGGCCGGGTTCGCCGGAAACCTGAACCATGAGAGCAGGATTCATCGCTTCGACGAAGAACGAATTCTCGGTAGTCGTATCTTCGCGGACGACGACGTTGCACGGCAGCAGGAGGCCGATCTGACGATCCACCGAAACTGCCCGATGGGCCAACGGCGGGTTACAGGCACCCAGGATCAGGTACTTTTCCATGTCCTCGTCCAGCTTCGCCTTGAGTGTTGCCTGCATGTCGATCTCGGTCAGGATGCCGAAGCCCTGCTCGGCGAGAGCGCCACGCGTGCGGGTGACGACGTCGTCGAAGGTTCCGGTGACCTTGGTTGCGATCGCTATCGGTTCTGTGGGTGTTGTCATTGCGCACTCCTCGTCGTGGGCTGTCACTGTCGCCGGCTTTGATTTCTCTTGTCCCCATCATACCCCTGGGGGTATCAGTAGGACAGTGATGTCGGGTACACGATCAGCCATGCGAGAAGCTGATGTTCGGCAGGACGCGACGCAGCCATGCCGGCGCCCACCAGGCTGCCCGGCCGGTGAGGCGTAGGAGAACGGGCAGCAGCACCAAGCGGACGAGCACTGCGTCCAGGAGCACAGCTACGCCGAGGATGATGCCCATCTCCTTGGGCGGCAGCGGATCTGCGAGCGCAAAAGTGAAGAAGACCGCAACCATCACCGCTGCTGCCGCCGCAATGACCCGACCCGAATGCGCGAGGCCGTCGATGTGTGCGATCTCGGGGTCACCTGTGCGTTCGTAGTGCTCCTTGGCACTCGAAAGCAGGAACACGGTGTAGTCCATCGCGATCGCAAAGATCATGGCGAAGAAGAAGACCGGACCCCACCCGTTGAGAAACCCCTGGGGATCGAAGCCGAGCAGGCCTGCTCCGTGACCGTCCTGGAAGATCAGCTTCGCGATTCCGAATGCGGCCCCAGTGGACAGCAGGCTGACCAGCGTGCCGATCAAGGCGATCAAAGGCGCCTGGAGGGCGATCAGCAGCAACAGGAATCCGAGCGTCAGAATCACGGCCACGACGATGGGAAGGTAGTCGTCGAGTGCCTGCTGAAGGTCGAGATTTTCGGCCGGAGCGCCGCCGACGAGCGCCGATTCCGGCAGTTGCGACCGAAGGTCGGCAAGGATGGTTTCCATCGCAGGATCTGACGGGTCGACGGTGGGAACTGCTTGCAGCATAACAAGATCGGACCCGTCGGCAGCTTGTTGCGCTGGGGTGACCATGGCCACGCCGTCAACGCTCATGGCAATTCGTGAGGTGTCGGCTGCATCGTCGGCGGACGTGACGATCTGCAACATCCCCGGGGCGCCGTCCCCGAATTGCTGCTGCACCAGTTCATAGCCCTGGCGAACCGGGTCGTCCTCGGGAACCACGGCGATGGAGGGCATTGCCACCTTCAGTCCGAAGACCGGAACAACGAGTGCGATCAGGATGAGTAAGGCGCCGAAGCCGAATGGCCACGGGTGCTTGTGCAGCAATGATGCCCAACCTGCGAACATCGGGGAGCGGTGCTGCTGGCGCTTTGCATACGGTAGAGAACCGCCGTTGACCTTCGCGCCGATCCTGCCGAGCACGGCAGGCAACAGGGTGAGTGTTGCGGCGAGAACGAAGATCACAGCGAGCATGATTCCGACAGCCATCGTGCGTACGGCCGGGGCTGGAACGATGAGAACCGCAGACAAACTGACCAGAACTGTGAGGCCGGAAAGGACCACAGCCTTGCCGGCGGTGTCCATGGTTTGAGCCACGGCGGCCCTTGGATCCGGATCGGCTCGCAATGCATCCCGGAACCTGGCGACGAGGAAGAGTGCGTAGTCGATGCCCAGCGCGAGAGCGAACATCATCGCGAAGTTCATGGCCCACACGGAAATCGGCGTGATCTCGTTGAGGATTACAAGCCCGCCCGCCGAAGCGACCAGGCCCGCAAGCGTCAGCAGTAGTGGTAGACCCGCGGCAACCAGGGAGCCGAAGGCCAACACCATGATCGCGAGAGTGACGGGCCACGACATCATTTCGGCTTTGATCATGGCTTCGTGATTGGCCTTGTTGAAATCGCTCCACAACGCCGACGCACCCGTCGGGTACACCTCGATCGTGTCGGTGGACAAGCCCGTGAGCTTCTTGCCGAGTTCGTCTACCGCGCTGACCATCTCGTCGGTACTCGCGTTGGCGCCCGCGACCATGATGCCGGTATGTCCGTCCGGGCTGATGGTCATACCGGGCTGCGGGGCGATCACTTCGCCGAAGCGAGGGTCCGCGGAAAAGATTTCCGTTGCCGCGGCCAGGGTTTGCTGCATCGACGGATCCGTGATGGGTAGAGAATCCGAGTGAACGACCACTTGTACTGCGGCGGAGGAATTTCCACCGAAATGCTGCTCGGCCAACTCGCGAACTTGCACGGATTCGGATCCGTTTGCCTGCCAACCCGCGCCGGCCAGGGAGGTGAAGACGCTGGGTGCTGCGGCGCCGAGTGCGATCAACGCGATCAACCAGACGCCGACGACGAGGTGGGTGTGAGTCGCCATCGATCGACCGAGACGCGCAAGTATGCCGTCGGCTCGGGTGGGTGGGTCCGCGGTGACTGTTCTGGTCGCTGACATCTTCACTCCTGATACGGGTGGGGGTATTCCTGTCCGTCACCTGTATACCCCCAGGGGTATCGATCTGTCACATTCGAGGGTTCTCTATGCTGCTGGGGGCACCGTCCGATCTGAAACGGTGAAACGGATATGGGAGAGCAATCATGGACGCACGCGACTGGGACGAGCGATACCGAGCGGTGACGGAGCCATGGGGAGTCGACCCGGCGGGAACCGTCGCAACAAGAATTTCCGATCTGAGACCGGGCACCGCGATCGATCTGGCCTGCGGCGACGGCCGTCACGCGCGGTGGATGGCTGGGCAAGGTTGGTCGGTGACTGCGGTCGACTACTCGTCGGTGGCGATCGATCTGGCACGGGCGAGTGACGGGGACAAGGCTGTCGACTGGCAGGTCGGCGACGCGACCGAGTGGCAGCCGGAAGGGCTGGTCGACCTAGTGTTGGTCAGCTTTCTTCACCTCGAGGTCGACCATCTGGCCGCAACCTTGAATCGCGTCGGGGAGTGGCTGACGCCCGGCGGACGGGTCCTCTATTTGGGGCATTCCATCGAGAACTTCCATCGTGGTGTGGGCGGTCCACCCGAACCGACCATTCTGCCCGGTATTTCCGATCTCGCTCGCGCTGCGGAGGGATCGAGGGTCTATGCCCTCGAACATGTCGTTCGGCCGCAAGACGGTAAGACAGCAATTGACGTTTTGCTCGAATTCGGTCCGTGGGAACAGGTCTGACAAGGGCGGGAGCGCACCTTCACGTTCCTGGGTAGCCTACCCTAAACTTGCGAGGGTGTTCGTCGTTCGATGAGCATGAACGACGATGATCGGATTCTTGATGTCTGACCACTCTCAGGTAGCTCACCCGGCGGTATCGGGCGGTGCCGATCTGGACGCAGCGCTCCCGGCGACGGCCGCTCAGCGTGAGGTGTGGGTTGCTCAGAACGTCGATCCGAGCAGTCCGGTCTACAACATCGGACTTGTCGTCGAGGTCGACGGCACGATCGACATCGAGCGCGCGGCAGCGGCGATCGAGGCCAGCGTCGGACGCGTCGAAGCGCTGTTCGTGCACTTCGAGGTCGATGCCGACAACCAGCTGATCCAGGTGCCGATTCCGGATGCGCGCTGGGACGTGGAAATTCTCGACCTTCGGGCCGAGGCGGATCCCGATTCGACTGCGCAGTCGTGGATGGACACCGACATGGCTCGGGTCTTCGGTCCGGACGATCTGCTGTTCCGGCAGGTGCTTCTGCTGA
This sequence comes from Rhodococcus sp. T9N, assembly GCF_024436645.1. Classification (NCBI taxonomy): domain Bacteria; kingdom Bacillati; phylum Actinomycetota; class Actinomycetes; order Mycobacteriales; family Nocardiaceae; genus Rhodococcus; species Rhodococcus sp. T9N. Next base: position 206,504 of record NZ_JAMSKS010000002.1, on the reverse strand, counting down.
CCGCTGACGACCGAGTCATCTGGTATCAGCGCTATCACCACAGCGTGGTCGACGGGTACGGCATCTCGCTCATCGTCGCCGACGTCGCCGAGCGATACGACGATCCGAATCTCGGGACTGCCGCGCCGCAGTGGTCACTCGACGCCGTGGTTGCAGCCGATCTGGATTACCGGAACTCTCCGCGATTCCAGACCGACCGTCAGTACTGGGCCGAGCGCGTTGAATCCGGACCGGAAGCGACGCGGATTCTGCATGGGCAGGTGGATGATTCGCTGCCGCCGATCTCAGCGATGCTCACGCTCGACGCTGATCGCGCGGCACAGCTCTATCGCTATGCGGCCGACGCCGGGATTCGACGAACTCGTCTCCCCATGGCCGCGCTGATCGCGTACATTGCGCGGACCACGGGACAGCACGACGTTGTCGTCTCGGTACCGATGGCCGCTCGGGTGGGGCGCGACATGCGTCGCACTCCTTCGATGGCGTCGACGATTTTGCCGCTGAGTATTCGGGTAGAACGCTCGGAAAGCATCGGCCAGTTGGCAACTCGTCTCGACACCGCCCTGGTCTCGATTCTCAAGCACGGGCGGTACCGAGGTGAGGATCTTGCTCGCGACATTCGGGCGATCGATCCCGACCGTCAGGTCTTCGGCCCCGGCATCAACTCGATGATGTTCGAACACACACTCACCTTCGGCGGATGCCCGGTGCGCGTGCGTAATTCGGTAACCGGTCGAGTCAGTGACCTGGATCTGAGTGTGCGCGGTGGTCAGGACGGGGAGCCGATCGAGATCGACGTCCGCGCCCCGGCCGGATTCGACAGGGAGTTGGCCGATCACACCGCGAGAATCGAACAGTTCCTCGATCGATTCGTAGCCGAGCCGCAGCTTCCGATCTCGGCACTCGACCCCATGTCGCTCGCGGAGAGAGAACTCGTGCTCCACGGGTGGAACGACACCGCAGAGCCGCAGCCAATCACGACGGTGCCGGATTTGTTGCGCAGCAGCTTCTCTGCCGATCGGGGCGCTGTCGCCGTGGTCGACGGCGACGTCCGGCTGACCTACGGCGAACTCGAAAGTCGGGTATCACAGCTCGCCGCGCACTTGATCTCTCGCGGTGTCGCGACCGAAACCGTTGTGGCGATCGGGCTTCCGAGATCCGCCGAGATGGTGGTGGGGTTGTTGGCCGTCATGTGTGCCGGTGGTGCCTTCGTTCCGCTGGATCCGTCATGGCCTGCCGAACGCCGCGAATCGGTACTTGCCGACGCGGGCGCCACACTGGTGCTCACCTCGGACGGTGTAGACGACTTCGTTCCGGTCGATCTCTCCGCGTGGGCGTACGAGGACGGGCCCTCGGACCTGTCCGAGACAATGACCTCCGACATTCGTATTCACGGTGCCCAACTCGCATACGTCATCTTCACGTCCGGTTCGACCGGACGTCCGAAGGGCGCCATGATCCGCCACGAGGCAATCTGCGCAAGGTTGCTGTGGCAACGGGAGCGGATTCTCGGGTTCGGGTCCGGCGATGCCTCCTTGTTCAAAGCCCCACTCTCGTTCGACATCTCGATCAACGAGATCCTGCTCCCGCTCGTCTCCGGCGGTCGATTGGTGATCGCGAAGCCCGAGGGGGAACGCGACCCGCAATACCTGCTCGACCTGATCGCCGGAGAATCGGTCACCTTCGTCTACCTGGTCTCGTCCATGCTCGACATACTGCTGGACCTGGCGAACGAGACCGATCAGCTAGATTCGTTGAAGCACGTGTGGTGCGGCGGTGAGGTTCTCACGCCTGAACTCTTCGACCGGTTCCGTGCCCAACTGTCCACGACGCTGTATCACGGCTACGGGCCGGCAGAAGCGACCATCGGTGTCTCCCATGTGATCTACCGAGAGGACGCGGAACGAATCGCGACCTCCATCGGGCGGCCGAACCCCAACACTCGCCTGTACGTGTTGGACGGCGACCTGCAGCCGGTTCCGATCGGCACCGGCGGCGAACTCTACGCCGCGGGCTTCCTGCTGGGACGCGGATACGTCGGCGCGTCGGCACTGACCGCATCTCGTTTTGTCGCGGATCCCTTCGTCTCAGGTGATCTGGCCGGATCCCGGATGTACCGCACCGGTGACTTGGCCCGATGGGCCCCGGACGGCACCCTCGACTTCCTCGGACGCACGGACAATCAGGTGAAGATTCGTGGCATGCGCCTGGAACTCGAGGATGTCGAAGCCGCCGTGATTTCGCACCCCGCAGTGCGTCACGTGGCAGTTCTGGTGCGCCAAGCACCAACCGGTGCAAAGTATCTCGCCGCCTACGTGAGCGCAGCGTCGGGGACGAACCTCGCGATCGACTCACGTGAGCTTCGCGAGTGGGCTGCGAGCAAGCTGCCCGACTACATGGTCCCGACCACCGTCACCGTCCTCGACAAGTTTCCGCTCACGGCAAACGGCAAACTCGACCGTCGCGCGCTACCCGAGCCCGATCTCGCCGAACTGAGTGCACATGTCGCTGCGAGAAACGAAGTCGAACAACAGTTCTGCACGTTGATCGCGTCGGCAGTCGGCCTCGATTCGGTCGGCGTTACCGACGACTTCTTTGCACTGGGCGGCGACAGCATCGTCGCGATCTCACTCGTGACCGCGGCTCGTGCTGCCGGTTTGTCGATCAGTCCTCGCGAGGTGTTCCAACTGCGCACCGCCGAGGCTATGGCGCGTGCCCAGTCCTCCCGAGTGGCTGAGATCGTCGACCACGCGGACCAACCGATCGGCCACGTAGCCACGACGCCGATTGCCGCCAAGGTTCTCGGAGTGTCGGACGCAGTACGAACCTTCCACCAGCGAGCGCTGATTCAGACCCCGTCAGCTTTGACCTCCGAGCACGCCGAGTCGGCGCTCGACGCCCTGGTGGCGCGCCACGATGCACTTCGTGCGACGTTGACTTCCGAAGGAACGCTGCTTGTTCCGGAGACAAACGAAGCGGCTGTGGTCTTCGAGACCCGTGCACTACCGGCACCGCTCGAAGAATGCGGACCGCTGATCGTCGCCGAGACCGAGCGAGCTGTCGGCCGTCTGAATCCAGCCGACGGCACGATGGTCAGCGCTGTTCTGTTCCGCCCTGTGACCGGTCCCGGACGGCTGTTGCTTGTCATCCACCACGCGGTGGTCGACGGCGTCTCGTGGCGCATCATCCTCGAGGACCTCGCGCGCGCCGGCATCGCAGCGATGAATGGCGACGAACCCGCACTCGCTCCGGTCGGCACGTCGGTGCGAAGGTACGCCGAACTCGTCTCGGAGGCGGTCGGAGCCGGGCGACTGGACTCGGAAATCGAGTTCTGGGACTCGGTGACGTCCGCACAACGGGCATCTCTCGGCCGTCGGGCACTCGACCCGGCAGTTGACCTCGCGCGCACCGCTGCGGCGCGGTCGATCACCCTACCTCCAGAACTTGCAGATCAGCTGTTGGGCAGTGTCCCACGGGCGTTCGGAGCCGATGTGAGCGAAGTGCTGGTCACCGCACTTGCCGTGGCGCTGACCCGTTGGAGCGGTGCCGGATCGGTGACGATCGACCTGGAGGGGCACGGACGCGACGAGGACATCGTTCGCGGTGACGGCGATGCGCACGTCGACCTGACTCGTACCGTCGGATGGTTCACCACAGTGTTTCCGGTGGCGCTCGAGATCGGTACAGCCGCTCCGGATCTCGACGCGAGCGGCGAGTTGGCGGGGGTTCTCAAGAGCGTCAAGGAGCAACTTCGACGGGTCCCGAACGCCGGCTTCGGGTACGGAGCATTGCGATACCTCGGCGGCTCGGATCAGTTGCGTAGTTTCGCAGCGCCGGAGGTGGTGCTCAACTATCTGGGACGCACTGCCGCAGCGGAGGGGGACTGGTTCCCGGTGTCGATGGACGGTGCTGCCGATCCGTCCATGCCGATGGGTCACGCGTTGTCTGTCGACGTCGTAGCCGAGGACGCCGCCGGTGGACCACGCCTGCGAGCCACCCTGACCTGGGCGTCGAACATCTTCCTGCGTAGCGATATCGACAAGTTTGCGCGGTTGTGGCTGGACTCGCTCGAGGCCGTGTCCGGGCTCGCAGCCTTCGGCGGAGCCACACCCTCGGACTACCCTCTGGTGGCGCTCGCTCAGGCAGACGTGGACGGGTTACCGAAGGCTGAAGAGATTCTCCCACTCACTCCGCTGCAGGAAGGGATCTACTTCCATTCGGCGTTTGCCGATCCGGGGGCCGATCAGTATGTCGTGCAACAGGTTGTGGAACTGACCGGAGCCGTGGACAGTGCGGCGCTGCACCGCGCGCTGCAATCCGTCGTCGATCGGCATGAGGCGCTGCGCACCGGATTCTCGGTCCTGGGTGACGGCCGGGTCGTGCAGGTGGTGCACCCGAGCGCTGTCGTGGAGATGGCGGTAGTCGAGGTGGCCGGCGCCGATGTCGATGAACTGCTTTCCGCCGACCGCGCGCGCGGGTTCGACCTGGCGCAACCGCCGCTCGTCCGTTACACGCTTGTCCGTGCCTCTTCGGAGAAGTACCTTCTGCTGCAGTCGATTCACCATGCGGTCGCAGACGGATGGTCGGTTCCGGTGATGCTGCGGGAGCTGATGGCGTCGTACAGCGTTGGCGACTCCGGCGTGGTGCTCCCGACTCCGGCGCCGTACCGCAGCTATCTCGAATGGTTGGCCCGCCACGATCACGAGGCCTCGGCAGCGGTGTGGAGAGAAGCGCTGAACTCTCCCGGGCCCGCGGTCGAACTTCCCGCGCCGAGCGCGGGCAGCAGCGGCGTCTGTGCCACCCGAGTCGAGCTGTCCGACAGTGATACTCGCGCACTGGCGATCAACGGACGCTCCCATGGCCTGACGCTGAGCACGCTCGTGCACGGCGCCTGGGGGCTGGTGCTCGGCCGAATGACCGGCCGAACAGACGTGCTGTTCGGATCGACCGTATCGGGACGCGGTGGAGACCTGCCCGGGATCGAGTCCATGGTGGGCTTGTTCATCAACACCGTGCCGGCTCGGTTGCGGTTCGATCCGGCAGAGACAGCCGCGCAAGCGCTTTCCCGTTGGCAGAGGGAACAATCGGAACTACTCGACCATCAGTACCTGGGGTTACCCGAACTGCGACGGACCGGCGGACTGGAGCAGGACTTCGAATCACTCGTAGTGTTCGAGAACTATCCACTCGGTGACACGGCAATCGCTGATCCGACGAACTCGGTGCGACTGACGGGAATTCGATTCGACGAGCGACCGGCCTACCCGTTGACCCTGATCGTCGTCCCCGGCGATCGATTGGCGTTGGAGCTCAAGTACGACGCTGCTCAGGTGGACGGCGACGCCGCTGCGTCGCTGGCCGAAACTCTCGCAGTCGTACTCACCGAGCTCTCGCGCGATCTCGATCAGGTCATCGGCCGGATCGCGCTGGCACCCGCACAGCCGGGGAGCGTCGGCACGGCCTTGGATCGGCCGCGCGCAACGCTGACCGAGCTGCTGAAGGATCAAGCCGGGCGTACGCCCGAAGCCACCGCAGTGATCTTCCGTGAAGAGTCGTTGACCTACGCCGAACTTCACTCTCGCGCTGATCGTTTTGCGCATCTGCTGCGCGAACGTGGCGTCGGACGCGAATCGTTGGTAGCGGTGGCCTTGCCTCGCTCTCTTGATCTGATGGTCGCGATACTCGGCATCGGGAAGGCCGGGGGAGCATACGTTCCCCTCGACACCGGCTACCCGGCGGAGCGGCTGACGTACATGCTGGGTGACGCCGATCCTGTGTGCGTCGTGGTGTCGGAAGATTCTTCACTCGATTCGGGTTCGGTTCCGCGGGTGACGGTATCGGAGTCGGCGCAGTTCCCCGCCGATCCGCTGAGTGTCCCAGGATCGCCCGCGGATGCCGCGTACATGATCTACACTTCGGGTTCGACCGGTCGCCCCAAAGGCGTTGTGGTCAACCACGAGGGTGTGGTCAACCGATTGCTCTGGGCACAGCAGATACGTCCGATGGACGTCTCCGACCGGATGCTGCAGAAGACCCCGTCGAGCTTCGACGTCTCCGTTCCCGAATTCTTCTGGCCGTTCCTGGTGGGGGCAACTCTCGTGATGGCCGAGCCGGACGGGCACAAGGACCCTGGCTATCTGGCCGACGTCATCGTCGAACATTCCGTGACCCGAGTGCATTTTGTTCCGTCGATGCTCGACGTGTTTCTCGCGGAGCCGAAAGCAGCACTGTGCTCTTCGCTCCAGATCGTCAACTGCAGCGGTGAGGCACTGCCCGTTCACGTTGCACGCAAGGTCGCCGAGATCCTGCCGAATACTCTGGTGGACAACCTCTACGGCCCCACCGAGGCCGCCGTCGACGTCAGTTGGCAACCGTCGGTGCAGGAAACTCCGGCAGACGCCGTCAGCGTCCCGATCGGCGCACCTGCCGCCAACACCGGCCTGTTGGTTCTCGATCCCTACCTGCAGAACGTCCCGGCCGGTGCCACCGGTGAGCTCTATCTGGCAGGGCCACAACTGGCGCGTGGTTACCACGGACGTGGGGGATTGACCTCCGAACGATTCGTGGCGAATCCGTACAGCGACGGCGGCTCGCGGATGTACCGGACCGGTGACATCGTGCGGTGGAATGCCGACGGCGTTCTCGAGTACCTCGGCCGTGCCGACGAGCAGGTGAAGGTTCGTGGATTCCGAATCGAACTCGGCGAAATCGAAGCGCAATTGGCGCTGTGCCCCGGAGTCACGGCAAGTGCCGTGATCGTCCGAACCGACGGTCCGAGCAACCGCGCACAGGTGGTCGCCTACCTGGTCGGAGATGCTGATGATGTTGCGGTTCGAGCTCAGTTGTTGTCAGTGCTACCGGAGTTCATGGTGCCAAGTGCCTTCGTGCGGCTCGAGTCGCTGCCGCTGAGCCCGAGTGGCAAGCTCGACCGAAAAGCACTACCTGCACCGGATTTTGCGGCACAGGTGGGCGACTTGACGGGAGTGGTTTCCTCGGGCGTTGCAGACCTCCTCGCCGGGCATTTCGCGACGGTTCTCGGACTGCCCCGTGTCGGGGTGCGCGACGATTTCTTCACTCTCGGCGGCGACAGTATCCTGGCGATCCGACTGGTCAACCTGGCTCGTCGTGATTCGGTAGTGCTGACCCCGCGTCAGATCTTCGAATTGCGCACTCCCGCTGCGATCGCTGCAGCGGTGGGTGATGTCGCCACCTCGGATGCCACCGTCACGGCCGACATCGGCGTGGGTGAGCTGGTTCCGCTGCCGGTGGTTCACCGCTTGTCCGAATGGACGGGTGGTACCGACCGCTTCAACCAGGCAGTTCTGATCCACTCTCCGGCAACATCTCTCGGTTCGATCACCAGTGCGTTGCAGGCAGTGCTCGATCACCACGACGGGCTTCGCCAAACCTTGATCCGACACGACCGCGGCATGTGGTCGGCGCGGGTCGAGGAACCCGGCAGTGTCCGTGCAGCGGACGTGGTCGCCCGAGTCGACGCGCAAGGACTGGACGACGGCGAGTTGCGAACGCTCATTGCGGAGCACTCCGAAGCAGCGACCAGTCGATTGGATCCGTCTGCAGGGCGTATGGTCTCGGTGGTCTGGTTCGATTGTGGCGCGGAGAATCTGGGCCGGCTCGCGATCGTCGCCCATCACCTGGTCGTGGACGGGGTTTCCTGGGGAACCCTGCTCGAGGATCTCGCGATGGCCTGGGTGGCGGTCGAAGCCGGAGAGTCCGCCGCACTGGATGCCGTCGGAACTTCGCTGCGCACCTTCTCCCGCACTGTGGCCGAACACGCCCACAGTGCCCATCGATTTGCCGAACTCGATCACTGGCTGACCGTGACCGCTCCGGGCGCGCAGTTGATCCCCGATGCCGCGGGCTATGCCGTCGTATCCGGGGGCTCGAGGCGGACGGTCACCGTGGACGGAGCAATCTCCGAGGCAGCACTTGGATCGGTTGCGGCAATGGTGGGTGCCGAGGGGACGGATGTTCTGTTGGCAGCGCTGACGATGTCGGTCGATCGCTGGCGCCGCTCCACCGGCCGCAGTGAGCACGAACTGCTGGTCGATCTGGAACGGCACGGCCGCGAGGAGTTGGTGGCGGGCATCGATCTGTCGCGAACAGTCGGCTGGTTCACCACGATTGCCCCGATGCGGCTGCACGGCGGAATCGACCCGGTGGACACGCTACGCGAGGTGAAGGAGAGCCTGCGGGCGGCTCCGGACGGCGGTATCGGCTACGGGATGCTGCGATACGTGAATGCCCGCACGGCATCGACATTGGCGGGGCGCTCCGAATCTCAGATCCTGTTCAACTATCTCGGACGTACGACGACAGCTGGATCGACAGCATGGTCCTTGGCAGCGGAATCCGAAGCCTTGTCCACCGATCCCGACGCAGACATGGGAGGCCCGTACCGACTGATCGTGAATGTCGTCAGCGTGGATTCGGGGCTCCGCGCCGAGTTTGCCTGGGCAAGTGAAGATTTGTCCGAGGAGGACGCGCAGTCACTCTCCGACGGCTGGGTTTCGGCCCTCGGCGATCTGGCGGCTGCGGCCGCGCGTCACGCCGGGCCTCCCATTCTGACCCCGTCCGATGTGACGTTGCTCGACCTGAGTCAGACCGAGATCGACGCGATAGCCGATGCGAGTCCGGCAGGTGTCAGCAGCATCCTCCCACTCTCACCGTTGCAGGAAGGCCTGTACTTCCAAGCCGGCTACGCGGGCAGCAGCGACAGCAGCAGTGGTGGGGACATCTACACGGCACAGTTCTCGATGGACTTCGGGCACACCCTCGATGTCGACAGGTTGGCTGCGGCCGCCCGGACACTTCAACGACGAAATCCCACGTTGCGAGCGGGTTTCGTGAGCGAAGGGCTGAACGAGCCGGTGCAGTTCTTCAGCGCTGGACTCGATGTTCCGGTCGTCGTCCACGATCTCCGTGAACTCGACGTCTCGGTTGCTCGTGAGCGTGCCGAGGCCGTCGCCGCCCAAGACCGAGTGACGCCATTCGACCTGACCGCGCCGCCGCTGTGGCGTATGAGTGTGCTGCATCTGCCCGGCGGCCAGGATCGTCTGGTGATCAACAGGCAGTTCCTGCTGTGGGACGGCTGGTCCAACGGCCTTGTCGTCAGTCAGCTTCTGGCGCTTTACGATACCGGCGGCGACGACAGCGCATTCGGCGAACCCGAGGGGTCGTTCGAGACATACCTCGCCTGGTTGGCCGATCGCGACGGTGCAGCCGCCGACGAGGGGTGGCGCGGAGCGCTCGCAGGACTCGAGGAGCCGACGCTTGTTGCCGAGCCGATGCCCGGCGTCGAAGTTCAGCTTCCGGATCGCCGCGATGCGGTTCTGTCGGAAACGCTTTCGCGTGCGTTGCGTGAGCGCGCTGCCGCGTCCGGCGTCACGTTCAACACGGTACTGAATGCAGCGCTGGCCCTCGTGCTGGCGTCGGCCACCGGTCGACAGGACGTCGTCTTCGGCTCCACGGTTGCCGGACGGCCACCGGAGGTACCGGGAATCGACACCGTGGTGGGAATGTTCCTCAACACCGTTCCCGTTCGGCTGCAACTGGATCCGAACGAGAGCGTCGAGGAACTTCTTCGTCGGACACAGGCGGATCGACTTTCGCTGATGCCTTTCGACTACCTCGGTCTGGCATCGATCCAGCGTGTTTCCGAGCATCGTCAACTCTTCGACGTGCTGATGGTCCTGCAGAACTTCGTGGACGAGAGGCAAGTCCACGCGCTCAACGCCGCTCACGACGTGAGTGGAAGCGACAGTATCGATCACACGCACTATCCGCTGACCGTCGTGGTCACACCGGGTGCCACCGTCAACGTCAAGTTCGAGTTCCATCCGCATCTGGTGACCGCGCGCCGGGCCGAGGACCTACTGCGTCACTTCGTCGACCTGCTGCAGAGTTGGTCGCAGGACATGGCGGGATCGGTTGTTGCGTCTCCGGTTCCCGCAGTAGCGCAGCAGACGCAGATCCGGGAGTTGCCGGAGCGCACCATTGCCGACCTGTTCGAAGAAGTCGCGTCGGCGCAACCGAACGACACGGCACTCGTGTTCGGGAAGCGCCGGATGACCTACGCCGATCTCGACGGCGAGATCAACCGGATGGCGCGGTTGCTGATCAATTGCGGCGCCGGCCCGGAAAAGATTGTCGCTCTTGGCCTACCACGTTCGGTGGACATGGTCGTCGCGCTCTTCGCGGTATTGCGCACGGGTGCTGCCTACCTACCCCTCGAACTCGACCATCCGGCCGAACGGTTGGCCGTGATGATCGACGACGCGGATCCTGTCGTGTTGCTGACAACCGTTTCGGCCTCACCGAGGTTCGAAGGAGCCGACGTCCGCACTATCGTGATCGACGAACCAGATACAGCAGCAAGGAGACTGACGATCTCGGCGCGGGCACTCTCCGCGTCGGAACTCGGAGCATTCGCTCCGGGGGCACCGCATCGACTCGACCACCCCGCGTACGTCATCTACACCTCCGGTTCGACCGGCAAGCCCAAGGGCGTGGTCACCGGTTACCGCGGCTTGACGAACATGCAGTTCAACCACCGCGAGGCGATTTTCGAACCCGTGATCGCCGCGGCGGGCCGGCGCCTGCGGATCGCGCACACCGTGTCCTTCGCCTTCGACATGTCGTGGGAGGAACTTCTGTGGCTCGTGGAAGGCCACGAGGTGCACATTTGCGACGAGGATCTGCGTCGTGATGCCGAGGCACTCGTTGCATACTGCGACGCACTGGACATCGACGTCGTCAACGTGACACCGACCTACGCGACGCACCTGATCGACAGCGGGCTTCTCGACGACGGTGTGGGACACCACCGCCCGCCGTTGGTCCTGCTCGGCGGTGAAGCCGTTCCGGATTCGGTGTGGAACAGGCTGCGCGACACCGAGGGAACCGTGGGCTACAACCTCTACGGTCCGACGGAATACACGATCAACACGCTCGGTGGCGGAACGTTCGACAGCGACACCCCGACCGTCGGCAAACCGATCTGGAACACCGCCGCGCATATTCTCGACGGCTGGCTGCGTCCGGTCCCCGATGGAGTTGCCGGCGAACTGTACATTGCCGGAGCCGGTTTGGCTCGCGGCTACCTCGGACGCTTCGCGCTCACGTCCGAGCGCTTCGTCGCAGATCCGGCTGGGACCGGAGGACGTATGTACCGCACCGGGGATCTCGTGCGGCGACGCGGTGACGGCAACCTGGACTTCCTCGGCCGCACCGACGATCAGGTGAAGATCAGAGGTCACCGCATCGAGCCGAGCGAAATCGTCTCCGTTCTCGAATCCGATGAACATGTGCGGCAAGCGGCAGTGGTGGTCGACGTCGGGGCAGGTGGAGTCAAGAGGCTCGTCGGCTACGTGACACCCGTGCGACTCGGCGCCGGGCACGACTACCGCGCGCAGGCGCGAGTTCTCCTACCCGACTACATGGTTCCGGCCGTGGTGATCGAGGTGGAGACACTACCGATGACCGTCAACGGCAAGCTCGACGTCAAGGCACTGCCCACCGCCGATTCGGTGCTGGGGGAGCGGAGTGGGGAGTCGATCGCACCGCGTAACCACACGGAAGAGGTCCTCTGCGACCTCTTCTCCGACGTACTCGATGTGGACGATATCGGGGTCGACGACAACTTCTTCGACCTCGGTGGGCACTCGCTTCTGGCCACCAAACTGATCAGTCGAGCTCGGATCGCCCTTCCGAACAGTCTGACCATGCGTGATCTCTTCGAAGCGCCGACCGTCGCGGAACTCGCGGAACGCATTGTGGCCGAGCAGGGATCGACTCGACCGATGCTGGTAGCGAAGCCGCGGCCGGACCACCTTCCACTTTCTGCCGCTCAACAGCGTTTGTGGCTGATCGGACAGATGGAAGAGAACTCCGCAGCCTACAACTTCCCGATCGTGCTCCGCTTGGACAGTGCATTGGACGCGGACGTCTTCGCCGCGGCGCTGGGCGACGTCGTTGAACGACACGAATCCCTGCGTACGGTGTTCCGGTTGGTGGACGGATCGCCGGAGCAGATAATTCTCGAATCGGCGACGATTCCGGTCGAGACAGTTCATCGAGACGAATCCGGTGTCGCCGGTGAAATTGCCGTGGCAGCGGGTCGTCCGTTCGACCTGTCTGACGAGATTCCGATCCGCGCACGTCTGATCCGGGTGGACGGTGCCGAGGTGGACGGTGCCGTAGTGGTCGTGATCGTCCTGCATCACATCACTACGGACGAATGGTCCGATCGGCCATTCCTGCGCGATCTGATGTCGGCATACTCCTCTCGGATCCAGGGCGAAGATCCAATTTTCGAACCGCTTCCGGTTCAGTACGCGGATTACACTCTGTGGCAACGGGAATTGTTGGGCAGCCCTGAAGATCCGTCGAGCATCCTGAGCACGCAGTTGGACTTCTGGGCGAAGAGTTTGGACGGAGCCCCCGAAGAACTGCTGCTTCCCACCGACCGGAGTCGACCGGCCAGACCGAGTTTCTCCGGTGGTGCAGTGGTGACACGGTTGGGCGTGGAGACAACTGCTGCACTGCGAGATCTGGCGCGCGAGAGCCGGAGTTCGATGTTCATGGTTCTGCACGCGGCGTCGGCGGCGTTGCTGACTGCGCTCGGAGCGGGTGAGGACCTTCCCCTCGGCGCTCCCGTCGCCGGACGTAGTGAGCAGGGACTCGACGAACTGGTCGGCTTCTTCGTCAATACGATTGTGCTGCGCACGGATACGTCAGGTAACCCGACGTTCCGGGAGTTGGTGGATCGCGTTCGTGAGAGAGACCTCGAGGCCTTCGCCAACGCCGACGTTCCCTTCGAAACTGTGGTGGAACGCCTCAATCCGTCGCGTACTTTGGCACGCAACCCGCTGTTCCAAGTCATGGTCGGCTATCACAGCCGCGAGGAGATGGGAGGGGATCCGTTCGAACTCGAGGAGTACACAGCCAAGTTCGATCTGGTGTTCAACTTCACCGAGTACCTAGGCGACGAAGGCTGCATCGACGTCCGACTCGAATACGGCAGCGACCTCTTCGATCGCGAAACAGCACAGCGAATTTCGAACCGATTGGAATCGGTGATCGCGGCAGTCGTGGAATCGGCCGACATCGAGATCGGCGACATCGACATCTTCTTGCCAGGCGAACTCGAGCAAGTTGTCACCTCGTTCAACGACACCGCCGTCGACGTGCCGGAAGAGACGTTCTACGACGCTTTCGCGCGTGGGGTCGCTGCTACGCCCGAGGCGATTGCGGTGCGCGACGAGGCGGGGCAGGCCACGTACCGCGAACTCTCCGAGCAGTGTGATCGGATCGCCGGCGTGCTGTATCGCCGCGGAGTGTCGGTCGAAGACGTGGTGGGGCTTGCCGTCCCGCGCTCGGTGGAAATGGTCGCGTCGGTCCTCGCCGTGCTCAAGCTGGGGGCCGCGTATCTACCCCTGGATTTGAGTCACCCGAGCGAGCGCATCACATACATGCTCACCGATTCCCGCGCCTCGGTACTTCTGTCCACTGCGGAGGAAAGCTCGCGGATCGAGGATGTGGTCGGCGTCGAGCGAATCCTCCTGGACGATCCGCTGATCCGTGCGGAACTGGACGAGGCAGTGATCGTCGAAACTCCCCGGCCACCAGTTGGCGTCAGCCACGCTGCCTATGTCATCTACACCTCGGGATCGACCGGCAAGCCGAAGGGAGCCGTCCTCTCCCATGACGGTATTCCGAGTCTTGTTGCCACAGCCGAGGTTCGGATGCGACTGGTACCGGGTTCGGTGGTGATGCAGTTCGCTTCGGTCGGCTTCGACGTCGCGGTATTCGAGCTGGCGATGGCACTGTGCACGAGCAGCACCCTGGTGATCGTGCCGCAGAATGCACGAGTTGCCGGTCCGGCGCTGACCGATTTCATGACGAGCAATCGTGTCACCCACGCGATCATCCCTCCCTCGTTGCTGGCCGCTCTGCCGGCAGGATGTGAAGTGCCGCAGGGCTGCACCGTGTTGGTCGGAACCGAGACGGTGCCACCGGAGCTGATCGGGCGATGGGCGGAGCGGCTGAATTTGCTTGCCGCGTACGGACTCACCGAAGCCACGGTGAACAACACACTGTGGCAGGCGGAACCCGGTTGGAACGGTCCCGTGCCCATCGGAATCCCTGACCCCAACGAACAGGCGTACGTGCTCGACGATCAACTGCGTCCGGTTCCGCCGGGAGTATCCGGCGAGCTGTACATCGCGGGACGCGGCCTGGCGAGAGGCTATCTGGGCCGATTCGATCTGACGGCACAGAGATTCATCGCCGATCCCTTCACCGCGGGCGATCGCATGTATCGCACCGGGGACCGCGCGCGGTGGCGCTCTGACGGGAACATCGACTTCCTCGGCCGCGTCGACGATCAGGTCAAGATCCGCGGTTTCCGAATCGAGTTGGGCGAAATCATCGGAGCTCTCAGTGCTCATCCTTCGGTGAAGCAGGCAACGGTCGTCGCGGATCGGCAGGGCGAAATCACGCGCCTGGTCGGTTACGTGTCACCGGAACCCGGTGTCGTCGTCGACACGACGGCAGTGCGGAACCTCGCGGCACTGTCGTTGCCCGACTACATGGTTCCGACCATGGTTGTCGCCCTTGACGGTCCGCTGCCGTTGACGCCCAACGGAAAGCTCGACCGCAAGTCGTTGCCCACTCCGGACTGGTCGGAGCTGGCGGGTGATGTTGCTCCTCGCACGGCAGTGGAGTCCACGGTTGCGGCTGCGTTCGCGGAAATCCTGCAGCTACCGAGCGTCGGAGTCCACGACAGTTTCTTCGAACTCGGCGGCCATTCGATGGCTTCGATGAAACTGGTCGGTCGCATTCGGGAAGCGTTCGGCGTGGACGTCAGTATTCGAGACGTATTCGACGCGCCGAGTGTTGCGGAGTTGGCGGCCGTCGTCGCGCGTTCGGAAGGTAGGCGGCCGATCCTGGCGCCGGCGGTGAAACGTCCCGAGACGATGGGTCTGTCTGCGCCGCAACGTCGTCAATGGGAGTTGTTCCGCGCGTCCGGCGCGCAACCGCAAGCAAGCCACGCTCTGGCGCTGACCCTGAAATCGAAGATCGATCCGGAGATTCTCGGGCACGCCTTGGACGATGTCACTTCGCGGCACGAACCCCTGCGGACCACCTTCGTCGAGGTCGACGGCATCGTCGTGGCAAGAGAATCGGTGCGTCCGACTGTCGATGTGGTCGATGTCGGCGCCGGCGATGTGGGTCGAGTGGTGTTCGAACTGGCTCAACTTCCGATGGATCTGCGTGAGCAATCACCGTTGCGGGTTCATCTGGTGCTCGGTGAAGACGGCTCTAGGACACTGCTTCTCGTCATGCACTACATCGCCGTCGACGAGTGGTCAGTAGTGCCGCTGTTGGGAGATCTGGTCTCTGCTTATGCAGCCCGGTCGCAGGGAGATCAACCGGTTTGGGACGAGCTTGCATTGACGTACGCCGATTACACCGTGTGGTCGGACGAGCTGTTGGGAGACCCCCGAGACGTCGACAGCCGTGCGTCGAAGCAACTTGCATATTGGCGGGATGCGCTCGACGGAATACCGACCAGTGTGAATCTTCCGTTGCCGGAAGGTGACTCGGAGCCTCGAGGTGACGTGATCGCCGTCGACATCGACGCGGGTCTGCACGCCGGAATCGACGCCCTGGCTGCGCGCACCGGCACGAGTATGTTCATGGTCCTGCAGGCCGCACTGGCCAGCGTTCTCACGAAGGCCGGCGCGGGTACTGATCTTCCCATCGGTTCATTGGTTGCGGGCAGGTCGGATCCCCGTCTCGAACCGATGATCGGATCGTTCTTCAATGTTGTTCTCCTGCGCACGGATACGTCCGGTAGTCCGACGTTTGCAGACTTGCTGGCTCGCATCCGGGAAAACAATCTGGAAGCGCTGAGCAATCAGGACGTCTCATATGTGTATGTCGAGCAGGCGCTGGGTAATCCGGCGTCCATGAGGCCTCAGGTGATGGTGATCCATCATCAACAGGCCGATTTGGACGGGCTCGGCGACTTCGGTTCTCTCGTACCGATTCCGGTGGGAGTGCCCGAGGCAGATGTGACGTTGAGTTTTTACGAGCCGGTGGGCGATGGGCCTGTCTTTGCAACTCTCGGGTTCCGTGCCGACCGCGTCGATGCGGGTGCAGTCCGCGTATGGGCAGGTCAATTGGTCGACGTGATCGAGGCTGCAGTCGCCGCCGAAGGGGATGACGCGAGCGAGGGGGCAAAACTATGACATACGTCGCATCGCTCCGTGGGGTCGACCGCTATACGGGGGCTCACAGTGTTGATACCCTCACCTCATTAAGGGTAGCCTTTGCTACTTACTTCGGGACATCGATTGGCGGCCGTACCAGGTCGTTCCGTCGGGGATGGACTACCTGTAATGAGTGAATCACCAAGAGACTCCAGCGCCGAACCTGCCATTGTCGACATCGTCGGCGTCGGGTTCGGTCCGGCCAACCTCGCGTTGGCCATTGCTGTCGAAGAACACAATGCAAATTGTGCGGCCGTTGATCGGGTGAACGCGCGGTTCTTCGAAAAGCAGTCTCAGTTCGCGTGGCATCCCGGGATGCTGCTCGACGGTGCCACCATGCAGATCGCGTTTCCGAAGGACCTGGTGACGTTCCGGAATCCACAGAGCGGATACAGCTTCTTCTCGTATCTGTTCGAGCAGGGTCGACTGGTCGACTTCGTCAACCACCAGACCTTCTTCCCCACGCGCCACGAATTCAACGACTACCTGTGCTGGGCAGCTCGACGAGTCGACGCGGACGTGCAGTTCGGTACAACCGTCGACGGGGTCGAGGGCATCAAGAACTCCGACGGCGTTGTCGATCGCTTTGCGGTTCGCACCGCCGACGGTGAAACGGTGATCGCGCGCAACATCGTTGTCGGAGCCGGACTGAAAGAGCGGATCCCGGAGTGGGCGACGCCTTCGTCGCGGTGCTTCCACAATCACCAGTTCCTCTTCCATCTCGAAGCAATGCCGGAGCCCGTACACAACCGGTTCGTCGTTCTCGGCGCCGGCCAGAGTGCCGCGGAGATCGTGGACTACCTGCACGCGAACTACCCGAACGCCGAAGTTCACAGTGTTTTTGCCCGCTACGGCTACAGCCCGGCAGACGACAGCCCGTACGCGAACCGCATCTTCGATCCCGAAGCCGTCGATCAGCTGCACGGTGCAGACGCCGCGGAACGACGCCGACTGCTCGATCTGCACCGCAGTACCAATTACTCGGTCGTCGACATCGAACTGATCAACAAGCTGTATGCCACCGAATATCAGGAGATGGTTCGTGGGCCGCGGCGACTGTTCATGCGTCGGGCCTCGGAGATCACGAGTGCCGTGGAGACCGAATCCGGCATCGAACTGGCTGTCCGTAGCAATCTCGACGGCTTGACCGACACGCTGGCGTGCGACGCACTCATTCTGGCCACGGGTTTCACCCCGGCACCTCTGGACGATTTGTTGGGTGAACTCGTGCCGGATTCGTCCGTTCCGCGTAACGTCAGTCGGGATTATCGACTGGCTGTAACGGAGGACGTGACAGGCGGTATCTATCTGCAGGGTGGGACAGAACAGACTCACGGATTGACGTCGTCGCTGCTGTCGAACGTGGCAGTGCGGGCGGGGGAGATTCTGGCGTCGGTGCTGAGCCACCAGAACCGAACTGGTGCGCTTGCTAGTCTGGGCGCACAAGACACGTACGTAACGAGTGAGGCGAGATGAGCACTAACCCTTTCGATGACGAAGACGGCCGCTTCTACGTGCTGGTGAACGACGAGGACCAGCACTCGCTGTGGCCCACGTTTTCCGAGGTCCCCGCCGGCTGGCGAGTGGTGTTCGGTGAAGACAGCCGCAAGGCGTGCCTCGAATACGTCGAGGCCAACTGGACCGACATGCGTCCGAAGAGCCTGCGTGAGGCCATGGAAGCCGATCAGGCTGCCGGTGGAAAGCACGCAGTCGAGAGCTGATTCTCTCACCGCTCGGAACCCCCGAGTGAACAGAAAAGAGCTGGGCACCGTCAGGTGCCCAGCTCTTTCTGCTTGAACGACGCCTACTTCTCGGTGACGGGAACTCGACGCCTGCGCTTGCGGACCATCGGGCGACGTAGCGAGTCCACGCGCATCAGAATCCGTGGACGACGCAGCGTGCGCGCTCCCCATTCGCCGAGCGTGACGCCCGCGGCCAGGGCGCAGCCGATGCCGAAGGCCGACAGCAAGGCAGTCAATCCGATCAGTACCTGGTCGTTGAGCAGCGCGTACAGGCCTCGGTACAGCGACAGACCGGGGAGCAGCGGAGTGATGCCTGCGACCGCGACAACCAGCGGAGGCGTCAGTGCGCGGCGAGCCATCAGACCACCGGCAAGACCGACCACGGTTGCGGCGATTGCGGCGGCGATCACGGGACCGACGTCGAGTGTCTGCACGAAGATCGACACACCACTGCCTGCCGCACCGCCCAGGAACGCCGCGGTGAGTGCACGCCTCTCGGCGTAGCAGGCGAGCGCGTAGAACACCGACGCACACGCACCGGAGAGCATGAGGATCGGCAACTGCGTGATGGTGGAGACTTCCACATTGATCGGTGGAAGCGTCGAACCCAACATCCCGGTCATTCGCAACGAGATTGCGACGCCCGCGATGATGCCGCCCGTCATCATCACCACTTCGAAGAATCGCGCGACAGCTGTAATGGGTGCACCCATGATCGCGTCCTGGACCGAGCCCACCAACGACAGCCCGGACAGCAGAACGACCACTCCGGCCGCGATGACCAACGACGGCCGGATACTGATCCCCAGCTGGTCCTGAAATGTATAGAGCGTGGCGGCGGGCGCAGCCGCGATGAGACCACCGACAACCTGCTGGAAGAAGAACGGCAGGCCGAACCGGTTCAGTACGCGGTTGACTCGATCGATGACCATCGTCGTCAGAAACGCGACTGTGGCAACGAGGAACCCGCCGCCGAGCAGGACGGAGACCGAAGCCGCCATCGCAGCCCAGGCCATGGTCGCGGTCCATCGGTTGTACGGGTGCGGCGCCGTCGTGATGGCTGTGAGCGCGTCGTGCGCTTGGTCCGGTGTGATCGCCTCACGGCGGATACGACGTGTCAGACGGTCGACGGCCGCCAGCCGCGTGAAGTCCATCGAGCGGTAGTGGACGATGCGCATCGTGCTCGCCGGCGGTCGCGTCGGGCCGCGATAGGCAGAGAGCACAATCGAGTTGTAAGTGACGTCGACGTCACACTGGGCAAGGCCGTACGTGGCGGCGATGAACTGCACCTGCTCAGCGGTGTCCATGGCCGCGGTTCCGGATGCGAGGAGGACTTCGCCCACCCGAACCGCGAGGTCCAGGACCTCTGCGACGACGGCGTCGTCTGTCAGGTCGATCGGTTGAAGCGGTGCGGGAGCCGACGTGACCGTGTCGACGGTGGCTTGCCGGTTTCCCGTCAGGCGTGTGAGTACTTCGGTGAATTTCGCCATCAGGGGGCGGAGTGGGAGTTGCGCATGGGGCCCACGCTATCTAACGTGACCCGCGCGCGGCCACCGTGACGGCTTGGATATGATGGCTCCGCAAAGTCAGTCGCGGCAACGCGTCGGTCTTCGCCTCCTTAGCTCAGTGGTAGAGCACTCGCCTTGTAAGCGAAAGGTCGTCGGTTCAATCCCGACAGGAGGCTCCGAAAGAGGAGGCACTCACCAACGTGGTGGGTGCCTCTGTATTTGCTGAGGTGCCGATAGGCGCCCGGTTCAGTTGGTCTCGGGCTTGTTCGTAGCCTGGCGCGGGTCGATCGCGCCGTCGATGTACTGCTGGGCGATCACTCGCAGTTTGACGTTGCTGCGCTGCGAGTCCTGGATGAGAATGCGGAAGGCTCGGTCGGCGTCGACGTGGTGGGTGCCCATGATGATGCCCTTGGCCTGTTCGATGACGCCTCGCGATTCGAGTGCTCGCTCGAGGTCCATCGCGTGCTTTCTGGCGATGTCGAGGCGCTGCGAGCTGTGCAGCGCGTAGGCCGAGGTCACGGCGAACAGTTGGAGCAATGCCACGTCGGCGCCGGTGAAACCTCGGAGGTCGTGGCTGTAGAGATTGAGGGTTCCGAGCGGGCGTTCCCGGCCAGGCAGTGGCATGGACAAGAAGCTGACGGCGCCGACTGCCTTTGCCGCGCTTGCGAATTGAGGCCACCGGCTGTGGGCTTCGCTGGCATGTGCGCGGACAACGGTTCCCGTGCGTGACGACGTCACACTCGGTCCATAGTCCAGTCGGAATTGGATCGAGTCGACGGTGCGAACAAGTTGGTGGGTGGCGGCGACGGTTCGGAATGTCGTGTCCGAACCGCCGATGGTAATTCCGGCCATGTCGGCGTCGGCGATGAGATCGACGGCATGCCTGCAGACTTGTTCGAGAAATTGCTCGGCCTGGGCATGTGGATCGAGGTGCGCGTACAGCGATTGCAGGGCGTCCGAGGCGGCGTCCAGGCTGTCCTGCGACGCGGAATTTCGGCCCCCGGTGGGGCCGCGGTGTCCTCTGGCGATGCGCGGCGCCGTCATTGTCTCAACCACCCTTCCCCATCACGTCGCAGGCATGTCCGATTCGTCTCATTGTTGCACCGGACTAACTGTTGTGCACTCTGTTTCGGTGGACAAGTGTCTGATGGGGCGGACGGTTATGTGAAGTGGTCTGCGTATGCCCAATCGTGATGTTTGATTCGGCCGTTAGCGGGTAGTGCGCCGATCTTGGAATTATGTTGTCCTGCAACAGTTAACGTGGAAACTGCGACCGGGGTACAAGTTTTCTCCGCAATGGCGCGCAGGTCACGAACTTGGCCTATTGTCAGCGCCAGCGCACAATCTTGTACGCGTAACCCGTAGACAGTGAAGGGGATACGACGATGAACGGACTGATCGCGGCTCTGAACAGTGGAATGACCGTTGGCTTGGCCAACACGATCCTGACTTTCGGCGGAATCATCATCAACCTCAACATCGTGATCAACAACTGACCGCGTAATCGGCGAGTAACCGTTTGTTATGCCGATTCGATCGGAAGGTCCGGCCCTGGGCGGTCGCTCTTGCTCTTGAGCCACCGATTGGGAAGTTTGCCGGCAAGTTCTCCGAGTGGACCGACTGCAGCGCTGAGGATTCCGACGGTTTCCTGAAGGACCTCGATGCTCGCGCTCATCCGCTCGAGGTTGGGGGCGAGGGAAGTCAAGGTGTCGGACAGTGCAACGATCTGGTCAAGCGGGCCGCCTTCGGCGATGAGCCGTTCGAAGGCGCCGTTCTCTGCCAGGAGTGTTTCGAGGATGCCGTTCTCGGCCAGTGCGCGATCGATGACACCGTCCTTGGCAGTCAGGCGTTCGACGGCACCGTCTTGCGCTGTCAGGCGTTCCAGCGGACCGTCCTCCGCCATCATTCGGTCGAGGAGACCGTCCGGCGCGAGCAAGCGTTCCAATGCGCCGTTCTCGGCGAGCACCCTATCCAGCGGTCCGCCGGGGGCAAGAAGTCTTTCGAGTGGTCCGCCGGGAGCGAGTAGTCGTTCGAGAGTGCCGTCGGGTGCAGTCAGTTTGTCGACCGGGCCGCCGGGAGAGAGAAGTCGATCGAGTGGCCCACCGGGGGCCAAGGCCTGCCCGATGGGCCGATCGTCAGCGGTGAGCGATGACAACTGCTGGATCATCTGCATGGGTCCGCGGGGGCTTGCCAAGCCGGCAGCACCCGCCGTCACGGCGCCGGTATTACCGACGGCGATACGAACTGTCGTGACCGTCAGCTCGGCGATTCCCAAACTGATCTCTGCGGCTGCAATGCCCGCGCGTAGGGGAAGCGTGAGCATCTCCAGCAGTTTCATGCGTTAACTGTAACCGGTAACACACAAACACTCACCAGGATCGCCGGTCAGTGAAGGACCTTCAGACCGACGACACAGCCGACGATGCCCAGGATCAGCAGTATCTTGACGATCGACGTGGACTCCGCGCCGGTGATCATCGCATATCCCACGGTCAGGGCGGCGCCGATGCCGACCCAGATCGCGTAGGAAGTCCCGATGGGAAGGGTACGCATTGCATACGCGAGGCCGGCCATACTGACGATCAGGCCGAGGACGAAGACGATGGTGGGCGACATCTTGCTGAATCCGTCGGACTTACCGAGTGCGGTAGCCCAGACAGCTTCGAAAAGTCCGGAAATGACGAGCACGATCCATGCCATGGTGAACAACTCCCAAGGCACCGTCTTTTCGCTGGCCGGGTACGGTGCGCTCGTCCGGATGTCGTCGTTGACCACCCAACCATAGCAACAGAATTCTGCGTTCCGACCCGATCAGCTGGCGATTTAGGTCACCACCGCCGTTCGAACTCTCTTCAGATGGATGGTCGACACGGACACCACGATCGTCGCCGTCGCAGCGAGAACAGTCAGAGGAATCGGCGTGTTCACGGCGGCCGGTCCGTGTTCGACGAGCACACCGGTAGACCACCCGAATTCCCGCGAGCCCGGGTCCAAGAAGGTCGGTGAAACCGAGAACAACGTGAAAGCGACGGGCAGCATCGCCCCGCTCGAGACTGCTTCGACGGCAACAGGCATGCATGACGTGACGGCCAGTCCCAGCGCAAGCGGGAGGATGAGGACGTAGGCAACCGTGGTCGGGGCGGCATCCAGCAATCCCGAGAGTGCAGTCACGGCAAGGAGTCCCAGCCCGAGTTGCGGCATCGGTCTTCTCCAGCCGACGACGACGCCCAACGCCAGGGCAGCAGCTCCCGCGGGCATCGCCCAGGTCCAGTCGGATGGAAAGGAAATCGAGCTGACCGAAACCGCGCTGACTGCCAGTCCGACGAGTACGAAACGACCGTCGTGTGGCGGCAACCGCCAAGCCAGTGCGACGGTAACGGCAACCGCCGATACCACCGCGATCACCCATGACCCAGGTGATGTCGTCGAGCCCAACCACACATAGGGAGCCGTGAATACCAGGGGCAGAACAACTCCCAGCTTCACCAGGCGTGCGTCGATGTCGCCCGGCTCCTGATTCGGTCGTGCGAGTGCGGCGACTCCACCCACGAGAAGAGTTGCGGCGAGCAGAATCCAGACGGGAACCGTGGACGGCACGGGGTAGGAATCGCCCGGAAGTGTGAGCGACCACCTGGGGACGCGATCGCGCCATAAGTCCGCTGCGCCGAAGTACAGGGTCGTCGTGGTTACGCCGAGTCCGAGAGCGGTTTGTGCTCCGCGGTGACCCTTCGTCGGAAATGCCGCTGCCGCGAGGAAAGCGCCTGCTCCGACTGCGTTCAGAGTCACCGAAATCTGGGCGGAGACGGGGACGAATGCAGGTAGCGCGATGGCGAGGGCGCCGACTACAGCGAAGACACTCGCGAGACCGCCACGTCCCCAGCGATGCAGTAGCGCTACGCCGACGGCCGCAACCACAGCGGCAGTTGCTCCCGCCCACTGCGGCGTGATCACCACCGAGATAACGCCGGCGTCGGAGAAGGAGAAGTCGTCAACTCGGGACTCGGCCACTGCGTACGCGGCCACCACACCGCCGACCAGCGCGGACGCCACAGGACCGTAGAGCTGAGCGATTTGAACTGGGCTACGTTGCTGCATAATTCGTCGAATTCTTGCACAACTCGCCGATACGACTTATCGTCACATCGCCGTGCGGATCCATCCACACCGGTTCCCTGTCTCGAAGTCGAGGAACCAGCAGATGGCGTCCTCGACTCGGCCACTGAACGAAGTCGTAGCCGGCCAAATTTGTCTGAACTGCGTCGGCGACCCACACCGCAGCGTCCGCGAATGCAGTCTCCATCGACAGTGCGTTGAAGTAGCTGAATCCGCTGATGTCACGTGTGCCTTGCCAGCCGATCGTGACGTTGTAGTCGCTGTTGATCGAAAATTCCCAGATCAAACGGTCGACAACAACTTCAGGTCCGAATCGCAGGCAACGCAGATCTTGGGCAACACCTGCGAGGGCCTGTGCCCAAGACTCCGGTGGCGCGAAGCCGGGATCCTCGCCGGTATCGGAGTTGTTGGTGAACAGAGGAATACGCCAGGTCAAGCACTCCATGTTCCACAGTGGGGGTAGTGACATGCCGCATCCTTCCGGTTCGTGGGCCTGCACCCCAGCTTTTCAGCTGCACCCGGCTTTTCACCTGCACCTGGCTTTTCACCTGTACTCAGTCCATCACATGCACCCGGCCGTTCACAGGAAGCTCCCAGGGAACATACAGCGGGAATCCAGTGGCAGGGGAGAAGATGGTTCTCGTGACCGACAAGACCCCCGAAGCCCGCATCCTCGTTGTCGACGACGAACCCACCATCGTGGAGTTGCTCTCCGTGAGCCTCCGATTCCAGGGTTTCGAGGTGGCAACTGCTTCGAGCGGCGCCCAAGGCCTGGACGTCGCACGGACATTCCGTCCCGACGCGATCGTTCTCGACGTCATGATGCCCGGGATGGACGGCTTCGGTCTGCTTCGGCGCCTGCGCGCCGACGGTGTGGACGCGCCCGTCCTGTTTCTGACGGCGAAGGATTCGCTCGACGACAAGATCAGCGGCCTGACCCTCGGCGCGGACGACTACGTGACCAAGCCGTTCAGCCTCGAAGAAGTCGTGACGCGGTTGCGGGTCATCCTGCGCCGCGCCGGTCGCGGGGTCGCGCCGGAGCAGTCGCCGCGGGTGAAGTTCGCCGACATCGAACTCGACGACGACACCCGCGAGGTCTGGAAGAAGGGCGAGTTGGTTGCACTCTCGCCCACCGAGTTCACACTGCTCCGATACTTCATGGTCAACGCCGGGACGGTTCTCAGCAAACCGCGGATTCTCGACCACGTCTGGAATTACGACTTCGGTGGGGAGGTCGGAGTTGTCGAGTCCTACGTTTCCTACCTGCGGCGCAAGGTGGACACGGGGGAGACACCGCTGATTCACACATTGCGTGGGGTCGGCTACGTGATGCGTGAACCGCGGCAATGATCGCCGCCGCGGAAAACGATCAGCTTCCGAAGCGGGGTCGTTTCCGTCTCCATTCACTGCCGCTGCGCTTCACCCTTGTTGCGGCCTTGCTGGTGTTGGCCGCGCTGGGTCTGTTGGCGTCGGGTGTAGCGGTCACTTCTGCTCTCGAGAATTCACTGACCCAGCGAACCGACAAAACGCTGTACGAAGCGGTCGACGGTTGGGCAAAGCCGCACAGCAGAGATCTGCAGCCGCCCAGTGACGTCGGCCCGGGCACCCGCCCACCCAGCCCCTTCTTCGTTCGGACCGTGACCCCGGACGGACGGGTGATCATCCTGAACGACAAGTCGACGACGACCGAACCCGACCTGTCGAAAGATTCCACCAACGGCCCGATCACCGTCGGATCGAGCGACGGTTCGGACGTGAACTGGCGGGTTCTCACGACGGTCCGCGACGGCACGACCACGACTATCGGTGTGCGACTGACGGATAACGAGCAGACCGTCGACGACTTGGTCGGCCTGCAACTCGGCATCGGCCTGGTTGTCCTGCTGATCCTCGGCGGCGCAGCGTATTTCGTGGTTCGTCGGAGCCTCCGTCCGCTGGTCGAGGTGGAGGAAACTGCCGCTGCCATTGCCGCCGGCGACCTTCATCGACGTGTTCCGGAGCGCGATGACCGCACCGAGGTCGGTCGACTGTCCGTGGCGCTCAACGGAATGCTCGCGCAGATTCAGCACGCATTTGCCGCGACCGAGGCTTCGGAGGAATCGGCCCGGCGTTCCGAGGAGAAGATGCGTAGGTTTGTCGGCGACGCGAGCCACGAGTTGCGCACACCCTTGACGACTATTCGTGGGTTCGCCGAGTTGTATCGCCAAGGCGCCATGACTGATACGGAAACGCTGATGAACCGGATCGAGGGCGAGGCGTCGAGGATGGGACTTCTGGTCGAAGATCTGCTCATGCTGGCAAGACTCGACGAACAGCGTCCACTCGAGAACAAGCCTGTGGATCTGCTTGCAGTTGCGGCGGATTCGGTACAGGCGGCACGAGCGATCGCACCGGATCGAACTGTCGAACTTCAGATGACCGGCGGCCCAGGCCTGCCCGAAGTGCATGGTGACGAGGCCAGACTGCGTCAGGTAGTTGCCAATCTGGTGGGCAACGCGATCAAACACACGCCGCCGGATGCGCAGGTCACCGTTCGTGTCGGTACGACCGAGAACTCCGCGGTGGTCGAGGTTTCGGATACCGGTCAGGGTTTGAGTGACGAGGATGCCGCGCGGATCTTCGAGCGTTTCTACCGCGCCGACACCTCTCGCACCCGTGAGACCGGGGGCGCCGGTCTCGGCCTGTCCATCGTTTCGGCTTTGGTTGCAGCGCACGACGGAACCGTCAGCGTCGAGACCTCCCTCGGGCAGGGGACGACGTTCCGCGTCGAATTGCCGCGTGACCCGAAGGACGACTGACGCCGGATTGCCGCAACCGGTCCCCTCAGAAGTAGGTGTGCACCGTGCCGACGACGCGGTAATCCGAATCGACCTCGGGAATCAGTGACCACTTGTCGAATGTGGTGCAGGGATGCGAGATTCCGCAACCGAGCAGATCGCCGACCTTCACGTCGAAGTCATCCGGAACGTCGACGTACGCGTGCTGGTCGTTGAGTGCGGTGATCGTCAGCTCTCGCGCTGATCGGTTGGATCCGTCGCGTCGGCGCCACAGGACTATGGGAAAGCCTGCGTCGGAACCGACATCGCGGCGGCCGAAGCCCAGGATCACCCGTCCGGGTTCAGGTATGGAGAGCACTACGCCCCAGACCTCTGCGGCTCCCTGCAGAGTTCGCGGACCGTCAGCCCACGGCGAAGTTTCGGCATAGAGACCGTGATCGTGAGTGATGTAGCAACCGCTGCGCAGCACGATGCGTACACCGTTGTCGAGTGCCCATCGGCCGGCCAGCTCGCGTACAACCAGATCGTGAAACGCACTGCCGCCGAAAGTGACCAGTGGCTGGGGAGCCTTTGCGGAGTTGTTCTCGAACAGGTTCTCGGCCACACAGATTTCCGTGAAAACCCGCGCGGATTTGAGATACGAATCGACGGAGATACGGCGGGCTGCTACCGAGGCTCCGGGCATCATGCCCTCGAACCCCTCGACTCCGGTGAGTATCAACGAAGGTGCCTGCGATGCTGCGCGTGCGACGTCGAGTGCTTGCTCGACAGTGCGAGCGCCCGCGCGTCCGCTGTCGTAGCCGAGTTCGACGAGAACCCGGATACGGCTGGCCGGTGAGACTTTCGCGATCAACTGTTCCATCAGGCGGACGCTCTCGACCGAGTCCACGAGGGTGGTGACGAAGAAATCGGGGTCGGTGGCCTGGGCGTCGCAGATCCACCGAATACCGGCGGGATCGAGAACCTGGCTGGCGATGATGATGGTGTCCACACCGAACTCACGCAGAATGCGTGCCTGCGCAACGGTTGCGGCTGTCATCGCCCAAGCCCCGGCGTCGAGTTGCCGTCGAACCAGTTCGGGGCTCATCGTGGTCTTCGCGTGAGGCGCCAGATCCACATCGTGGTCGGAGCAGAACTGCGCCATGAGGTCGACATTGTGCGCGATCGCTGCACGGTTGAGTGTCATCACGGGTAGCAGGAGGTTGCCGTCGAGTGCCGAGATCCCCAGCGGCTCGAGGTCGGAACCGTCGCGACCTTCGAGGTCTGTGCCGAAGGCCTTGTGCTGCCAACCGATCGGGGGGTTCGCGAAATCCGTCATGG
This sequence comes from Rhodococcus sp. T9N, assembly GCF_024436645.1. Classification (NCBI taxonomy): domain Bacteria; kingdom Bacillati; phylum Actinomycetota; class Actinomycetes; order Mycobacteriales; family Nocardiaceae; genus Rhodococcus; species Rhodococcus sp. T9N. The sequence goes on along the minus strand of NZ_JAMSKS010000002.1, from coordinate 178,746 downwards.
CATCGATTGTGCCGTTGATTGCAGACGATGTGTTCATGTGTGGTGACTTTCTGTCAGAACTATGCAGGTCAGAATGAGATCCGGCTACGAGCGGCGTACCGGGCGACCAGGCAACGCGTCCTGGACCACGACACCGTCTTCGACGACGGGTACTCCGCCGACCAGCACGCGGCTGATACCGGTGGAGGGGCGGGTGCCGTCGATGTACGTGGCGTTGTCGGTGATTCGCTCGGGGTCGAAAACGAGGATGTCCGCGTCGCTACCGGGGCTGATCCGGCCTTTCGTCGCCATCGAGGGAACCGACTCCTCCAGAATCTGCGCAGGGATCAACGAGCAGCGCGCGATGATCTCCGACAGCGACAGCAGCCGACGCTCGCGGTACAGCGTACGAATCGCACGTGCGTAGGTGCCGGCGCCGCGGGGGTGGCCGAGTGCCTTCTTCGGCAGTGGCCACTGCAATGAGTCGGCAGGCGAACGGCCGGGCCAGGTCAGTGGCATCGCGTCGCTCGCGATGGCGGCGCGATCGAAAGTCATCGCCCGTTCGAGGAATTCGCGCTGCACGGTGTCGTTCTCGTCGAGGAACTCCACCAGCACCAACCCACCGGGGTCGGTGGCCCGAAGATGTTCCAGCTGCTTGCGGTCCGCGATACGTTCACCGGTGGGTACGAATGTCAGCGACCGTGGTGTCAGATTCATCAGGTGCAGCTTGTCGGGATCGAGAAACGCAGCTCCGACGGCCGTCGACCCGGAACCGTACGGATACGCCTCCGTCGTGACGCGCGATCCGGCTGCCTGAACCTGTGCCACCACCGACAGCGCGTGGTCGACGTGCATTCCCGAGGTGCTGTTGACGTGGCAGTAGTGCATGTGTGCGCCGGTTTCAGCTGCTGCACGGGCGATTTCGACGGCACCATCCACCGGGCTCGACGGATCGGCCGAGATGAGCGGGCGCGCATGGGTATAGGTGGGAACACCGGCTCGGGCCGCGAGATCCGCCACCTGTAGGTACTCCACCGGATCGGATTTCGGCGCGTACCCGACCACCACGCCGATGCCGAGAGCGCCTGCGGCCAGATCGTTTTCGAGGAGTTCGAGAATGTGGGCGCGCTGAGAGGCGGTGGGCTCGCCCTGCCAGCTCGGGGAACCGAGATGGTGCAGGAGCGTTCTGATGTCGCCGTCGGGATCGGCCCCTGAGAGTTCGATCATTCGGGCGTGCGCCCACGACGTCGCGTAGCCGTAGTTGATCGGGCGGCCCTCGGTGCCGGCCCGGGCATATGCCTTTGCAACAGGAATGACGCCGGCTTCCAGTTCGAGGGCCGTCGTGACTCCGTCCAATGCCTGAAGTCGCTGCTCGGCGATTTCCTGTCCGTGGCTGTGCAGGTCGATGAATCCGGGGCAGATGACCTGACCGGTCACGTCGATCGTCTGCCGGGCTTCGATCGCGTCGCGACCCCACGCCGAGACCTTGCCGTCGGTGATCGCGATGCCTCGAACCTCGTCGGTCCCCGATGCGGGATCGACGACACGGCCGCCGGTGAACACGATGTCGTGGACCTGCATCAGCGCTGCACTCCTGTCGTTGGTCGAACCGCCTGGCCCGGCGAATGTCCCGATGGTTTCACGGCTCGGGTATCGGATTCTGGTGTGAACGTCCCAAATGGAGGCCGACTCACCGTTCGAGCGGACAAGAAACGGATGCGCTCGAGTGTGAAGGTGAAAGCGAAGTTATCAATTCAGCCGATTGAGATCGATGGAGGACAGGAATGCACGTCTATGTTTCGGTGGACATGGAGGGTATCGCGGGTATCGCGACGCTCGATCAGACGATCCGCGGCGGTGGCGGCTACCACCGTGCGCAGATGCTCATGACCGCCGAGACCAATGCCGCGATCGCCGGTGCGTTCGACGCCGGTGCGACGAGCGTCCTGGTCAACGACAGCCACGGAACGATGGACAATCTGCTTCACGCCGACCTGGATCCACGGGCGCGTCTGATCTTCGGAACACCGAAGATGCAGTGCATGGCGGAGGGACTGACGTCCGATCACGACGTCGCGCTGTTTGTCGGCTATCACGCACCCGCCGGTGGGCCCGGTGTCCTGGCGCACACGTTCTCGAGCTTGTTCGCCGACGTCCGCCTCGACGGCAAGTCCGTCTCGGAGACCGACGTCAACACCCTCTACGCTGCCACCCAGGGCGTTCCCGTCGGCCTGGTGACGGGTGACGACATCATCTGCGGCTTGGTCGACGCGGCCTCGCCGACAACCGAGACCGTCGAGGTCAAGAAGGCACATGGATGGTCGGCAACCAATTCGCTGCCGCCGTCGCTGGCGTGCGAGCAGATCCGAGCAGGAGCCGAGCGCGCAGTGCGTAAGGCCGACACACTGAAGCCGGTCGAGCTGCGTGACGAATGGACCCTCGAGATCGTTCACCCCACCACCACGGGAGCTGAACTCGCCGAGGCTGTTCCCGGCTCGCGACGGATTTCGGATCGTACGATTTCGCACACACTCGGCAGCGTCGACGACATTCTCGGTCTGATCACTGTCAATGCCCGGCTTGCAGCCGCAGGCGTCTCGACGATCGTGGCAGTCGCCAATCGCACGTAGTGAAGTAGCGACTCCATCGCGAAATGCCGCCGACGCCGTGTGCGCCGGCGGCATTTGTCATCTCTTGGGGCAGAACATGTTCCGACCGACCAAACGTTGCTTCGGCTATTGGTGAAACGGACCAATGCGGTAGACGTGTTCGCTGTCACACTTCATCAGTCTTTTCAATGTTCCAGTCCATGCGGCACAAGACAATTCGGGAGGCTTGATGAAGGCGGAACGCGTCACAGTGGAAGGACCGTCGCGGGCGAGCGACGGTCCGGTTCGAAATATGATGGACAACAGGTCGATTCGTCGTACGACCACCGTTACGGTGGGGCTGCTCAGTACCATCTGGTTGATCGACATGGTGGATCGCGTCATGATCGGGCTTGCGCTTCCGATGATCGGCGACGAATTCTCGCTCAGCAGTACGCAGTTGGGTGGCGTGGTCTCGGTATTCGCGATCTTCTACATGCTCGGGCAGGTCCCCGGCGGAATGTTGGCCGACCGCTTCGGACCCAGGCCACTGTTGATCGTTGCTTTGATCCTGTGGTCGGTGTTCACAGCGTTGACAGGGTTCGCGTGGGGTCTCGTCTCGCTGATGGTCATGCGTGCGATGTTCGGCATCAGCCAGGGGCTCTTTCCAGCGGCGTCGTTCAAGGCTTTGGCTGAGCGGACCCGTCCGAAAACCAGGGCGACCGCGATGGGTTTCATGCTCGGCGCCAACAACCTCGGCCCCGGCATCGCACCGCTGATCATCGCGCCGGTCCTCATGGCCGTGGGGTGGCGTGACGCGTTCTGGCTGGTGGCGATCGTCGGCGCAGTGATCGGCACGGTGGTGTGGTTGGTGCTGCCCGCACCGCTGGACACGGAAATCTCGGAAGATCCCGAGGCAGCCTTGCAACCTCTGGCGAGCGAGCACTCTCGCGCCGCCGTGTTCAAGTCCGCGTCGGTGTGGAAGTTCGCGATTCTGTTCTGCCTGGCCAACATGTCCGCGTACGGGCTGATGACCTGGGTGCCGAGTTATCTGCTCAACGACAAGGGACTCTCGCTGATCGACACGGGAATCTTTGCCGCAATTCCCTTCATCGTCACGGCGCTGGCCACGATTGTGGGCGGGCGGTTGGTGGACAAGTACTTCCACGACCGGGCCAGGATCCTTCTGGTTCCGTGTATGGCCACGTCGGCAGTCCTTTTGTTCCTGATGACCACCGCTGACACCGTCGCGATGTTCACGTTCTACGAGACGTTGGCTCTAGGCATCAGCGGTCTGTGTTCGATGTCGATCTTCGCGATGCCGTTGCGGGCACTTCCGGCCGAATTCCTCGGTTCCGGAATGGGTTTGATCAACGGTTGTGGTCAGTTCGCCGGTTTCATCACCCCGCTCGTGATGGGATGGATGGTGGACCAGTTCTCGTACATGGCTGCATTCGGAGTCCTGGTCGGAGCGACGAGCGCTGCCGCATTGGTGGCCATGATCGTTCCGCAGACCCCGGCGAAATTCTGACAAGGAGACCGAAGATGTCGGCAACGGACGGCACACGAAAGATCGAAGACGACGTCGTCACCGATTTTTCCGAGAAGATGAGTTACGGGGCCTACCTCGGACTCGATACCCTCCTGGATTCGCAGCACCCGGTGAGCGAGCCGGAACACCACGACGAACTCTTGTTCATCATTCAGCACCAGACCAGCGAGTTGTGGCTCAAGCTGTTTCTCCACGAGATACGGGCGGCCAGAGCAGCGATCGCTGCCGACGACATTCGGGTCGCGTTCAAGCGGATCGCACGTGTCAAACACATTCAGGCCACCTTGACCGAGCAGTGGTCGGTGCTGGCGACACTGACGCCGGCGGAGTATGCGGAGTTCAGGGGCGTTCTCGGCAACTCATCGGGGTTCCAGTCGTACCAGTACCGCGCCGTGGAATTCGTGCTCGGAAACAAGAACGCGGGCATGCTGAAGGTGTTCGAATCGGATCCGTCCGCCCATCGATTGTTGGAGACCCTGCTCGGGGAGCCGACACTGTACGACGAGTTCTGGCGGTACCTGTCCAGGCAGGGGTACGACGTTCCGGCGTCGGCTCTCGAACGAGACGTCAGCGCGCCCTACGTGCGAAACGACGAACTGATTCCGCTGGTCAAAGCAATCTACGAGAACGTCGAACAGCACTGGACGGCGTACGAGGCGTTCGAGGAGTTGGTCGACCTCGAGGAGAGCTTTCAGCTGTGGCGGTTCCGGCACCTTCGGACGGTGCTGCGGGTGATCGGCATGAAGAAGGGGACCGGCGGTTCGAGTGGTGGTGCCGGCTTCCTGCAACGTGCGCTGGAGTTGAGCTTCTTTCCCGAGCTGTTTGCCGCCCGAACAGAGATCGGTACCTGACACACCTGCTTGATGGCACCCAGCTGTTCGTGACACACGACGAATCCGAGCCCGAAGGACAGGAGTCTTGGACAAGATCCGACAGGGTCGCTTCGACCAAGCTTGACTGCGAAGTTGCAAGTCGGTGACAGGAGAGCGTCGGAGTGGACAAGAAATCAATGGTGGCAGACCTGGCGGCGTTGGTAACCGCCGAGTCGCCCAGTTCCGATCTCGGCGCAGTCGATGCATGTGCGGACGTGGTGGCCGAAATCGGCGAACGCCACCTCGGAAGCACCCCCGAACGTATCCGCATCGACGGGCGTCAGCACTTGCGTTGGTCGTTCGGCGCGGAGCCGAAGGTGATGCTCCTGGGCCATTTCGACACCGTCTGGCCGCTCGGAACGCTCGCGGAGTTGCCCTGGTCTGTCACCGACAACATCGCCACCGGACCCGGAGTCTTCGACATGAAGGCCGGCATCGTCCAGCTCTTCCACGCGCTCGCATCGCTTCCGTCGCTCGACGGGGTGGTCGTGCTCCTCAATTCCGACGAGGAAATCGGCTCCCCGACCTCGCGCGCACTGATCGAGGAGCAAGCACGTCAGGTCGACGCGGTGCTGGTCCTCGAAGCCGCAGCCGACGGCGCAGTGAAGACCGCGCGCAAGGGTATGTCGCTGTACTGCGTCGACATCGAGGGACGCGCTGCACACGCCGGACTGGAACCCGAACGAGGTGTGAACGCTGTAGTGGAGCTCGCACATCAGATTCAGGCCGTGGTGGAGCTCGCGGACCCGGCGGCGGGAACGTCGGTGGTTCCGTCCGTGATCAGTGGCGGCACGACCACCAATACTGTTGCAGCGCAAGCGCAACTGTGGTGTGACGTTCGCATGTGGTCGGCGACGGAACAGGAACGCATCGACCGTTCGATCCGTGCACTGACACCGGCGCTGGCCGAAAGTCGAATTTCGGTGTCCGGAGGCCCCAACCGTGGACCACTGGAATCAGTGTCTTCGGAGAAGCTGTACTTTCTCGCTCACCAGGTCAGCAGTGAGAGCGGCTTGGGGATGCTGCGCGACTGCGCCGTCGGCGGTGCATCGGACGGAAATTTCACTGCCGCAGTAGGAACTCCCACGTTGGACGGCCTCGGGGCCGTCGGCGGTGGCGCCCACGCAGCGACAGAACACGTAGAGATAGATCAGATGATCCCGCGCGCCACCTTGTTGGCCGGTCTGGTGACTCGAATCCTGGAGGGAGGACTGTGACTATGACGTCGCCGAACAATGTCCAACGCAAGACCGTTCAACCATTCGGAGGTGTATCGCCTTCACGGATGCGGCAAGCAATCAGCCAGGCCGAGCAGGCCGCCCTGCTTGCATGTGTGACTATCGAAACCGTCACCGGGCATGCCGAGTTGGAACAGGTATTCGGTCTGTTCGAGAAGGTATGGCAGCCGGAGAGCGGTAACCCTCCCGTCCATCGGGACATGATGAAAGCGCTCGCACACTCCGGTAACTACGTCGCCGGCGCGTTTCGTGGCGGGGATCTGATCGGCGGCTCGGTTGCATTCTTCGAGGAACCGCAACACCGTTCGTTGCATTCGCACATCACGGGGATCCTCCCGAACGTGCAGAACGGGCACATCGGCCTCGCGTTGAAACTGTTCCAGCGTGCGTGGGCACTGGAACGGGGAATTCTCCACGTGCGGTGGACTTTCGACCCGCTCGTCGCACGCAATGCCTACTTCAACGTCTCGAAACTCGGTGCGTTCCCGATCCAGTATCTGCCGCGTTTCTACGCGCCGATGAACGACAGCCTCAACGGCGGCGCAGACAGCGACCGGTTGTTGATCGACTGGGAAATCGGTAGTAGCAAGGTTGCCGACGTCGTCGCCGGTTCGGGAGAAGTCCCGACTCCCGAGTCCTTGGGGGCGAGCGAACTGCTGTCCGTCTCCGAAGCCGGCCTGCCCGTGTTGAAGTCGACCAAGAATCGATTCGTCACGGTGGCTACACCGAATGACGTGTACACACTGCGTAAGTCGGACCCGACGGCAGCGAACGACTGGCGCCTGGCAGTCCGCGAGACTCTCGGTGGTGTGCTCGCCGAGAACGGAGTGGTTCTCGCAGCTACCAGAACCGGAAAGTACGTGCTGGACCGTGCGCCGGGAACACAGGCAGGCAGGACAACAGCGGAGGTTACATCGTGAAGATCGAAGGAGTTGAATTACGCCGGGCGGCAATGCCGTTGAAAGCGCCGTTCCGTACCTCGTTCGGCACCGAGACCACCAAGGACGTGTTGTTCGTCAAGGTCGTCACCTCGGAGTCGGAGGGCTGGGGCGAGTGCGTGGCGATGTCCGAGCCTCGCTACTGCTCCGAATACACGGACGGCGCCGCCGAAGTCCTTCGTAAGTTCCTGATTCCGTCTCTGGGTGAACTCACCGATCCCGACGTGCACGCACTGAGCGCGACGATGGAACAGTTCGCCGGGCACCCCATGGCCAAAGCGGCATTGGAAACCGCATTTCTCGACGCCGAGTTACGGGCTGCCGGGACGAGCATGTCTTCGTACCTGGGTGCAGTAGTCGATCGCGTACCCGCGGGTGTCTCGGTGGGTATCAAGAATTCGATCGATGAGCTGCTAGAGGAGGTAGGCGGGTTCCTCGATGCCGGATACCTGCGCATCAAACTGAAGATCGAACCGGGCTGGGACATCGAGCCGGTTCGCGCAGTCCGCGAGAGGTTCGGCGACGACGTACTCCTCCAGGTCGACGCGAACACCGCGTACACCCTGGCTGACGCCCGCCATCTCCAGCGGCTCGACGACTTCGACCTCCTGCTGATCGAGCAGCCGCTTCCCGAAGAGGAACTGCGTGGCCACGCCAGGCTGGCCGAGATGATGCGGACGCCGGTCTGCCTCGACGAGTCGATCACCTCCGCGAAGGTCACCGCCGACGCGCTGGCAATCGGTGCGTGCAGCGTGGTGAACATCAAACCGGGACGTGTGGGCGGTTATCTGGAATCGCGTCGTATCCACGACGTCTGCAAGGCCAACGGAATTGCCGTGTGGTGCGGCGGAATGCTCGAGACCGGAATCGGCAGGGCCGCCAACGTCGCGCTTGCCGCGCTCCCCGGATTTGTCCTACCAGGCGATACATCGGCTTCCGACCGGTACTTCGCCGAAGACATCACCGAGCCGTTCGTACTCGACAACGGTTACGTGAAGGTTCCGGAAGGACCGGGTATCGGCGTCGAACCGATCCCCGACCTGCTCGAAGCAATTACCACGTCGGTCGAATGGATCGGCATGGATCGGCTTTGACGAATCACTATGACACACTTCGTTCACAGGACGAAGGAGTGATAGACGTGGGCACCGTACGACCTCGCATCAGTTTGGTGCGGCTTCTCGAAGACGTGGGAACTACGGTGCTGAATCCGGTTGTCGGCGACCCGGAGGCGGTCCAGGAGATCGCCTCGGTGGTCATTCACGACCCCGACGACGACTCACCCTCGACACCGGACTCCATGGTGCTGCTCGTCGGCGTCACCGGAGGCGAACGTATCGCGGAGTCCGTGGCCGGCCTGGCCGAGCGCGGAGTACGCGTGGTGGTCGCGCGAGTGACCACCGAGGTCAGCGATGCGGACCGCGAATCCGTCATCGCCTCGGGCGTCGTGCTGTTGGCCTTGGCGCGAGGAGTCTCGTGGGTTCAGCTGACAAGCCTGCTTCATTCGGTGCTCTCGGCCCGAAACGAAGTCGGGCACATCCACTCACGCGGAGGCGGCCCGGCCGGCGATCTGTTCGCCTTCGCCAACGCTGTCAGCGCACTTCTCGATGCGCCGATCACGATCGAGGACCGCAGCTCACGGGTCATCGCCTTCTCCGGCCGCCAGGAAGAAGGAGACGGTCCACGTATCGCGACCGTTCTGGAGCGGCAAGTTCCTGACCAGTACATTCGAGTGCTCGAAGAGGCCGGGGTCTTCGACCGGCTCTATCGCAGCGACGATCCGGTGTGGGTCTCGGCCGAGACCCTCGGTACCAAAATGGGTCGTATCGCCGTGTCCATCAGAGCCGGCGACGAGTTCCTCGGCTCCATGTGGGTGGCAACCGGTGAGCCGATGTCCGACGACCGGATGCGTGCTCTGCGCGATTCTGCCGGGTTGATCGCGCTGCAGATGTTGCGGTTGCGCGGCGGTGCCGACGCCGAGCGCCGACTGCGCGCAGACCTGATCGCAACCCTTCTCGACGGTGGGTCAGGTGCGGTCGACGCGATGAATCGCCTCGGTCTCGGGACCGGTCCCGCACTCGTGATGGCTTTGGGTCGTAGGTCTTTCGAAGGATCGTCGAAGCCGGACGATGCCGCCCACGTGGTGCGACTGACCGACGCTCTGGCCATGCACCTCGGCGCCGTCCACTCGCAGTCGGCGGCAGCCTTGGTCAACGGAACCGGCTACGCGGTGCTGTCTGTGCGAGGGCATTCCCCGGCCGAAGCCGAGTTGCAGGCGTTCCGTGTGGCCTCGGACTTCCTGGACCGCACCGGAGCGTCCGGCGACACGATCATCGGGATCGGCCGGGTCGTGACCAGACCGGCGCAGCTGAGCCGATCGAAGCGCGACGCCGAACATGCCCTCGAAGTGTTGTTGGCGGGACGAGCGTCGGGCAGCGTCGCCACCTTCAGTAGCGTCCACGTCGATGCCATCCTGTTGGAGATCGCGTCGGAAGCTGCAGCCGAAGGGTTCTCGGACCTCGGACCGATCGAGGCGATCGCCAGCCACGACGCCGCTCATGCGACCTCGTTCGTGGACACTCTCGATGCGTGGCTCAACGCGTTCGGTGATGTCGGTGACGCCGCGGCGTCATTGCACGTGCACCCCAACACCTTTCGGTATCGTCTCAGCAAGTTGAAGGGTATGGCCGCGTTGGATCTCGACGACCCCAACGTCCGCTTCCGGTTGATGGTGCATCTTCGTCTGCGCGGTCCACGCTAGCTCGAAAGCCGAAAAATGCGGGTCGCACTGATTTCTCAGCGCGACCCGCATTCTTTGTCAGTGGGTTCGGATCAGCTGTTGTTGCGAAGTGCTTCGACAGCGATGCGGCCGACGGTTCCGATGGAGGCGTCGATCTTCGGGGCGCGGTGGGTGAGCTCGTGGGACTTGGTGAAGACACCGACGGCGTAACGCTTGCCGTCCGGGTACGCCACGACGCCGGCTTCGTTTCGTACCAGTCCCAGCGTTCCGGTCTTGGCGGCGACAGTGACCTCGTCGGGGAAACCGGACGAAAGGCGGTGCGGCCAGACCTGCTTGCTCATGATGGTTCGGACCTCTTCACAAGCCGATGCGGGGCCGGCTTCGTCCCTCCAGATTGCAGCCAGCAACATTGTGATCTCACGAGGAGTACTGGAATTGGAGCGGGCGGGATCCATGACGGAAATTGTCCGAAGAATTTCGATGGGGGGCATTTCCAGCAAGGTGCCCTTGTCGACGCCGAGGTCGTCGTAGACCGTCTTGAAGAGGCCTCGGCAGTCACGGACCAAGTTGGTCTTCTCCAAACCGAGCCCGCGCAGCGTTGCGACGATGTTGTCGAGTCCGAGACGTTCGTACAAGAAATCCGTGGCGGCGTTGTCGCTGAAGCTCATCATGAGCAGGGCGAGGTCTCGCCAGCTTGCAGTCACGTCGTCGGCGCAGCCGCCGATACCGATGCCGCCGGAGCGGAACTCGGAGGTCACCGTGGCGTGCTCGGTCGGATCAAGGGTGCCTGCCGCTACTTCACGGGCGTACTGAAGCACAACAGGAATCTTGAAAACGGAGGCGAGGATGACACCTTCGTCCGCGCCGTAGCCGAACTCTTCGCCGGAATCGATGTCGCGTGCGTGGACGTAGGCATCGGTCTTCGCTTCGGCGAGTACAGCAGCGATCTCCTGCTGTGCGCTCTCAACGTACGTGGCGGTTTCGGTCATTCGAGAAGCCCTTTCGTCGGTATCCATGTATCTGGGTTATTCGTGGATCTGACGATAGTGAGTCGACGACGGGGGGTCTTGTACGAATCGACGAAGGTTGGCGCACGGTTCGGTGCTGATGCGCCGAATCATCCGGGCGTCGGGGTGTTCTCCGGATCAGGACGCATAAGTTTCGAGGCGACATCCGACCAGTTCGGCGACGGCGCTGCGTCGCTTGTCGGAGACCACGCCTGCCAACAGGAGGGTGAACAATTCGTCGATACGGTCGTTCAAATCGCTTCGTCTGGTGAGCACGTTCGAAACCAGTTGAACGCCGGTGAATGCCGAGATCACCACGCGACCCACCGATTCCGGCTCCACATCGTCGCGGATGTCGCCTTCGAGCTTCGCGGCCTCGGCCAGTTTTCGAAGCTCGCGGATCCACGCGACGTACGGGCCTTGCGAACCGTCGGCAGAGGCCAACTCGAGGGTAAGTCGGATTCCCGCACGAACAATAGGTTCTGCGACGAGTTGGCGGCCCATCTCATGGCACACCATGACGAGCTGTTCCAGTGCCGGTGCGCCTGTGGCTGCAACTGCGGTGAAGGCACTGATCGAGATCTGGTGCTGTTCTTCGATCACCGCCTGAGCCAGTTCGTCTTTGGACGAGAAGTGAAAATAGACCGCGCCCTTGGTCATCTGCGCCGCGGACACGATGTCATTCATGCTCGTGCTGCCGTACCCCGTGACTTCGAACCGATCAGCAGCACCTTGAAGAATCTGTCGGCGACTGATCGTGGCACGTTCCTGCATTGCTCCCTTGTCCTCCGACTGTTAACACGTGAACCAGTTTTAGGGCCCTAGGTCCCGGACCAGCGACCCACGGTAGCAGCGAATCTCGTGCTCGCGCGACAGCGCGAAACGGACTGTTCGGTGTGCAATCGCAGGTCACGGTCGGTAGGAGCGACAAATGCGACCGCCGCAACCTCCGTTGGAGGCTGCGGCGGGGAGTCCAGTTATCGGCCAGCGAAATTCGGTCGAAGGTATGCGATCAACGAGTCGAGACAGTTGCCTCGAAGCCGAGGTCGCGTAGCGCCGACTTGAGTTTGGACTGTGCCTCGTCGAGAGATTCGGGTGACGGCGAGGTGTCGGCGCCACTGATGTCGAAGTTCCCCATGTCGTATGCGGGGAAAACATGAACGTGAAGATGCGGAACTTCCAGACCTGCGATGAGGAGACCCGACCGAGGCGCGTCGAACGCCTTACGCACGGCTTGGCCGAGGTTGCGGGCAACAGCGGTGACCTTGGCAAAGAGTTCAGGATCCACGTCCTGCCACTGATCGACCTCGGCTCGCGGAACCACAAGCACGTGGCCCTGCGTTACCGGCGCGATGGTCAAGAACGCGACGACGTCCTCGTCCTCCCACACGAAACGTCCTGGTAGATCCCCGTTGATGATGGCACTGAAGACTGAAGGCATATCCCGAGATTAGCCCGCGTCCGGTTGCCAGGAAACTCCCAGGCTGGACGCAGGTTCGTCGGAGCCGGCCCGATAAATCTAGGACGCATGACGACAGAAGCCATGCAGACCGCGGGCAGCACGGACGCAGAGGAGGTCTCCGCGACGACTGTAGTGCTGGACGTGGTCGTCCCGGTATACAACGAAGAGGCAGGCCTCGAGACGTGCGTGCGGCGCCTGCGCCGGCATTTACGCACGCAGGTGCCATTCTCTGCACGAATTACCATCGCGGACAACGCCAGTGTCGACGGCACGTTGGCACTCGCCCGTTCCCTCGCCGAAGAATTCGACGACGTCCGGGTCGTCCACCTGGATGCGAAGGGTCGTGGTCGAGCACTGCGGCAGGTATGGAGCGACTCCGATGCCGACGTGGTCGCGTACATGGACGTCGACCTCTCGACCGACCTCAACGCCCTGATGCCGTTGATTGCTCCGTTGCTCTCCGGACACTCGGACATCGCCATCGGTTCCCGGCTGGCACGATCGTCCCGCGTGGTGCGCGGCCCCAAGCGTGAGTTCATCTCACGTAGCTACAACCTCATCCTCCGAAGCGCACTGCATGCTCGCTTCTCCGACGCCCAGTGCGGATTCAAAGCCATGCGCGTCGATGTTGCACGGCAACTACTTCCGCTGGTGGAGGACACCGGGTGGTTCTTCGATACCGAATTGCTGGTGCTGGCCGAGCGAGCGGGCATGCGGATTCACGAGGTCCCTGTCGACTGGGTGGACGACCCGGACAGCCGGGTGGACATCATTGCCACGGCAGTTGCCGACCTCAAAGGTGTGGTCCGTGTCGGGCGAGCACTGTCTACTGGTTCCCTTCCATTGGCCGAGCTCAGGGCTAGTTTCGGACGTGAACCGTTGGTTCCCGGAGTTCCACGAGGAATGGTCGGGCAGCTCTCACGCTTTGCCGTGGTGGGAGTCATTTCGACGCTCGCGTACGCGCTGCTCTACCTCGCTCTGCACTCGATCATGGGTGCGCAGTGGGCCAACGCCGTCGCATTGCTGGTGACCGCGGTATTCAACACCGCCGCCAACCGGGCCTTCACCTTCGGGATCCGAGGGTCGGAAGGATCCGCTCGTCACCAGATGCAGGGCCTGCTCGTGTTCGGGTTCGGTCTACTGCTCACCAGCGGATCGTTGTTCGTGCTCGACGTCATGGCGCCCGATGCTTCCAAGCACGTGGAGCTTGCCGTACTCGTCATCGCCAATCTTGTTGCCACAGTCAGTCGATTCATCGCACTGCGCTGGGTGTTTCGCACCGCACAATCCGTAGGAGCCAATCGATGACCGCCACTGCAGAGACACTCGCCGCGCCGCTGCCGGCGCCGGAACCGCAACGTCAGGTGCGCTGGGAACCGTGGGCACTGGGAGTGTTGTTGGTGGGCACCGGAGTCGCCTACATCTGGGGCCTGGGCGCGTCCGGATGGGCCAACTCGTTCTATGCTGCTGCGGTACAGGCAGGTTCGGTGTCTTGGAAGGCTTTCTTCTTCGGCTCCTCGGACGCTGCAAACTCGATCACCGTCGACAAGCCGCCCATGTCCCTGTGGTTGATGTCGCTGTCGGTTCGCATCTTCGGACTCAATTCCTGGGCGATGTTGGTGCCGCAGGCACTCCTCGGGGTCGGATCGGTTGCACTGTTGTGGGGAACGGTTCGACGGTATTTCGGTGCGGCCGCCGGCCTCCTCGCAGGCCTGGTACTTGCGCTCACACCCGTAGCGGCGCTGATGTTCCGGTTCAACAACCCGGATGCTCTGCTGGTGCTCCTGATGATCGCAGCAGTGTGGGCGATGATGCGCGCCGTGCAGGACGGCCGCACCCGCTGGCTCGTGTTGGTCGGTATCTTCTGCGGATTCGGTTTTCTGACAAAGCAATTACAGGTCATGTTGGTGGTTCCACCGCTGGCGCTCACCTATCTGATCGCCGGACCGCCGAAACTGGGTAAGCGCGTACTCCAACTGTTCGCGGCACTGGGCGGACTGATCGTCTCCGCCGGATGGTGGTTGGCAATCGTCGAACTGTGGCCGGCCGACTCGCGTCCGTGGATCGGTGGTTCACAGAACAATTCGATTCTCGAACTGACGCTCGGCTACAACGGGCTCGGGCGCTTGAGCGGCAACGAGACCGGAAGCGTCGGCGGCGGCGGAATGCGCGGTGCTGGTGATGCTGCGGCCGGCGCTGCTGCGGGCGGTTTCCCCGGCATGGGCGAGGCCGCAGGTGGTATGGCCGGGGGAGGTATGGCACCAGGTGGTGGGGCCGGCGGTGGTATGTGGGGGAGTACCGGCATTACCCGACTGTTCGAATCGGCCCAGGGCGGACAGATCGCCTGGTTGATTCCTGCTGCACTGATACTTCTGGTGGCTGGAATCGTGCTGCGAGGCAAGGCACCCCGCGCTGACACGCAGCGTGCGTCATTCATCGCCTGGGGGCTCTGGCTGTTGGTGACCGGACTGACCTTCAGTTTCATGGCGGGAATCTTCCACGCCTACTACACCGTTGCGCTGGCGCCGGCGATCGCCGCGCTGATCGGTTCAGGATCGGTAGTGGCGTGGCGTCATCGTGACGTCCTCTGGGTTCGCATCATTCTGGCGGTGTCCTTGGCCGCAACCGTCGCGATGGCGTGGGTACTGCTCGGACGCTCGCCTTCGTTCGTACCGTGGCTTCGCTGGACCATTCTGGTGGTCGGCATCGTCAGTGCCGTGGCAGTGCTGATTCCGGCAGTGACGCGAGGTCGATTGGCTGTGGCAGTGATTCTCGCAGCGATCTTCACCGGTCTGGCAGGTCCGACTGCATACGCGATCGACACGATCAACACTCCGCATACCGGTTCCATAGTTTCGGCCGGACCGAGCGTCGAAGGTGGAATGGGCGGGCCCGGCGGAGGCTTCGGTGGATTCGGTGGCACGGCTGATGGCGGTAACCGTCGGACTGACGGGGCTGGGACCGGAATGCCGGGCACGCCCCCTGTAGGAATGGGTCAGATGCCCGGTGGTGCAACAGTTCCGGGCGGTACCACGCCGACCACCGACGGAACGCGGGGCGCAATGGGAGGCGGTGCCGGTGGTCTACTGCAGGGCAGCACGCCGGGAGCCGCTGTTGTGTCCACTCTCGAAGAGAACTCCGACCAGTTCACGTGGGTAGCCGCGGCAATCGGGTCCAACAGCGCATCGGGTTATCAGCTTGCGACGCAGTCACCGGTCATGGCTATCGGAGGGTTCAACGGGAGCGATCCGTCGCCGACGCTCGCGCAGTTCCAGCAGTACGTGGCAGAGGGCAAGATTCACTTCTTCATCGCCGGCGGTGGGATGGGTGGCGGTATGAACGCCGAAGGCACCGCTACCGCTATCTCGACGTGGGTGACCGAAAACTTCACCGCCACAACGGTGGACGGAGTAACCCTCTACGACTTGACGGTTGCAGGCTGACCAACAGGAACGCACGCCAGGTCCGCATCGGAGGTGCTTCCTCCGATGCGGACCTGGCGTGAAGTTGTATGCCTGAGGTTCGTCCTCAGGTTTTGAAGGTGGTGTTCGCCGGCCGTGGGTGCTGCTGCGGGTCGATCGAGGGTGGCGGGATGAACCACGGTTTGTTGTCGACACCGATTCGGATCACCCATTTCCCGACGAACCCGGCTTTTCGGTGCATCAACCGATGATGTGAACGGCACAGCAGCACCAGGTTGTTCATCACCGTCGGGCCACCGTTCGCCCAGTGCCGGATATGGTGCGCATCAGTCCAGGCGGGCACGCATGTGCAGCCCGGGAACGCGCAGCCTCTGTCTCGGGCAATCAACGCCACTCGCTGTTCGGCGGTGACCAACCGTTTTCCTGGTTGCGCATCGAGCGGTGCCCCATGATCGTCGAGCAGAACGGTCGACAGGAAACAATCACACCCGAGAAGCCTGGTCTGCGACACCGACAGCGGTCCGAGCCAGGGCATGTGCCCGACATCAAGATCCGACACAGCCATTCCGTCATCAGCAGTGGAGGGTGCTGCGGCGCAGTCCCGATGCTCAGCGAGATCACGGGCGTTGATGTGCACGTTCACGTGCGGGCGCTGACCACCGTCGGTGCCGGTTTTGGCGCAGTCGAGGTACCGGCGGATCAGTTCGGTGAACCCGTCGGCCGTCCGCTTGGCCGCCGACCGAGCATCCGGGGTTCCATCCGGTGCCGGGGTGGGCATCGTCAGATTCGACAACGCCGACAGCAGCATTTCACCGGTCAGGGCATCGAAATCACCACGCACCACCACCCGACCGTTCAACGTCGACGCGATCCGCAACTCGTTGAGATCGACATCCTCGGCGGGCGGGATCTCATCCGATTCGAACAACCGCTCCAACGTCGCGATCACGTTCCGCACTTTCGTCGTCGTCGCCTCCACACCCGACGCAGCCGCCAACAACAAATCGATGCACTTCGGTAGCGCCTCCTCCGGCATCCCCTTCGGCGGTGACTCACAGAACGCCACGATCAACACAGCATGATCGAACGAGCAATCCCCGCCATCGAACCGAGCAGCCACCGCCGGAAACGGCCGCAACGCCGCACCCAACGCGGCGATCTTCTTCCCGTCCCGAACCTGCAGCATCGTGTTAGCCGCCAACCACGCACCCACCCCGCGACTGGCAATCACCTGATCATCCGGGCGCAACGACAACTCGTCCACCACCGCCACCCGCACAGCCTCGAGACGCAGAATCTCCGCACTCGCTTCGACAGCAGCAGCACGCAACTCGGCAGCAGTCAACTGCCACAGGCGTCCGCGTAACCCCACCGCAGAACCAGACACCACATCCGACAACAAGACGCTCATTGAATCCCCCGATCCCCTCCCCAAACCATACTCGAACACGTGTTCGAGTCAAGGGCCGATTTCGCAGGGGCTAAGCGCTAATAATGTCGAGGTCGTGGACAACGTCGCAGCAGGCGCCGAGCAATTCGCGATCATGGCTGATGAGTAATACGCCGACGCCGGTTTCGGCGGCGCGACTCTCGATCAACCGAATGAGCGCGGCCGTCGTGGCGGCGTCGAGCATCGCCGTCGCCTCGTCACAGATGAGGTATTTCGGTTGTTGCGCCAGCGATCTCGCCAGGCAGGCGCGCTGTAGTTGGCCGTCGCTCACCTGGTGTGGTCTGCGCGACAAGAGATCGGGAGTGAGGCCCACTTCTGCTGCCAGCGCGGCCACATCGATTGACCTACTGGCAATGTCACCGGGTTGGCCGATGATCGAGGCGAGCGTCTGCCGAGGGTCGGTCGATGCGCGAGGTGACTGAAACAGCATGGACACCGTGCCGCGTAGTGCCGCGGGTACCGAGAATTTGGTACCCACAACGGGTGATCCGTCGATCCGCACCTCGCCTGACCACGGTGCGTCCAACGTGGCGAGAATCCTTGCAAGTGTTGTTTTTCCGGTGCCCGAAGTCCCGCTCAGGCCGATCAGCCTTCTCGGCGGAATTTCGAGCGAGACGTTCTCGAGCACCGGTCGGTTCCGGTGGTAACCGCTGGTAATTCCCAGAGCTTGCAAACTCATGTCAGCCCACCTTCCGCAGCGTTCGGTACGTGCGGTCACCCAATGTGACGAGTTCGGTCGGGCCACCGGATTGTTTCGACTCCGGGCGTCGTAGGTGATAGACGCACTCCTCGGGGAGATCGGTGAGTTGCGGTGGCGATCCCGGCATGGGAGTCAAACCTCTGGAAGGTAAGGCGCCGAGAAGGTCTCGGGTGTAATCGTGAAGCGGATCTTTGAACACCAGCGCGGCCGGGCCGGTCTCCATGATGCGTGATGCGTACATGACGGCAAGTCGATCAGCGACACCGCTGCGGGTGAGGGATGCCAGGTCATGGGTGATGAGCAGGACCGCCGCTCCGGCGTCCGCGCACTCTCGAAGTAATCCCATGACGTGGTCGGTGAGTTCGCGGTCGAGGTTGGCGGTGGGTTCGTCTGCGACGATCACCGACGGATTCCCGGCCAGCGCACCGGCAATGGCCACGCGTTGCGCCATGCCGCCCGACAGTTCGTGCGGGTAGCAGTCCAGGGCCGACGGTTCGAGTCCGACGCGAAGTGCCAAGGCATCGCAAGTGTGATCGCTGCCGAGTGCGTCGATCGTCTCCTGTAGCTGCGATCGCGCAGTGCGGACGGGGGTGAGATGTGTTGCGGCGGATTGTGGAACGAGAGCCACGTGCCGCCCACGGAACGCGGCGCCGGAGAAGACGTCGATCTCGAGGTCCGGTGTTCCGACGGTGACCGTTCCGGTTCGAGAAGCATTCGGCGGCAACATGTTCATGACCGAGGTGGCGATGATCGACTTGCCACACCCCGATTCCCCGACAAGTGCGGTCACCGTGCCAGCTTGAACGTCGAGGTCGATGTCGCTCGCAGCGTGAACTACCGATCCTCCGAGTAGAGGGATCCTGACGGTGAGAGATTCGATGCGCAGGCCGTGGTTCACAGTCGCAACTCCGAAGGTCGAGGGGGCGTGAGCATCGACCGCAGGGCCGAACCGGCGACGGCAACTGCGACGGTGGCGATCACGAGAACTGTGGCGGGGAATACCAGCGTCCACCAACCGCCGAGGAGCAGAGAACTGCGTGCCTCTTCGAGAAGCGTCCCGAGACTGGGCTTGTGCGGGGGAAGGCCGAATCCCAGGAAGGACAACGTCGATTCGTGCCAGACGGCGTGGGGCAGCAGGAGAACGACTGCGATCAAAGCCTGTGGCGCCGTCGCCGGCACGAGGTGGCGCATGATCACGTGACGTCGACTGGCTCCCGCGAGAATGGCGGCGTCGATGTAGGGACGCTCGCGCAGACTCAAGATCTCGGAGCGGATGATCCGGGCCACTTGGGTCCAGTGGGTCAGTGCGATCGAAAGCACGATGGCGGCAATGCTTCCACGGAACATCGCGACGATGACGATGCCGAGCAACAGGTGGGGGAGTGCGTTGACGGCATCGGTGCCGCGCATGACGAACCTGTCCACCCAGCCGCCGACCAGTCCGGCCGTAGTGCCGACGGCGACGCCGATCACCGTGGCGAGCAGTGCGCAGGCGAGTGCGATCAGAAGTGAGGTTCTGATGCCTGCAGCTATGCGCACGAATAGATCTCGGCCCGCCGAGTCAGTTCCGAACGGGTGATCGAACGACGGAGCCAGGCGAGCCGCCGAGAAGTCTGTGACTCGGTCGTCGACGTCGGCCAACCATGGGACCAACGCCGCGTACAGCGCCACGAGGATCAGCACGCCGACGGCGATCTTGAAGCGTCGTTCAGCCATCGGTACTCACTCTCGGGTCGAGTACTGCAACGAGGACGTCGGCAATTAGTGAGCCGAGCATGACCGTCAATGTCGTACCGACGGTGAGGAACGCGAGCAGTGCCATGTCGAGGTCACGGGCTGACGAGACGATGGCGCCGGCGATCCCTGGCCAACTGAAGACCTCTTCCACCAGCACTGCCCCGACTATCAGCTCGGGCAGTCGCACGCCGACGATGTTCACGAAAGGCGCCAGTGAGGTCGGCAGTATGTGGCGTTTCGTGATGGTCGGCGTCGGGATTCCGCGTGCTACGGCGCCCGCGACAAATCCCTCACTTTTCGAACCCACGACGGATTCTCGGACCGCGAGTAGGAGCCACGGCATCTGCGAGATGGAGAGGACCGTCACCGGTAGGACCAAGTGCCGGATCACCTGTCCCGGTGTGGGATCGGCACCCCCGTCGGTCAACCCGGCGACCGGGAGCCAGCCGAGAGTCAACGCGAAGAGCGCGATGGCACCCAGCGACAAGACAAACGGCGGAAGTCCTTGGACCACGACGCTCAGCCCGGACACGGTCTTGTCCAAGAATCCTCCACTGCGGATTCCGGCGAGAACACCGAGTGTCAGCGAGGCGAGAATCGCGATGAGGAGCGAGATACCGACCAGCAGCAGGGTCCATGGCAGACGCTCGGAGATAACTTGGGAAACAGGCTGATTGAACGATCTGGAGATCCCGAGATCACCGGTGAACACGCCCTGGAGCCAATTCCAGTACGTGCTGTACCAGGGGTTGTCGAAACCCATCTGATCGGCGATCAACGCTTTGTCCGCGTCGCTGGTCGTCATGTATCGCGTGCCCAGGTAGCCGACAAGTGGATCGAACGGTGAGATCGCGGCGGCGGCAAAGAGTCCCGCGGACACCACGGCGATCACCGGCACGATGAACAACGCCCGCCGACCGACCATCGTGAGGATGGCCTTTCGGCGGGAGTTGCCACGGTGGTCGAGCGATTGCCGCGCGTCTACCCGAACGTCGACCGCTGTCATTGCCCTCTGGCCCACGTCTGCAGTGACCACCACGGGCCCCAGGTCACACCGTGTGAGTGTGGCTCGAGTACAGGTCCGGACATCTGCCAGTCGGAATCCTTCGAAACGTACGTATGGTCGAGGAATACGAGGATGACAAATCCGGGATCCTCGACGTACGCCTGCTGCACGTCGCGATACGCGGCGTCACGCGTTGCCTGATCCAGGCTGCGGCGTCCTACTTCCAAGCCTGCGTCGACTGCTGGATTGGAGTAGTCGCTGGCGTTGTCGTAGATGCTGCCGACCCCGGGCGCTATGTACTTCGAGTTCAGCGCGTCGTACGCCTGCGTGTCTGGATCGAAAGGTTCGTCTCCACCACCGAGAAGCGTCGAATCCTGGTTGATTCGAGGGTCTATGCGGTCCCAGGAGAGCGCTTCGAGATCCACCTCGATGCCGACAGCGAGAGCATCGGAGGCAAATGCCTGAGCGAGATCACGTCGAACGGTGTCGACGGAGTTGTACATGATCGTGAACTGCGCCCGCTGACCGTCTTTCGAACGGATTCCGTCGGCACCTTCGATCCAGCCCGCTTCGGTGAGAATTCGCTCGGCCTCGGCCGGGTCGTAGGCGAAGGTTGCGTTCGGGTTGTACGAATCGCCGTAGACCTCGGGGATCGGAGTGGCGGCGACGCGGCCGTGTCCGCCCAGGACGTTGTCGATCATCGACTGGCGATCGGCGGCGAGGTTGAGCGCCATCCGTACGGCTTTGTCGCCTGCCACGGGATTGTTCGTCGGAAGTGAGAGACCGCGCCAGTCCGCTGACTGATGGGCAGTCACCGACATGTTGTCTTTGCCCGAGAACGTATTGGCAAGCAGTGGAGGGAGATTGGTTCCGTCAATCTCGCCGGATACCATACGTTGGGCGCGGGTGTTGTCGTCCGGAACGTAGAGGAGAGTGAGCTTCTTGATCTCCGGTGCACCGTCCCAGTAGTTCTCGTTCGCCTCGAAGACCGCTCGATCCGGTGAGAGATCGACGAGTGTGTACGGACCCGTACCGACAGGCGCGGTGTTCAACGGCGATTCGGCGGCCAGTCCGGGTGTCGCGAGGGATTCCGACGGGACCATGCCGATCAGCATCTTCGTCAGCAGGGGCGCATACGAGTAGGCGAGACGAAACTCGACTGTGCTGTCGTCGACGGCCACGACGTCGCTGATCATGTCGTACGACGACCGCGCTTCGGAGGCGGAAGCGGGATCGAGGATCGCCTTGTACGTGGCAACCACGTCGTCGGCGTCGAAGGTCGACCCGTCGGAGAAGGTGACCCCGTCGCGGAGTTTGACCGTCCAGACTGTCGCGTCGGCATTGGCAGTGGGCATCTCCGCGGCCAGAGACGGCTCGAATCCCGGCATGCCGGTCCCTCCGGTGAGCCGGACGAGGCCGTCGTACATCTTGGCCTCACCGGCAGCGCCGAAGCCTGCGACCGGGTTGTAGCCGCCCAGCTCGTAGCCGTCGGCCAAGACCAGGCCGTCGCTGTTGCCCGAGGAGTCGGTGCCAGTCGGGCTACTGCACGACGTGATCAGAAGTGCGCCGATTGCGGCGGTTGCGGTGAGCGTCAGAACGCCTGGTTTGTGGAGTTTCACGGGTGTCCTTTCCTTGGTGGACAGGTGTACGAAAACATCTGTTCACCTATTCAGGTATTCATATGATCTCATCTCGAAACGGATATTTCGCACAAAGGCCGAACGCTGGGACCTTGGCCCCGCCAGTGGCACTCCGAGAGCCCTGTTATCGCAGGCCGTAGTCTGTTCACCGTGCGCGTACTAGTAATCGGCTCCGGAGCCCGTGAACATGCCCTCCTTCTCTCTCTTGCTCGCGATCCAGGTGTCACGGCCCTGATCTGCGCGCCTGGCAATGCCGGGATCGCAAAAATCGCCGAGCAGCACCCCATCGACGTCGCTTCGGGTGACGCGGTTACCGCGCTGGCCCAGAAGGTCGAAGCCGACCTCGTCGTCATCGGACCCGAGGTTCCGCTGGTCCTCGGTGTCGCAGACGCGGTGCGCGCAGCAGGTATCGCCTGCTTCGGGCCTTCGGCCGACGCCGCCCGCATCGAGGGATCGAAGGCTTTCGCCAAGGACGTGATGGCTGTCGCCGGCGTCAAGACCGCTCACAGTGAGATCGTCGACAATCCGGCCAAGCTCGACGAAGCACTCGACCGCTTCGGTCCCAACTGGGTGGTCAAGGACGACGGATTGGCCGCGGGTAAGGGCGTAGTCGTCACGACGGATCGTCTCGCCGCGCGCGATCATGCCGCAGAACTGCTCGAGACCGGACACCCGGTTCTCCTCGAGTCCTTCCTCGACGGTCCGGAAGTTTCGCTCTTCTGCCTCGTCGACGGCGAAACCGTGATCCCGCTGCTCCCGGCTCAGGACCACAAGCGAGTAGGCGACGGAGACTCCGGACCCAACACCGGCGGCATGGGCGCGTACACCCCATTGCCGTGGCTGCCCGACGAGATGGTCACGCAGATCGTCGACGACGTCGTCAAGCCTGTCGCTGCCGAGTTGGTCGCGCGCGGTAGCAGTTTCTCCGGCCTTCTCTACGCCGGTCTGGCGATCGGTGTCGACGGCCCGGCCGTCGTCGAATTCAACTGCCGGTTCGGTGACCCCGAAACTCAGGCCGTGCTTGCTCTCCTCGAAACGCCGCTGGGCGGTCTACTCAATGCGGCCTCGACCGGAACACTCGATTCGGTCGGTCCGTTGCAGTGGCGCGACGGTTCCGCTGTCACGGTCGTGATTGCCGCGGAGAACTACCCGTCAACCCCACGCACCGGCGACGTGATCACCGGAGCCGACGCCGACGGAGTCCTGCACGCCGGTACCAAGAAGCGTGAAGACGGTGCCGTCGTCTCGGCCGGCGGGCGTGTGCTGAGTGTTGTCGGAGTGGGCAAGGATCTGACCGAAGCTCGCGACGACGCCTACGCAAAGATCGCCGACGTCAAGCTTCCCGGCGGTCATTTCCGCAAGGACATCGGGCTCGGCGCCGTCGAAGGTCGCATCTCAATTCCCTGACTCGTTCTTTCGGAGGGCCGGTGAACTTTCTGTTCATCGGCCCTTTTCATGGAAAATCAACGGTTCCTTGAAGTTACCCACGAGTATGGACTTCTCGTTCGGTTTCTCCCGGTATATCTCAGCGCGGGGGTCACGGAAAGAGAAGGGCACACTTGAGCATTCGCGCTGGATCCAACGAACGGCACGCACGTACCAATTCCACGCTCTCGCGTAGAAACTTCTTGGCAGCAACAGGATTAGCTGTGGGGGCCGCCGCACTCTCGTCCTCGTGGACCACGGCGGCCGCTGCGCCCAGACGAGCATTGAACGACGGAGACCGTGTCCCCGCGCTCGTGATCGGCAGTGGATACGGCGGTGCCGTTGCGGCACTTCGCCTGACACAGGCCGGTATCGACACGCACATGGTCGAGATGGGGAAGTCGTGGACCACACCAGGGTCCGACGGCAAGATCTTCTGCCCGATGCTCTCGCCCGACGGTCGGTCCTTCTGGCTCAGAGACCGTACAGTTCAACCGGTTTCACACTTCTCCGGCGGCTCGGTGGACAAGAACATCAGCCGCTACGTCGGTGTTCTCGACGCCGAGGACTTCGGCGGGATCAAGGTCTACCAGGGCCGAGGGGTCGGCGGTGGGTCGCTGGTCAACGGCGGTATGGCCGTCACACCCAAGCGTAACTATTTCGAAGAGATCCTGCCCGGTGTCGATTCCAACGAGATGTACTCGACGTATTTCCCGCGCGCGAACGCTGCGCTCGGAGTCAACAACATCGACCCGGCCTGGTTCGAATCGACCGAGTACTACAAGTTCGCGCGGACGGGGCGAAAGACCGCTGAGAGATCCGGTTACACAACAACGTTCGTGCCGAATGTCTACGACTTCAACTACATGAAGCAAGAAGCTGCCGGCCAGGTCACCAAGTCCGCTCTGGTCAGTGAGGTCATCTACGGCAACAATGCCGGAAAGAAATCTCTGGACAAGACGTACCTCGCTGCGGCATCCGCCACCGGCAAGCTCACCATTTCAGCTCTGCACGTCGTGACCTCGGTTTCCCCGGCCGCGACCGGCGGTGGCTATCAAGTGGTGATGAACCAGATCAACGAGCAGGGCAATACCGTCGGCACCAAGACAGTGACGGCGGACAAGGTCTTCTTCGCGGCCGGCAGTATCGGGACCAGCAAGCTCCTGGTCGCGATGAAAGCGCAAGGGCAGCTGGCGAATTTGCCGGGTGCAGTTGGACAGGAATGGGGTCACAACGGCAACGTGATGGTGGGCCGCGCCAATCACATGTGGGACGCCACCGGTGCGAAGCAGTCGGCGATCCCCGTGATGGGTATCGACAACTGGGCCGACACATCCGCTCCCGTCTTTGCGGAAATCGCACCCTTCCCGGCCGGTACCGAACTGTGGGTCAGCCTGTACTTGGCGATTGCCAAGAATCCGCAACGTGCTCAGTTCCAATTCAACTCGGCAACAGGCAAGGTCGGATTGAACTGGCAGCGCTCGCAGAACCAGCCGTCGATCGACATGGCGAAGAAGCTCTTCGACAAGATCAACAAGAAGGAAGGCACGATCTACCGGACCGACCTCTTCGGCCCGACGCAGACGTGGGGCGATCAGTTGACGTACCACCCCCTCGGCGGTTGTGTGCTCGGCAAGGCGACCGACGGCTACGGTCGTCTGCCGGAGTACCCGGGTCTGTACGTCATGGACGGATCCCTCGTACCGGGCAATGTGGGAGTCAATCCGTTCGTCACCATCACCGCTCTGGCCGAACGGAATATCGAGAACATCATTGCGAACGACATGAACTAGGGCGGTAACTCGTCAGCAGGTGCGGTGCGGTGCGGCAGGTGCTGCACCGCACCGCTTCTGTATGTCCCGGAGTGTCATCGCGGCGCGTGATCTCGCAATGATCGATTGACTCGGTCGAGGATACCGACGGCAGTGGTCAATGTGTCGAGGGCGCCCTCGTCGAGGGACGCCAATTCTTCGGCGAGAACGCCGATGCGTAGTTCGGATCGACGGTCTCGTCGCGCGCTTCGCTCGTCCTTCACGAAAAGTGTGCTCACTCGGCCGTCCGTGGGATCGGGTCGCCGTTCGATCAGGTCTTTGTCGGAGAGTGTGCGCACCAGCGTGCTGACGGTGTTCGGGCGTCTGGAGAGACGATCGGCCACGGCCCCGATGCGAGTGCCCGGATGGTGTGCGACATCGTGAAGTACTTCGGATTGTGCCTCTGGCAGAGTCGCGTCGGTACCCGACGTATCCATGTATTCCCGCAGCGCTCGACGCAATTCGAACGCCGCAGCGATGAGTGATCTCGATGCTTCTTCCGCGGTGGGCACGTGATCAGAGTAGCGATCGACCCCGTGTGATCCTCGCCCTGGAACTGTATCTGACACAGATATAGTTTACAGTTCTTCATAGGGTAGGGTCACCTAACCATGACGGAAGATGAAGCTGTCATGCTTCACGACGTACGGGACACGATCATGAATTTTCGAAAGAAGTCACGCAGTGTAATGCTGATCGGCGCACTGACATTGGTGGCAGCTCTCAGTGGCTGCTCGAGCGAGGACGCGTCGCCCACAGATGCCGAGATCAGTGCGTCGGCTCCGGCGGACTCTGCGTTTGTCGCTCCGCGAGAAGTCCCGGTTGGAATGGGGAGCGGAAAGTCGGACGGCGAGTTCCCTCGTACCGTCTCACACTTCAAAGGGGACACCACGATCGAATCGCAGCCCGAAAAGGTTGTTGTCATCTCGACCGGGCAAGCAGATGCACTCCTGTCGCTCGGTGTCGTGCCCGCAGGTTCGACGCGTGGTGACGGTGCGGACCTGGTGCCTCCGTACTTGTTGTCTGCGTACCCCGAATTCCGTACTCAGCTAAGTGATGTCGTTGACGCAGGTGGACGCTTCACACCGAATTTCGAAGCGATCGTCACGCTCGATCCTGACCTGATCTTGATGAATGTTGCAGGAAAGGACGCTGATTCGCTGTACGACCAGCTTTCCGCCATCGCACCCACGGTGGCAACACAGGGAACCGGCGTCTACTGGAAGCAGGACTTCCTGCTGGTTGCCGACGGGGTAGGTAAGACGCAGCAGGCGGCGGCACTGCTGGATACCTTCAATACCGATGCCGCGGCCCTCGGTGCTTCCCTCTCGTCGCCGCCGACGGTGTCGTTCACGCGCCAGAACGGAAATCGTCTGCGCATCTTCGGTATTCCTTCGTTCACCGGCAGTATCGCCGAGGATGCCGGCTTGACCCGTCCGCAGTCGCAGCAGTTCGACGACACTTCCCGAGACATCAGTGAAGAAGAGTTGAACGTGGCGGACGCCGACTGGATCTTCTACGGCGTGCAGGGCGGGGACCCGGCGACATTGACGAACGCGCCGTTGTGGGGGCAGTTACGTGGTGTGGTCGCCAACCACGCCGTCGCTGTTGACGACGACGTCTTCTACCTCAATACCGGGCCGACTGCGGCTCGTGAAGTGCTGAAGGTTCTGCAGAGCGCATTGCAGCAGTAGTCGATTCAGCTTGGTTGTGAGTGCCGACGAATCGGAAGAGGGCTCCACCCACCGTGACGGCAAGCGTCGCGAGAATGGCTCCGGCGATGACGTCGGTGAGCCAGTGCGCACCCAAGTAGAGGCGAGTCAGCGCGACGACGACGGTGACCGTCACGGCGAGGAGCATCAGAAGGCGTTTGACGGCCGTTGTTCGGTCGACGCTCACAACGAGAACGGCAATGCCGAACAGCGCTGCTGTGCCCGTCACGTGACCGGAGGGGAACGAGTGGCCGGTCTCGAGAAGAACCTGGATGTTGGTCGGCGGACGTTCGCGACCGACGAGCGCTTTGATTACCGTGCTGGCGACCGCCGCCCCGCCAACGGTTCCGATCACGATCAAGCCCGGAACGACCGAACGCGCTCGCCAGGAGATGAGCACTCCGCAGGTGATCCCGAGTAGCGCGGTGGCGACCGGGCTACCGAGATCTGTGACGGCGACCGCGATCTGGTTCAGGGCGCCGCTCCGATGATCGACCATCCAGTCGGTCACCGGCCCGTCGAAGCTCGTCAACCACCCGCTTCCATACACCTGGATCGACAGCGTCACCAGTGCAAGCACGAGTCCGCACGTGCGAAGGGCTGTAGACCGAACGCTGGAAGCTCGGTAGATCGAACCGAACGCGAACAGAGCTGCGGCCACCACGATTGCGGCAACCGCGATCTCTGCGGTGGTGCTCTCGGTCAGGACTTCGGTGACCACGTTTCGCACGGTCGACACAGTTGCAGGCATGAATGCAGTGTGACGAGCCGAAGCTGAAGAAACGCTGAACGGAACTCGGCTCTGGGTCTACCGTCTGCTCTACTGGGTGCATCCGAACAACTGCGTGGCGACGAAACGGGGCCGGTGGTGCGAGTACTGGTGGTCGAAGACGAAGTGCGCCTGGCCGAGACGATCCGGCGGGGATTGGTGGCCGAGGGATTCGTGACCGCCGTCGAACTCAACGGTGACGACGGATTCGCGACTGCGTGCAGTGACGAATTCGACGTGATCGTTCTCGACATCATGTTGCCGGGCAAACACGGGTACGACATCGTGCGGGATCTACGCGCCCGGGAGATCTGGACGCCGATCCTCATGCTCTCGGCAAAGGACGGCGAATACGACCTGGCTGATGCATTCGATCTCGGCGCCGACGACTACCTGGTCAAGCCATTCTCGTTTGTCGTGCTTCTCGCTCGGCTGCGCGCACTGGTGCGTCGCGGCGCTCCACAACGTCCGGCGATACTCTCCGTTGGAGACCTGTCCCTCGACCCGGCCAAACATCAGGTGAGCAGAGCGGGAATCGAATTGACCCTGACGCCAAGGGAGTACAGCGTTCTCGAATTCTTGATGCGCAACAATGGTGTGGTGGTCACGAAGACCGAGATCGTTCGCTCTGTCTGGGACACCAACTACGAAGGTGACGAGAACATCGTCGAGGTGTATATCGGTTACCTTCGTAAGAAGCTCGACCTCCCGTTCGGAACTCAGAGCATCGAAACGGTCCGAGGCGTCGGGTACCGCTTTGTCGGCACTGCCTGATCGTCAGTCGTTCGGTACCGGAATCGTCACCTCGAATCGACTTCCACCGCCCGCCCTCTCGCTGACGGAAATGGTTCCGTGGTGCGCCGCAACTATTTCCGACGCGATGGCGAGTCCAAGTCCGGACCCGCCTCCCTGCCTCGACCGCGGCTGGTCCAGGCGGACGAAGCGTCCGAAGATTCGTTCGCGTTCTGCTGCAGGGATTCCGGGCCCGTCGTCCTCGATCACGATGTGGGCTTCGTTTCCGGCTTCGGAGCACTCGAGATACACGAGGGTCTCCGCATGCCGCACTGCATTGTCCACGAGGTTTCGCACCATCCGCGTCAATGCTCTCGGGTCTCCGGAGACCCGAACCGGAGCCACGGCAGCGGCGACCGTAACTGCGGAGATACCGTCGATCCTTTTCTGCTCGGCGAACAAGATGTCATCGAGGTCGACGTCGACGACGATGCCGAACTTTTCGAGTTCGCTTTCGTCAGAGCGCGCGAGAATCAACAGGTCTTCGATCAACTGCCGCATCCGGCGCGCCTCGGGAAGTAGTGCGTCTTCGATCAGCGCGTCGTCGAGGAGATCCGGGCGTCGGTGTGCCAGTTCGAGGGCCGTCGTGATCGTGGACAGCGGACTGCGTAACTCGTGTGAGGCATCGCTGACAAATCGTTGCTGGGCCAGCGCACCTTCGTCGAGGCGCGCCAGCATGTCGTTCATTGTTGTTGCCAGTCGGGCTATCTCGTCGTTCCCTGACGGGACAGGCACTCGTTCACCTTGACGCCCACTCGAAATCGATGCTACCCGAGCGCGGATGCGTTCGACGGGAGCGAGGGCCGAACCGACGAGGCGGTAGGTGGCAAACGCTGCCAGCCCCAGGACCAGAGGTCCGACGATGGCCAGCAGAACGGCAACGGTCGTCACCACGGTTTCAACCGGTTCGCGGTCGGCGCCGACGAAGACGGTGACTGGTCCGGTCGCCGTCTGAGCGCCTCGCCCGATCAGCCAGTAGTCCTCGTCGTCGGACTTCTTGACCCTTCCGAGAGCGTCCGACTCGTCAGGGCCGAGAAAACGTTCGGACAGGAGGTCGCTGTCGGTTCCAGGTGATTGGGCGACTATTCGGTGATCGGCGTCGACGATCTGCACGATTCCGATCTGACTGTCTGTGGACAGAAGCGAAGGGTCGAGATCGGCCGGGTTTTTTCCGTTGAGCTGCTGGACCAATTGCGTGGCGCGAGCGTCGGAGCTGTTCAGCGCGGACAGATGCAGGGAGTTTGCCAGCACGAAAACCAGTGCAAGCCCGGCGATCACCAGGCAGAAGGCGATCACGAGTGTCGAAGCCACGGTCGAACGGGCACGCACGCTCCACCGGGAGGGGTGCAGAATCGACTCGCCGATGAAGTTCATGGCGTCCAGTCTGTACCTTCTCGGCTGTGCATTTACGAAGACGGGTGACGCGGTCCCGTAATCGGACCGCGTCACCCGTCTAGAGGATCAGGCCACTCGCTTGGCGGTGCGGCCGCCGAATTCGAGCATCACGGCGCGACCGGTGTCGTCGGTGACGAAGCGTCCCAACGCCCGGGTGGTGTCGGCGCGCGCAGCGAAGTCACGGTCGTTGAGGAAGGCGATCGGGATTGCCGGCGGCCAGACGATGTCCTCGTATTCACCGAGATCCTGCGCGCTGCCCATCCGGATGCCGATTCCCTCGTCACCGGGGGCGACGGTCATCGTCAGTGAGCCGGCCTGATACTTGCCCAGGACTGCGTCGACGGCAGCGGGTTCGGGCTCGACTACGTCGAGGGATGCCGGCGTGGGTAGTTCAGTGAGGTTGGCCATGCACCAGTCGACGATCTTCTTGCCGATTCCGCCGCCGAGGGCGTTGGTCAGCACGGTGACGGCGAAGTTCTTCTCGGGCACTGTCATGAACTCGGAGACCTGGAGGTTGCTCACGTTTCCGCCATGCCGCACTACCTGTGTGGTTCCGTATCGAGTCAACAGCCATCCCAGGCCGACTTCCTCGAACATCATCGCGGCGGGACGCTGCGGCTTCTGCATCAACAACCGGGTGGACTCGTCGAGCGGCTGTCCTTCGCCGGGGTGTTCGCCAGACAGTGCGTAACGTGCCCAGACGAGTTGGTCTCGCACCGAGGACCACATTCCGCCGCAAGGGATCATGCCGCGGTCCAGCCCGGTTTCGTTGGACACGAACGGCACACCGTCGCGGATGTAGTGACCGAGTGCGAACCGGTGGGTCATCACGTCCCAGGGCAGGAAGGCCGAGTTCTTCATGTCGAGGGGGTCGAGCACGCGCTGCTTGACCAGCTCTTCGAAGGTCAATCCGCTGATCTTGGCCACGACATGTCCGGCGAGAACGAATCCGGAGTTGCTGTAGGAGAAGACTTCTCCGACGGGAAATTCTTGTCGCAGTTCGTTCAGCCGTGAAACCGAGCGTCCCAGGGCGTCTTCGCCCCAGCCTGCCGAGAGGCCCGCGTCGCCGGTGAATCCGCCGGTGTGGGTGAGGAGATGACGCATCGTGACTGTGCGCGTGGCTGTTTCGTCGGCGAAGGTCAGGTCGGGGACGTACTCGACCAACGGGGTGTCGAGATCGAGTAGGCCGTCCTCGACGAGTGCCATCGCGGCTGTTGCGGCGAACACCTTTGTGGTGGAGCCGATCATGAACATCGTCTTGTCGGTGACCGGGAGTTGGGTTTCGACGCTCTCGATGCCACTGGTGACGACGATGTCCTTGTCGCCGTGAACGATGCCGACCGAGACGCCGGGGATGTTTGCCTCGACCCTCCACTGATCGACGAGTTCTTGAAGCTGTTCTTGCATCTTTGATTCCTCGAGTTCGCTGGCGTTCTGTGTTTCGGCGTTCTGTGTTTCCGTCATCGTATGTGTATCGGTCATCGTCACGCGTTAACCCGTGGTAGGAAGCGGAATCCGACGTACACTCCGTCTCGGTGCGGCCGTACCGTCGTCCAACCCGCGGCCCCGGGTTGACGGGTGGTCCAGGTCCCCGGGATCTGCGACGGTACGAGAGTGGCTACCGTTGCAGGCTTCTTCGGAGCTGTCTCGTCTTCCTCGGGATTCGGGATTACGTCGCCGATGACGGTGATCACGGCCTCGTCAGCGGACTCTCCACGACGGAACTCGATTGCTATTCCGCCCGAGCTGTACTTTCCCAGAACCGAATCCGGAATCGACTCCACACTCGCGGGGTTCGGGGCGAGGGCTTGCGGAGGTTCGAGTCCGACCAACGCGGCCGCGGCTTCGGTGAAGAGATCACGGTAGAGGCCGTCGGCCTTGCCGCCGCTGGTCAGCAGTGCGATCGCGACATTGTGGCGGGGGAAGATGCGCAGATACGCGTGCTGGCCGATGGTGCTGCCGTCGTGCCCGAAAATCTCTTCGCCCGACCAGGTTTCGTGGAACCAGCCCAAGCCCCAACCCGACTTGTCCGGGAACAGTTCGCTGATGTCGATTTCGGGTGTGCGCATCGCGGCGGCTGAATTTTCCGACACGATCCGTACGCCGTCGACGCTCTGTCCTTCGAGAAGACCGAGTTCCGCGAACGTGAGTAGATCTCCGATGCTGGCAGTGATGCAACCCGCGGGCCCCATCGAGCGCGTGATCGGCCAGACGGGCATCACGACGGAGTTCCCCGTATGACCCGCTGCCACAGAGTATCTCGGTGTATCTCCGGTCAACGTGAGTGTGTGCGCGAGGCCGAGCGGATCGATGATCCGCTCCTTGAGGATGTCGTCCCAGATGCCGCCGCGAAGAACCTCGACGATACGAGCTGCAAGGACGTACGCGGAGTTCGAGTACGCGAAGCCGTCCTCGAGTGGATGAACCTGACGGAAGTCACGCAGGCCCTCGACGTAGCGTTCGACGACGTCGTCGCCGCGACCCTTGTCGATGAACAGGTCACCGTCGATTCCGTTGCGATGGTTCAGAAGTGCGCGAACCGTGATGCGGGCAGCTGTTTCCTCGTCCTGCAGTGCGAAATCGGGCAGAATCGACCGGACGGTCGCGTCCAGGTCGAGCAAGCCTTCGTCGACAAGCTGCATGACCAGCATCGCGGTCCATACCTTGGTGATGGATCCGATCTGGAACAGGGAGTCGGTGGATACCTCGACCCCGGTGTCTGCATTGATCACGCCGGAAGCCACCGTCGTACGGGTGATTTCCTTGCCGTTGGAATCGAGTGTGAGAATACCGAATTGAGCACCGGTGACGCCGTAACGCTCACACAGTACGTCCAGCGAACGCTTCCACGCGTCGGCTCCGGCAGACGCGTTGGCCAGGCCGGTCTTGGGCAGCTTCGCGGAGGTGTATCGCTTGACCCATTCGATGAGTCGTGTGCTGTAGTCGATTCGGTGCGAGATCGAGCCGTTGACGAGGAACCCGTGGCTTGCACCGGGATACGCCACCAGACGGGTGGGTACGTGCTGCTGGCGCAGTGCGGCGAACCAGGCCTCGGCTTGACCCAGCGGGCACCGCTCGTCCGACTTTCCGTGCAGGATCAGCGTCGGGGTCACCACGTTCTTCACGGCGGCGAGCGGTGAGGCTGCCAGGAGCCCCGCGGAGTTCTCGGGAACAGTCGTGCCGGTGGCGAGTGACGCGAGGTGCGGACCGAAATCGCAGACTCCGGCCATGGCGTTGAAATCGCAGATCAGCCCGCCGGCAACCGCAGCGGCAAAACGATCCGTCGCGGACGTCAGGTGACACGTACTGTATCCGCCGTAGCTGTACCCGGTGATCGCCAGACGGTCCCCGTCGACAAGTCCCTCGGCGACAAGCGCGTCGATCGGCTCGAGGAAGTCGGCTTGGTCGGAGGTACCCCAGGCGCCGTTGACGGCGTACATGAAGTCTGCGCCGTACCCGTCCGACCCACGTGGATTGAGGGTCAGGATGCGCCAACCCTGGGCGGCGAGAACCTGGTGGGCGGGGTGATAGGTATCTGCAACGCCGGTCCACGCGTTGTGCGGTCCGCCGTGAATGTCGAGCAGAAGGGGTGCGGCACCACTGGTTTCGGGAGCGGACAGCAACCAACCATGCACGGTGCGGCCGTCGGAGATGGTGAACTCGCGTTCCTCGGCGGCAAACAGTGTCACCTCGGGGAGTGCTTCTGCGGTGAATTTCGTCAGCGTGGTGACCGCGCCGCTGTCGAG
Source organism: Rhodococcus sp. T9N (assembly GCF_024436645.1). NCBI lineage: Bacteria > Bacillati > Actinomycetota > Actinomycetes > Mycobacteriales > Nocardiaceae > Rhodococcus > Rhodococcus sp. T9N. The sequence continues at coordinate 144,765 of NZ_JAMSKS010000002.1, read as the reverse complement.
ATCGACGAGTGCGACCTCGCCGAAGGACTGCTGCGTGGTGACGATGACGGAGGCGACGCGGGCGTCACGGGCAACGGAGAGCGCCGAGACGACCTCGTTGGGATTGGCGACGAGGGATCGAGAGGTGCCGGTTTCGATGTCGGCCGCGTACAGATGCGTCCATCCACGATCGCGTAGGCAGAACACGATTTCGTCGCGAGTATTCGACAGTGCCGGTGTGCCGCCGGGGTAACCGGGTGCACCGGGCATCACGTTGCGATCGAGATGAGCTGTGAGGGTGACGTCGACCGGTGTCTCGGTTGGGCCGGGGACGGACAGCCGGATCAGGTCTGCAGTTCCGACACGGACCTCCGGAGTGCCGATGGCGACGACCGAATCTCCCTGCGGATGCCACAGTGTGGAGCCCTGCACTCCGGTGGCATGACCGAGTCGCTGCGGGGGAACCGACAGATCGTCGACGAGGATGCGGTAAGCGCTGAACGTGAGGTTCAGATCGCTGTCCGGTTCGAGATTCGCGGTGAAGGCAAGGGCCGTGCCGTCGGGCGACCAGGACGGAACGTCGGCATTCCAATCACCGTCGGTGAGCCGTCGAACTGCCTTCGTCTCCAGATCGACGGTGTGAAGGTGGCGACGGAAGGTGCCGAGCCAACCGGCACCGTCCACCTTGTATCCGAGTCGGTCGGTGACGATGGGAGCATTCGGATCGGCGGAGTCCGAGCGTGAGACCACAGCGGCGAACGCGATGGCATTTCCGTCCGGGCTCCAGGCTGCTGCACCGGCGCCGAGGGGGAGTGATGCTGATGTGGTGAGAGTTTCGGCCTCGCCACCGGCGAGCGGGATCAGGTGCAGCTGCGCGGAGTCGCCGACCTTACGCAGGAAGGCAATCGAGGTTCCGTCCGGAGAGAACCGAGGGGCAGAATCGGCGGGCCCTGCGGTGAGGCGGTGAGCCTGGGAATCGCGGGACACCGCCCAGAGCGATGTAGTTGCCTTTCCGGCAACAATTTCCGAGCGAACGAAGACGACCACGGTGCCGTCGGGAGAGATTGAGGTCTCAGTGGGTGTGACCACACGGTGGAGGTCGTCGAGAACAAATGGACGGTCAGTCATGTAGATCCTTCGAATCGGAGAAATAGATGCAGACGTAAAGCTTTGTCTTCCGGCTTATTTCAGAACGCGAATGCCAGGGCCGGCCAGGGTGCCGCCAACTGGTGCATACAGGGCCGTTGCGCCGTTGAAGAACATGAAGTTCGGCGACGTGGACACCGGAATGACGTCGGACGAGGTGAACAGTGCTTGTTCCGCTTCCTTCCACACCGAGCAGGATTCCTGCCCGGGCAGAACCGAGGCCTTCGCCGCCAGTTCGGCGTACTTTTGATTGTCGATCGATGCGAAGTTGACACCCGACGGTGGGGTGGGGCCGGCGAAGTACGGAACGAAGATGCTGGGGGTATCGCTCTGGACGGTCAGTCCGATCGAGATCGACCATGACGTAAGGTCTTTCGCTGCGAATGTGTTGGAAATGATGAAGTTGTTGTCACCACCACGAAGCTCCACCTTCGCGCCGAGCTCCTGCCACTGCTTCATCGCGTATTCTGCTGCTGCAGAGGTGGTGTCGCGGTAGTTGGCAAAGATGACCGTCAATTGCAGCGCTTGACCGTCCTTGGTCAGGACACCGTCGGATCCGGGTTTCCAACCGGCGTCCGCAAGAGTCTTTTTCGCAGCGGCCATGTCGAACTTCGGAACTACACCGGTGACGCTGTCGAAGTCACACGCCCGCGGATCGACTACTGCCAGTGCCGTAGCTCGTGAGCCTTTGCCACCGGTGTTGATGTCCGTGTAATCGTCGAGATCGATCGCTTGCACGAGTGCGGTGCGTACGGCTTCGTCCTTGGTGGGGAGAGCCGCATTGTGGTTGAAGATGAACTGTCCGCTCAGGGTGTTGGACGTCATCGACTCGAGGCCTGAAGCTTCCACACGTTCGATATCCGCGCCGGCAACCGGGGCCGCGTTGACCGTTCCGGTGAGGACGAGATTCGCCGTCGTCGCGGCGTCGGTCACGACCTTGATCGTGACCGTCTTGGGCACTCCGAGCGTGTCCGACGTGGTTTCGCCGTTCGGCCCCCAGTTGTATCCGTCGCGGCGTTCGAGCGTGACGTGATCGTTGGCCACTACTTCGGTGATCTTGAACAGTCCGGTTCCGTTGCTGCTGCCTCGAACACTGGCAGGGTCGTCGAGGGCTGCCTGGCACGCCATCTTGAGAGCGCCGATGCGCTCGAGGAGGAAGGGCGCGGGTTCCGTTGTCTTGATCGTGAGCTCGTCACCATCAGCGGTTGCTACCGCAGTTTCGGGTACGGATGCTCCCAACCACGGCGAGCCGTTGGTCGTGTCGACGACCCAGTTGATGTTGTTTGCCGCTGTCTGGGCAGTGAAGGTCGTGCCGTCTTCACACGTGATCCCCTTTTTGAGGGTGAAGTTCAGCGAAGTTCCGTTCTCGCTCCATTTTTCGGCCAGATACGAGCCCGCTGCGCGGGTTTTGGGGTCGATGGCCAACAACGAGTCGTTCGTATAGCTGTTGATCGCCTGCGTGGCAGTCAGATTGGTGATCAGGGGATGAAGGTTGCCGGGATCGGTGTTCACGATCGTGGTGAAACTGCCGTCCTTCGCGTAGTCGCCGGAAGAATTGCCGCCAGGATCAGAGGTGCTTCCGCACGAGGCAACCGTGAGAACGCCGATCGTGACCAGAGCCGCAGTGGGCACTGAGCGAGCTTTCATCTGATGCACCTTTTGATCGAAGGAAGTCGTTGATCAATGTTGCGCGAGGGACGTGGCCCAGGTCTCGTTGAATCGACTCATGCTGAGCGCCTGAATCTGTCGGATCGTCACAATGGGTGGCCGTCGTTTCTTGCCGCACCACGGTTCGACTACCGTCGGAGTGTGCGCTCAGAATCTCGTCGATCAGATATCCAGACGTTCCATGTCATGGATGTATGGAAGGCCGCGACCGAACGTCAGCGGACACATGGTGACGTCCTGACCTTGGCGGCAGGTCAACCGTCGACGCCCGCGCCGGCACCGGTGCTACGTGCGACGCGAGAGATTCTGGGCACCGAACTACTCGGGTATACCGAGACTTTCGGGATCCTGCAGCTACGCGAGGCTATTGCGCGCTACCACAGCGAGCGATCGGGAATCGCCGTCGACGCCGAAGACGTGGTGGTGACGACCGGTTCGTCCGGGGCGTTCACCTTGCTCTTCCTGGCCGCGTTCGACGAGGGCGACACCGTGGTGGTTGCTCGACCCGGATATCCCGCGTACCGCAATACCCTTGCCGCTCTCGGCTGCAACGTCGTCGAACTCGACTGCGGGCCGGCAACTCGATACCAGCCGACAGTGGAAATGCTCGAGGCTTTGCCGTCGCCGCCTGCCGGTCTGATCGTCGCGAGCCCGGCAAATCCCACGGGCACGGTGATCTCGCCCGAGGAGCTCGCTGCATTGGCGACGTGGTGCGAGCAGCACGGAACTCTTCTGATCTCGGACGAGATCTACCACGGCATCGGATACGGCGATCAGCACACGTCGAGCGCCTGGGAGACCTCACGCGAATCCGTCGTGATCGGCTCGGTGTCCAAGTACTTCTCGATGACGGGTTGGCGACTCGGGTGGATGTTGGTGCCGACCTATCTTCGGCGCCCGCTGCAGAGACTCGCGTCGAACATGACCGTGTGTCCGCCCGCGATCTCTCAGTACGCCGCCGTCGAGGCGTTCTCGGACGAGGCGAAGGTCGAGTTGGACGGGCACGTTCAGCGGTACGCCGTCAATCGTGAACTGTTGTTGACCGGGTTGCCGAAACTGGGCATCACCGAGTTGGCTCCCGCCGACGGTGCGTTCTACGTCTACGCGGACATCGGCCATCTGTGTGGCGACGAGGGCGCCACCGCGTGGTGTGCCCGGTTGCTGACAGATACCGGGGTCGCGCTGGCACCTGGAATCGATTTCGACACCGTCCACGGAAACCGGATGGTCAGACTCTCGTTCGCAGGTGCGACAGCCGACATCCAGGAGGCACTGGCCCGCCTCGAGAAGTGGCTCGGGTAACAAACAGCAGGGTCTTCGAGCTGTTTCGCCATGCGGAGGTGCCCTCTGCTGGCACGATGTCGTGGTGTCTTCTGCAGCTACGCCCAAGGGCGAACGACGTCGCCAAGCTCTGGTGGCGTCCGCTGCTGAACTTTTGCTGGAGGGCGGGTTCGACGCCGTTCGTCACCGAGCGGTGGCAACCAGAGCTGACCTTCCACTGGCTTCGACGACCTATTACTTCGACTCACTCGACGATCTGATCGCGTGTGCCGTCGAGCTCAACGGCAACGCCGACATGGAAGCGATGCGCGCCAGAGTGGCTGCGGTGACCCAACGTCGGCGGGGCGCGGAATCAACCGTCGAACTGTTGGTCGAGCTGCTGCTCGGAGACGAAGAGAAGCGGCCGGAGAGCCGCGAGCGTTTGATCTCGCGCTACGAACGATTCGTCGCGTGTGCCCGTCATCCCGCACTTCGTGACGTGCAGTTGCGCCTACGAGCCCAGCTCGACGACCTGTTGACCGATGCGCTTCGACGCTCGGGCCGGTCGGCTCCCGAGGGGCAATTGCGCCGTCTTGTCGCGATGGTCGACGGTGCGATGATCACGGCTCTGGGGGAGTACGACCCGGACCCACGGGGGTTGGCCAGGGGAATGCTCTTGGAATCGATCGACGTGATGGCGCCGCCGGTCTAGCTCGGTCTCTATCGGGGGTAACGGCACTGCTCGGCCCCCGTTAGACTGAGGCCTCGTGAGCCGCATCCCGAATGTCCTTGCCAACCGCTACGCCAGCCCGGAGCTCGTTGCTCTGTGGTCTCCCGAGTACAAGATCGTGCTCGAGCGTCAATTGTGGGTGGCGGTGTTGCGTGCGCAGGCAGAGCTGGGCATCGACATTCCGGCCGACGCCATCGACGACTACGAGCGTGTCATCGACAACGTCGACCTCGAGTCCATCGCGGACCGCGAGCGGGTCACCCGCCACGACGTGAAGGCACGCATCGAGGAATTCAACGCACTTGCCGGGCACGAGCAGGTCCACAAGGGCATGACCAGCCGCGACCTCACCGAGAACGTCGAGCAGCTGCAGATCGTGCGTTCTCTCGAACACGTCTACAACCACGGCATCGCCGTCGCCGCCCGTCTGGGTGAGCGCGCTGCCGAGTACTCGTCCATCGTTATGGCCGGCCGCTCGCACAACGTCGCAGCTCAGGCCACCACCTTGGGCAAGCGTTTCGCTTCGGCCGCCGACGAGCTGCTGGTTGCACTGACGCGTCTGCGCCAGCTGATCGACCGGTACCCGCTGCGCGGGATCAAGGGCCCGATGGGGACCGCTCAGGACATGCTCGACCTCCTCGACGGCGATGCGGCCAAGCTCGAGCAGCTCGAAGCGAAGGTTGCGGAGCACCTCGGATTCGCTCACGTGTTGACCAGCGTCGGCCAGGTGTACCCGCGTTCCCTCGACCACGACGTCATCTCCGCGCTCGTCCAGGTCGGCGCGGGCCCGTCGTCGTTTGCACACACGATCCGCCTGATGGCCGGCCACGAGTTGGTCACCGAAGGCTTCCAGCCCGGCCAGGTCGGCAGCTCGGCGATGCCGCACAAGATGAACACCCGCTCGTGCGAGCGAGTCAACGGACTTCAGGTGATCCTGCGCGGATACGGCTCCATGGCAGCCGAGCTTGCGGGTGCACAGTGGAACGAGGGCGACGTCTTCTGCTCCGTCGTGCGCCGCGTCGCGCTCCCAGACGCGTTCTTTGCGATCGACGGCATGTTCGAGACCTTCCTGACCGTGCTGATCGAGATGGGCGCGTACCCGGCCGTCATCGAGAAGGAACTGACCAGGTATCTGCCGTTCCTCGCCACGACGCGCGTGCTCATGGCCGCCGTCCGCGCCGGCGTCGGACGCGAGACCGCACACGAGGCGATCAAGGAGAATGCCGTCGCAGTTGCGCTGGCGATGCGTGAAGAGGGCAAGGAGCCCGACCTGCTCGATCGCCTTGCCGCCGACGACCGTTTGCCGCTCGACCGCGTTGCACTCGACGAGGCCCTGGCCGACAAGGCTGCTTTTGTCGGTGCTGCTTCGGCTCAGGTCGATGCCGTTGTCGCCGAGGTGCAGAAACTTGTCGACGCCAACCCCGAAGCTGCGGCGTACGCGCCGTCGCCGATTCTGTAAGGGCTACGCCCCGTGCGCCTTTTCGGTGGTCACCACTACCGAAAAGGCGCACAGGGTCGGAGACCATGGACTGCATCTTCTGTTCCATCATCGCCGGTGAGGCCGAGGCCAGCGTCGTCTACGACGACGCGAATGTCCTTGCCTTCATGGATATTCGGCCGTTCACATCCGGCCATCTCCTGGTCGTGCCGAAGCGCCACGCCAGTGGATTGTCCACGCTCGATCCCGACGACGGTGCCAGGATCTTCGCCGTCGCGCAGAAGATCGCCGCGGCGATGCGTACCGGATCTCTCCCCGTCGACGGAGTGAATCTGCACCTCTCCGACGGAGCTGTTGCGGGGCAGGAAGTCTTCCATGTTCATCTGCATGTCATTCCGCGAAATCGCGGCGACGGCTTCGGCCTGCGCGCCCTACCTCGCACGCCCAATCGGACAATCCTCGACAGCACGGCTGCCGTCATTCGAGGCGCACTGAACTAGAGGTTCACCCGGTGTGGGTGATTCGCGCCGAGGTTTCTCCCAGCACCATCTGGGTATGGCCGACATCGAACTGACGTATTCCTCCGGACTTGTCCCGAGGGACGGAGAGCTTCCCGCTCGCGAAACCATCGCAACGGTCTTCGACGAGCTCGACTTCCAAACAGCAGTGCAGGCGTACTTGTGGGCCATACACATCGTGTCCTGGGCTCAGTGGATGGACGTGCATACCAACATCTTCGGAGCAACTGCCTCCGATATCGTCGTCTACCGCTCATATCGTGACCGACTAGGCCTGATCACCGCCAACGCGACGACTCCGTACATCTTGAACTTTTTCGATCTCGGTGCAACGGGGCCGTTGGTGATCGAATTGCCGCCAGGGCCGACCGCCGGGGGCATCGCAGATTTCTGGCAACGAGAATTCGCGGTGCTCGGTGAGATGGGCCCCGATGCAGGCAAGGGTGGCAAGACCCTGGTAGTCGGCCCAGGTCAGAGTGTCGAGGACACAGGTGATTACACCGTTGTCCACTCCCCGATGATGCACATCATGTTCGGCTTCCGCACGCTCGATCCCGACCCGGCGCGCTCGGACGCGTTGGTCGACGCCGTCCGGGTGTACCCGTACTCCGATCGTGAGAATCCGACTCCGACGCGTCTGGTCTCACCGGACGGCAAGCCCTGGAGCGGAATTCAGCCGCGAGACCTTCGATACTGGGAACTCCTGCACGACATCGTGCAGGACGAACCTGTCGAAGAGCGCGACCGCTTCCCGATGGCGTGGCTTCGGCAGCTGGGGATTGAGAAGGGCAAGCCCTTCGCCCCGGATGATCGAGTGAGAAAGATCTTGCGACGGGCCGTCGAAGTGGGGGAGGTGTTCGCCCAGGCGAATGCGTTCGTCAAACGCTTCCCCGGTTCGCGCTACTGGCCGGATCGCCAGTGGGACTTGGCGATTGTCCTGGACAACTCAGCTCAGCGAGGGGACAACTACGACGAGTTCTACGAACGCGCGTCGTGGTTCTACGAGGCGGTCACCTTCTCCGAGGCGATGAAGAGTACGACGCCCGGACTCGGGCAGGCATATCTGGGTAGCTACGCCGACGCCGAGGGGCACTGGTTGGACGGAGGAAAGAGTTACACACTCCACGTACCCGCCGATGTCCCGGCAAAGTTGTTCTGGTCCGCGACGGTCTACTCGGTCGACACACGCTGCCTTGTCGACAACCAGCAGGGCCGAGGCGACCGTGGCTCGCGAGATCCCGATCTTGTTGTCAACGAGGACGGTTCGGTGGATCTCTACTACGGACCTACAACTCCGGTAGGGAAGGAACCCAATTGGGTTCAGACCATTGCGGGTCAGCACTGGTTCTCGTACTTCCGCTTCTACGGACCGCTCGAACCGTATTTCGATCGGACTTGGAAGCTTGGTGACATCGAGCCGGCCTAGAGCGTGGTCTGTCTCACGGACTGCCGATCAGTTCGACAACGGAGTCCAGAAGGACACTGCGCCAGCACAACCAGTCGTGGCCGCCGTCGAAGATCCGACACGACACTTGCGCTCCTGCGGCCTCCAGCGCCTGTGCGACCGCTGCGCTGTGCCCGACCATGTCGGACTCGTGCTTACCTACTTCGAGGACAACGCGTAAACCGTCCGGTACGCCGTCGCGCTCGATCCGTGCGGCTATGTCTCCACCCGGCGGGCCGTCTTCCCCGCGCTTCAAGCCGGTTGGCCACCAGAACGAACCGGACCCGCTGGCGACCAGCGCGAAGTGTTCGGGGAATTCGAGTGCTGCGAACATCGAAGCCAGGCCGCCGAAGCTCTGCCCCGAGACCACCGTTCGCGTTCGATCAGACGAGAAAGGTGTGACGGCGCGCACCTGCGGAAGCAGTTCGTCGACGACTGCACTCCAGTAGTCGCGGTTGCACGGCAATTCCTGCGAACGGCGTTGATTGTCAACGGAATCGATGGCAAGCAGAACGCAGGATTTCAGTTTGCCGGTCTGGACCGCACGATCGAAGGCGGCGCCTGCCGGCATGACCTCGGCCCAGTGGCGCCCGTCGAGAAGTATCACGAGCGGCCGTTCTTCGAGCGGTGTCAATCCGTCGTCCACGGTCTCGTAGATCCACACCGGCCGCTCGACGTCCAAAGTCGAACTAGCCCAGGTGAGCTGTACCGACTTCCTGAAAACTGGAGCATCCCAACCGAACTGGACCGGCGCCAAGGGCATCTCGGCGACGGAACGCCTTGTGTCCACACCTGCGGAAAGCGGATTGAGTGGGTCGGCAATTCGGTGCTCGAGCAACCCCAACCAGCGGGTGCGGCGGGTCGAGTCTTCCTTGCCTGCTCCCGGATAGTCGAACTCGTCGACTACGGACTTCGGTACCGGGATGATGCTGTAACTACTACGCCAGGTGTTCGAGACTTCGGCGGTGTAGAACCACACCGGACTGTCGCCGAGTCGCTGCATCACGCTGAGTTGTTCTGCGTGATGGTCGGTCAGCGAATTTGCATCCAGGTAAACGCGCTCGACCTCGGTCTCCTCGGGCTGACGCCAGAGGAACGTAACTCGAACAGTCTGTGTATCAATGCTTTCGATGATCGGCGTTCCTTGTTGCACTATCCGATTCCAGGACGTCTCGATGTCGGGCGAGGCTGCGAGGGTAGCGGACAATTCGGTCACCGCCTGAGTTAGCATGAGCACAGCCTAACCTAATTTGATGGGCTTTTGAATTCGAGGAGTGGTCCGCCAGTGGGCGTCACAATGAAAAAATCACGCACCCTGAAGGTGCTCTCCGCAGTCTTGGTAGCAGGGTTCGCCCTCGTCGGTTGTAGTTCTGCGGATGCCGATTCCGATGCTGACTCAGCTGCATCGCAGGGTAATTGGCCGCGTACCGTGGAAACGCCGAAGGGGCCGGTGGAGATCACGTCGAAGCCGGAGAGGATCGTCTCGACCAGTGTGACGCTGACGGGCACGCTGTTGTCGATCGACGCTCCGGTGGTGGCTACCGCATCGACGGGACCGAACACCGACGTCTCGGATGCGCAGGGGTTGTTCACACAGTGGGGCGACATAGCAGAAGAACGCGGACTTGCAGTGTTGCCGATGGGCGGTGCGAACGCGGAATCCGTTCTGGCGCAGAACCCGGACCTGATCGTCGTCTCGGCAACTGGAGGTGACTCCGTCGTCGATCTGTACGAACAGTTCACGGCCATCGCGCCGACAATCGTGGTGGACTACGGCGGAAGTAGTTGGCAGGAAGTCGCCGCTGTGCTGGGTAAGGCGACAGGTCTCGAAGACAACGCGGCGGCCACGGTCGCGAAGTTCGACAGCGCAGTAGAGGCCGCGAAGGCCAAGATCACACTTCCCCCACAGCCGACCACTGCGCTGGTCTACTACGAGGACGGCAGCGGTGCCAACATCTGGACGCACGAGTCGGGGCAGGCGAAGTTGCTCACGGCGATGGGTTTCACGGTCGCCGACATTCCCGAGTCCGCGAAGAGCAGTGAATCCATGGGTAAGCGCAAGGACATCATTCAGGTCTCGGCGGAGAACCTCTACGACGGTATCTCGGGCAACACCCTGATCCTGGTCAGCGCCGACGACGGTGCGGTGAAGGCGGTCGAGGCACTTCCACTGTTGGCCCAGCATCCGGCAATTCGTGATCACCACGTCTATGCCGTGGGTCTGGACACCTTCCGTCTCGACTACTACAGCGCAACCAACATGGTGAACCGGTTGGTCGAGCAGTTCAGCTGAGCCATAAGTACTAGGCCTTTCACCTTCAACTAGTGCTTTGGTTGGAGCCGGGAATCGAACATTCCCTTCACGTTCGCCGAATGTGGGACCAAGTGGTGCGCGCATGCCACCATGAACGTCAATCATCGGATGCGGAATGGGGAGTGGATGTTCGACTCGGCTGGTCAGAATGCCCCGGGGCAAGCCCTGGCATCGCGAGGGTGGGGACGTTTCAACCTGAACAACCCGGCCACGGCGGCCGTGATCGTCGGCCTGCTGAGTGTGCCGTGGGTGTTCGGTCTCGCCAGTCTCAAGACTGAACCCGAGACGAGCAATCGAGTGCTGAGCGATCCGGGAACCGTCGTCGGCATCATGGGTTTCCTGACGGTGTTGACCGTTGTGGCGTGTGCGCGCCGGCGGTACCCGATCGCGTACTACCTCCTGACGTTGGCAGGATCCGGCGGATTGATGCTCTTCCTCGGCAGTCGATCGCTGGGGGCCACGCCGCTTTTCTGGTTCGCGATCATGGCAGTGTCCATCCGAGTGACAGGCATGCGCCTGGTCGGACTGCTGGTCCTCGGAATGGCGATGGACGTGATCTTGGCGATGTATCTCACCGAACGGGACGGGCTGACGGTCGCCGAGGTTCAGGTGGGGGAGTTGCCTCACTTGTTCCTCGAACCGGCGGCAAACACCGTCACGAGTTTTCTGGTCGTCGCAGCCATGGGAAAGATCGTCGCGCGCCTGCGAAAACAAGCAGTGGAGAACAGTCAGGCAGTAGCGGATCTGCACCGGGACCGCGAACGCAAGATTGCGAATGCCGTTGTTGCCGAACGGCAGGACATGGCACGTGAACTGCACGATGTCGCTGCCCACCACATGACCGGCATGATCATCCAGGCTCGTGCCGCCGACAAGTTCTTCTCGAGCAATCCCGAACAAGCACAAGCCCTTCTGGGGGGCGTCATCGAGCAGGGTCAGCGGGCCCTCAACAGCTTGCGGCAGATCGTGGGGATACTTCGCCTGGGTGAGGAAGACCCCGATTTCCCGACGCCCATGGTCTCCGACATCGACGAGTTGGTGGACGACTGCAAGCGCACCATCTCGTCGATCTCGTTGGAGAAGGTCGGCCGCTTCGACGACCTGGACAGCGGAGTCCAGTTGACGTGTTACCGCATCGTGCAGGAGGCGTTGTCGAACGTCCTTCGCCATGCGCCGGGTAGCGAGTCCAAGGTGTGTCTGAGTCGAGAAGCCGGTGCGGTGAGGGTACGGGTGGTCAATACTCTCGGGAATGCTCGCCCGGCCTCCGACGGGCAAAACCTCGGAATTGTGGGAATGCGCGAACGCGCGACGCTCATGGGTGGTCAACTGGACGCCGGACCGAATTCGGAAGGTGAGTGGGCTGTGCAGGCACTGGTGCCGGTGAACGGGAGGATCAACGCATGATCGATGTCCTTATTGCAGACGACCAGCAGGTGGTACGGCAGGGGTTCGAGCTGTTTCTCTCCGGTCACCCCGAGATTCACGTCGTCGGGCATGCCAAGACGGGAGTCGAGGCGTACGAGCAGGTGCGTGCACTGCGTCCGGACGTCGTGCTGATGGATATCCGAATGCCGCACGGCGACGGGTTGACTGCGACCCGGGAGGTCCTTGCCGAGTTTCCCGGGACCCGCGTCATCGTGATCACCACGTTCGATCTCGACGAGTACGTTTTCGAGGCGCTCGACAGCGGTGCCGCAGGGTTCTTGCTCAAAGACGCCGATCCCGAAGAGCTCTCGTCGGCAGTGTTGACCGTGGCCGAAGGTGGTTCGGTGCTCTCGCCGAGATTGACGTCGAGACTGATCGTGGAGTTCGCGAGGCGCAAGCCGGCACCGATGTCCACGGCGCGCTCCGGATCGGATCACGGTCTCAGTGCGCGTGAGATGGATGTGGTGCAGTTGCTGTCACAAGGCTTGGGAAACAACGACATCGCAGATTCCCTCAGCCTCGAACAGAGCACGGTGAAGTCGCACATCAGCAACATCTGCAAGAAGCTGCAGGTGCGTACCCGTGTGCAGATCGTCATCTGGGCGTACCGAAACAACGTGATCGCCGTATCGCGCTGATGCACGGGACGCTGCGGCGCATCCGCCGCGGCACGGGCAGAGAAGTACACGTGCCCCGGGTCCGATCCCTCGTCGAACCCGGGGCATCCGTGCCACTCAGCCCAGCAGTTTGGCTTTGAGCGTCATGACAGTCGCCGGGCTCAGACCCAGGCCCTCGGTCAGGTACCGATCGACCGACCCGTAGGTCTGGTCCAACTGGGCGAGACCGGCATCGAGATAGCTTGCCTCGACACCCAACAGAGGCTCCATGTTGACGGCCATCTGTTCGCCCAGGCTCGCCGCGATGCCCGCGCGCGTGGCCTTCATGCCTTCGGCTGTGTACTCGTTGGTCAGCAAGTAGTCGTTCATGATCACCGAGCGGTCGACACCGGCGATACTCAGCAGCAGAAACGACGTCCAGCCGGTGCGGTCTTTGCCTGCGGTGCAGTGGAAGACCTGTGCACCTTCGGTTTCCGCGAGACCCGTGAGCAACTGCGCGAACCCGGCTCGCTCCGTCGCTCCGGTGACGAATGCGCGGTTCATGTCCTGCATCATCGATCGTGAGTCCTCGGGGGACTTGATCTTCGCGATCATCTCGGCGATGTTCCCGGACAGGATCGGAATGTTCTCGTACGCAACCCCGCCGGGCAAGACATCGGGCTTACTGGCGATCTCGGGTTCAGTGCGCAGATCGTAAACCTTTGTCAGTCCCAGCTTTTCGAGATTGCTCATGTCATCGCCCTTGGGCGTGATCGCGTTCGCGCGGTAGAAGACTCCCTTGTTCACGGGCAGGCCGAAAGTCCCCGAGTATCCGGCGCCGGTGCCTGCGACGTCGCGGAAATTGTCGATCCCGGTCAGCCGCGGCGCATCTGGGGTCTGCTCGGAACTGCCGAGGTTGCTGGATCCGAAATCCAGCGAGCCGAACAGCGGAGCCGAGGGGCCAGGTTCGGCCTGCGCGATCGAGGCGCCGAAACCGGTGATGAGAAAGCTACTGGTCAACGCAATGGCCGCGGCAGACCGTAGTGAGCAGGTACGGGTGGATCGGGACATGTGTGAGCCCTTCGTCGAGCGGAGAGAGTGGCGAGTCGATGAGGTATCGCGAAGGCAAGGTAGCGAGTTCGCGTGTCCGATTCGAGAGGAATCTTGCTTTGCTCCCTCTCAGTGGGAGGCGTGCTGCTGTGAGCGTGGGCGGCTCGGGAGGCGCAGTTCATTCCTCGGGACCTGTGTTTGTGTAAAGGTCCAGTGCCCTGATATTGGTTAGCCTCACCAAATCAATTCCGGAGCAGTCCGGTGCGTTCAGATGGAGTTCAACATGCGGGTTCAAGGTCTGTCGCGGTTTCGCCGCGCAGTGGTGATCGGCGCAGCAGCTGCGCTGGCGGTCGGCGTCGCCGGCTGCAGCAACTCCGAGGAGGCGTCGTCCGAATCGTCGACGACAGCCGCGAGCTCGCCGACCCGTGTCTTCGAGGCACAGAACGGATCCATCGAGATCCCGAGCGACCCGCAACGGATCGTGGCCTGCGGATACGCAGTTCTGCCGCTGATTCAGGCGGGAGCGAACCTGGCAGCAGTATGTGAGTGGACCCGTGAACTCGGCAACATGGACGACAAGACCAAGGCCGCTTACGAAGCTCTGCCGAAGGTCGCGCCCGACGGCAACGTCTCCCAGCTCAACTACGAGGGAATCGTCGCTGCCGAGCCCGATCTGATCATCATGGGCGTTCCCGCTCGAGTCGAAAGCCAGCTGGACATGGCGCAGCTCGAGGCGGCCGCTCCCGTCGTCTTCCTGGGACCGACGGTTCCTGCTGATTGGCGAGTGCTGGGCGAGCAGTTCGCCGATGCCGCGAATGTCTCCGGCAACTACGGCGAGTTCAAGGACGACTACGACGCCAAAACCGCCGAACTGGCCGCGAAGTACAAGGACAAGCTCGGCTCGCTGACCTTCGGCGGCGTGTGCAACGTCTGCAAGCCGGAAGCCGGCACCTTCTCACGCGAGTACGCGTCCTCGTACACGACCAATCTCTTCGACGGACTCGGACTGCAGTTCCCCGGCACCCCCGCAGACCCCGCCGACATCCACGTCGAACAGGTATCCATCGAGAAGATCGGCGAAAATCTCGGAAATGTCGACGTGATCGTCTACGGCCTCAACGCCGACGGCTCGATGTCTCCGCAGTTGCAGGAGCTGGTCAATTCCGAGCTGTGGAAGGAATTGCCCGCAGTGAAGGCCGGCAACGTCGTCCAGGTCCAGCATTCGCTGGCCGCGACCTATCAGACGGCTCTTCTGACGCTGGATTCGATCGACGAGGGCCTGTCGAAGCTGCCCGCAAACCAGTAGTTCATCGACTGTGACGGTGGCCTCTCGCCTGCTGGCGAGGGGCCACCTGCATATCCGGATGAGCAGGGCGGACAGCTCTCCGATCGGCGAGGACGCTTACCTGTCCCGGCTACCGGGGTTCTGTACGAACTGCGAACGCCCGATAGGGTGACCGGGTGCGTCCTACACTTGATTCCTACACTCATCTGGCCGGTGGCAAGGTCCGTGACCTTTACACGATCGACGACGAGCATCTGCTGCTTGTCGCGAGTGATCGGATCTCGGCCTACGACCACGTGCTCAGCACGCCGATCCCGGACAAGGGTCGCGTGCTCACCGCGATGAGCGTGTTCTTCTTCAACGTCCTCGGTGGCACCAACCACCTGGCCGGCGAGCCCGACGACGATCGCATCCCGGAAGAGGTTCTCGGCCGCGCTCTCGTGGTGCGCTCCCTCGACATGGTTCCCGTCGAATGCGTCGTTCGTGGCTTCCTCACCGGCTCCGGCCTGGTCGACTACAACAACACCGGCGCAGTGTGCGGCGTCGCGTTGCCCGAGGGCCTCGTCGAGGCGTCGCGTCTGCCCGACCCGATCTTCACCCCGGCGTCCAAGGCGGCTCTCGGGGATCACGACGAGAACATCAGCTTCGATCAGGTAGTGGAGAAGGTCGGCCAGAAGCTGGCAGTGCAGCTTCGCGAGGACACTCTCGACGTCTATGCCCGCGCCTCCAACTTCGCAGCCGATCGCGGAATCATCCTTGCCGACACCAAGCTCGAATTCGGTCTCGACTCCGCTGGAAACCTCGTGCTCGCCGACGAGGTGCTCACCCCCGACTCGTCGCGCTACTGGCCTCTCGAAGGCTACGAAGCGGGCAAGGTGCAGCCCAGTTTCGACAAGCAGTTCGTGCGCGACTGGCTCACGAGCCCCGAATCCGGCTGGGACCGTAGCTCGGACACGACACCGCCGCCGTTGCCGCAGGAGATCGTCGACGCGACCCGGGCACGCTACATCGAGGCGTACGAGCGCATTTCCGGTCTGTCCTTCGACGATTGGGTCGGTCCCAGCGCATGAGCCTGATCCCGCCGGTCGCAAAGAAGGTCCCCACCGAACGTACCCATCACGGACACACGTTCGTCGATGACTACGAGTGGCTGCGGGACAAGGACAACGCCGAGGTAGTCGCATACCTCGAAGCCGAAAACGCGTACACCGACGAGCAGACGGCCGCGCTCGAGCCATTGCGCGAGAAGATCTTCCAGGAGATCAAGTCGCGGACGCAGGAAACCGACATGTCGGTGCCCACTCGCATGGGTAAGTGGTGGTACTACTCGCGCAGCGTGGAAGGCAAGTCGTACACCGTCCAGTGCCGGTGCCCCATCGCCGGTGAAGACGACTGGACTCCGCCCGACCTGACGCCCGGCGTCGAGCTGGCGGGCGAGCAGATCCTCATGGACGGCAACGTCGAAGCCGAAGGGCACGAGTTCTTTTCGCTCGGCGCGTTCTCCATCAGCGAGGACGGCACGTTGCTCGCGTACTCGGTGGACATCGTCGGCGACGAGCGGTACACCTTGCGGTTCAAGAACCTCGAGACCGGTGAGATGCTCGCCGACGAGATTCCCGATACCGCGCCTGGCGCCACCTGGGCGATCGACCACAGTCACGTCTTCTACATGACGGTCGACGACTCCTGGCGTCCGGACACGGTGTGGCGTCACAAGCTGGGAACGCCGCAGAGTCAAGATGTTTCGGTGTTCCACGAGCCCGACGAACGGTACTGGGTTTCGGTGGGGTCCACCCGCAGCGAGAAGTACCTGATGATCTGGGTCGGTTCCAAGGTGACCAGCGAAGGCTGGATGCTGGAATCGGCGAACCCGGAAGGCGACTTCCGCGTCATCATCCCGCGTCGCGAGGGCGTCGAGTACGGGGCCGAGCACGCCGTGATCGGGGGAGAGGACCGCTTCCTGATCCTCCACAACGACGTCGTCGACGGCATCAAGGCAGAGAACTTCGTGTTGGTGGAAGCTCCCGTGTCGGATCCGACGAACATGACGACGCTGATCGAGCACAGCGCAGACGTTCGTCTGGAAGAAGCCGAAGCCTTTGCCGGACACCTCGTCCTGAGCTACCGCCGCGAGGCGCTCACTCGGGTTGCCGTGTGGCCGTTGACGGATGACGGCTACGGCGAACGCCACGAGATCGACTTCGACGAAGAACTCTTCAGCATCGGCATGGGGTCCAACCCGGAATGGGCGCAGCCCACCATCCGGCTCGGATTCACCTCATTCATCACTCCCGGGCAGGTGTACGACTACTACGTCGCCAGTGGTGAACTGGCACTGCGTAAGTCGCAGCCCGTTCTCGGAGACTTCGATGCGAGTAACTACGAGCAGCGTCGCGACTGGGCAGTAGCCGACGACGGAACCCGCATTCCGCTCTCGATCGTGAGGCGCGTAGGTGCGCCGGAAGGTCCCGCGCCGCTGCTGTTGTACGGCTACGGTTCCTACGAGGCGAGCATCGACCCGTCGTTCTCGGTTGCCCGCTTGTCGTTGCTCGATCGCGGTGTCGTCTTCGTCGTCGCACACGTGCGCGGCGGCGGCGAGATGGGCCGTCACTGGTACGAAAACGGCAAGACGCTCACCAAGAAGAACACCTTCACCGATTTTGTCTCTTGCGCAAAGCATTTGATCGACACCGGTGTCACGTCGGCCGACCGGATGGTTGCCGACGGCGGTAGTGCAGGTGGATTGCTGATGGGCGCTGTCGCCAACCTTGCTCCGGAACTGTTTGCCGGCATTCTCGCCAATGTTCCGTTTGTCGACCCGTTGACGTCGATTCTCGATCCGTCGCTGCCGTTGACGGTCATCGAGTGGGACGAATGGGGAGATCCGCTGCACAACAAGGACGTCTACGACTACATGCGCTCGTACAGCCCGTACGAGAACGTGGAAGCCAAGGACTATCCCGCCATTCTTGCGATCACGAGCATCAACGACACCCGTGTTCTGTACGTGGAGCCGGCCAAGTGGGTCGCAAAACTGCGCGCCACCAAGACCGGTGATGCTCCGCTACTTCTCAAGACCGAGATGAGCGCCGGACACGGCGGTGTCAGCGGTCGGTACGAGAAGTGGAAAGAGGTCGCGTTCGAGTTCGCCTGGGTGTTGGACACCGTGGGCGCGAACTAGCTTCTGTGTCAATCAGGTTCGGTGACTGTCAGGTTCTGCGGTAACGAACCTGAGGGCGCCCAGCGCGCCCGTACTCGGTCTCCCGGGTGAGCATGCCGTCGTCTGCCAGCTTTTCCAGGTAGCGCCAGGCTGTCACCCGGGACACGCCGACCGATGCTGCCACCTC
Organism: Rhodococcus sp. T9N; assembly: GCF_024436645.1. Classification (NCBI taxonomy): domain Bacteria; kingdom Bacillati; phylum Actinomycetota; class Actinomycetes; order Mycobacteriales; family Nocardiaceae; genus Rhodococcus; species Rhodococcus sp. T9N. The sequence continues at coordinate 126,565 of NZ_JAMSKS010000002.1, read as the reverse complement.
GGCGGCGGTCACAGGACCTTCCGAATCCCGGACGGACGCTGCGACGAGTCCGAGTGTTTGAGACGCAAAGCCTTTCGGTGCCGCTGCTCGATCGTCGGACGTTCGTAGCGCGGACATCGCGCGGTCGATGTCGTGTTGACTGACCGCAGACTCTCCAGCGGGAAGCGCTGCACGATATTCGAGGTAGCGCTCGAGCTTGTCGCGGAATGCTGCGAAAGTGAACGGCTTGAGAAGATAGAGGACGATCCCGCGAGCCACGGCGCTTCGGACCACCTCCAGATCGCGCGCCGAGGTAACCGCGATGATGTCCGGACTGGGCCGCAAACCGCCCAGGGCGGAAGCCACGTCGAGACCGCTGGCGTCGGGCAACCCGATGTCGAGCAGGACCAGGTCGATGGGCTGGTCGGTGGCGTTGGCCGCCGTAACTGCACGCACGGCGGCGTTCCCGGAATGAACCACGCCGTGGACCACGAATTCCGGCACACGCTCGACGTACGAACGGTGCGCCTGGGCGATCAACGGTTCGTCGTCGACTATCAGCACACGGATCATCGCGGTGCTTCCGCCTCGCGCAGCGGGATACGGACAACCAGCATGGAGCCCATCGCCGGCTCGCTGGTGAGCGTGCCGCCGTGCCGTTTCACAACTTGAGAGACCAGTGCGAGACCGAGTCCGCGAGAGCCGGATTTTGTGGAGTAGCCACGGCCCTTGGCCTTTTCGAGTGCTTCGGGTGTCATTCCCGGGCCGCTGTCGGCGACGGCAACAACCATCATCGAATCCTCTTCCATTACCGTCACTTCCACCCACGGAGACTCGCTCGCGCGCGATGCGTCAATAGCATTGTCCACGAGATTGCCGACCAGCGTGACCAACTCGCGTGCATTGAGCGAAGGAACCGGACCGAGCGCGGTGTCTTCGGTGATGGTCAGGTCGACCCCGCGTTCGGCCGCTTCACTCATTTTCCCGAGCAGCAGTGCGGCGAGCGCCGGCTCGTGGACCGCATTCATCAGACGATCTATCAACTGTTGGGACACTCGCAATTCATTGGTGGCGAAGGCCACTGCGTCTTCGTTCCGGCCCAACTCGACCATCGTGATGATCGTGTGCAGACGATTTGCACTCTCGTGGGCTTGCGATCGAAGCGACTCGGCAAAACTGCGTACCGAATCCAATTCCCCGAGTACGTTCTGCAATTCGGTGTGATCGCGAATTGTCAGCACGGTGCCAATTCTGTTGCCCTCCCACTCAACCGGGTGTTGGTTGACCACCAGCACACGCTTGTCGGTTAGGTGCACTTGATCCTTCGCGGGAGAGGCGTCGTCGACTCGCATGGTCTCGGGGATGGACGAAAGTGGCACGGGCCCGTCCGGTAGATCGAGGAGGCGACGCGCTTCGTCGTTGACGATATCCACTCGCGCATCTCTGCTTCGGCCTCGCCCGATCACCACCAGACCCTCACCGATGCTGTGCAGGACGGCGTCGTGGTGTTCGTACATGGTGCGCAGTTCATCCGGCGCCATCCCCAGGGTCTGTCGCCGGATACGCCGACTCACCAGAAGTGAACTCAGGAGGGCGGCAAGAAGACCGCCGCCGGCAACGAACAGGATGACCGGAACACTTTGGGCGAACTGCTTGCTGATCTGCTCGCGGGTGACACCGGCAGAAACCAGACCGACCAAGGTTCCGCCGGAATCGTAGACAGGAGTGACTGCGCGGATCGACGGCCCCAGCGACCCGGCGTACGTCTCTGTGAAGGTCACGCCGGCAAGTGCGCGGTCGATGTTCCCGGTGAAGAGTTGACCGATCAGCTCCGGGCTCGTGTGGGTGAACCGAGTGCGATCAGGCGCCATCACCACGATGAAATCGACGCCGGTTGCCTGTCGGATCTTCTCGGTCTGTGGTTGCAGAATCGCGGTCGGGTCCGGACTCGTCAGGGCTGCCGCCGTCGAATCCGACAGGGCGAGAGTCTGCGCTATCGAGCTCACCTGCCTGCGGATCGCGTCGTCGCTGTCTCGGCGTTCGTCGACAACTGCGAGCGCGGCTCCCACACCGATGACCAGCGCCAACAACGCCAATTGCAGGAGCAGGATCTGCCTGGCGACGCTCATACGTCGGCCGGTCTTTCGTTCGACCATCGAGCGCCTCCTGAACGTAATGAACACAAACTTCCGGGCCCACCTGTTTGCAACAAGAATTCTCCACGACTCGAAGTGATCCCGATCACTTCACAGATATCCGATCCAAAGGACACCCCATGAGCAGCACGGCAACAGGGACAGTAGACGGTTCCCCACAGCCCGAGGGCACCAAGGCAAAGCGCGACAAGACGCATTGGCTCTACATGAGCGTCATCGTCGCGGTCATCGGAGGCATCCTCGTCGGTTGGCTCGCACCCGAGTTCGGTAAGTCCGTCGGTGTACTCGGCACGTTGTTCGTCAGCCTGATCAAGATGATGATCAGCCCGGTCATCTTCTGCACCATCGTGCTCGGCATCGGCTCGGTTCGAGCGGCGGCCAAGGTCGGCAAGGTCGGCGGCCTCGCACTCGCCTACTTCATCGGGATGTCCACCATCGCACTCGCGATCGGCCTGGGCGTCGGCAACCTGCTCAACCCGGGCAGTGGCCTGAACATCACGCCCAATGCGGCCTCCGTGGCCAAGCTTGCAGATCAGGCCCACAGCGCGGGCGGTACCTGGGACTTCATCGCGTCCATCATTCCGACGTCGATGCTGTCCTCCCTCACAGCCGGCAGCGTGCTGCAGACTCTGTTCGTCGCCCTTCTGGTCGGCTTCGCGATCCAGTCGCTCGGCAAGTCGGGTGAACCGATCCTCAAGGCTGTCGGATACATCCAGAAGCTCGTGTTCAAGATCCTGACGATGATCCTCTGGCTCGCCCCGATCGGTGCTTTCGGTGCCATCGCCAGCGTCGTCGGCCAGACCGGTTTGAACGCCGTCGTCCAGCTCGGCACCCTGATGATCGGCTTCTACCTGACCTGCCTGATTTTCGTCTTCGGTGTTCTCGGAACGCTGCTGCGCGCCGTCACCGGATTCAACATCTTCAAGCTGGTCAAGTACTTGGCCCGTGAGTACCTGCTCATCTTCGCCACGTCGTCCTCCGAATCGGCACTGCCGCGTCTGATCGCCAAGATGGAGCACGTAGGCGTCGAGCGCACCACGGTGGGCATCGTCGTTCCCACGGGCTACTCGTTCAATCTCGACGGCACCGCGATCTACCTGACGATGGCCTCGATCTTCATCGCCGACGCCATGGGACAGCCACTCGGTTTCGGTGAACAGCTCTCGCTGCTGGTGTTCATGATCATCGCCTCCAAGGGCGCTGCCGGAGTCAGCGGCGCCGGTCTGGCCACGCTGGCAGGCGGACTGCAGAGCCATCGCCCCGAGCTTCTCGACGGCGTCGGACTCATCGTCGGAATCGACCGCTTCATGTCGGAAGCGCGAGCGATCACCAACTTCTCGGGCAATGCGGTTGCGACTCTCCTGGTCGGCGCCTGGACCAAGACGATCGACAAGGAACGCGTCGTCGAGGTACTCGACGGGAAGATTCCGTTCAACGAAGCCACGATGCTCGACGACGAGGACGAAGAAGAGCAGCACAAGCTCGAAACGGCTCCGACCGGCACCAAACAGTCGTTCGTGAGCCATCACTAGAAACGTCCGCTCTGCTGAACGTTTGACTGCGCTGCAGGCGCGGAACCCGATCTACGATCAGTGATCCTGGTCGTAACGATGAAAGAGACCGCCGCACCAACCGTGCGACGGTCTCTTTCTGTTCGTGGCTAGGTGTACCAGGTCGGTTCGGGAATCTCGCCGGTCAGAAAACGACTACCGACTTCACGGCGCTTGTACGCGAGCGGATCGTGAAGGGTATGCGTCCGGATGTTGCGCCAGTAGATGTCCAGGCCGACGTCGTTGGACGTGGCTCGGGCACCGGTCAGTTCGAAGATCTTGTTGCTGATCTCCAAGGAGACGTCGGCGGCGCGAAGTTTTGCGGCCGCGATGCGTACGGCGAGGTCGCCGCGAGCCTGCTCGGTGAGGTTTTCGCGAGCGTCGTGGAGCACTGCGTCGGCCTCACGGCTGACCTGATCCACGAAGGCCTCCGCTGCCCACAGCTTGGATTGCAAGTCGCCGTAGCCCTCACGGAGGTACCACTCGTCGGTTGCGATTTCGCGGTTGTCACCGCCGTACGGCCATGGACGCGTACGGGTTCGGGTGTACTCGGCGGCAGTGTCCAGTGCGCCACGAGCGATCCCGAGGTAGAAGTTGGCGAACACGATCTCGATCGCCGGGAAGTTCAGGGTGTTGTAGACCAGAGGTTGGAATTCCTTGTCGACAAAGCCTGCCGCACTTGCCCAGTCGACCTCGACGTCGTTGATCTCGACACTGCCGGAATCGGTGAGGCGCTGCCCGAGATTGTCCCAATCACCGCGGAAGACTATGCCGTCCTGAGCAGTCGGCACGATTGCGAACACATGCGTCGCAGTTCCGTCGATGATTCCTTCGAGCACCGTGAGGTCGGTGACTCGGCCGCCGGTGGAAAACGACTTCACACCGTTGAACACCAGGGTGTCTCCGCGGTCCGCGACGGTGAGGTCGGTGTCTCGAGGGTTGACCGCGCCGCCGAAGAAGAATCGGTTGCTCGTGTACAGCTCCTCGACAGCGGAGATCTGCGGATCGGTTCCGACCAATCTGGCTGCCCATGCCCACAGATAGTGGTATCCGAGCAGTTGTCCGATGGAGCCGTCGGCGCGGGCGATCTCCCGAACCACCTTGTAGGCGGTCTCCCATCGCTGCCCGCCGCCGCCGAACTCGACCGGGCCCAGGAGCGTCACAAGACCACTGTCCTTGAGCAGCTGAACTTCTCGGAACGGTGGTTCGCCGGCTCGGTCGCGGGCGAGTGCGTCGGCGGCAAGGATGTTGCTCACCTCGCGAGCCCGGTCGATCCAGCCCTCGGATGTGTCGGGAACGCCGACGAAGACTTCGGTTTCACTGGTCACGGTCATGCCTGTTCATCCTTTTCGGTCGGTGCGGTCCCGATGGCCCACACGTAAATCGGTTCGGTTCCGTTGATTTCGTAGTCGCCGACAACTTTGGATTTGAAGACGACCGGATTGTGGCTGGCGACGGTGCGGGCGTTGCGCCAGAATCGATCGAGATCGAGGTCGCGGCTGACTCCGGAAGCACCGAGTGCGTCGAAGATCTTGGCCGTGGCCGGCACGACGAGTCCGATCGAGGCGACTTGCCCTCGCCCCGAATCGATTTCGGCTGCGATGTTGGCGGCCTTCTCTTCCTCCGGCGAGCCGGAGAATGCGGCTTCGTAAGCCCATTGGGACGACTGTGCTGCGTGCAGTGCAACGGCCTCGGCTGCAAAGGCAGCAGAGGACACCTCGCCGACAACTTGCTGGATCTGCGAATCCTGCGCGTATCTCGGAGCGTTGCCGTGACTGAAGGTTCGAGTACGAGAGGCAACTCGACGAGAGATCTCGATCGTAGCAGCCTTGGCGATGCCGGCGAGAGTGGCGAGGTGGAACAATTGGTAGAACGCGGTCTGGTATTTGAATCGCGTCGAGAAGTCGAAGATGTTCTCCGGCTGTACAATTGCGTTCTCGTAGACGGACGAACCGGAGCCAGTCGTCTGCTGGCCGAACCCGTTCCAATCGTCACTGTGTGTGACACCGGGTTGTCTCGCCTCGACCGCCGCGATCACGAATGCGCCGGTGTCGGTGCGCTGCGAGTACAGGTCGATCCAGTCGGCGAAGATGGAACCCGTGCTGTAGAACTTTGCCCCGTTCGCCAGGAAATGGTCGGCATCGGGTGCGGGCGAGACCTTGGTGTTGGCTTCGCCCAATGCAACGTCGCCGATTTCGGTCCATGCGTTGCCGACCAACTGTCCCTCCGCGAAGCGTCGGAGCCAGATGTCACGCTCCGGGCCGGGGTCGGCGACCAGTCGGTCTTCGACAAACGCGAAATGTCCGCGCAGGGCCTGGGTGATATTGGAATCGGCGCTTGACAGCTCGACTAGTAAGCGGATCAATTGCGGGATGCTCGCACCCGATCCACCGTGTGTTGTCGGCACCCGAACGGCGCCGAAGCCTGCATTCTTGAGCGCGTCGATCTGTTGGAAGGGAAGCACGTGATCGCGTTCGCGTTCGACGACGCCTTGTGCGATGTCCGCGAAGATCGGACGGAATTTCTCTGCCAGTGTTTCGTAGTCGACCTCACTTTTGATCGGATCAGCAGACCGGGGTACGGCATTCGGCGTCAGTGCGGTGGTCATGGGAAGAATGCAAGCTGTAAACACCAGGGGCGTCGATCCTTCATCGCGACCTGATTCGAAGTGTTGTCAGTCCGCGCAAATCTCGGTTCGATGGCCTGCCGGGCACTCTTGTCGAAATCGAGTGGTCAGTGGGGTTGCTCGTGAACGTGCTCGACGGTCCATCCGCTCCATTCGACGGTCCCTCCGGCACCACAATCATGTCGGAACGGCAGCCCTGGAGGACCGGAGCGAACGACGACGCGAAAGTCTCTCCCCTCCAACCGAAGATCGACAGTCGTGTGTTCTCCGTCGACACTCTCGCTGATGCTCTCGAGTGCGTCCGTGGCGACGATGTCGGTGGCGCGTCGGACAGCATGTTCGGCTGCCTGAGCGGCCTGTGACAGTGCCGCCCGGCCGCGCAGGTGCAGCAGCTCCAATTCTCCGGCTAGGTATTTCTCGGCAGTATCGATTGCGGAGTTGCCGTCCAGTCGGCTGAAATAGACTGCGGCAGGCCACGCAATCATGTTGGCCGCGAAACGATCTCCGCCGATGTGACTGCATTCCCACACATCTGCGATCTGTGCCGCGTTCAGCGCCGAAACGACCGGGCGGCCGAGTTCCGCGCAGCACGCATCCTTCTTTCCATGCGTGCAGACTGCGAAGAGCGGTTCCGTGCGGGAGCGGCCGAAGTCGGGTTCCGCTCCGGCGGCCATCGATTCGAACGGCAGTACCGACAGGTCCTCGTATCGGTCGACCGCCCCTTCCCGCATCCATTGGCGTGTGCCGTCCGTCCAGGCGAGTACACACGTCGGGGTGAGCACCCGGCGGTTGCGGGTCCGCCGGATCACCACGACACGGATACGGCCCTGCGCTGCGTAGATCTTTTCGGTGAGCGCGACGGGGAGAATGTCGTCAGGGGCGGACGCCGGCCAGGGGCCGGGATGCTCGATCAATACCCACAGATGTGTCATTCCGGCGCGACCGACCATAGGTTCGCCGGCGGTCGACGACTGCCGTGTACAGGCGTGAGGGCGTCGACTGGTTTGCGGATTGGCGACAAATTCCGAAAGGCACTGCATAGATCCTTTCCCCAGGACACCGTCGCTGTGGCAGGGGAGGGAAGACATGATGAGGCTCCAGTCTCGTAGGTTAGGCTCACCAGACTATTGGATGGTGAATCCTTTGCTCAGCCGCGGTGAATGCACGTGGCTGTGACGGTCGGAAGCAGTCGGTAACAGGAGTTTGTGAATGAAACGCAGTAACTCGCGGACGAGGTACATGCTGGGTGGTTTCGTCCTCGCCGCCATAGTGGCAACGACGACTGCTTGTGGCGGTGACGATCTTTATGACCCGGGGATGCAGCCCGACACCGTGCACGCGGTCACCCACGCCCGTGGAACTACCGACGTACCGACGGATCCGCAGCGAGTTGTCGTGCTCGAGCCGGTTCAGCTCGACACGTCGGTAGCGCTGGGCGTGATTCCCGTGGGCACCGCGGTACTCAGCGAGACGACCGGCGTTCCGGCGTACCTCGGTGAGAAGGCGGCGGAGATCGAGATGGTCGGAACCGTCGCGGCACCGAACCTCGAGAAGATCGTCGCACTGAGCCCGGACCTGATCATCGGAACGGAATCGCGGCACGGTGATCTGTACGAGCAGCTCGCTGCCATCGCACCGACCGTCTACATGGCAACTCAGACCGATCCGTGGCAGGACAACGTCCAGTTCGTCGCAGAGGCGTTGAACAAGACCGATCAGGCAGGTGAACTGCTCGGTGACTACACGGCACGCTGCGAGGAGGTGGCGAGCAAGCACAGCACCGAGGGCAAGACCGCTCAGCTGATCCGCCCACGCGACGACGTTCTGACGCTGTACGGACCCACGTCGTTTGCCGGAAGCACTCTCGAATGTGCTGGACTCACGATTCCCGCACGCGACTGGGAGAACTCGATCTCCGTCGACCTCTCCCCGGAATTCGTCTCCGGAGCCAACGCCGACCTCATCCTGGTCACCTCCGCGAAACCGGCCGATGCCGGCACGATGCCGAAGGCCGTGGCAGACAACGCCGGATTCTTCCCGAACCCGCATCTGGTGGACATGTCCTACTGGATCACCGGCGTCGGACCGCTCGGCGGCCTCACCGTTCTGGACGACCTCGATCGCATTCTCGGAGCGTCGAATTAGCAGTGCGCGAAGGAGCAGTGCGCGAGAGAGTCGCTAAGTTGGAGCCTATGACAACTCCAGTACAGAACATCGCGATCAACACCCTCGGTGGCGTGCCCACCTCTTTGGGTGAATACGACGGCCGCGCCGTCCTCGTGGTCAACGTCGCGTCCAAGTGTGGACTGACCCCGCAGTACTCGGCGCTAGAGAAGCTGGCCAGCGAGTACGCCGATCGCGGTCTGACCGTGATCGGTATCCCGTGCAACCAGTTCATGGGGCAGGAACCGGGTACCGCCGAAGAGATCGAGACGTTCTGCTCCACTACCTACGGCGTCACGTTCCCGCTTCTCGAGAAGATCGAGGTGAACGGCGAAAACCAGCATCCGCTGTACGCCGAGCTCACCAAGGCGGCCGACGCCGAAGGCGCTGCGGGAGACATTCAGTGGAACTTCGAGAAGTTCCTGATCGGACCGGACGGCACCGTCGTCAACCGCTTCCGTCCGCGGACCGAGCCTGACGCACCCGAGGTTGTCGCCGCGATCGAAGCTACGCTTCCCAAGAACTAGAGGTTTCCAAGAACCAGTAGGTGCGCTGAAAACTGCCGCCGGATGATCATCCGGCGGCAGTGTGCTGTTCACCCACAGCTGCCACTATCGGAGTATGTCCGCAGAACTGATCGTGTCGGTATCCGGAATCAGAGACGAGACATGTTATCTCGCTGCCGGATTCGCAGACGAGATGGACACTCGAGGTGTCCGCTTGTCGCTCCTGGTGGCGCCGCGACTGAAGGACAAATACCGACTGGCCGACGACGCGGTGACGACGGCTTGGCTGCGTGAGCGTCGCGAGCACGGCGATGCCATCGTTCTGCACGGCTACGACCAGGCCGCGACCAAGCGTCGCCGAGCCGAGTTCGCCACTCTGTCGAAGCACGAAGCGAAACTGCGACTACTCGCTGCGGACCGCGTTCTCGAGCATGCAGGCCTTCGGACCCGGGTGTTCGCACCGCCGCGCTGGGTGGCGTCGCCCGGTGCCATGTCGGTGTTGCCGGAGACGGGCTTTCGCACGATGGCAGGCCTCGGGGCAGTACATGATCTGACCCGCGGAACCTTGCAACGGGGAAGGGTTTTCGGGATCGGCGAAGGCTTCAAGGCCGAGCCGTGGTGGTGTCGCGCATTGGTTCTCGGAGCCGGGCGTGCCGCCAAACGTGGGGGACTGGTCAGATTGTCGATCACGGCCAAGCAGTTGGGAAACGAGGGCCCACGTCAGGCCGTCCTCGACGCCGTCGACCTTGCCCTCTTCCACGAAGCCGACTCGCAGGTGTATCGGTGGAACTCCCCGTCTCAGGAGCTCGGCGCTGCCTGAATTCGGCAGTTGGCAACTATTTGATAGCTACGAGACTATGTCATCTGTCCGGGTTGTCCGAGCGGGCAGACTCTTCGCGTTTCTCCACTTCCTTGCTGGTAGTAGTGCAGAGTGGGTCAAAATCGCATAAAACGGACGTTCAATTAGAGCGCTGGGTCAGCCAACTCTCCCACTGCTAGAGTGCGTGCAGTTAATCTGCCGCTAGTCGATGGGATCGGAATCTCGCCATGCGCACGAGAGTGTTCTCCAAGTCGGCCGAGGGTCTTTTCGCCGTGGCTGTGGGCGCAGTAGTCTGTGCTGCGTTCGTTCCGGCGCTCGCGTCTGCCGCTCCGACCGGCGCGGTTCACACGCTGCCGACGGGCAGTGTCGACGGCGGGTCGAGCGGATCGAGCGATGGCGTCCGCACCGCAACCGTCGACGATGAAGGTGAGCAACTCACACTGCGCCTTCACAAGATGAACCTGCGGGGATCCGAGTTCTCGATGGCTGTGCAAGACAGCGACGGAGAGCTGACCGACGCGGTGATCCCGGCGCCCCGTTCGTACATCGGCAGCGTGGAAGGGCGTCCGGACGCAATAGTCTCGGCCATCGTCGACTCCGCCGGAACACTGCGAGGGCAGGTGATTTTCGATCGTGGTGCTTCGCTCGAGTTCGTCGGATCCGACGTGGTCGGTCGCAGCACGGCGCCGATCGACGCAAAACCCAAGTGGCCCACCGCCGCCATTGCGCCGGCCTCGGCCGCAAGGGTCGGCAAGACGGTCAAGCAGTTCGTGGTGGGACTGGACCTCAGTGGCGAGTGGTACTCCGCGCACGGCGCAGGCAGTCCCGCCGTCGCTCTGGATCGGGCCGAGGAATCAATGGCCCGCACCGCTGCCATCTGGATCAGAGACGTCGGGATTCGGCCGGCCCTCGGTCGAGTTGTCCTACGGGCAGATTCCGCCGGTGATCCGTACTCGAGCAGTTGTGAAAATCTCGAGCAGTTGGAAGATCTGTGGTCCGATCAGGTCGGGTCGAGCGTCGATCAGGCGACCGTCGTGTGCGCATCCGGTGGCGGAAATGCCTACTACTCGAAGTTCGAACTCGACCACAGCTACGCGCATGTCGGTGCCGAGTCCGACGGCAACTTCAGCCGCGTTCTCCGCCACGAGTTGGGCCACAACTTCTATGCCGACGACTACCACGGCGGCGGCGCCGAGGGATCGACCATCATGAACGGTAACGACCTCTCGCGCTTCGACGGCACCGAATTCGCTGCCATCGTCGATGCGGCGGAGGTTGCCTCGGCTCGACTCGACGACGTCGGTCGGTACACGGCAAGCCCGATCCCGCCGTACGCCGCACTCGACACCGCGCGGGTCCGCTCAGGCGGCACAGTCACCGTCGACGCCGTCGCGAATGATCATGACAGCAACGGAGATTCGATCAAAGTGACCGGCGTCGGGGCGACGTCACTTCTCGGTGGCACCGTGAAGCTCGAAAACGGCGAAGTGGTGTTCGAAGCCGGAACGAAGGCAGGCACCGACAGGATTCTCTACACACTCACCGACGCAGCCGGTGGCACGAGCACCGGCTGGATCATCGTCGATGTGAGTGCGTGAGAACCGAATCAGGCGACTTCGACGCTCGACTCCTCGCCGAGAACTCGGAACTCGGTGCCGTCGGCAGCCATTTCCGAGTAGCGACCGTAGAAGATGCCTGCGGCCTCGTCGCGGATGATCGCTTGATGAATGGGAACCGCAACGCGCGGCGCCACCGCGCGGAGGTAGTCGATGGCCTCCGAGATCTTGAGCCACGGTGCGGCAGCGGGGAGGGCGAGAACGTCGATCTTTTGTTCGGGGACGTAGAGGGAATCGCCGGGATGCATGAACCGTGCCGGGTTGGTGGCGTCACCGAGGAGGAACGCGGTGTTGTCGATCATCGGTAGGTCCGGATGGATGATTGCGTGCTCTCCGCCCGTTCCGGTCACCTCGACGTCGCCGATGCTGAACCGGTCGCCCGGCCGGACGCCGGCCCAGCGCCCACCGAGCTTTTCAGCCGTCTGCGGATCGCTGTAGAGCACGGCGTCGGGATTCGCTTCGGCCAGTTCGGGCAGCCGCGCAGGGTCGGCGTGATCGGGGTGTTGATGTGTCACGAGGATGGCGTCGAGGCCGGTGATGCCTTCGAATCCGTGCGAGAAGTTGCCGGGATCGAAGAGGATCTTCGAGCCGTTCAACTCCACGAGCACACAGGAATGGCCAAAATGTGTCAGTCGCATGATTTCGAGTATGCGCCGCCCCGAAGGGACTCGCAGGCGGGTTTCACAGGTGGTGGCCGTCACGCCCCGATCACTCGATGCGAACCATCTCGGGTCCGCCCGGTAAACTGGCCATCACCCGAGCGTTTCACTCCGGGTTCGCGCACTAGTACCGAGGAGCAGCACGTGGCCCGTGTCGTCGTCGAAGTCATGCCCAAGGCCGAGATTCTCGACCCCCAGGGACAGGCAATTGTCGGGGCACTGTCTCGCCTGGGCTTTGCAGGAGTATCCGATGTCCGTCAGGGCAAGCGGTTCGAGTTGGAGATCGACGGCAGTGTCGAAGACGCCGAACTCGAGAAGATCGCCGAAGGCCTGCTGGCCAACACGGTGATCGAGGATTGGACCGTCAGGCGAGTCGAGGCATGAGCGCACGTATCGGAGTAATCACTTTCCCCGGCACGCTCGACGACATCGACGCGGCTCGGGCAGTGAACCTGGCCGGCGGTGAAGCTGTCGAACTCTGGCACGGCGATGCAGACCTCAAGGGTGTCGACGCGGTCATCGTGCCCGGCGGATTCTCGTACGGCGATTACCTTCGTTGCGGCGCGATCGCACGTTTTGCTCCCGCGATGGGCAAGGTTGTGGAAGCAGCCAAGGGCGGCATGCCGGTCCTGGGCATCTGCAACGGTTTCCAGATCCTCTGCGAAGCAGGTTTGCTGCCCGGTGCCCTGACCCGTAACCAGGGTCTGCACTTCATCTGCCGCGACGAGTGGTTGACGGTCGAAGCCAACAACACGGCGTGGTCCTCGCGATACGAGGCCGGCGCGCAGATCCTCATCCCCCTCAAGTCGGGTGAAGGTCGCTTCCAGGCGTCCGAGAAGGTTCTCGACGAACTCGAGGGCGAAGGCCGCGTCGTCTTCCGTTACTCGGAGGAGAACCCCAACGGCTCGCAGCGTCGTATCGCCGGCATCTCCTCGGCCAACGGCCGGGTCGTCGGTTTGATGCCGCACCCCGAGCACGCCACCGAGGCTCTCACCGGTCCCAGTGACGACGGATTGGGCTTGTTCTACTCGGCCCTCGACGCGATCGTCACTGCCTGATCGCCTGCTGATTTTCACCACTGAACGCCGACCGGAAATCCGGTCGGCGTTCAGTCGTATGTGGGCCCGGTACCCAGGGCTACTGGCTGTAGGAACTGAGGAAGTTGCCGAGTCGCTCGAGTGCCGTCGAGAGATCGTCGGTGTTGGGGAGAGTCACCAACCGGAAGTGATCGGGTTCGATCCAATTGAACGCGCGACCGTGGCTGACAAGAATCTTCTCCGATTCCAGTAGATCGAGAACGAACCTCTCGTCGTCGACGATGCCGAACTTGTCGACGTCGAGCTTGGGGAACAGGTACAGCGCCCCGTCGGCCTGTTGGCAACTGATCCCGTCGATGCTGTTGAGCGTGGTGTGTGCGAGATCGCGCTGGGCCGTCAGCCGACCTTGTGGAAGCAACAGGTCCTCGATGGACTGGCGTCCGCCGAGTGCAGTCTGGATAGCGTGCTGCGCCGGCACGTTGGCACACATTCGCATGTTGGCCAGCAATTTGATGCCTTCGATGAAGCTCGACGCCCGCTCGAGTGGTCCGGTGATGGCCAGCCATCCGGCTCGGAATCCGCACACGCGGTAGGCCTTGGACAGTCCCGAATACGTCAGACACAGAACGTCTCGCCCGGTCATCGTCGCAAGGTTTGTCATGGATCGGCCGTCGTAGACGATCTTTTCGTAGATCTCGTCGGCGAAGAGCATCAGATCGTGTTTGCGCGCTAGATCCACGAAGCGTTGCAGCACCTCCGTCGAGTAGACGGCGCCCGTCGGATTGTTGGGATTGATGACGACAATCCCTCGGGTGCGCGGCGTGATCCGAGCTTCCAGATCGTCGAAGTCCGGTGCCCAGCCTTGGCTTTCATCGGTGAGGTAGTGCACGGGCGTGCCGCCGGCAAGTGAAACCGAAGCCGTCCACAAGGGATAATCGGGAGCGGGAATCAGGATCTCGTCCTCTGGATTGCAGAGGGCCTGCATCGTCAGGGTGATCAGTTCGGACACACCGTTTCCGAGATAGATCTCGTCGACGGTGACGTCGGTGATACCCCGCGTCTGGTGGTACTGGACCACCGCAGTGCGCGCCGAATACAGTCCGCGAGAATCGCAATATCCCTGCGCGGTAGGGAGATTGCGGATCATGGCCATCATGATTTCGTCCGGAGCTTCGAACCCGAAGGGGGCCGGATTGCCGACGTTGAGTCGCAGGATCGTGTGTCCCTGATCCTCGAGTTCTTCGGTCTTGTCGAGAATTCGCCCTCTGATGTCGTACCTGACATTCTCGAGCTTGCGGGCCTGATCGATGGGTGTGTTCACGCGGTTACGTACCTCTCCGGTTCGGGTGGGTGAGTTGTGTTTCAGATGAGAAGGGCGCCTCAGGGTTCGGTCTGGAAACGGACATTGATTCGCGATAGCGCTGGCGGCGAAAGAAGAGTAGCGCTACTATGATTCGACATGTCCAATGATAGCAGTTCGAGGATTGTCGCAGCCTTGCGTGAGTGGATCGCGACGGCTCCTCCAGGCGCGAAGCTTCCGTCCACTCGGTCGCTCGTCAGCCTGCACGGGGCGAGTCCGGTCACCGTGCAGAAGGCGCTGCGAACACTGGTATCTCAGGGGGTTGTGGAGGCTCGTCCCGGTGTGGGGACCTTCGTGCGCGCAGCGCGCGTCGTGCGACCCAACGACTACGGGTGGCAGACAGCGGCGCTCGGATCGCCGAACTATCGTCTGCAGTTGCCCATGGCGCTGCAGTCCACCTCCAACGACGTGATCGCGCTGCATTCCGGCTATCCGGCCCGAGAGCTGTTGCCGGAAGGTCTGGTTCGTGCAGCCTTCACCAGGGCGACGCGAACCGACGCCGTGTTCAATCGGCCCCTCGCTGCCGGGCTTCCGGAACTGCAGTCCTGGTTTGCCTCCGAATTGGGTTCCGCCACTCCTGCCGGGATCACTCCGCCGGGGCCGAACGACGTGGTTGTACTTCCCGGCAGTCAGGGTGGGCTTGCGACGTCCTTTCGCGCGTTGGTGGGGGAGGGGCGTCCGTTGCTCATGGAATCGCCGACCTACTGGGGAGCGATCCTGGCCGCCGCGCAGGCTGGAGTCACGGTCATTCCGATTTCCAGCGGCGCCAACGGTCCTGATCCTGAAGAGCTTTCGCGTGCATTCGAACAGACCGGTGCCCGTGCGTTCTACGCACAACCGAGCTTCGCGAGTCCGACCGGAGCGCTGTGGTCGCCGTCGTTGGCTGACAAGGTTCTCGACACCGTCCGTCGGCACGGCGCATTCCTCATCGAGGACAGTTCGGCGCTCGACTTCGGAATCACCGCAGATCCCAGCCCCATCGCTGCACGAGACGACAGCGGTCACGTCGTCTACCTTCGTGCGCTGACCAAGAGCGTGTCCCCATCGGTGCGAGTTGCCGGATTGATCGCTCGGGGTCCGGCGTACGAGCGGATTCTGGCTGATACACAGGCAGATTCGATGTACGTCAGCGGGATGCTGCAAGCGGTAGCGCTCGACGTCGTGACCCAACCGGCCTGGCGAACGCACTTGCGCAGGCTTCGTCACCAACTCGAGGCCAGACGCGACCTCCTCGTCTCGAGTCTGCGCGAGCATGCGCCGGACGCTCACCTCGATGCCGTACCGAAAGGCGGACTCAACCTCTGGCTTCGGCTCCCGGACACCACGAACCTCGAACGTGTAGTGCAGGACTGCCGGTCGGCCGGCGTCATCGTCGGAGCCGGTGACGATTGGTTCCCGGCAGAACCGACTGGAAAGTTCTTGCGGCTCAACTACGCCGGACCGAACCCGGGTGAGTTCCCCGACGCCGCCCGCATTATCGGCAGAGCAATCACGCAACATATGTAGAACTTCACCTCGCTGGTGGTTGACCTTAACTTCCGTTGAGGTTTTATCGTCGTGTGCATGAACAAACAAGCGATGCAGCCACCGGCCAACCAGCCGATCGGATTCTGGACCGCGCGAGCCGGTGAAGCGATTCGCGCGCGCACGCGCGGAGCACTCGAAGCGATCGGCGTCACCCAGCCGGGGTGGTGGGTCCTGCACCAACTTTCGCTGCACCCTGAAGGGGTGGAGCGCGCTGTCCTCTTGCGGACGATCGGTCCGAACGAATCCACCGACGTGATCGATGACGCCGTCGACTCTGCCCTCGAACTGGGGTGGGCGCGCGAAGACGGGTCTGTCCTTCGCCCGACTGATGCGGGCTCCGAGCAGTTCGATCGCGCCGCGCGGGTACAGCAGATGCTGCAGGAAGAGCGGATGCAGGGAATCACCGAAGAGGAGTTTGTCACCACCATCACTGTGCTGCAGCGAACCATCAAGAACGTGGGCGGCGACGCCTGGCACTGGTAGCAGACATTATCTGGGCCCGCTGCCGGGTAGAGCGGCTTCGATCAATTCGACGGCACGGGACACACCGCCCGCCGCTGCGAGTTCTTCTGCCAACTCCGCGCTGCGTCGGCGGAACTCGTCGGCGCTCACCAGAGTCAGCGCCTCACGAAGCTCTACTGCCG
Organism: Rhodococcus sp. T9N; assembly: GCF_024436645.1. Taxonomy (NCBI): domain Bacteria; kingdom Bacillati; phylum Actinomycetota; class Actinomycetes; order Mycobacteriales; family Nocardiaceae; genus Rhodococcus; species Rhodococcus sp. T9N. The sequence continues at coordinate 109,922 of NZ_JAMSKS010000002.1, read as the reverse complement.
TGACGGTAGCGCTGTCGACGCGTACTGCGACACCGGCGTCGACGAGCGAGTCGGCGTTGCCGAACTGATCGACGGCTTGCGGCACTGCGATCATGGGTGTCCCGGTCACCAGTCCCTCGCTGGATCCGCCCATACCCGCGTGGGTCACGAACGCGTCGGCCTGCTGCAGAATCGCGAACTGCGGTACCCAACGGTGTATTTCGACGTTGTCGGGCAATGGTCCGAGATCTGAGATCTGCACCTGCTTTCCGATCTGAAGGACGACGTGCCAGCCGTCCATCTGGCCGAAAGCCTCGACGCAGGTGCGGTAGAAATCCGGATGATCGGTGAATGCTGAACCCAGCGAGATCAACAAGAGCTTGCGTTCGGGATCCGGGTTCACCCAAGGTTGACTGCTCGGTTCGAGTGCGGGGCCGACGAACGTGTAGACGTCGCAGTTCACGCGATCGGCGTTGGGCTGCATCGATTCTGCGATCAGCACGATTGCACGGGGTGGGCGTCCGGTGAACTCACGTGGATCGACCTCGACGCCTTCGGCGCGGAAGAACCGGGTCTCCCGATCGAGCAGGTCGACGCCTCTCGGATCGGAACGAATTTCGTCGTACATCGGTGCGGCGTCGGCTTCGTAACCGTCCCAGGCAACGTACGTCGGCGACAACTGGATGATGGGAACGCCCCACTGCTGAGCCAGTATTCGTGCCGGAATGCCGGCGATGTCGTAGAGAAAGAGGTCAGGGCGATCGTCTTCGTAGATTCGGCGTAGCTGCGGCAGCATCGACTCGTAATCGTCCTGGAAAATCGTCAACTGATCGATCAGATCCCCGTCCCAGCTCTTCTCGGGTTCGGCGCCGTCGGGAGAAGGGACGAGGCTGGGCAGCGTGGAGACGTACGGTGCGAATTCGGCCCCGGTCGCCTCGATGATCTCACGCATCGACTCGTCGTTGGCATAGGTGACGCGGTGACCGGCGGCGACGAGACGCGCGATGATCGCCAGGCTCGGATTGACGTGGCCCGGTGCCGGAATGCTCACCATGGCGATATGTCTGCGGGTCATCGATCACTCCTGCCGTCTGACTGTTCTGGAACAACTCCGGATACCGGACCGAGACTATCCACCAGGATGGGTAACGGCATCTGATTTTTGCCGGGGAAGTACCGTGCGCACTCGAGTAGGACTACGCATCCGAGTGCCGGGATGGGCGAGCAGACTTCGAAGCATGAGCACACCGACAACACCCTCGAAGACCACTGCAGCCTTCTATCTTCAGGCCGGAATAGCCTTTGCCGTCAGTTTTGTCGGCACCCTCCTCGGAATTGCGTATCTTCCGATCGATGCGTGGCAACGCGGATTTCTCGGAATGTCCTTGCTGTTCTTGGTCACCAGTACGTTCACGTTGGCAAAGGTGATTCGTGATCAGCAGGAGGCATCCACAGTCAGGGTTCGAGTGGACGAGGCTCGACTCGAGAAGCTGATCGCCGAGCACGATCCGTTCAAAGCGGCAGCCTGAAACCTGTCGGCAAGGTGAGGATCAGCGTGCTGCCGAGAGGTTGCTCGTTTCGGAGCGCCGACAGATCGCCGCCGTGTGCGAGCGCGAGGCTGCGCGCAATCGTGAGCCCCAAACCGGAACCGTCGGATCGATCACCGCGATGGAAACGGTCGAAGACTGATTCGAGTTGGTCTGCGGGAATTCCGTCACCGGTGTCGGTGACGGACACCGAGAGGTGGTCACCTTCCCGTGCGAGTGTCACCGTCACCGAACCTCCGCTCGGAGTGTGCCGCAACGCGTTTTCGAGCAGATTGGCGAGGATCTGTTCGATTCGTTGGCGATCGACCTCGGCCGTGATCGGTTGCGGAGACAGAGCGGTCGTCAATTCGACTCCACGCTCGGCGAAACGTGGCGCCGCTGCTGCCGTTGCGCTGCAAACGATGTCGTCGATCTTCTCATCTCGGCGATCGAGTTCGAGAGCGTGTTCGTCGGCCGCGGAGACGTCCGCCAGATCGCAAGAGAGCCGACGCAGTCTTTCGAGTTGATCGCGCATGACCGACCATGAAGAGTTGTCCGTGGGGAGGACGCCATCCTCGATGCCGTCCACGTACGCAGCCAAAGTCGATACCGGAGTGCGTAATTCGTGGGCAAGATCGGCAAGCAGGCGTTTGCGGACCCGATCCGAATGATCAAGGCGTGCCGCCATGTCGGCAAAGGCAGTTTCGAGACGCGTGAAATCTGCGTCCACGTCAGACCTGTCGATAGTCACGTCGAAGTTCCCGTCGGCGACGCTTTGCGCCGCCTCCGCGAGCGTTGTGATCGGGGCCGTGATGCGTCGGACGATGTAGACCGCGGCGATGCCTGCACCCACCAATGCGACCGCGATCCCGCACAACAGTGCGATGGTCATGGTCTGAGCGAACGCTTCTTCGGTGTGGGTACGGACATTCGAGTCTTCGATGCCGGCCATCATGAGGTGGTTGTGAAAGAGTGGGGCAGCCACGGCAATGGCAACGGCGGCGATGGCGAGGCAGGAAACGAACAGGACGACAAGCTGTGCGAGCAGCAGTTTTCCGCGTAGCCCGAGTTTCTTCATGACGACCCCGTTCATGACGACCGCGTTCATGACGACCTCAGGGAGTATCCGACGCCCCTGACGGTTCTGATGAACCGAGGATCGGTCGCGTCGTCGCCGAGTTTGCGGCGTAATGCACGGACATGGACGTCGACGATGTGTTGGTCCCCGAACCAGGGCGACCCCCACACCGAGGCGATGATGTCTGCTCGACTCCAGGCGGCGTCAGGTCGGGTAGCGAGGGCGGAGAGCAACGCGAACTCGGTGGGTGTGAGATCGACCGGGCGGTTGTCGACATGCACGGTGCGGGCGAGGACGTCGATGTCGAGACCGGGTGGCGTCGGCAGCGCTTCCGGCAGCATGCTCGACGCACGTGGCCGTCTGAGCAGTGCTTTCACTCGCGCAACCAACTCGCGGGGGCCGAAGGGTTTGACCACGTAGTCATCTGCGCCAGCTGCCAGTCCGGTCACCTTGTCCGACTCGTCACCGCGGGCGGAGAGCATCAGGACGTACGCGTCGGAAAACGTACGGATCCGCCGGCAGACTTCCAGACCGTCGAAGCCCGGGAGCATCAGGTCGAGCACGATCAGCGCGGGCTCGAATTCGCGCACCGAACGTACTGCGCTCGGCCCGTCGTGGGCGAGGCGCACGGTGAATCCTTCGCGTGTCAGATAGTTGGCGACAACCTTGGCGAGGGCAGTCTCGTCGTCGACGACAAGAACGCGCCCCGGTTCCTCGCCAGGTCGTAGTTCGGCGCTCATCAGACCGAGGTTAGTCGACTGCGTGTCTGCATTGCTGGCGCGTGGTGGTTTCCACTCGACTGTGAAGATTCGATGAAGGAAGCCTGTTCGAGCCGGTTATTGGGCTTCGCGGTGGATTTTCGCCGGTAACGTGGCAACTGTGCATTTGCAGCACTCTTGTCAAATCAATTGTGGTGCAGTGCATATCGAACAGAATCAATTCTCGGGAGTGAAAACATGTCTTTGACGGTCAGGAAGAGCGCCGCGCGGTTCGTTCCGGTTGTGGCAGCGGCAGCACTGTTGATTGCCGGATGCTCGGACAACTCCGGGGAGAGCATCAACCATTCTTCCGAAACAACCAGTGTTGCAGCACAGTCGGAGATTCCTGCGGGTGTCAATGCCGCCGACATCGAGTTTCTCGAAGGGATGTACCCGCATCACGCGCAGGCATTGGACATGGCCAGGATGGTCGACGGTCGAACCGACAATGCCGAACTTCTCTCTCTTGCAGCGCAGATAGAGGCAGCGCAAGGCCCGGAGATGGCTCAGATGACCGAATTGTTGACGGAGTGGGGACGCCCCGAGCCTTCGTCGAGTTCGATGGAGGGCATGGATGAGTCGGCGCACGCGGGACACGGCGTCGGGATGGCCGAGATGCCGGGAATGATGTCGGCCGACGACATGACCGCCCTCACCGATGCCAGTGGCGCGGAGTTCGACAAGTTGTGGCTGACGATGATGATCGAGCACCACAAGGGTGCCATCACCATGTCCCAGACCGAACTCGACAACGGGCTCGACCCGTCGGCGGAGAAGATGGCAGAAGCGATCATTGCCGGTCAGCAGGCGGAAATCACTCAGATGGAAGCGATGTTGAAGGGGAGTTGAACAGGAGGCCTTGGCCGCGTGACCTTGCTCGGGTGGCTACCTGGGCATACGTTCGAGGCTGATGGCTTGACCGGTGCTGTGCTGCAATCACACGCGAGGGGATGACCGCCACATGGATCACAGTCAGATGGACCATGGCCAGATGGACCATAGCGAGATGAGCCATGGCCAGATGGAGCATGGGGCACACGGTGGTCACGGGGATCACGTCGCACAGTTCCGGACGTTGTTTGCAGTCATGCTGGTCATCGCGGTTCCGGTCGTTGCGGCAGACGCGATGTTCGCTGATCTGGTCGGGTACACACTGCCGGAAAACTCTCTGGTGGAATGGATCTCACCGGTACTCGGCACGGTGATGTACTTCTGGGGTGGCAAGCCGTTCCTCACCGGCGCTGTTGCCGAAATCCGTTCTCGGCAGCCGGGAATGATGCTGTTGATCGCGCTCGCGATCACCGTGGCCTTCTTCGCGTCATGGGCTGCGAGTCTGCACTGGGTGGATCACACTCTCGATTTCTGGTGGGAGCTCGCGCTTCTGATCGTGATCATGTTGTTGGGCCACTGGATCGAGATGCGTTCGCTCAGTCAGACATCGAGCGCCTTGGATTCACTTGCCGCTTTGCTGCCCGACGAGGCAGAACGGGTGGTGGGGGAATCGGTGGAAACCGTGCCCACCGCAGCTCTGGCGACCGGCGACCTGGTGATAGTTCGTCCCGGCGCCCGTGTTCCCTCGGACGGAACGGTGGTCGAGGGAAGCGCCGACATGGACGAATCCATGATTACAGGCGAGTCGAAGACCGTCCGCCGGACTGTCGGAGATCAGGTGGTGGCCGGCACGGTAGCCACCGACTCGGCACTTCGGCTTCGAGTCACCGCCGTGGGAGAAGACACCGCGCTCGCCGGTATCCGGCGCCTGGTCGAGCAAGCCCAGAACTCGTCGAGTCGCGCGCAGGTGTTGGCGGACAAGGCCGCTGCTCTGCTGTTCTGGTACGCACTCGGCGCGGCAGTGCTGACCGCGATCGCCTGGAGTATCTGGGGCACCCCGGAGAGCGCAGTCACCCGGACGATCACCGTTCTGGTGATCGCCTGCCCGCACGCGCTCGGGTTGGCGATTCCACTGGTCGTCTCGATCGCGACGGAACGGGCGGCTCGGGCTGGGATCTTGATCACCGACCGCATGGCCCTCGAGGCGATGCGTAACGTAGACACCGTTCTCTTCGACAAGACCGGCACTCTCACCAAGGGGGAGCCCGCAGTGGTCGGTGTACGCGGTGTCGACGGGTATTCCGATGACGACGTTCTCAGCGCAGCGGCTGCCGTCGAGTTCGACAGCGAACATCCACTCGGGCGCGCCGTCGTCGCGGCGGCGCGGGAGTTGTCGCTCGAATTCACTTCGGGTTCCGACTTTCAGGCGCACAACGGGATCGGGGTTGCTGCGGACGTCGCCGGTGCACGCGTCGGTGTCGGCGGACCGGGGATGCTGCGATCGGTCGGGGCCACCGCGATCCCGGGGACCGAAGAGTGGCTCAGTGACGGGTCGACCGTCCTGCATGTAGTGCGTGACGAGAAGGTAATCGGCGCATTGGCATTGGCCGACGAGATTCGCCCGGAATCAGCATTGGCCGTCGACGCCCTCCATGCTCGCGGTGTGCGGGTGGCCATGGTCACCGGAGACGCGGAGGCCGTGGCCCATTCGGTGGCTCGCAGGCTCGGGATCGACGAAGTTTTCGCCGAAGTGCTTCCGCAGGACAAGGGAGCGCAGGTATCTCGGCTTCAGGCTGCGGGCCACCGCGTGGCGATGGTCGGTGACGGGGTCAACGATGCGCCGGCACTCGCCCAGGCGGATGTGGGCATCGCGATCGGTGCCGGAACCGACGTGGCGATCGCGTCGGCGGGAGTTGTTCTGGCCAGCGATGATCCGCGTTCGGTGAGCTCGGTCATCGAGCTCTCCCGCGCCACCTACCGCAAGATGGTTCAGAACCTTTGGTGGGCAGCGGGATACAACGCGATCTCGGTTCCCCTCGCTGCGGGAGTACTGGCGCCCGTCGGGTTCGTGCTGCCGATGGAGGTCGGAGCAATCCTGATGTCGGTATCCACTGTGGTCGTTGCCGCGAATGCCCAGTTGTTGAGGCGCTTGGACTTGCGGCAACCACCGGTGACCGCGTTGGAGTCGAGAGTGCTCACATCGCAGTAGCGAGAGGTTGAAGGCGGACTACTGTCGGCTCAGGAACGGAATGAGCGCACGCAGTACAGCATCGGAGTCTGCGACTGCGCTTGCGTGGTCAGCCCCTTCGATCACAGTCAAGGCACTGTCCGGGATCAGCGACGCGAGATGCTCGGTATCCGGCAGGCGCTCGCGATCTCTCGATCCGACGAACAACAACGCCGGTGTGGTGATCCGTTGCAGCACGGCGTCGTCGATGCCGTGCTCCTTCTCTGCGCGGCGCATGTAGGCAGCGAGCGCGAGGGCATCATTGATTCGGAAGGCAGTCGCAGTCTGAGGATCCACCGGTTTGCCGCGCCTCACGCCCCAACCGGTCAGAAATCCCTCGATACCGCCGCTTTCGAGTACGTCGATGCAGCCCGGGAAGAACAATGCGTCGAACGCGCCCGTCATCGGTCGGCTGCTACCGCCCCCGACGGTCAGCGATCGCACCCGTTCGGAGTGCTCGACTGTCAGCGACATCACCGAGCGTCCGCCGAACGAGTATCCGAGGACGTGTGCCGGTTCGAACGGAGACTCCGTGTCGAGGATCTCCAGGAGATCGCCGACCACCAGATCCATTGCATACGAATCGGAGTCGTGTGGTTTGTCACTGCGTCCGTGACCCCGCATGTCGACGAGGATCAGACGATACTGCTCCTGAAGTGCCTTGACGTACCCGAAGCCACGCCAGATGGAGCGCGACAACGCTGTGCCGTGCACCATCAACAGGGGTGGGCCATCGCCCACGATCTGATAGGTGATCCGCGCACCGTCCACCGGATTTCTCACGTCGTGCAACACCCGTCCAGTATGGGTGCCAGTTGCTACGCACGTGAACTCGAGTAGTCGTCCGGACCCATTCGACGGATGGCGTGGGCTCTCACGAACAGTCGGGCCGTCAACTCGGCCTCCCTCAGAGCTACTGGTCACTGCCCGGCTGGGCAGTACCCACTGTTCCAAGCAATGCATCGGTGGAGGGGTCTGCAGTGCTGACGCCTGCGGCTATGCCCCGAATCAGAGCCTCGAAATCAGCGGCGACGATGGTGACCTCCTCGAACTCCGGCTCTCCTCCACGGACAACCTGACCGTCGGGTGCGAGCGCCAAGTACTCGTACCCATTGCGCACCGACAGCAGGACCGGGAGGTGAGTGGACCAGAAGGCGTTGATCGCCGCGCGCTCCGCCGGCCCGGAAGCGACCGCCAGGCTCTCGTGCCGGAACGCATTCCAGGGAAACGCCTCATCGCTGACGCCAACGCCACCGGCATAGTTCTCCGCCGAGAGAAACCACACCTGGTCGTCGGAACTGGCAAGTACGGAGAACGAACTCGCCCACACTACGAGTTGGTCACAACCGCCGACCAGTGGTTGCGGAACTGGGGCAGAGGCCGATCGAGTGGGTTCTTCGCGAACCCAACCTGCGAGCGACAGCGCGGCGGTTGCGTCGAGGTGAAGGCACATCGCCCCACGGTAGGCCAGACCGTCGAGCGCCGACAGCGTCAACCGTCGGCCTACTCGGGATCGATGTCTCGAATACCAGTCTCGTCCATGCTGATCCATCGCGTTATGCCGATGCCGCGAAGGAACGGCAGATCGTGACTCACCACCACCATGGCGCCGCGAAAATCGGAAAGTGCCTGCGTGAGGTGGGCGAGACTCGGTAGGTCCAGGTTGTTGGTCGGCTCGTCGAGAAGAAGCAGCTGGGGCGCGGGTTCGGCCAGCAGGATCGTGGCTAACGCCGCACGCAATCGTTCACCGCCGGAGAGTGCGGATGCCGATACGTCGGAATCCGTTCCCCGGAAAAGGAACCGTGCCAACTGCCCGCGAATTTCCTCGGCTGTCGCGTGTGGCGCGGCCAACGCGACGTTGTCCGCCACCGAGAGGTCCTCGTCGAACACGTCGAGACGTTGGGGGAGCGCACGAGAGGCTACGAACGGAGTCGACGCGGCGAGTGCATCGAGCAACGTCGTCTTGCCGATTCCGTTGCGTCCCACTATCGCAATCCGCTCCGGTCCGGTGATCTGGAGCGATACCACTTGGCCGCTCTGCAACGTCACCTCGTCGAGCCGCGCAACCTGCTGCCCCGGATGAACCTCTGTAGCAGGCAGATCCAGACGAATCTCGCGATCGTCTCGAAGGAGTTCCTCTGCCTCCGACAGGACAGACTTGGCCTCGTCCACCTTCCCGATATGGTTGAGGGCCAGCTTTCCCGCTGAAACTTGGGCCTGACGTTTTCGTGTCTGCGCGATGATCGGCGGCATCCGCTTGTTCTCGAACATCTTCTGCCCATAGCGCTTACGCCGGTCCAGTTTCGTTCGAGCGTCGATCAGCTCGCGGCTCTGCTTTGCCAGATCGGCCTTGGCGTCGCGAACGGTGGCGAGTGCGTTTTCCTGCTCAGCGGTCACGACCTCCTGGTAGTGCGAGTAGTTGCCGCCGAACACGCGTAGATCCCCCCGACGTAGTTCGATCGTGTACTCCGCGGTGTCGAGCAGTTCCCGGTCGTGGCTGACGATCAGCACGGTTCCCGGAAACTGTTGGACTGCAGCATGAACTCGTGATCGAGCGTCGCGATCCAGGTTGTTGGTCGGCTCGTCCAGGAGAAGTACCTGTGGATTCTTCAGCAGCGTTGCGGTCAAGCCGAGTAAGACGGTCTCTCCGCCGGAGAGGGTGCCGACAGTTCGGCTCAATGCTGCGGTATCCGGAACCACCTTCTCGAGGCCGAGTCGATACAAGGTGGAGAGGGCGCTCTCCTCGATATCCCAGTTGTTGTCCACGAGCGCAAAGTCGGATTCGGAGCCGTCGCCGGTTTCGATGCGGTGCAATGCGTTTCGGAGTTCGTGGATACCGAGGATGTCATCCACCCGAACGCTCGGATCGAGTGTGATGTCCTGACGGAGGTAGCCGACCTCGCCGGAAGCGGTCACGGATCCGGATTCCGGTGAGAGCTCTCCTGCGATCAATCGCAGCAGAGTCGACTTTCCCGATCCGTTGAGTCCCACGAGACCGACACGGCCACTGGGGAATACAAAATTGGTGTGGGAAAAGACTGATTCGCCGTCCGGCCAGATGAAGGTGAGATCCGAGAGCGACAGAGAAAGATGGGATTGGGTCATGAGTACTCCAGAGGGTGCTTGGACTGTGCGCCCGGCTCAGCAAGTGCTGATGGGTGCGAGTGCCTTCGCGTGATGAACCTCTAGAGGAGCAACGGCCCGTTTCCTGTTCTGTCGGGAATGATTCGTGTTCCAGGTTAGAACACTCGAACGGTCCCGTGCAATCGAATTATTCTGTGCTGTCGGTCTCGTCAGTGTTCGGTGCTCAGATTTTCGGGCCGTCAGATTTTCGGACCCTCGGATCGGAGGTCGTCGACCTTCGACATCGCTTCGCGGAGTTCGGTGAGCCATTGTTCGCTGTGCTTGCCCGCCAACCGGACTGTCCACATGAGGGCGTCCGCTCGCGAACGAGCAACACCCGCGTCCACCAGAGTGTCGAGAACCTTGCGTTCGGGCTGACGTAGTCGTGTCATCACCGGAACTGCGAGATGTGTGAACAGGACGGTCTTTTCGTCCAGACGTACACCCCAGGCGACCTTGCGCCCGTAGCGAGCCTCGGCCTCGTCGGCGATGCGCATCCGGTCGGCGCGCGTGGTTTCGCGAAAGCGTGAGATCCTTCCGTCCGCGGCGGCCTCGCCACCGTCGACTGCCGGGAGTTCACCGATCACGACGATTTCTTCGCGGTCGACCTGGACGTCGGCGGTCCCGGTGAACCAGTCATCTGGAAGTCGACCGGCAAACCAGTCGGACGCATCACTCGCGTCGGGAACCGACGCCTGTTGCCAACCTCCGGGACGGCCGAACCTGCGGTCGCCGGAGTTTTGTGAGTTCTTCATGGCGTTCTCCTCGGAGAGTTGGTGGAGTGTGTCGTGCGTTTATTGCACTGATTACATGATTACACCGATAGTCGAACTGGCGCCACAAATTCGGGCATGATCGGAGTCGTGCGCCTTTCACACGCTCGTCAGAGCTTCCGAACTTTCCGTCGTCCCGTGGCTGCCGTGGCACTGGGGGTATTGGCCGCAGGATCGGTAGTTGCCTGCAGTTCTGGCCCTGACCAGCCGAAATCAGTGGCAGAGGAGTTCGCCTCCGCGCTCACGTCCGATGACGTGCAAGCGGCGGCAGCCCTGACCACCGATCCGGCGGCGGCGTCGACTGCGATTTCGGCTCTGATCGACGGGCTGGGCAAGGACGAGGGAACATTCACCGTCTCCGACGCCACCGAGTCCGGTGATTCTGCGGGGAAGTTCACACTCGATGCGGCGTGGAAGTTCGGTGAAGGTCAGGACTGGAACTACTCGACGCAGGGAAACGCGTCGAAAAGCGGGGACAACTGGCTGATTCAGTGGGACCCGGCGCTGTTGGCTCCGGATCTGACCTCCTCGACGACCTTGCGCTACACACCCACCACCGGTGCTCCGCCGTCGGTGCTGGACGCGGCGGGCCAGCCGATCATGGAGCAGCAGGTGGTGACGCTGGTCAATCTCGATTCCGCCGCGGTGCCCCCGGTGGACACGGCAGCCGTGGCGACCCTTCTCTCGCCCGTCGCACCGACGATCACGGCGGCATCGCTGAGCGGCGATCTTGCGTCGGCAAGTGGGAAGCCGGTCACCGCAATCACTTTGCGGGCCGAGGATCTTGCACCGATCGAGGAGAGGTTGGCGGCGATTCCCGGAGTGAGCTTGGCGCCGCAGGCTCGGTTGCTCTCGGTGGACAAAACTCTGGCGTCGCCGACTTTCAGTGGGTTGTCCGATCTGTGGCAGGAGGGGCAGGACAAGTCCGCGGGCTGGGCGGTACAGCAGGTGAAGCAGAACGGAACCGTCACCACCGTCGCCGGCCAAGACGGGCCGGTTGCTCCGAACATCGCGACAACGATCGACCGACCGATGCAACTCGCGGCCGAGAATGCGCTCGCCGGGGTGACACAACAGGCGGCGATCGTTGCGCTGCAGCCGTCGACCGGAGCGGTGTTGGCGGTGGCCCAGAACGCCCCCGCCGACGCACAGGGCCCGATCGCTCTGACCGGCCTGTACCCACCGGGTTCGACGTTCAAGACCGTGACGACGTCCGCGGCCCTGCAAGCCGGCGTCGCTACACCGGACACCGTTCTGCCGTGCCCGGGTACCGAGAACATCGAGGGCCGTCAGATTCCCAACGACGACGAGTTCGACCTCGGATCGGTTCCGCTGCACACCGCGTTCGCGAAGTCGTGCAACACCACAATGGCGAGGATGGCCGTCGGTCTGCCCGCCGATGCTTTGCACAAAGCGGCGCTGCAGTTCGGGCTCGGCGTCGACTACGTCACCCCCGGACTCACGACGGTGACGGGCAACGTCCCTGACGCGAACACCCCCGCCGAACGCGTCGAGTCCGCGATCGGACAGGGCACGGTGACCGCCACGCCCTTCGGGATGGCTCTCGTGGCGGCCTCGATCGCCAACGGAACGACACCCGCGCCGATGTTGGTCAAGGGACAGCCCGGCGTGGCAGATCAGACCGTTGCACCGGCTCCCGCGGAGGTGACCGAACAGTTGCGGGTGATGATGCGCGAGACCGTCACCGGCGGTACGGCGACGTCGTTGCAGGACATTCCGGGGCTTCTCGGCAAGACCGGCACGGCCGAAACCGAGGGTGGCCCGGCACATGGGTGGTTTGTCGGAATCAAGGGAGACCTCGCATTTGCGGTATTCATCGCGGGTGCGGACAGCTCTTCGCCTGCAGTGCAGGTAGCGGGCACTTTTCTGCGCTGAAACCTGTTTTCCGTTGCAGTTGGATCACACCGTCGTAGCTCAACCGTGACACGTTCGTAGGCATCCCGTGCTTGTTACTCGTGTGACAGAAGTAAAGAGTTACATGCATGGGGCCCGGAGGACAGCACAACCGTCGTGGAAAATATGTCGTTGCGTCGATAACTGCTGTCGTTCTGACAGTGGCGCTCGCGTCGTGTGTCATCGGTGGGGAGAAGAAATCCGACGCCGCCTCGGTGGTGGAGGACTTCGTCACCGCCCTCAACAACCACGACGCCGAAGCTGCCGCGGCGCTCACGTCGTACCCCAACGCGGCGCGGCCGTCGATCCAGCAGATGTTCGACGGACTGGCCGCCAAGTCCACCGACTTCGACGTCGCTCAGGTCATGGATCTGGGTAGCGACTCCGGACTCTTCACACTCGACGCGTCCTGGAACTTCGGCGAAGGCAAGGACTGGAGCTACCAGTCGCAGGGTGAGGTTCGTGATCTGTCGGTCGGCTGGCGTGTGTCCTGGGACCCGTCGGTCCTCGTCCCCGACCTCGGCAACGGTCGCACCGTTTCGTACACCCGCACGGACGCAGCGCCGCCGAAGGTAGTCGACAGCACCGGCACCCTGCTCATGAACGAGCAGACCATCAACGCGATCACTCTTGACCCGGCCACCATGCCGGACCCCGTCGACACCACTCGTCGCCTCGCCACGGTGCTCGAACCTGTCGCACCGTTGGTCACTTCGGAGTCGATGTTGGCCGACCTCGCCGCAAACCCCGGCAAGCCCGTCACCGCCGTACTGCTCCGCGATCCCGACTACGCCTACCTGGAAAGCGATTTTGCGATCCCCGGTGTCGTCGTGGTCAAGACACCCAAGCTGATCGCCTCCGACCGTCGCATCAACTCGCCGTTGCTGGACCCACTGCGGACCGTGTGGCAGGCCAATCGCGACGCCACCGCCGGCTGGGCGGTCAATCTGGTCGAGCCCAACGGATTCCCGATCAAGCAAGCCGGCTTCCAGGGACCTCCCGGCCCCGACGTCGCCGCGACCCTCGACTCGCACGCTCAACTCGCCGCGATCGAAGCTGTCGTCAGTGCAGGTACTCCTGCGGCCATCGTCGCGATCCGCCCGTCGGACGGCGCCATTCTGGCTGCCGCACAGAACAATCAGGCCATCGAACAGGGCCCGATCGCCTTCACCGGGTTGCGCCCGGCCGGCGGTGCCCTCGATCTGGTCCGTCTCGCATCGTCGATGCAGAACGGCGTCGACCCCGGCGCCGTGTCAGCCGAGCAGTTGGCCGACACCGGGCAGCAACTCGGACTCGGCAACGGCTTCCACATTCAGGGACTCGAACAGCAGACAGCAGTGCTTGCCGCGAACCGCCCCGGCGTGGACCAGGCGATGAACAACGTCATGGCCAACAAGACGTCCAACGACGCGAGCGCGCCGACGGTAACTCCGTTCGGAATGGCGATGCTCGCGGCATCGATCGCCCGCGGCAGTGCCCCGATGCCGATGATGGTCTTCGGACAACCGGCTACCGCCGACGTCACGCCGACGGCATTGCCCGGCGACGTCAACAATCGTCTGCGTGACGCCATGCGAGGCGCCGGCGGACTGGCTGGGTACCCGGACATGATGGCGGCCGGTGCAGCGAGCGGTGACGATCGCTGGTTCTACGGATCACGCGGAGACTTCGCATTCGCAGTGTTCGTCGCAGACGCCGACGGCGGCGATCGAGCAATGCAGATGACGGACAAGCTCTTCCAGGAACTCGGCAAGCCTGCCGACAAGTAGTACCGGGCACCGCGAGTAGATTCCTGGTTCGTGAACCTGCTCGATTTCCTTTTCCTCGTCGTAGCGGGATTCTTCAGCGGTCTAGTCGGTTTTGTCACCGGTCTTGCATCGATCGTTTCGTATCCGGCGCTGCTGAGCGTCGGGCTCTCACCGGTCAGCGCGAACATGACCAATACCGTCGCGTTGGTGGCCGTCGGCGTCGGAGCGTTGGCGAACTCGTCCCGTGAAGTTGCCGATACCGGTCCGAAACTTGTTCGCTGGTCTCTCTATTCGGCGGCCGGTGGCATCATCGGTGCCCTCATCCTGTGGCTGGCACCGGAAGGCTCGTTCGAATCCGTTGTGCCGGCGATGGTCGTGTTCGCCTCGCTCGCGCTGCTGCTGCAACCGAAGATTCGTGAGTTGTCCGGCGGCGGTGACCGCCCCGGAATCTACTCCGCAGCACTGTTCGCCGTCGCGGTATACGGGGGCTATTTCGGTGCCGGTGCCGGCGTCATCTTCCTGGCTGCGACGCTCATCCTCACTTCCGAAACGGTGTGGCGTGCAACGATCCTGAAGAGTTTCTTTCTCGGCATCGCCAATCTTGTGGCTGCACTCATCTTCGCCTTCTCTGGACAGGTGCATTGGGTGGCCGCGTTGGCGATGGCGCTCGGCGCGTTGGCCGGAGGTTGGTGTGGCCCGCCCGTCGTCAAGAAAATCCCGCCATCGGTACTGCGTGTGGCAGTAGCGATAGCGGGATTCGTGTTGGCTCTGTGGTTGTGGGTGAAGTGAGCCCGTCTACTTCACGCCCTGCATCAGCTTCTTGATCCACGGCGAGGCAAGAGCAAGAATCACTCCGATTCCGATCGACGAGAAACCGATGATCAGGAAGAACGGGCGACTGTCGTCGATGTCGAAGTAACCGGCCAAGGTTCCCGCCATCGAAGAACCCAATGCAACGGACAAGAAGAACAACGCCACCATCTGAGTGTGAAAATGCTCGGGCGCGAGTTTGGTTGCAAGGGAAAGGCCGACGGGGGACAGGAAGAGTTCGGCGAAGGTGAAGAGCAGAAGCACACCGGCAAGGCCGAGGAGCGGTGCACTGTTCGGTCCGCCCCCGGTGATCGGGATGAACGCCAGGAACGCCAGACCCATCGTGCCGGTGCCGAGCGCGAACTTGATCGGCGACGACGGCTGACGGTCACCGAGTTTGGTCCACATCGCTGCGAACACACCGGCAAAGATGATGATGAACACCGGATTGATCGACTGCACCCACGTCGGCGGGAAGTCCCAACCAAAGAGATTGCGGTCCAGGAGCTTGTCTGAGATCACCGGCACGGTGGTGAACTGCTGCTGAAACAGCGACCAGAAGGCCGCGCTCGCAATGAACATCGGGATGAATGCAAAGACTCGACTGCGTTCGACCTTGGTGACCTTCTTGCTGGTGAGCATGAGGAGGAAGTAACCGACCGACGCGACGATCGTGAGTCCGACAACGACGTCGGACATGTTGTCCGCCGTGATCAAGCCGGTGACGGAGGCGACCGCGACGACGACGATCGCGGCAATGCCGATCCCGATGTAGAGTGCGCGCTTGTCCGCGGGCAACGGGTTGCCTGGTTCGGCACCGATTCCGTGAAGATGCTTGCGGCCCAGCGTGTACTGGATCAGGCCGAGCGCCATGCCGACGGCAGCGAGAGCAAAACCGGCGTGGAATCCCCAGGCGTCCTGGACGGCTCCGGTGAGCAGCGGACCGACAAGACCGCCGATGTTGATGCCCATGTAGAAGATGGAGAATCCGGCGTCGCGGCGAACATCCTGTTCGGAATAGAGATCTCCGACCAGAGAGGTCGCATTGGCCTTCAAGCCGCCGCTGCCGAAGGCGACCATGACGAGGCCGACGCCGACACCCCACATGCCGGGAAGAACCGACAGTGCGATGTGGCCGGCCATCACCAGCGAAGCACTGTAGAAGAGCGTGCGCTCGGAGCCGAGCAGTCGGTCGGCCACCCACGCCCCGAGAATCGTCGACAGGTAGACGGTGCCGCCGTACGCGCCGACGATGCTGGTCGCTGCCGCCTGGCTGATGCCGAGGCCGCCGTCGCTGACGCTGTAGTACAGGTAATAGATGAGGATGCCTTGCATCCCGTAGAAGGAGAACCTCTCCCACATCTCGACGCCGAACAGGTTCGCCAGCGCAAAGGGTTGGCCGAAGAACCCCCGGTCTTCCTTCTCGCTACGTTCGACGGGCTCCGTAGTGTTGCTCATCCGAAAAGTGTCCTACGTGCTCGGGCATTTCGGGTGGTTCCGAGCCGTGGAGTTTGGTTACGACTTGGTGCGGATTTTCACTACCAGCGGAGCGAGTGCGCGCCAACCGAGAAGGAACGCGCCGAGGACCAGCGTCGCGACGACGATGAAGCTGAACTGGGTGCCCTGGCCACTCAACACTCGCAGGATCATCCCGATGACGACGGCGCCGAGCCAAACGACAACGCCGGTGGGAACAAGGAGAACGGCGTTGAACTTGTCGCGGTAGAGCGCGAACGTGGCAGCCCATCCGATCACCAGGCCGGTCAGGAAGGGCCAGGATGTCTTCGCCAGACCGGCGAGCGCATTGGCTTCTTCGTGGGTACGGCGCCCTATCGCGCAGAAGATTATGACAAGAATGGCGTCGATCAGCAGGAATGGTGCGTACTTCTTCACGCTCACACCATACGACTGTGCGCCTTTATTAACCGCGGGCGGTTAATAAAGGCGCACAGTGCTGTTAGGCCTGGAGGCCGGCTTCGATCTCGAGGGTGATCGTGATCTTGTCGCCGACAACTGCTCCGCCGCCTTCGAGGGGCATCTCGATGGAGATGTCGAAGTCCTTGCGGTTGATGACGGTGGTGGCCTCGAATCCGGCGACGGGGCCCTGGCCCATGCCCGGGTTGACGCCGTTGAACTCGAGGTTCAGCTCGACCTCGCGGGTGACGCCGTGGAGCGTGAAGTCGCCGGCGAGGACGAAGTCGCTGCCCTTGGAGCGCACTGCGGTGGACTTGAAGGTGGCCTTCGGGAACTTCTCGACGTCGAAGAAGTCAGCGGACTTGATGTGGCCGTCGCGCTGCTCGTTCTTGGTGTTGATGGAGTCCACGGAGATCTCGGCCTCGACGGCCGGGGTTCCGTCTTCGGCAACGGTGATCGTTCCGGAGAACTCGTCGAACGTTCCACGAACCTTGGAAACCATGAGGTGGCGAACCGAGAATCCGACAGTGGAGTGGACGGTGTCGATGACCCAGGTTCCGGCGGTCAAAGCGGGCAAGGTTGCGGTGGTCATGGAAGCTCCTGAATAAGTAGTTGAATGTTCAAGTTCTTGTAGCTTCAACTATGGACCCCAGGAAATCCTTCCGCAAGATCATGTGAGCTGCATCACAGTGTTTGTGCTTGCGGCGTAGACCGCGTGAAGCGCCGACGCTGTCACCGACTGATGCACCGCAATGCCCCAGCGCCCTTCGGCGTTCACCACGCACTCTGCAATGGTGACTGCCGAATTCGCACTCCCGGAAGAATTCGGGTTGCGGGGCAGTGAATGCTGGGTGAGCGAGACAACCTCGACGGCCGAGCCCTGTTCGGTCAGGATTTTGCTCAATGCCTCGACCGGCCCGGACGCACTGGCCGCGGCGGTGACCTCGCGCCCGTCGCGATCGATGGCAACGAACAACTGATCACCGTCGGCGGTGTGTTCCAGTGAGTACCGACGCACTCCTCCGTTGTACCCGTATTCGCGCAGCAGCAGTTTCCACAGTTGGTCGGCAGTCATTTCGGTGCCCGAGTCGTCGGTTTCGAGCTGCACCCGCGAGGCGAAGTCGATCTGCAGGCGCCGGGGGAGTTCGACCCCGTACTCGGTCTGCAGCAGATATGCGATTCCGCCCTTGCCCGACTGGCTGTTCACACGAATGACCGCCTGGTAGTCGCGGCCGACGTCGGCGGGGTCGATCGGCAGGTAAGGGACCGCCCAAGGCGCCGATCCCGGATCGACGCCGGCAGCCTCCGCGCTCTCGTAGTGATGCGCGAAGCCCTTCTTGATCGCGTCCTGGTGGGTTCCGGAAAATGCCGTGTACACGAGATCGCCGCCGTACGGGTGGCGTTCGTGGACGGGAATTCTGTTGCAGTACTCCACCGTTCGACGGATCTTGTCGATGTCGGAGAAGTCGATTTCCGGATCGACGCCCTGTGCATGCAGATTCAGCCCCAGTGTGACCAGGTCGACGTTGCCCGTCCGCTCGCCGTTGCCGAACAGGCATCCCTCGACGCGCTGCGCGCCGGCCAGCACTGCCAGTTCGGCGCACGCAACGCCGGTGCCGCGGTCGTTGTGCGGGTGGACCGAGAGGATTACCGAATCGCGTCGGGCCAGATTCTGGTGCATGTATTCGATCTGATCGGCATAGATGTTGGGGGTGGCGATTTCGACTGTGGCAGGGAGGTTGTGGATGACCGGGCGATCGGGGCTGGCGTCCCAGAGTTCGGTGAGACTGTTGCAGACCTGCAGGATGTAGTCGGGTTCGGTGAGGTTGAAGACCTCGGGTGAGAACTCGAATCGCCAGCCGTCGTGGCCTTCGCCGCCACGAGCAACGTCTTGCGCGGCGCGGAAAATCATGTCGTGCAACTCTTCTCGCTCCTTGCCGAGAACGACGTTTCTCCACGTCGGCGCAGTCGCCGTGTACATGTGGACGACCGCGTCAGGCAGCCCCTCGATCGATTGATATGTCCGTTCGATCAAATCCGTACGCGCGGCAGTGAATACGACGATAGTGACGTCGTCGGGAACGAGATCGAAGCGCACCAGGTCGCGAACGAAATCGAAATCGGTCTGACTCGCGGAGGGGTAGCCGACCTCGATTTCCTTGTAGCCGATCGCCACCATCAGTTCGAACATTCGACGCTTGCGTTCGGGGTCCATCGGTTCTGCGAGGGCTTGGTTGCCGTCACGCAGATCGACGGGCACCCACAGGGGCGGCGCGGTGGTGCGATTGGACGGCCACGTCCGCTCGAAAGTCGGAATGTCGACGCGATCCCACGCGGCGCGATAGCGCTCGGACGGCATGGGTGACGGCTTCTGGTTGTTCCAGCGGTTGGCGCGGGTAGTACTCATCTTCGGTTTCTCCTGCGGTCGAGTCGAGAGACCGGCATGGCGAAACCCCGCGGAGGGGTGCCGGTCTTTCAGGCCCCGCCGCGGCAGTCGAGAAGGAGTGCTCCTGTAGCCATGCGGGCTACACTAGAACGAAATTACTTATCAGACAACCTGAGGAGTTCACGTGTCCCCGATCGTCGAGCGTCGGCTGCTCACCGACCAGGCCGCGGAGTTGCTACGCGCGCGGATCGTGAGCGGTGAATGGGAAGTCGGCGCCAAACTTCCAGGTGAAACCACTCTTGCTGCGCAGTTGGGTATCGGGCGGTCCACTATCAGGGAAGCAGTGCGGACTCTCGCGGGCCTCGGCATGCTCGAATCGCGGCAGGGCGCCGGGGTCTTCCTACGGAGTACGACGCCTCCGGATCAGTGGCCCCGAGTGCTCGAAGCCGAGGCGATCCTTCACGTCGTCGAGGTGCGCAACGCGGTCGAGATCGAAGCAGCTCGCCTCGCTGCGCAGCGGCGCGATGCCGTTGACGTCGCGGCTCTGCGGCAAGCGCTCGACGGTAGAACTGCCGCAGCGCACTCTGGCGACGCAGCGTTCGTCGACGCCGACATCGCCGTCCACCGAGCAGTGGTGGACGCGGCACACAATCCCGTGCTGTCGGAACTCTTCGAGACCTTTGTACCGCGTCTGCGGGCTGCGTTGATCGAGTTGATCGCGGTTCTGGACCTGCATCCACACAGCCAGCCCGACGCGGACGAACATCGAATGTTGGTGGACGCCATCGAAGCCGGCGACGCGGAGGCAGCCGTTCGGATCAGCCGGGCACACCTCGACGACATGGCGGCAGCGTTGCGACGCTAGACGCCCGGCTGTTCGCGGCGTTCGAACTCGAGGTCCATCTCGAGGTCTTCGTGGTGGGTTGCACGGAAAGTGATCAAGAAGACGATCCAACCGACGACAGCGACCATGACGAGGCTGACCATCCGATACACGAACACCGACGCGATTGCCTGCGCTCCGCCGGCCCCTGCGATCGTCAGCGCGGTGACCAGAGCAGCGTCGACGTAACCCAGCCCGCCGGGAACCAGCGGAATGCTGCCGACTGCTTTTGCGGCGGCGAAAGCGATCAGGAGCCCAGCAAAAGAGGGCTCCGCGCCAACAGCCCAACATGCGAAACCCAAACAAGCGACATCGGCGACACGATGGATGGCCGACCACCCGAATGCGATGACCGAGTCGGTGCGGCTGAGCTCGACCGTATCCAGTTGCTTCAGGATCTCGGACCAGCGTCGCATCCCGTGGCCGAGCGGATTCTTGCGAATTCGGTTGTAGAGGGCTAGGACTCGATGCCCGATTCGCTCGATACTGCCGGGATTCTGGGCTATGTATCGCAACGCCAGGAACAGTGCCGCCATGCCGATGATCGAGATCGTGAGCGTTATAGGGCTGACCTTGGTGCCGAAGGCAAACGCGCCCGCGGCACCCAACAGCGCCAAAGTCGCCGCAGCGATCACTCCACACACCGCCAACTGCCAAGACGCGACAACTGGTGTAGCGCCCCACTTCCGAGTCTGCTTGTAGGTGAATGCGGTCGAGAAGACCTGGCCGGCTGGCAACGTCAGCGCCATCGCGGTGCTGGCGTAGATGACCGAGAGGTTCTTGAGGTGACCGGCAATCACACCGGCGGCATTGAGAAGACGTTGCTGAACGGACGCGTATCCGCTGAGCGAAATGAGTTGCGCCGCGACGCACGCGGCCACCCAACCCCAATGGATTTCGGTCAAGGCTTGCCAGGACTCACTGAGCTTGGACCACAGAATTGCACCTTCGACGATCAGAAGAGCGATCAGAGCCACCCCGAGCAGCCACTTCAGCCACCAGAAGCGCCCTCTGACCCGACTGGTCTCGGCCACGGGCGAGCGTGGTCGTCTCAGTCGCCGTGGGGTGTTTCCAGGCTGAGCCATCGACTCACCCTAACCAATTTGATCCGGATCGACCTCTGGATACTTTTCCGGCCACGCCAGATGCGTCAGTCGTCGGCGCCCACGCAGTTGGACTTGCTCTCCGAGTTCCCACTCGGCCTGTTCCTCTTCGTCGGCGAAGTACAACGCGCTCGTCGACGCCAGCACCCGGCTGGGCCGAAGTTTCGCGAGCTCGGTGAGCCGTGACGCCTCGTTGACCGGATCACCGATCACGGTGTACTCGAAACGTTCGGCAGCACCGATGTTGCCGGCGACCGCGAGCCCCGCGCTCACACCGATTCCGACGTCGAGGCCGGTGATGTCGTTGAGCTTGAACCGCAGCTCGCGAGCCGCAGCGAGGGCTGCCGTCGGAGCGTCGGGTCGATCGAGTGGTGCACCGAAGATGGCGAGCGCTGCATCACCCATGAACTTGTTGACAAAACCATGGTGACGATCGATGACGTCGACGACCACACGGAAGAACTCGTTGAGCAGTTCGACCACTTCACCCGGCGGGCGCTCGGCCGCGGCACCGGTGGACCCGACCATGTCGACGAACAGAACTGCCACGAATCGAGTTTCGCCGCCCAGCTCGGTACCGAACTTCAACGCGCGCCGGGCCACGTCCTCGCCGACGTGCTGACCGAACAGCTCACGCAGCAGACGACGCTCGTCGGACTCTTTCATCATGCGGTTGAAGCCGACCTGCAGCCGGCCGATCTCACTGCCGTCGAACACCTCGACGCGTACGTCGGTGGCGCCGCGCTGCACCCGCTCGATGGCGCGTCGCAGTTGGCGGATCGGATCGGAGATCTGGGTAGCCGTCAGCATCGACAGCGCAAAGGCCTGCACGATCGCCATGATCGAGATGAGCAGGATCGCCCACGCGAGCGAGTCGGGGGAGAACTCGAGATCGGTCGTGAGCTGCGTCGAGCACAGCAAGATGATGCCTGCGACGGGCATCAGCGTGCCGAGACCCCAGGTCATCGCCAGCCGGGTTCCGACGCCAGGCGCCATGGTCCGATCGAATTCGCCCTCGCTCAAGGCCTGGGCGGCGACCGGACGCAAAATGCGCTCACCGAGCATGTAGGTGAACCCGAAGGTCGTGGTCGCGGCCATGCAGACCGTCACGATCACGGCGATCGCGAGTCCGGGCATCTCGGTGATGGTCAGGAACACGAAGATGATGCCGCCCAGAATCCACAGCACCAGGTGGACGATGGCCTGGCGAAGCGGCGCGTGCAGTGCCGCCATCTGCTCGGACCTCGTCGGTGGACCCCCGCGCAGCCGCCAGCGAATGACCGACTTCAACATCATCGCCGCCGCCGTGAGGCTGACGGCGCCGGCGAATGCCAGGTACACGCCGAAGATCGCGAAGTTGCGGACCCGGTCGGCAACTATCGCGTCGGACTCCTGGATCGGCACGCCGTACCGGACGAAGGCAAAGACCAGTACCGCGCCGATCAGATTGGCTGCGAGCATGGAGAGCATATAGAGGGGCCACCGGCTGCGGATGGTCACCGCTATTGCTCTGTATGAGGCCCGCACAGGGTTCAATTTAGCTGGCAGAGGTCGAAGTGTTGGTACGCGCGTCCGATTATTCGTCCGCTCACCTGTGTCGGCCGGGCCGGTTAGGCTCGCGATGTGAACGCAAACAGGGGGCGTGCGGAGCGAGCATCGAGGATGAACAAACCCATCTCCGCCGACGCTCGGGCGGTGCATCCCGGCGTGCGCATCGCTGCGGAATGGTCGTGGCGCCTCATTGTGATCTTCGCCGGACTGTTGGTTCTCGGGTACGTCGTACTCCGCCTCGAAACCGTGCTCATCCCGGTGGGGCTGGCTCTGCTGGCATCAGCTCTGCTGATCCCGATTGTCGATCGGCTACAGGTGTGGGGTGTTCCCCGCTCGGCAGCCGTCATCGTCGTTCTGCTTGCCTCGATCGGACTGGTCGCGGGAATCATGACGTTTGTCGTCGAGCAGTTCATCGACGGGTTGCCCCAGCTCACCGACCAGTTCACGGCCAGCGTCACGCAAATTCAGAACTGGCTCACCAGCGGTCCGCTGCACTTCAGCGAGGATCAGATCCGCCAGGCAGGTGATTCGGTCGTCAAGTCGGTGCAATCCAATCGTGAGTCCCTGACCAGCGGCGCCTTGACCACGGCGACAGTCATCGGCGAGATCTTCACCGGGGCATTGCTGACGCTGTTCACTCTCATCTTCTTCCTCTACGGCGGCGATCAGATCTGGCAGTTCGTCACCCGGATCGTTCCCACCGACGCGCGTCGTCGCGTACGGATCGCCGGTTCTGCAGGTTTCGGGTCGCTGATCGGCTACGTGCGCGCCACGGTCGCGGTTGCCGCCGCCGACGCGATCGGTATCGGTGCCGGCCTGGCGATCCTCGGGGTGCCGCTCGCCCTGCCGCTGGCGTCGTTGGTGTTCATCGGCGCGTTCATTCCGATCGTCGGTGCATTTCTGACCGGTTTTCTCGCGGTGCTTGTCGCTCTGGTCACGAAGGGTTTCCTGACGGCGCTGATCGTCCTCGGCATCATCATCGGCGTCATGCAGCTCGAAGCGCACGTGATGCAACCGCTGTTGTTGGGTCGCGCTGTTCGCCTGCATCCGCTGGCAGTCGTTCTCGCCATTACAACGGGCATCGTTCTCGCTGGAATCGTCGGCGGGCTCTTGGCTGTTCCGATCGTCGCGGTCCTGAATACCGCTATTCGTTCCCTCCTCGCCGACGACCCGGACATCGCGTACGCCGAACTGCACGTCGAAGATCCGGAAACCCCACTGTTCCCCGCCGAACCCGACGAGCCGCGCGCCGAGCCTCGCATCGTGAACCCCACTCCTCCCGATGACTGAGCCCACCCGCCGTCGTCGGCTGCACTATCAGCCGACCGTTCGCGAGGCGTCGGGTGTCGACACCGACCCTGATGCCCCGCTGTGGCGGGCGGCACAGGCATTTCGGCTCGTCACGCTGGTGTACGCGATCAGCTACCAGTTCGCCTCGGCCTCCGACTACACCAACTCTCGGCTCAGCTGGTTCTTCGTCGCTCTGATGGCCGTGTGGACCGGGGTGTCGGCACTGTTGCTCGGGACATCCGGTGCTTTGTTCGGGAAGAAGCTGCCGCGGTATCAGGTGGTGATCGCCGATCAGGTGGTCGTCATCTTGCTGATGGCGTCGACGAGGCTGGTCTCCGACCACGAGTGGTATCAGAATCACCAGACGCTGCCCACCACGCTGTGGGCCACCAACGCGGTCATCTCCGCGGCAATTCTCGGCGGGCCGTGGCTCGGTATGGCGTCCGGAGTTGTCATCTCGGCGGCCAGCGCGATCATCCGCGACCAGGTCAAACTGGACCTCTGGCGCGATGCGACGGCTCCCGTGCTCGTATCGGTCGGCCTGGCGTTGGGCTTGGCCACCACCACCGCTCGGCGCTCGCATCGACAACTCGAGCAAGCCGTCCGTCTGGCGGCGGCCACCGAAGAGCGCGAGCGTTTGGCACGCGAAGTACACGACGGCGTTCTGCAGGTGCTGGCGATGGTGCGCAGGCGAGGTGCGGCACTCGGCGGCGAGGCAGCTGAACTGGCTGCTCTGGCCGGTGAGCAGGAGGTCGCCTTGAGAATGCTGATCTCCGAGCAGGTTTCGGGCGCCGCGGCAGACGTCGGCGGACAGACAGTGGATCTGTGTCCGCTGCTGACCACGCAGGCAAGCACGTCGGTGTCGGTGTCGACGCCCGCGCACCCCGTCGTGATCGAGCGTGATCGAGCCATCGAACTGGCAGCCATCGTCGACAATGCTCTGTCCAATGTCGGGCTGCACGCCGGGCCCGCGGCGAAGGCATACGTATTGCTCGAAGATTTGCCGGACGAGGTGATCGTCAGCGTCCGCGACGACGGCGTCGGAATCCCCGAGGGTCGCTTGGCGCAGGCCGAAGCCGAAGGCCGCATGGGAGTATCGAAGTCCATTCTCGGCCGAGTGCAGGTGCTCGGCGGCACTGCAGTCCTGCAAACCGGGCCGGGGGAGGGCACCGAATGGGAGATCAACGTTCCGAAGGGGAAAAGTGAGCGTGGCTGACGAACATGGCGAGAATCCGGTGACGGTGATGGTCGTCGACGATCACCCGATGTGGCGCGACGGTGTCTCCCGGGACCTCGAAGCTGCCGGCTTCACCGTGAGCGCCACGGCGGAGGGTGTCGAGAGTGCGCGGCGCCGGGCCGCCGCCGTGCAACCAGCGGTGGTTCTGATGGACATGAACCTTCCGGACGGAAACGGTGCCGACGCCACCACCGCAGTTCTCGAGGTTTCGCCGAAGAGCAAGGTACTGGTGCTTTCGGCCTCTGCCGAACGTGACGACGTCCTCGACGCGGTCAAAGCCGGAGCGTCGGGTTACCTGGTCAAGAGTGCTTCGGTGGCGGAACTGCTCGAGGCCGTGCGAGCGACTTTCGACGGACAAGCCGTCTTCACCCCCGGCCTCGCCGGATTGGTGCTCGGTGAGTACCGCCGGATGTCGACGGCACCGGCCGACGATCGCGCACCCGAGCTGCCTCGGCTCACCGACCGTGAGACCGAAGTGCTCCGTCTTGTCGCCAAGGGGCTGAGCGCAAAACAGATCGCCACGAGGCTCTCGCTCAGCCACCGGACCGTCGAAAACCATGTGCAGGCAACGCTTCGGAAGCTTCAGTTGGCCAATCGCGTCGAGCTCACGCGATACGCGATAGAACAAGGTCTCGAATAACGTTTATCCTGGAAATCATGGAGGCCAGGAATCTACGCGTATCCGATGCCGAACGAGAGCATGTCGGCGAGCTGCTGCAGAAAGCTGTCGGTCAAGGGATGCTCTCGCTCGGTGAGTTCACCGAGCGCATGGACACTGCCTTGGCCGCAAAGACACGAGGTGAGCTCAACTCGGTTCTCGCCGATCTTCCGGGCATCACACTGATCTCCGACTACGACCCACCCGCGTATCCCAACGCGGGTCAGCCGATGTACCAAGGCCAGCCCTACCCGGCGCCGACGTACCAACCCCAACCGCCGCCGGTTCATCCGAGCCCGCCTTACCGCGCTCCCGTCGGGGCTCCGGTTGTAGGTACTTACGGAGCGGCAAATGCTGCCGTGATCCGTGGACGAATGGCGACGGTGACGCGGAACGGTGCCTGGATCGTTCCACCAGCTGTCGTGGTCGACACCAGAATGTCCAGTGTGACTATCGATTTCACGCGCGCGGTGATGCAGACGCAGGTCGTGAACATCTCGATCGACGACTACGCCAGCTCGATTTCACTGATCGTTCCCGAAGAGGCGACGGTGGACATGAACGGTGTCGAGGCAGTCGGGGGAAGCGCGTCGAACAAGGTTCGTTCCGGCCCACAGATGGGCCCGCTGCATCTGGTGGTGCACGGCAAGGTGCGATTCGGCAGTGTCACCGCGAAGCATCCCTTCGGTACCACGATCCGAAAGATGTTCGGCTCCTGACCTTTCAGTGATACGCGCGGGTCAACATCTCGGCGACGCACACGGGCTTGTCACCGTGTTCTCGTTCGAACGTCTGCGTCACCGTGATCTGGACACCGCCGTTGATCGGTTCGACTTTGCTCAACGTCGCGCGCATGCGGACACGAGAGCCGACCGGAAGCGGAGCGGGCAACCTGACCTTGTCGAATCCGCAGTTGAGAGCAAACGCAAAACCTTCGAGCGAGAACATTGCGTACGAGAACTTGGGGCCGAGTGAGAGCGTGTAGTTGCCGTGCGCGATGGTTCCGCCGAACGGCGACTCCTTCGCGCGATCCACATCGACGTGAATCCACTGATCGTCGCCGGTGACCCGGGCGAACTCGTCGATGGACTCCTGGGTGACATCGTGCCAGTCGCTGACGCCCAGCTCTTGGTTCAGGTTGGCGCTGAGGTCTTCTGCTCCGGTGAGTACAAGCATGAATTTTCCTTCGATCGGTAGGTGCTGACAGTCGGTCAGTGACTTTCGATGCCGAATCCCACACCGTGTGTCTGTGCGATCTCGGCGGTGGCAACGAGATCGAATTCGATCCCGAAGTCTGCTTCTACCCGCGCTGCAACCGATTCCGCGGCGGAACCTGCTTCGGCCAGTAGTTTCGGCATCAGTTCGAACAGGTCTTCCATCCCTCCGGGCGTGATGATTTCGAGAATCCGTGCTGGAGCGTCGTCGGGATTCCACACGGCGTGCCACTGGCCACGCGGTTTGAAGATCATGGCGCCGGTCTCCGCGTAGACGACCTCGTCTCCGACCATCGCTGCGACGCGGCCACTTTGAACCACCGTGTACTCGTCTTCCCGGCTGTGGCGATGGACCGGTGAGGTCATCGAATGCGGAGCGATGCGGTGTTGTACAAGAGAGAAACCTCCCTCGGTTTGTTTGTTACGAACCATCATCCGGACGCCGGTGGCCGCGAGGGTCCCGGCGAGGTCTTCGTCCGGTCCGAGGACGGTCGTGGTGGTGTTGTTCGGGGAATTCGGTGACATCGATTCAGTCCTTCGTCGTCGTGAGCGTCGTTGGCCGCGCTCCGGTTTGTTGATTCCCGAATCATGTACCAATCGGTCTAGTGATGCAAGGTTTTGACAATTTATGCACTTCAAGTGTTGTCGATATGTGTACTGATCGGTATATTGAACGTATGTCTACGAGGGATTTGTTGGTCGATGCCGCTGCCGATTTGTTGCAGCGGAAGGGCTACGCCGGAACGGGGGTGTCGGAAGTTCTCTCGGCTAGTGCGACTACCAAAGGTTCCTTGTACTTTCACTTTCCCGGCGGCAAGGAAGAACTCGCAGGCGAGGCTCTGAGGCGACGTGGCGAGGCAATGGCCGATTTCATCCGGCACCTGCTGGAGAGCTCACCCGATGCAGCCACCGCGATCTCGGCATTCGCCGCCGCATTGGCTGCGCGTTTGTCGGATTCGGACTACGAACGTGGATGCGCCCTGGCCACGGCAACACTGGATGCCGCAACCGAATCCGAGGTCATCCGCGGTGCTTGCGCGGACGGGTACAACTCGTGGCTCGCACTGCTGGCTCAGCGCCTCGAGGCAGACGGTTGGTCCCGCGAAGACTCCGAGTCCGAGGCAATTCTCGCTCTGTCCGCACTCGAGGGCGCGCTGGTCCTTGCTCGGGCGCGTCAGGATCCCGCTCCGCTTCACACTTCGGGTCGGCTTCTGTCCGAACGATTGCGGAACGCGGCACCTCGGCGTTAGTGCCCTGTCAGTCGATGATGCAGTCAGTCGAGGGTGCTGTCAGTCGAAGGTGTCCTCAGTTGAGTACGAGAAGTCCCCAGGCTGATCGAGTAGTACTACTCATCTGATCGGTTCGGCCACGCAGCAAGCTCGAAGCCATGACCACACCGAGCTCTTCCGCCGTCGATCCGCGACTGGTGACCGCCCTCTCGGCCGAGTGCGACAGCATCGGCCGGCAGTTGCGTCACATCGGCCAGAACCTGTCGATCCTGCAGACTCAGCTGGCCTCGGCTACTGCGATCCCGCCCATGCCGGTAGTTCCGGCACCCGCAGCTCCGGCGCCACAGGTGCCGCAGTTGCCACCAATGCCTCCTCAGCAGAGCGTGCCCGCGTGGCAGCCGCCGACATATCCGGTTGCCGCACCTCGCCAGCCCTGGTGGCAACGCGACGGTGTCATCAGTCGACTTCTGGCCGCGGCAGGTGTTGCCGTCACACTGATCGGCGTCGTGATGCTGCTGGTACTTGCAGCGCAGGCCGGATTCTTCGGACCTCCGCTGCGGGTGCTCGGCGGTGCGCTCCTTTCCGGCGCCTTGGTGTTTGCCGGGGTGCGGGTCCACGGACGACCAGGGGGCAAAGTGGGGGCAATTGCCCTGGCTGCCACCGGTTTTGCAGGGATGTATCTCGATGTCGTCGCAGCCTCCGTTCTCTACGGTTGGGTGACGACACCGCTCGCGGTGGTGATTGCCTTCGGAATCGCCGCCGCCGGCGTTGCCCTCGCCGTGAAGTGGGATTCCGAATCGCTGGCGCTCATGATCGTTCTGGGAGCAGCGCTGCTGGCTCCCGTGTTGACGTCGGGAATATCGTTGACCCTCATCGGTTTCCTCTTCGCGATCCAATCGGCGACATTCTCCGCCCAGCTCGGTCGTGACTGGAAATACCTGGGCATGGCGCGCACCGCACCGGTGGTTCTCGCACTGCTCGCAGCGATAGCGTCGAAGTCCATCTTCGGCGAATCCGGTAACAGTGCAGTGCAATTGGTGATCAGTGCCGGCATGGTTGCAATCGTGGGGGCCGGCTGCGCGATGGTTATGCAGTGGACGGGTTCGCCCTCGCGTGACGGCATTGCAGGGGCGTGGTCCACCGCTACCTTTGTCGTCTCGTCCCTTCCGCTGATGTGCGTCGGAGCCGTGCTCGGGCGCACCGAATCCGCAGTGCTGTACGGAATTGCTGCGGCACTACTTCTTTCGGCTGCAGCGGCGGCCAAGCCTTTGCCGACGCAACTGCGATTCGGACTGGGCGCAACCGGCGCCCTCGCATTGTTGCTCTGCTGCTTCTCCGGGGCGACTGAATCTCTGGTCGTACCGCTGATCCTCACGGTCGGAATGATCTTCCTCGGAGTCTCGCTGTATGCGGGTTCGCGCTTCGTCTTCGCCCTCGGAACCGTCTTTGCGGCAATCGGATCGATCGGATACCTCACGACGGTTCCGCCGGAGGCGTTGACGACCGCTCGCGCCGCATCCATGCAACTCGGTGCGATCACGGCACTCTCGAGCCTGACGGCGATAGGTGCACTGGTGATGCTGGTCTGGGCGATTCACCGACTGAAGTTGATTGCCGATTCGAATGCAGCGGTTCTATGGGCGGCCGCAGGGTTCGGTGTCCTCTACGCGGTGACGTGCGCGCTCGTCTCATCCGGCGTCGAAATTTTCGACAGTGCAACCGGTTTCGTTGCCGGGCACAGCGTTGCAACCATCGTCTGGATGCTTGCCGCCACGTCAGCGCTGGTGCTCGGATTGAACAACCGCCAGCACGCTCGCGTCTTGCTCGGAGCCGGGCTTGCTCTCACCAGTGCGGCCGTGGCAAAGCTGTTCCTCTTCGACCTGGCCACACTCAGTGGGCTGGTGCGTAGCGTTGCCTTCCTGGTGGTCGGCTTGCTGCTCCTGCTGGTCGGGACACGTTATGCACGAGCCTTCGCCAAGCAGGAGCAGGAGCAGGTCAGCTTCGCTTCTGGCGAGCGATGAGCTCGCTCACGCTGATGGCGCCTGCGTCGTCAGGCCGGTGCCTGCCGGTGGCGTTGTCGTCGCCGTCAGGGGTGGCGTCCGAGACTCGGGGCTCGTTGGTAGGCGAAGGCGAATCCGTGAAAACCCCGTTACGACGCTCCGGAGCGGTCGGTGGAGGCGGCGACTGGGGGGTCGCCTCCACCGAGGTCGGGGCTGAACCGTTTGTTGCAGAGCCGTTGGTAGCACCGTTTGCGGAGCCGTTCCGGCTCGCGCCGTTGGAGCCTGAACTGCTGCTGGCAGCACCGTTGGTCGCCGAACCGTTTGTCCGCGAAGGCGTCCGGACCACCGGCAGTGGACGTGAGGCCGGGGGAGTCTGTTCCCGGGCCCGCAGGTCCGACAACCAACTCTCGATGGGACGCTCGGCCGGCGCAGCGGGCGTGGGGTTTCTGCGCTTGTCGCTGGCATTCGGTTGCGGCCGGTACGAGGGATTGGGTACCGGTGCCTCGATCAGGTTCTGGGGGGCGCTGGCTGCACTCCCGATATCGAGACGACGTCGCGGTGCCGGCTTCTCGGCGGCGGGAGCCTCCGTGTTGGGTGCCTTGATCGCCATTTCGCTGAGCGGAATGGGCTCGGTGAGAGGATCGGGAACGCGAGGTCCGCTTTCCGGCTGTGCAGCCGGGGCAGGCGGCGGCATGACCCGCGAGGCCGCTTCGATCTTGCGCGGCTGACCCGGTCCGGCGATCGCACCGACAGGCGCGATCTGCGGGACGTTCGCGAGTACCAGCTCGTTGTCGAGGATCGGCTCGCCCAGCCCGATCTTCTGCTGGATCCGCTTCATCCAGGCCGGAGCCCACCAGCAGTCGTCGCCGAGCAGTTTCATGGTCGCGGGGACCAGGAACATTCGGATGAGAGTCGCGTCGATGATCAGCGCGGAGATCATGCCGTAGGAGATGTATTTCATCATCACCAGATCGGACAAGCCGAATGCGCCGGTGACCACGATCAGAATCAGTGCGGCAGCGGTGATGATTCGTCCGGTATGTGCCGTGCCGATACGGATGGATTCGGTAGTACTCGCGCCCTGCGCTCGCGCTTCGACCATGCGGGAGAGCAGGAACACTTCGTAGTCGGTCGACAGGCCGTAGACGATCGCGATGATCAACACCAGGACGGGAGACATGATCGGCCCCGGTGTGAAGTTCAACAGACCGGAACCGTGCCCGTCGATGAAGATCCAGGTCAAGATTCCGAGCGTCGAACCCAGTCCGAGCGCGCTCATCAATGCGGCCTTGATGGGCAGGACGAGCGAGCCGAACGTCAAGAACATCAGCAAGGTCGTCAGCAGGATGACGGATACGACCATCAGCGGCAGACGATCGAGCAATGCGTCGACGCTGTCCTGCTCGATGGCCGGAGTACCGCCGACCAGCACAGTTGTGCCCTCGGGCCAGTCCGCGGACCGCAGATAGTCGATGGTGGGACGTGCTTCGTTCCGCTCCGTCAGACCGGCCTTGAGGACGTTGACACCGTCCTTCGTCGCAACCTCCGGGGTGAACTTCTCGACCAGACCCGGCGCAGCATTTGCGGTCTTGGAAATCTGACCGAGAGTGGTGTTGTCGGCTCCCTCGATGACGAGTCGAACGGGCTCGGTGCGATTGCCCGGGAAGAGTTCGTCGAACTGCGCCTGCGCGACACGCGTGGGGCTGTCCGGGGGCAGGTACGTCTCGTTGATACCGCCGAACTTGATGCCCGTCAGCGGAATGATCATCAGCAGTAGAGCCGCGACGATCGGGACCGCGACCTTGAGCGGATGCTGCATGACCCAGCGGGTGAGCTTGCCCCAGAAACCGTTCTCGATTTCCTCGTTGGTCTTGGTCTGGCGCAGCTTCTTGAAGGTCAGCGCGTCGATCCGCTTGCCGAGAATGCCGAGAATCGCGGGAAGAATCGTGATGGACGAGATCGCGGCAAGCATGACGGCAGCAATGGCGCCGTAAGCCACCGATTTGAGGAAGCCCTGCGGGAACAACAGCAGACCGCCGAGGCTGACGGCAACCATGGTCGCCGAGAACATGACCGTTCTACCCGCCGTCATGACCGTTCGGCGTACAGCGGTCGGGGTGTCGTACCCCTCGGCTATCTCTTCTCGGAAACGGCTGACGATGAACAGTCCGTAGTCGATCGCCAGACCCAGGCCGACCAGAGAGACCACGGGCGCAACAAACGCGTTGACCTCGGTGAAGTTGGTGATCAGTCGAATGATGCCGTTGGCGCCGATGACGGTCAGACCGCCGACGATCAACGGGAGGGCAGCAGCGACGACGCCACCGAAGACGAAGAACAGCAGGACACCGACAGCAGGAATCGCGAGCATTTCCATGCGCTTGATGTCGTTGGCCATCGTGTCGTTGAGCGAATTCGCGACAGGTTGCAGGCCGGCGAGTTGCACGTCGACGCCGTCGATGTAGAACTGCGACTCGACGTCGCGGAAGTTGTTGGACACCGCGGTGTCGTTGTCTCCGGCGATCGCGATGCTGGTGACCGCGTGTTGCTTGGTCTTGTCCGCCAGGGCCGCCACCGAGAGACCGTTGTCGACCTTGAAGTACGAGCCGTTGATCTTCATGATCTGGTCGGGGTTGTCGGCGACGAGTCGCTGCAGATTGTCGATGACCTTCGCTTGGAACTCGGGGTCGTCGACGGTCTTGCCCTCCGGCGCCGTGTACAGCGCCAGAACGTCACCCGTCGTGCTGCGTCCGAACGTGCCGTCAGCGAGTTTGGCAGCCTCTACCGATTCCGACCCCGGATCGTCCCAGCCGCTCTGGCTGAGATGATCCTGCAGGCTCAGGCCGTACGCAGCGAGCCCGAGGAGCCCCGCCACCATGACAGCGATGACGGTGAAGCGGGCTCGATAGACGATGCTTCCCCAGCTGGCGAACACTGATCAACTCCTACTCGGCAACACTTTTTCGCCCGATGAGCAGGGCAGAAAGCGGTCGGAACGGCTGCAACCAGGCGCCCTCGTCGGGCAGGGTGTCCAGGCTTACCCGTGGCAGAGGCTCACGGAAGACACCTGGGATGTCCTCGAGATCGACGAAGTCCAAGATATCGGACGACACAGCCCAGCTGGCGTGTTCACGGAACCCGAGAACCTGGACCGGGATACCGGTTGCTGCGATGTCCTCGAGAGGTTCGCGGAACGCTTGGCCGTCGGCGGAGGCGACCATGATTCCGGCGAGGCCCTCGCCGTACCGGAGCGCGATGTGCTCGAGCATGTCCGAATCGACATCGCTGTCTTCATCGACCTTCGGCTTGGCGAACACCGCGAAACCCACGTTACGCAAGGCTTCGACCCAAGGACGAACGACGTCGGCGCTGCCGGACGCGATGTTGGTGAAGACGGTCGCTTCAGGCTCGAGCGTGCCGCTGTTCTGTGCGGACAGTTCGGCGGTGCGAGAGAGCAGCCAACGACCCAAAGCGTCGAATCGTGGCCGGTAGGCGGCGGTAGGCCGGCCACCGAGGATGGCGCCGAGGCCCATGTCGAGGTTAGGGGCGTCCCAGACCAGAAGCACCCGCTTGGGGTGGCGGGAGTCACGACCGAAGTCGAGAGGAGATTCCGACGACGTCACGTCGTCGGATAGCTGTTCGCTGACGCTCATGCTCTGATCTTCCCCCATATAAGCTCGGTGATTGCACTTCCGACCTTATGGGCTTTGTCCTCGAACTTGGTGACCGGACGCTCGTGGGTCATCGGAGACTCCCAGTCGAGTGCGGTCAGCAGCGGCTCGGCATTGCCGGCTTCTTCGATCCATTCGGCGTACTCGGCGTGATCGGTTGCCACGTGCAGCACTCCGCCAGGCTTGAGACGGTTGGCGATCAGCGCGAACGTCGGCCCCTGCAGGAGGCGACGCTTGTGATGTCGGGCTTTGGGCCACGGATCCGGGAAGAACACCCGGACGCCCGTCAGCGATTCGGGGGCGACCATGTTCTCGAGTACGTCCATCGCGTCACCGCGCAGTACGCGGACGTTGGGAATTTCTTCGCGTTCGACCTGCTGGAGAAGCTGCGCCAGCCCGGGGCGGTACACCTCGATCGCGATCAGGTTCACGTGCGGTTCCGCCTTGGCCATTGCGGCCGTCGCGGTGCCGGTACCCGAACCGATCTCGATGATCAGGGGTGCTTCACGTCCGAACCAGGCGTTCGCGTCGAGCGGTGTGTCCGAGACGTCGGCGCCGATGAGCGGCCACTGACGGTCCCAAGCCTGCTGCTGTGCGTCGGTCAGCGCACCCCGGCGAGAGCGAAAGCTGGTCACTCTCGGATGGAGACGGGACCCCTTGGTGTGGTCCGTCTGCCCCGTGTCAGGGGTCTGCGGTGCATGCTGATCGGCTTCGTTCACGAACCCATTGTCACGCATGACCCCCGTTTAGCGCAGACGGGTCTGAAGTTTGAGTTGAGACTTTCCACGGAAAGTCCTGAAACCGTCGACTTCGGACTGTCGGCGAAAGGGTGGTGTCACCTGCCGTCCTTGCCGAGAACCTGACAGAATCTCACCGACACGGTGGGGACGTGGGGTGGGGATGAACACAGGATTTGCATGCAGTAATTGGTCACGAATGTTGCCCGCAGAATCGATCGACGACGCCTGCTCGGAGCCGATCGATCAGCTGCGCGCTCTGGCATATCGGCTGACGTCGATCGATTCGGGAGCCGCAGAGGCGGTTCACTCGGTGCTCGGATCGCTGACAGCGCCGCTCGAATTGGTGGTCGCCGGGCGAGCCGGGGTGGGGCGGTCGTCTTTGGCGCGGATCCTGGGGCGCGACGACCGGTTCTCGCGCAGAGTTGTCGGCGCACCGGTTGTGGTGACCGAGTCGAGGGCATTCGATGTCCCTGGAACGTCGAACCCCGATCTGGGTCCTCGTTGCGTTGTCTACGTGGTGGTCGACGCGGTCCGCGACGTCGACGGCCGAGCCATTGCTCGAGTTTCCGATCGTGTGGTCGTCGCTGCGAACAAGGCTGACTTGTTCGGTCCGCGCTGGGACGAGGCGCTGGGACGGGCGGCGGAAATCTCGGAGAACGTCGGCGTGCCCACGGTTCCGGTGGAGACACTGACCGGGCGCGGCGTCGAAGAGTTGTTCGCGGCTCTCGGACCTGTTCTGGAGGCGCAGTGGTGGGGCCGGGTCGAGCAGATCGGCCCGGCGCTGAGGCGATCTGCCTCGCGCAGCGCTGCGGGCAGGGACGAGATCGAGTTGTATCTGAGTTCGGACTCCGCGGTGTTGTTCGGCGCTGCGGCGGCGATGATGAGCCCCGAAATTCGAGCCCTGCGTCAAGGCGAGCCTCCCGATCCTCGTACCGCTGACGACGCGGGCACGTGCAGCCGGTGGTGGGGCGAGCTCGTGGACGAGTCGGAACAGTTTCCGCAACAAAGGGTCTCACTGATTCGACGCGGGTATGTGCGTCGGTGGGCGCAGCTCGGAGGCGATCGCTCTGCCCCGGCGGTGACCGATGAATAGCGTTTCGGTACTTCCGGATTCGGTGCTGCGCGTGGTGCAGCGATGGAATCCGGCATCCGATCCGGGTCGCCGGGTCGCCGCCGAAACATCCAGTGACACTCGCATTTACGTTGTCGGTCCACCAAGGTGTGGACGGGAAGACGTCGCGCAGATGTTCGATGCTTCGGATGACTGTTCGACAGTGACACGCGAGGTGGACGCCGACGTCGTACTTCTGGTCGTCGACGCCGCCAGTGTGATCGGACGCGAGGATCTCCTTCTCCTCGGCGACGCTGCGGCGAGCGGAACCCCGGTGGTGGTGGCGCTGACCCGCGTCGACGTCTATCGAGACTGGCAGGCGGTGCGCCGGCGTGATGCCGAGATTCTCGCTTTGCACTGCACCGCTTTTGCTCAGGCTCCGGTGGTCCCGATTGCGCCTGGTCAGGAGCAGTCACTCGTTGCGGTCGTGAGCCGGGCGGCACGGGAGAGGGAAGCAGGTGGTTCGGATTCCGGAGTCATCGCACAGACGCGCCGGATGATCGAGATGGAGATCCGGAATCTACGTGACAGTGTTCCTGGTGCCGAACTGCGGGCCGAGCGATCGCAGCTGCTCGCAGACCGTGACGGCCGGCGAGGCGAACGCCTGGTGCAGGTGCGAAGCCGACTGCAACGAGCGCGCGGGGATCTGTCACAACAAATCGCCGAAGCAACCCGGGCGACGGTCGCCGGGGCACGTGCCTGGGTCGATGCGGCCTCGCGAGCCGAATTGGGCAGCGTGCCGACGCGACTGCAGCACGAGGTCGACCATCACACCCGGGTGTTCGACGCCGCGATGGCGGCAGCGGTGGAAGTGGCGGGCACGAACGGATACATGCCTTCCCCGCAGATTCCGGAGGGCCTGCCGGGCCGTCAGCGCGGAAACGAGGACCGGGTGACAATTCTTGTCGGCGCGTCCGCGGGTCTCGGCCTCGGCCGTATCGCAGTGACTCCGCTGGAAATGATTCCGGCCTTGGAGTTCGCAAGTATCCCCGTGACGTTGATTCTGGGTGGCGCCGCGGCGTGGTGGTTGGCGCGAACTCGCGGGCTGACGGCCGATCGTGCCCACTCCAGGTCGTGGATCGTCGAATCGATGTCGGCGGTTCGCGCTCAGTGGGAGCAGCGAGTGCAGAGCGTGCTGCTCGAGGCCGAGGCGGATCTGGGAGCGGCGATCATGGCGGAGAGTCGCGAGCAGTTGGCGTCGGCGCAGGCTCGAATCGTGGAGATCGACGGTGAACTTCGTGAGCTCGCCGCGGCCAGATCGGGTCAGCTCGCGTCGTGCGAGCGCGACCTCGCCGTTTTGAACACCGCCTACTGATCATTCCGCGAGTGCAGAGTTCTCCACAGTGCGGCAATTTCGGCCACGACTGATCGTCGGGGTCTGGTAATACTGAGCGGACGGTTTCGGTAGGGGTTGCCGAAGCAGTAGGTCACCATCCAGTAGGGGGAGTAATGGACGCACTTCTGATCACGGCCGGACACATCGACGGGCACGAAGCCGAAGCGCTCGATCCTGGGCGTATCGAGCCCGAGACCTTCGGGCCCGCGTCGGGACCGGTCGATGCCGGCGACCTGAACTTCGACGCCTTCGACTTGGACGGTGACGGAACGGTCGACAGCCGTGTCGTCCACTCCGACGACGCCGTCGTGATCGTGTCCGATTTCGATCGCGACGGTAGCGCCGATCGCCTCACGATGATCGAGTCGGACGGCGACTACTCGGCCTGGGAATGCAGTCGAGACGACGAAGGCGCCCTCGTGTGGCAGAAAATCGATGCCGGAGCGCTCTGAAAAGCTTCCGTTTATGTGCTCTGAGCGCCGGGTAGGCACCTGAACACACCAACTGAATCGTTTCTGTGACATTTCTGACCGCACCCGATTACCTGCAGGTGAACAGCCAGCGTTAACCTCAATACATAGGACACCCGGCGTCCGTGAAATCCACGTGAGTGGATGACGCGGCTGGACCCCGTCGAGAGGGGGACACCGGGATCGACTGGTATCGGGGCGCTGCAGTTCGCATCCGGTGTCACGAGAACCCGGTTCCGGCTCACCCCAGGAGAGTTTGATGACCTCAGCGACCATTCCCGGTCTCAATGGAACTGACGGCACGCCCCCCACGCAGCACAAGGAACTGCTTGCATGGGTGCAAGAGGTTGCCGAACTCACCCAGCCGGATCGCGTCGTCTTCGCAGACGGCTCGGACGAAGAATGGGACCGACTGACAACGAAGTTGGTCGAGGCAGGAACCTTCACCCGCCTCAACGACGAGAAGAAGCCGAACTCTTTCCTCGGCAACTCCGATCCGTCCGATGTCGCGCGAGTCGAATCGCGTACGTACATCTGCTCGAAGGAAGAAATCGACGCAGGTCCCACCAACAACTGGATGGACCCGGCGGAGATGCGCACCCTCATGGGTGACCTGTACCGCGGTTGCATGCGTGGACGCACCATGTACGTCGTGCCGTTCTGCATGGGCCCCCTCGACGCCGAGGACCCGAAGCTGGGCGTCGAGCTCACCGATTCCGAGTACGTCGTCGTATCCATGCGCGTCATGACCCGCATGGGCAGCAAGGTTCTCGACAAGCTCGGCACCGACGGATTCTTCGTCAAGGCGCTGCACTCGCTGGGCGCTCCGCTGGCCGAAGGCCAGGAAGACGTCGCGTGGCCGTGCAACGACACCAAGTACATCACCCACTTCCCCGAGGATCGTGAGATCTGGAGCTTCGGTTCCGGCTACGGCGGAAACGCTCTCCTGGGCAAGAAGTGCTACTCGCTGCGTATCGCCTCGGCAATGGCGCACGACGAGGGCTGGCTGGCCGAGCACATGCTCATCCTCAAGCTCATCTCGCCCGAGGACAAGGCCTACTACATCGCGGCGGCATTCCCCTCCGCTTGTGGCAAGACCAACCTCGCGATGATCCAGCCGACCATCCCCGGGTGGCGCGCCGAGACCCTCGGTGACGACATCGCCTGGATGCGTTTCGGTGAGGACGGACAGCTGTACGCCGTCAACCCGGAATTCGGTTTCTTCGGCGTGGCTCCCGGCACCAACTGGTCCTCGAACCCCAACGCCATGCGCACCATCGACCAGGGCAACACGGTCTTCACCAACGTCGCTCTGACTGACGACGGTGACGTCTGGTGGGAAGGCCTCGAAGGCGACCCGCAGCACCTGATCGACTGGAAGGGCAACGAGTGGACGCCCGAGTCGGGCACCCATGCGGCTCATCCCAACTCGCGTTACTGCACCCCGATGTCGCAGTGCCCGATCATGGCTCCCGAGTGGGACGACCCGAAGGGCGTGCCGATCTCGGCAATCCTGTTCGGCGGACGCCGCAAGACGACGGTTCCGCTGGTCACCGAGGCTCGCGACTGGCAGCACGGCGTCTTCATGGGTGCAACGGTCGGCTCCGAGCAGACCGCAGCAGCCGAAGGCCAGGTCGGTACGGTTCGCCGCGATCCGATGGCAATGCTGCCGTTCCTCGGCTACAACGTCGGTGACTACTTCCAGCACTGGATCGACCTCGGCAAGTCCGCGGACGCGTCCAAGCTCCCCAAGGTCTTCTACGTCAACTGGTTCCGCCGCGGCGACGACGGACGCTTCCTGTGGCCAGGCTTCGGCGAGAACTCCCGCGTCCTGAAGTGGATCGTCGAGCGTATCGAGCACAAGGCTGCCGGTATCGACACCCCGATCGGCGTCGTTCCCACCGGATCGGCACTCGACATCGAAGGACTGGACGTGTCGGACGCCGACATCACCGAGGCCCTCGCGGTCAACATCGACGAGTGGAAGGCCGAGATCCCGCTCATCGAAGAGTGGTTCGACTTCGTCGGCGAGAAGCTGCCGACCGGCATTCGCGACGAGTTCGAAGCTCTGAAGCAGCGGTTGGCCTGATAAACCGCCCCCGTATGTAGTGGCCTGATGCCGCATTGGTTCAATTTGATGAACCGATGCGGCATCGGTCGTCTGTATGCCCTTGCCTGTAGCCGTTAAGCAGTTCAGCCGTTATGCAGTTCAGCCGTAAAGCAGTGATCAGCGAGCGGGTCGACACACTCGATCCTCAGGAGGACCAGATATGAGCGGGATCTACAACAACGTGACCGAATTGGTCGGGCGCACCCCGATCGTGCGGCTCAACCGTCTGACCGAGGGCCTGGACGCACAGGTCGCCGTCAAGCTCGAGTTCTACAACCCGGCCAACAGCGTCAAGGACCGGATCGGCGTGGCGATCATCGACGCCGCCGAGAAGTCCGGAGCACTCAAGCCCGGTGGCACGATCGTCGAGGGAACCAGCGGTAACACGGGTATCGCACTCGCCATGGTCGGTGCTGCTCGTGGCTACAAGGTCATCCTGACCATGCCCGAGACCATGTCCACCGAGCGTCGCGTGATGCTGCGTGCTTACGGCGCCGAGATCGTGCTGACCCCGGGATCCGAGGGCATGGCCGGTGCGGTCGCCAAGGCCAAGGAAATCGTCGAGCAGACCGAGAACGCCGTCTCGGCCAGCCAGTTCGCGAACCCGGCCAACCCGGCCATCCACGAGGCAACGACGGGCGAAGAGGTCTGGGCCGACACCGACGGCGCCGTCGACATCTTCGTGTCCGGCATCGGCACCGGCGGCACCATCACCGGCGTCGGACGCACCCTTCGCAAGTACAAGCCCGAGGTCAAGATCGTGGGCGTCGAGCCCATCGACTCGCCGATCCTCAACGGTGGCCAGCCCGGCCCCCACAAGATCCAGGGAATCGGCGCGAACTTCGTGCCCGACGTCCTCGATCGCGAGATCTACGACGAGATCATCGACGTCTCGTTCCCCGATTCCATCGAGGTCGCTCGCGCACTCGGCACCAAGGAAGGCATCCTGGGCGGCATCTCGTCCGGCGCCATCGTCTGGGCAGCACTCGAGTTGGCGAAGCGTCCGGAAAACGCCGGCAAGCTGATCGTGGCTGTCGTGTGTGACTTCGGCGAGCGTTACATCTCCACCCCGCTGTTCGAACACATCCGGGACTGAGACTTGTGAGTATCCTCGGGACAATTCGCGAGGACCTGCAGGCTGCGCGCGGTCAGGATCCTGCCGCGCGCAGCAATGCGGAGAACGCGCTCGTTTATTCAGGGCTGCATGCTATTTGGGCGCATCGGGTTGCACATCGCATGTGGGCCGTCCCTGCGCTACGCGGCCCGGCGCGAGTGCTCTCGCAGCTGACACGCTTCGTCACCGGCATCGAGATTCATCCCGGTGCCACCATCGGTCGACGGTTCTTCATCGACCACGGCATGGGCGTCGTGATCGGGGAGACGGCCGAGGTCGGTAACGACGTGATGCTCTATCACGGCGTCACTCTCGGTGGTCGCTCGCTCGAACAGGTCAAACGTCACCCGACGCTGGGTGATCGGGTAACCGTCGGCGCTGGTGCCAAGATCCTCGGACCTGTCGTCATCGGTGAAGGTAGCGCTATCGGCGCCAATGCCGTTGTCACCAGAGATGTTCCGGCCGAATCCATCGCGACGGGTATCCCGGCGGTGGCGCGGCCACGGACCACCAAGGAAAAACTGGTGGACCCGAACAGTTACATCGACCCTGCGATGTACATCTGAACGTATTCCTCGGATGGCCACCCCTCGTGTAGACGGCGGGTGGCCATCGGCGTCTGTTCAGGCTCGCGTCAGGTGCCACCCGCGACGTCCCAGTACGACGGCAGTCAGAGCGCCCAGTGCTGCTCCGATCAGGGGATAGCAGGCCAGGACGAGCCAGCGTGGATTGTCCGATCGGGCGTCGAAAGCGATGTTCAACGACGACTCGTAGTCCCGAGCCATCTGTACGCCGCGCAGTGGTACGTAGGAACCCTGATAGACGATGGTCTCGTCAGGACTGGTCATCACGTCGATCAGACTGCCCACCAGGGGAATTCCCCCGACGACAAATCCCAGAACCGCCAGAATCACGATCAGTGCGCGCATCGGACGAGCCTATCGCCCGGCCGGAAGTTCAGACTGTGATCGACGGTTCTTCGGGGGTCGAGAGGGTCAGGATCGCCCGCACGACACGTGGGCTCTGCTCGAGTGAGCGCTCGAGTTCGCGCAACGTGTGGGCAACTCGGGATTCCGCGTAGTCACCGACCAGGTCGACGCTGGCCACCAGGTAGACCTGTCGCGGCCCGAGGTATTCCATACGCAGGAACGTGATTCGGTTGATCTCGGGCAGTTGGGTGAGAGCTTCGACGGCTGCTGCCCGCAGCGTCGGTGAGGCCTCTTCGCCGACCAGGAAGCGGCGGTTCCGATCTATCAGGATGATTGCGATGACCCCGAGGAGAATGCCGACGAAGATGGAGCCGAGGGCGTCGGGGATGGGTGAACCGGTGACCTGGTGCAACAGGACACCGACGAACGCGATGACCAAACCGATAAGTGCCGCAGCATCTTCGGCGAACACGGCCCGAGTCGTCGGGTCGGATGTGTTGAGTGCCTGGGTCATGACGTCGCGGTTCACGGCGGACGCTTCGTTTCGGAGTTGTTTGTACGCCTGCCGGAACGAGATGCCTTCGAGGATGAACGAGACGCCGAGGACGGCGTAGGCGACACCGAAGTCGGACGCCGGTTCGGAATGGAACAGTTCCTGGATGCCATGAGTGATCGAGACACCCGCGCCGAGTGCAAACAGTCCGAGAGCGGCGAACATCGACCAGATGTATGCCTCCCGGCCGTAGCCGAGTGGCTGGTCTCGGTCGGGAACCCTTTTCGAGCGGCGGTTCGCGATCAGCAGCAGCACTTCGTTGCCGGTATCGGCCCAGGAGTGGGTGGCCTCTGCGACCATCGATGCAGATCCGGTGACGATGGCGGCCGCCGTCTTGGCACCGGCGATCAGCGCGTTCGCCGCAAACGCCAGTACGACCGTCGTGGTGCTCTCGTCGGCCGATGCTTCCGTTTCGGTGCTCACGATTCTCAGGCTAGGCGGGTGACGACGGTTTCGTGCGGTGACGCTCGGCGACGGAGTGCAGCAGTGTGGCGACGGCGTCGTGGAACTGCGTCAGGCCCGGCTCTTCGACGGGAAAGTGCCCGCACCCGTCCAGCATCACGAATTCGGTGGGTGCGTTGATGCGGCGGAGGAACTGCAGGCTCAGTTCGGGTGGCGTCCATCGGTCGTCGGCCGGGTGGGTGAGCAGAACGGGCGTCGTCCGAAATGCTTCGGGTGCGGTGTGGTCGAACGAGAAGTAGCTGCTGAGGAATCCGAGTGGCACCCGAACACCGCCACCGCGCGGATCGGTTGCGCACAGCGTTGCGAGCTCCCGATTGCTGCTCATGTTCGCCACGTCGGCGACCCAACGGATGGGCACGCGGATACGGCCCACCAGTCGTTCGGTGCGCCGCATCAGGGGAGCGCCGTAGACACCCATCGGGCCGAACCGCGCCGCGGCAGCTCTGGCCGATGG
Organism: Rhodococcus sp. T9N; assembly: GCF_024436645.1. Lineage (NCBI taxonomy): Bacteria > Bacillati > Actinomycetota > Actinomycetes > Mycobacteriales > Nocardiaceae > Rhodococcus > Rhodococcus sp. T9N. The sequence continues at coordinate 66,740 of NZ_JAMSKS010000002.1, read as the reverse complement.
ATCCGAGGGATCGAGCAGGCAGGTAGCGACGACGGCGTCGGCCAGACCGGTCCGCGCGGCTACCTCGTAGGCCAGCAGACCGCCGATGCTGGCTCCCAACAACACCAGCGGCCGATCGTCGGCTGCCTTCTCGGCCCGGACGAGATCGCAGAGGAGATCGACCCACTGCTCGTACCGGACGCCGGCGGGATCGGCTACGACGGTGTCGCCGTACAGCGGAAGGTCAGGGAAGAGGACTTCGGCGCCGAGTTTCACGCCGATCCCGGCGAACGGCCACAACGCGCCCGAGTAGCCGCCGGCGCCGTGGATGCCGAGAACACGAACCGGCGCGTCTGGAACCACGGCCCGTGCGACGTGGACGGTGTTGCCGTTCCACTCCCACCACGTCGGGGTCGGCGCCGGCATGTGTTCGGTGTACCGGTCGGGCATAAACTTCGAGTAATCGGCGCTGGTCACCTACACAATTCTCGGTATCGGCGTCGCGGCTGACAACTCGCATCGGAGGACCGTGTCGACTCGGCGGAAAAGGCCCTCCCAGCAGCGCTCGAGGGCTACCTACGACGCGATCCTGGAGGCAGCTACTCGCGTTTTCGCTTCGGAAGCCATGGCAGCGACCACCAACCGGATCGCTGACGAAGCAGGGGTGTCGGTGGGCTCGCTCTACCAGTATTTCGGCGACAAGTACGAGATCCTCTCGGAGTTGGCGAACCGTCACGTGAGTGCTGCGCGGGAGAGTTTTGCGCTCTGCCTTGCCGACATCGTCGAGCGTGAGCTCACCCCGGACGAGGCCGTGAGGATGTTGGTGGAGTGCGCGGTCGAAGTGAACAGTAAGCCGCGAGAGTTCTTTCACCTGCTCTACGATCAGGTTCCGCGTACGCGTGAGCTCATCGAGCAGGTCGAAGGAATGAATCGTCAACTGGTACTCGGCTTTTCGGAGTACCTCCAGAGCTACGGTTTCAGTGCGGAGGATGCGTTGTTGACGTCGCGGCTGACCGTGACTGCCGTGGACAGTCAGGTGCATCGGGTTGTGCTGGAATCGGATTCACCCGAAGAACTTCGAGTGCGAACGGAAGCCGTCGTACGGCACGCGAGATCGATGATCGGGTCGCAACCTTGATCCGGTGTCGAGAATGGTGACCACAGTCCGTTATGGTTCTGACGTCATCATCGAGGTAATGGGAAGTCGGTGCAATTCCGGCGCGGTCCCGCCACTGTGAGGTCGTCCATGCGTCGACCGTAGCCAGATACCACCCTCGTTGACGTTGTGTCATGCCACGAGGATGGATCGGTCACACCATGAATGCTGTTGGCGGAGCTCTGTCTCCACCTACCCACCTGCCTTCGCCGAAGGCTGGTGCGCCTCGAGGACGGCTCAGTCCGGGTATCGTGCTGCCCGCTCTGCTGGTCGTCGCCGTGCTCTCTGCTGTGTGCGCGTTGGCATTCGGATCCGAGATGCTCCCCGTGTCCACTGTGGTGGACGTGGTGCACTCGCGCTTCGGAGGCCCACCCGTCACGCGTTCCGAACTTGCGATCGTGTGGGGGATCAGAGCACCTCGGGTACTGCTCGGTCTGGCCGTCGGCGCTGGTCTTGCCGTCGCCGGCGCGGTGGTGCAAACCCTCGTCCGTAACGCTCTTGCCGATCCCCACCTGCTGGGAGTGTCGTCCGGCGCGAGTGTCGGTGCCACCGCCGTCATCACCACCGGACTGTTCGCCGGCGCGGGAGTGTGGGCGCTCAGTTTCGGCGCGATGATCGGGGCGTTGGGAGCTGCGATTCTCGTCTTCACCATCGCGACGCTGCAAGGCGGTATCACTCCACTGCGATTGGTTCTGACCGGCACCGTTACCGCATCCGCCCTGTCGGCGATCGCGAGTTTTCTGGTGCTGCGTACCAATGATTCCCAGGCCGCGCAGTCCGTATTGTTCTGGCTCCTGGGAAGTTTGGCCGGGGCATCCTGGGACAAGTTGTGGGCGCCGGTCATCGTTGTGTTCCTGCTGACGGCAGCGGTGTTCGCGCTGCACGGTTGGCTGGACGCGCTGGCGGCCGGACCGGACGTCGCGGCTTCGCTCGGTATTCCCATCCGAACCCTGCGAAACGTGCTGTTCGGCGTGCTGGCAGCGTTGGTCGGCACGATGGTTGCGGTGTCCGGCGCGATTGCCTTCGTAGGCCTGGTCATACCGCACGTCACACGCATGCTTGTCGGAGCCAGACATCGAGTGGTGTTGCCGGCGGCAGCGCTGATCGGCGCGTCGTTCCTGGTGTGGGTCGACGTCGTGGCGCGGACCTCGTTGCGGCCGACCGAGATCCCGCTGAGCGTGGTGACCGGGGTGATCGGTGCACCGCTGTTTCTCCTGCTTCTCGGCCGTCGGCGCTACCGATTCGGTGGCAGTTCGTGAGCGCCCGAGCCCTGGCGCTGACCGCGTCCGGAGTCGTTGTCCGCATCGACCGTCGAACCATCGTCAAAGGCGTCGACATCGCGGCCGACGCCGGCGCAGTGGTCGGCGTGGTTGGTCCGAACGGCTCGGGCAAGTCGACGTTCTTGCGTGCTCTCGCCGGTCTCGGGCCGATCGCCGGCGGTGACATTCGTGTCGGCGGCGAGTCCGTGCACGCGATGTCCGCGCGGTCGAGGGCCAAAGCCATTTCCTTTGTGGCGCAGGAAGAGCAGAGTCCCGCCGATTTGTTGGTTCACGAGTACGTGAGTCTGGGCCGCACACCACATGCAAAGCCCTGGAGCGTCGGTGGAAAGCACGAGAATGCCGTCGTCGATCGTGCTCTGGGCGAGGTCGGAATGATCGAGCACCGGTTCTCTTCGATGGACACGCTTTCCGGCGGTGAGCGTCGGCGGGTGTTTCTCGCCCGAGGTCTCGCGCAGGACGCCGGTGTGCTCATCCTCGACGAGCCGACCAATCATCTCGACATCCGGCATCAACTCGAACTGCTCGATCTGGTCCGGTCGTTGGACCGGACGGTGATCATGGCACTGCACGACCTCGATTTGGCTGCGGCAGTGTGCGATCGGGTGCTCGTGCTCGCGGATGGAGTGGCCAGGGCGTTCGGACATCCATCCGACGTACTCACCACCTCGGTGGTGGCAACTGTTTTCGGCGTCGAGACTTTCGAACTCGTGAACCCCGCGACAGGCCGTTCACACCTCGTATTCGAATCACGAAATTCTCAACCACAACAATCATTTTCGGAGAGTGCACTTTGATACAGGTCAAGACCCGCGCGTCGTTCGGTGCGGTTGTAGCCGCGACAGCGTTGTTGACAGTTGCCGGCTGCTCGGCAACTGCACCGGTGGACGAAGCTGCAGACAAGACTTCGGTGACATTGGAGAACTGCGGGACCGAAAGCACTTTCCAGCTTCCGATCGAGAACGTCGTTGCGACAAGCAATGCGGCCAATATCGGCACCATTCTTCGAGTCGGCGGTTTGGATCGTCTCGCTGCCGTCGTGTTGAACACGAACAACGACGCGGTCATGGAGTCGATGTTCGGCCCTGGAATTGCGGACGTCCCACACCTGGACGGAACGATCACGATGGAGACGATTCTGGGTAAGCAGGCGGACCTGGTGGTCGGCTCCTACAGTGGCTTGTTCAAGGGCGCCTCCGGTGTGACGCCGGAATCGCTGCAGAGCAACAACATCGATGCATATGTGATCTCCGACAGTTGTCGGCAGAGTGCCGCAGCGGATTCCGCGCTCGGCACGATGGGTCCGTGGGATGCCCTTCGTGCGGACGTGACCAATTACGGAAAGCTGTTCGGAACCGAGGACACCGCCGCCGAGGCATTGACCGAATTGGATTCACGTTTGGCACGTCTGGAGTCCGCGCCAGATGCCGCCGACAAGCCGAAGGTGCTGATCTACGACAGCGGTGAAGAAGATCTGTACACCAGCGGAGGCAACGGAGCCCCCAACGGAATCATCGACGTCGCCGGGGGAACCAATGTGTTCGCCGACGTCGACAACACCTGGTTCAAAGCGAGCTGGGAGACCGTCGCGAAGTCAGAACCCGACATCATCGTGATCATGGACTACAAGAAGAGTGCCGACGAAGTACAGGGCAAGATCGACGCGATCAAGAGCCGAGAAGGCCTGCGTGACCTCGACGCCGTCAAGCAGAACCGTTTCGTCGTACTCCCGCTCGCCATGTTCACCAGTGGGTTCCCCAATATCTACGGCGCGGAAGAGTTGCGCGCGAAGATCGAAGAGTTCGGGCTTGCTCCGTCGAGCGGGATCGACTGGACAACCGCGCCGTCGGCATGAGCAACAACCGGTGCTCGCGTCGGGTGATTGTCGTACTGCGGCCGACCGTCAGCGGCCTCGACGAGTCGGCCGCGCGACGGATGTTCGACGCTGTTCAGGCGGGCACCGACGCCGACGTTCGCGTTGCGTACCTCGATGTCGCTTCGCCGAGCCTTCACGAGGAACTCGATCGAGCCCATGTCGATGACGTCGACAAGGTCGTGTTGATTCCAGTTGCGGTCCCGAGGGATCGGTACCTGCTCACGTGGACCAGCAAGGCGGTTGCGAACTGGCGCGAAACCCGGATCGACGCCGAACTGGAAGTGACGCTCCATGAAACGGAAACGCTCGAAGGTGCGGTGGCCGGGCAGGTGATCGACGAACTCGACTCGGCGGGAAAGCCGATCACTGCCAGTCCGGCGTCGTATCGCAGTCCGGCGTGGTCCGTGATCGAGCAGCACGATAGGCATCTGTTGGTGTGCAAGGGCCCTCGCTGTATGGCGTACGGAGCAGGACCGTTGCACCGGGCGATGAGCGCGGCGGCCAAAGGTACCTCGTCGAAGGTGACCGGAACCGGTTGTCTGAGCCCGTGCAACCTGGGGCCGTTGGTGATCGCGAACCCCGGCGGTACCTGGTTCGGGCACGTGGACGCCGGTGATGCCGAGGCCTTGGTCTCCGGTCACGAGAATCAATTGGTGGATCACGTTCTGGACCGGTAGATATAGGTCGGCGAAACAGAGAACCCGCTGAGCGCGAAGTGCGCTCAGCGGGTTCTGTTGTCCTGTCTCAGGAACCGAAGGGAAGGGTTCCCGGCGGGATCTGGTATCCACTGCTGCCGACGGAGGCGCTGCCCCAGAGTGCGAGGAAAGCGTTGATGGCGTTGGTGAGCATATGAATGTCCTTTGTGAGATGACTGATTCGTTTTCGACGGTACCGGGTGGATCTGTGGATTCGCTGGGAGTTGGCACCCATTTCATGGGGCTGGCACCCGTTCCGGCAGGTCGGAACGGGTGCCAACTGTCAGCAAAGGGTGCCAACTCCCGGGTGGGTCAGCCCACGTAGCCGGGCGGCATGAGTACGGACTTGGTCTCGCAGAAGGCTTCGAGGCCCTCAGGTCCGTTCTCGCGCCCGATACCGGAGTTCTTGTAACCACCGAACGGCGATCCGGGATCGAAGGCGTACCAGTTGATCGCGTAGGTACCCGTGCGGATCTGCGCAGCAACTTCGAGTCCGTGATCGATGTCGGTGGTCCACACCGATCCGGCGAGGCCGTAATCCGAATCGTTGGCGATCTTGATGGCCTCGTCCTCGGAGTCGTACGGAATCACCGAGAGAACGGGTCCGAAGATCTCCTCGCGTGCGATGGTCATCGAGTTGTCCACGTCGGCGAAGATCGTCGGCTCGACGTACCAGCCCTTGTCCAGGCCGGCGGGGCGTCCACCACCGAGTACGACGCGCGCGCCTTCTTCCTTACCCTTGGCGATGTAACCCTCGACGCGCTCGCGCTGCTTCTCGGAGATCAGCGGGCCGAGTTGTGCTGCGGGATCGGACGGATCGCCGACGGTCATGAAGCCTGCGGCGGTCTTCATTCCCTCGATGACCTCGTCGTAACGCGAACGGGGAGCGAGGATTCGGGTCTGAGCGACACAGGCCTGACCGGTGTTCATCAGGCCGGACATGACGAGCATCGGCATTCCGGCGGCGATGTCGGCGTCCTCGAGGATGATCGCGGCGGACTTGCCACCCAGTTCGAGGGAGCAGCGCTTGAGGTTCTGTGCGGCGATGGCACCGATCTTGCGGCCGACGGCACTGGATCCGGTGAACGTGATCTTGTCGATGCCCGCATGAGAGACCAGATATTCGCCGGTCTCGGCTCCGCCGGGGAGCACGCAGATGACGCCTTCGGGAACACCTGCCTCGGTGAAGATCTCGGCGATCACGTGGACAGAGAGAGGGGATTCGGGTGCGGGCTTGAGCAGTACGGTGCAGCCGGCGAGCAGTGCGGGGGCCAGCTTGTTGATCGCCAGGAACAGCGGGACGTTCCAGGCCAGCACGGCGGCGACGACGCCGACGGGCTCACGGGTCACCTTGGTCTGCCCGAATGCGCCGGTGCGCTTCTCTTCCCACGCGAACTTGTCGGCCAGCTCGGCGTAGTAGCCCAGCGTCGCCATCGACGGGGTCTGCTGCATCATGCCGACCATGGCGGGCGGCTGGCCCATCTCGTTGGAGATGAGCTGGTTGATCTCCGCGCTGCGCTCTTCGATCAGCTTGGCGGCCTTGGCGAGGATCGCGCCGCGCTCGGCGGGGGTGGTGCGTGACCACGGTCCCTCGAACGCCGCGCGGGCTGCGGACACGGCCGCGTCGATGTCTGCCGGTGCTGCGATGGGACAGCTGCCGACGCGCTCCTCCGTTGCGGGAGAGAACACTTCGAGTACCTGGTCGGTGGCCGGGGCCACCCATGCTCCACCGATGTAGAGCTTGTCGTAGTCAGTCATCAATTCATTCCTCGGTGTTGTCGGTCGCCGCGAGGGCATACGCGTCGTCTGCCTGTGCGGTGTCGGTGAAACTGGTGAATCCGTATTTCTCGTGCGGTCCGATGGCGGCTACCTCGAAAAGACCGGTGCCGGTGTTGGTGTTCGTGCCTTCGGTGAGCGTGAAGGACGCGAGGTTGTCGACGGGGGAGAACATGCGTTGGAACGGTTCGATCTCGTGGACCTTGTGGCGGAGCCCTTGTACGACGAGTTCGCCCTGCCACATTCCGTGACGCCAGTCCTGTTCGAGCCCGTAGCCGGTGCCGATTCCGATGTAGTTGGCCAGCAGCAGTTCGCAGGCGACGGTGAGGACTTCACCGCCTGGCCGGTGGAAGGTGATGGTCGCTCCGGTGACGTCGCGGGTGTCGGGGCAGAACGTCAGTTCGTGTTCGGGTCGGCCGAGCCATTCGTTGTCCCTGGCTTCGTCCGGCCACACTCGCATGGCTTCTTCGACGATGCGCCTGCCTTGCTCGTCTTCCTGCATGATCACCGAGATCGTGAACTCGTCGAACTGCATGACCGCGTAGATCCAGAAGAAGTTCTGGATTCCGTCGACGGCGCGTCTGCCTTGCGGTTCGGCTTCACCGACCGGACGCACACCCCACGAGCGGTCGCGGTTACCTCGCCACGTCTTCGGGTCGATCGCGAAGTCCTCCCCGTCGACGGTGAGCGATCCGGTCCACGTGCCGGTCTGCAGGAAGCGTGAGGTGTCGAACGTGACTCGTTCGAGTTGACGGCGAAAGTGCTTGGGCTCGAGCGCCGCGGGGATGGTGGCATCGAAGGTGATGTCGAAGGAGAGATCGTATTCGCTGCCCGGTTCGAGGACGACGCGGAGCTTCTGCAGCCCTTCGAGCACTTCGATGCGCAAAGGCCCGACGGTGGTGTCGGTGCGGTCGGCGCCCAGAGCCTTCGACATACGAGCAACGATGTGGTCGTCACCGCGGCGCAGTACCGCGAAGGCGTCCATGACGCCGAGGTTGGGGTACTGGCCGAGTCCGACGATGAGGAACACGTCGGGGGATTCCGTGGGGTAGCAGTTGAAGTAGTAGCGGTCGTAGAAGTTTCGATCCGAGGTGGCTACGTGACGGATCGGTTCGGCGATCTGGTGAACGGGATAGTCGTCCATCGGTGAGAGCATGTCAGGCCAACCTCTCCCAGTAGGTACCGTCGAGCATCGCGGCGAGCGAAGCGCGGTGCATGATCATGTCGTCGGGGTCTTCGGGTCGCTGTGACTGGCCGAAAGCTATGGCGCGAGCCTGGATTCGCCACATGATGACCGCCTGACGCAGTGCGGCATAGGTAACGTAGAACTCCAGATCGTGTGGGGTGTGGCCGGTGATCTCGGCGTAGGTCTGCGCGAGATCCGGCAGTCGAAGGAAGTCGGGAAGACCGGGTAGGTTCGCCAGTCCGGCGATGTCCTCGAAGAACCTGTGCAGGAATGCCATCCAGCCCAGATCCATCTCCCGCGGGCCGAGAGTTGCCATTTCCCAGTCCAGTACGGCTACCGGCGCGAAGTCCTGGTACATGACGTTGCCGATGCGCGAGTCGCCCCAACAGAGCACTGCCGGCGAATCGTCCGCGGGATTGTTCTCCTCGATCCAGTCGAGGGCACGTTCGATGAGCGGTGATCTGATCCCGTCGGAGACCACCCACTCGTAGTACGCGCGCTGCTCGGCGATGTGCGCCGTGAATGCTTCTCGTGCAGTCGTTCCCGAATTCGGGAGTCGGAGGAAGTCGAAACGCTCACCAGGTTTGTCGATGGCATGCAACTGAGCCAGGACGTCGACCGAGCTGCGCTGCAGGGTCTTTCGCTGCTCGGGTGACGCTTCGGTGACCCACGATCCGAAGTTGTACGGCATGACGTCCGGTGGCACGTCGCCGGAGATGCGTTCCATCACGAAGAACGGCGCACCCAACGCGTCCGGGTCGGATTCTGACCAGTACACCGCGGGTACGGGCACTGCCGAGTGCTCGCGCACCTGAGCCATGGTGCGGAACTGGGATTCGAGGTCGTAGGCAGGAAAGACCGGCATGGTCGATTCCGTCGGCGCCACCCGAGCGACCAAGGGATGATGTTCGCCGTCCCAGGTGGCGTCGAAGAGGATGGTTTCGCTGGACATGCCGTTGGCTGCGGGCAAGGTGACGTCGGCGACGGTCACAGTGGATCCGCTCGGCACCTTGCCGGCCATCCACCGTTCCAGGCGCTCACGGAGGTCTTCGGTGTCGCGGAGGGAATCGCTTGGTCGGGCGACCTGGGCGTGATGCTCGGTTTCATCGGTCGAAGAAGCGGTCGAGGCAACGTCAGATGAGGAAGCGTCTGGGCTCACGGTCACCTCCTTCCCGTAGGCGTCACGTGCAATGCCCGTAACGGTGTGAGTCAGAACACTAAAACACGTTACAGAAATTGGGAACAGGTGGCACCCGTTTAGTGGGACTCCCTGCGGATTTATCGGGGAAGAACGCGTGTCAGATAACGGCGGTGAGCGCGAGCAAGCCCGCACCGGTCAGAGTTCCGGCGCCACCCAGCTCGGCGGGAACGATCCGGAGCCCGGCGACGAACGACAAACGGGCATGTCGGGCAGCCGCGTCGAGCATCGGTTCCCACAGCGGTGTACCCGACTGGGCGAAACCGCCGCCGATCACCGCGAGGTCCACGTCCAGGAGGGCAGCCGCCGAGGCGATGGCACCACCGAGCGCCGTGCCTGCACGGTGAAGCGCGTCCACGGCGATCGCGTCGCCGCTGCGTGCACCCTCGGCTAGTTCACGGCCGGTGTTCCCCGACCAGCCCTGGCTACGAGCCCATCGCACCGCGGACGGTCCACTTGCCACCGTCTCGAGGCAGCCGACGCCCCCGCAGCTGCACGGTTCGGCAGATCCTGGAACGACGATGTGGCCGATGTGACCGGCGTTCCCCGTGCGACCCCGAGCAATCTCACCGCCGAGAACGATTCCTCCGCCGATTCCCGTCGAGACGACCAGGCTCAGGAGGTTCGGGGTTCCGCGTCCGGCGCCGTGGTGGAACTCCGCCAATGCCGCTGCGGCTCCGTCCATTGCGAGGGCGGTTCCGGCATCGGGAAAGACGCTGCGGACGCCCGCTACGAGCTCGAATCCCTGTGCCCACTCGGTGATGTTGATGGGAGCGACGACGCCGGCGACGGTGTCCACCGGCCCGGCGCACGCGATGCCGACACCGTCGACCTCTCGGCCGTCTGCGACTCGTTCGAGCAGCGCCGCACAGGATCCCCACGGGTCGGTCTGCGGCGTCGGAACGCTGTCGAACACGGGAACGCGGCCGTCCTCGGACACGACCCCGGCAGCCATCTTGGTACCACCGATGTCGACTGCGAGGCGCATGTCGCTATCGCTTTTCGAGAACCACGACGAGGTTGCTCACCAGGAACTCCCGCAGACCGGGGACTCGGACCATCCACCACGCCCACGACGGGTGGTAGCGCGGGATCGCGGCGAGCAATGTGCCCTGGCTGGTTCCACGGGCCCAGCGTAAGCCGTCCGTGGCGCCGACTTTGAACAACGAGACCCCGAATCTGTTCTTCGGTTCGCGTCCGGTCTTGCGTAGGTACCGCTTGGCTGCGTACTCGCCCCCCAGCGCGTGCCACGGTCCGGTTTCGTGGCCGCCGAACGGACCCCACCACAGGGTGTACGAGAGAACCATCAAGCCGCCGGGCTTGGTCACGCGCAGCATTTCCTCGGCCATCAGCCAGGGCTCGCTGACGTGTTCGGCCACGTTGGAGGAGAAGCAGATGTCCACGGACGAGTCCAGGAACGGCAGTGCCAAACCGGATCCACGCACCGCGCCGCCCACGGTCAGACCCGCAGCATGCATCTCCGACGGATCGGGTTCGACGGGAATGTAGCGGGCACCTGCGGCTTGAAAGACCTCCGCGAAATAGCCCGGACCGCCGCCCACGTCGAGGACAGTGAGACCGTCGAGGGATCGTCCGGTGTGACCTTCGTGCAGGTCCGAGATCAATTCGACGGAGTCGCGCGCAAGCGCGCCGTAGAAGATGTCGGGCGCGGACTGCTCGTGGCGGAAGTCGCTGAGCAGGCCGAACGAGCGTTTCAGGGTTGCCCGTCGGCCGAAAATGCGGGTCACTGCGGGCTTGGTCACGGGTAGCAACTTTAGCCACTGGGTCGCCCGGTCCACGAACACCGTCAGGAGCGCGGCAATACGGACGCTCGAACAGTTAGGGTGTTCGGCAGGGTTACCGGCCGGTCAGGCGGGGCATCCCGCAGGATCGCCCGAACCGGGGTGGCCACCGACCAACTCAGGGAGTAACGCACGTGCGCGAGGTTCTGTTGCTCTGCTGGCGCGATACCGGGCATCCCCAGGGCGGTGGAAGCGAGCGTTACCTCGAGCAGGTCGGATCCCAGTTGGCCGAGCGCGGTATCAAGGTGACGCTGCGGACGGCGTCGTATCCCGGGGCGCCCGCGTCGGAGGTTCGAGACGGCATCACGATCAGCCGGGCCGGTGGACGTTTCAGCGTGTACCCCCGCGCTCTGGCCGCCATTGCCGCCGGACGTCTGGGTTTCGGATCGCTCAAGGGCATCCGCCCCGACGCGGTGATCGACACCCAGAACGGCATCCCCTTCTTCTCGAAGGCCGTGGCGGGTGCACCGGTCACGCTTCTGGTCCATCACTGCCATCGCGAACAGTGGCCGGTGGCAGGCAAGCTCGTCGGCCGGATCGGCTGGTGGGTCGAATCGCGATTGTCACCGCGCACCCATCGACGTAGTCAGTATCTGACGGTGTCGCTTCCCTCAGCGGAAGAATTGGTGGACCTCGGTGTCGAGCGCGAACGAATTGCCGTGGTGCGTAACGGTGCCGATCGGCTCCCCGTCGGCGTCGACGCGGGCGGATCGATCACCAGGGCCGAGCGTCCCACCATCTCGGTTCTCTCACGGCTGGTGCCGCACAAGCAGATCGAGGACGCACTCGAAGCGGTCGCAGCCCTGCGGCCTACGCTTCCGGACATCCATCTCGACGTCATCGGTGGTGGTTGGTGGGAGCAGAACCTGCGCGATCGTGCCGCCGAGTTGGGGATCGGTGACGCCGTCTCGTTCTACGGCCACGTCGACGAGGCTCGCAAACACGAACTGCTGGCGCAATCGTGGATCCACCTCATGCCTTCGCGGAAGGAAGGGTGGGGCCTGGCGGTCATCGAGGCTGCGCAGCACGGTGTTCCGACGATCGGTTACCGCAGTTCGAAGGGTCTGACCGACTCGATCGTCGACGGAGTGACGGGCCTTCTGGTCGGGGGCGAGAACGCCGGCGAGGGCGACATCGCCGATCTGACGCAGGCTGCCGGCACTCTGCTCCGCGACCACGAACTTCGCATGGTGCTCGGTGAGAAAGCTCGCGTGTGGTCCGGTGAGTTCTCCTGGGAACAGACCGGCACCGGAGTGCTCGAGGTGCTGACCGCGCACAAGGACGGTCGGTGGGTCTCAGGACTGGCCGCGCCGCGCGAGTCGAATTCGGTTCTGGTTCAGTCCGACTGAGATCAGCGCGATCGCACCCATCAGGACCCACGCGAGATGCGCAACTACGACGGCAGTTCGGGCACTGGTCGAGGCTTCCTGCGTGGCAATGTCTCCCGGTACTCGGAATAGCGCGAGATCGTTGTCGGCGAAGACCTGTTCCAAGCCGTCTAGCGTGGTTGCCGAGTTGCCGAGTTGACCTGGTGTCCCGCGCTCGATCAGTACCCATCCGACTCCGAGATCGGCCAACTGCGTAGGACTTCCGCCGGCCAGCAGTAGGTCCTCGACCCGAGTTGCCCGAGTCCCCTCGCCGCCGACAGCACCACCGGCAACCACCAGTTGGCCGGTCTGCAGAACGTCGAGGGGCAGGAAGCGTGGTGCAGGGTCGAGTACCGGCGCATCACCGCTGTAGGGGAACGCGCGGAACATTCCGGCGGGAAGCACTGCAACGTCACCGGTTTCGTCTCGCAGTTGCTCGGTCACCACGGTCCAGGACCCGGGGTAGTGCACGGGCTTCAACGCGCCGCCGACACCCCACACCAGATCCGGCAGTGCCACGATCGTCACCACGACGGCGGCGACCGAGAATGCCGGGCGGGGGAGGGAGAACCGATTGCCTGCCCACATCACCGCGGCGGCCGCAGCAAGTGCGTAGAACGGGACGGCCAGCGCGACCCACTTCTGCGCGTCACGCAGTAGACCGGCGCCGGTGAACACCTCGACCGACCATCGGCCGGCGTCGAGACCCCACGGGGTAGCGCCCATGGTCGGACCCAGCACCGCGAACAGGGCCAGCAGTCCGAGTCCACTGACAACAGGATTCCGGCGTCGGCGCCACAGAGCGGGCATACCGGCGAACACCACGACAAGCAGAAGAACTGTTCCCACCAATGCGAAGAGTGTTGTGCGCGTAAACGGTACCGCTGCCGAGTTCCAGATACCGCCGAGACCGGCGAGGCTGCCGAGCGTCGCGAGTCCCGGTTCTGCTCGGGCGGCAAAGGCGGCGACTCCCGCCGGATCGGAACCGTCGCCTGCTGCTCCGGATACGAAGGTGGCGACCAACCACGGCGAGGCGGCGACGAGGAACAGCCCGATAGCGCCGCAGACACGCCGCATGGCCGAGGTTCGGCCTCCGGGGGTGGCAACTACCACCAGTGCGGCCGTCAGAGCGAGTAGAGCGCCGGTAGGTGTCAGGCCCGCGAATGCCAGTGACGCGGCCAACGCCCACCAGGACCCGGGCGTGGCTCGGCGAACTCCGATTCCGGCACACACGATCCACGGCAGTGCGGCATAACCGGTCAGCAGGCTCCAATGTCCTTGCAACAGGCGCTCGGCCACGTAGGGGTTCCAGAGCATCACCGTCGACGCGACCAGTTGTGGACCGAGACCGGCCGTCGGCAGCAGGACGGCGACCATGCGCGCCGCACCCCAACCGGCGAGCCAGAGCGCCACGAGCAGGATGAACTTGACCACCAGTCCGCCGTCGATCACGGTGCTCAACGCTGCGATCAGCGCGTCCTGGGGAACGGCGCGGGCTGCGGCGTCGGTGAGTCCGAGGGCGGAGTCGGTCAAGTACGAGCGCGGCGTGCTGACGGCGTCGCGCAGCAGGAGGTAGCCGGGGCCGAGCAGCGGTCCGAGGATCAACAGTGCCAGCGCCAGGCTGTACGCCGCAGGCAGGTAACGGCGGTATCCGGCTTGCACTGTCATGACGCGCACGATACGTGGTGCATCATTACTGCCATGCCTCGCCAACCACTCGATCGCGCCGCCGCGGCCGGGGTCGGCATGGTTTTGGTGGGATCGATGACGGCCAATGTCGCGTCGTACCTGTTGGCATGGTTGGCCAGCCGATGGTTGGGTCCGGTCGGCTACGGAGAGTTCGCGAGTCTGCTTGCCGCCCAGTTGGTACTTGCGGTTCCGGCTTTGGCGTTGCAGACGGTGGTCGCCCGCGAGGCGGTGCGTGGCAAGAGCACAGATGCGTTGCGGTCGTTGGGGTATCGATGCACCGCGATCGTCGCCGTCCTCGCGGTGGCGCTCACTCCGGCGATGGCGTGGCTGCTCGACACCGGAATCGTGGCGTCGTTCTCGGCATTGGTGACTGCGCCCATGTTGGTTCTGCTGGCCACGGAGCAGGGGTTGTTGCAAGGACACGGTCGATTCGGCACTCTCAGCGCCGTACTGGCCGGGGCCGGGGTGATGAAAGTCCTTCCGGCAGTGATCGTTCTGGCTTTCGGCGGCGGAGCAGGCGCGGCATTGGTCGCGGGCGCGGCCGGAACTGCGTTGCTGGTGGCGATAGTTCGAGTGGTCGACCGAACCGTCTCGGTGAGCGAGGACCGTCCGGTGCGTATCGGCGTCGTCTCCGTGCTCGCGGCGTCTCAGGTTCAGCTCGCGCTGATCGCGTTGTCTTCGCTGGACCTGCTGATCGTCCGTGTCGTTCTCAGCGAATACGACGCCGGTGTCTACGCACTCGGCGCCGTCGCGACGAAGGTGGCGTTCTGGCTGCCACAGGCAGTGGGCGTCGTGCTGTACCCGAAGATGGCGAACCCGGCGCACTCGGCGCAGGCGGTTCGCTCGGCGTTGGCGGTGCTCGTCGGTATCGGCGCCGTCCTGGTTCTGGGGGCCGCGGTTGCCGGCCCGCTGGTGCCGATGCTCGTGGGCGACGCGTACGCCGCCGTGGCTCCGATGCTGTGGGCCTTCGCCCTGCACGGTGCAGCGCTGGCGGTACTCCAGGGTGCTTTGCTGTCCGCAATCGCGTCAGAACGCACACGAGTGGCCGTTCTGGCGTGGGCAGGACTGGCCGTGGAGGCGACGGTGATGCTGATGTGGGCGAAGACGCCGGGAGAGTTGATCGGCGTCGCCGTGGTGGTTGCGTCGACGACGGCGTTGGCGGTGTCCGTCGCCGCAGTGCGAAGTGCCGACCGCGCCCGGCCGGCACCTCACACCGGCGTCAGTTCTCCAGACGCGTGAACAAATCGTCGAAGTAGTCGAGCGTACGCATCGCGGTGTAGACGGATCCGTAGTTGATGTTCCCGCCCGTGTAGACGACGTTGTCGCCTTGTACTGCGCGGATACGGTTCCACATCGCGCGGTCGTCGGTGACGGGATCCACGCCGGGCGCGGTGGTGACGATCATTCCGTCGGCCGAGTCGAGGGAAGTCACCAGATTTTCGGTGGAGATCTCCTTCTGTCCCTCGACCGGCCACTGGAGCTGGACGCCGAGGTCTTCGGCCACCTGTGTGGAGATGCCCTTGCGGTTGACGCCGTTGACCTTCTGATTCACGTAGTTCAGCAGCACGATCTGCTTGCTCGCCAAGCTCGGGGCGTGGCGTTCCTTCAATCCGGCTGCCTTGTCCTCGTACGCTCCGATGACCTGACGGACGTCGGGGTTCTCGGTGCGATTCAGCCAACTCGCCAGCTGATCGATGTTCTCGCGCCACGGGCGCGTGAAGTCCATCGGAAGCACAGGCGCTGTCTGGCTCAACTGCTGTAGCGGCCACATGTCGGAGGCCTCACCGATGTCGGTGCAGATGATCAGGTCCGGTTCCAGCGCGAGAATTGCCTCGACGTTGACCGGTGCCTCGAACACCTGTGCCGTGGGATCGGCCGGAACCCACGGCTCGGCGGCGTCGAAGCTGTACGCGATGACCGGCAGGCCCATCGCAACGGCTGGTTCGAGGTCGAGTCGGGAGTCGATGGCGACGACGCGCTTCGGGGTGACCGGAATGTCGTAGGTTCCGAGCGAGGTCGTGACCGTGCGCATCCCGGCCGAATCGCCCTCGGTACCGGCGGACCTCGCGCAACCGGCGGCGAACAGCCCGGAGAATGCAGCCGTGCCGACAACAAATCTCCGTCGCGTCAGATCGCTGACACAGATGTGCGAACCCAGAACTGTTGATGCGGGCATGTGGCTCCTCGTGTTCGGGGTGGTCTGGACTTCCAGAAAACGCTAAGCCCGCAACCACGCGGAGGGAACGACCCGTTGCGCCAATCCGTACGCCGATCCGGCAACAAAGCCCCGAAACGCAGCAGAGCGCCCCTTCCGTGTGGAAGGGGCGCTCTGCTTACTGTCTGAATCAGTCCTTGCGCAGATCCGGACGCGGAATCACCTGAGTGTCGTCCGAGGTCCAGTCGTGCTCACCCGGAGCCGGCTCGGGCGAGCCCTGGCCGCTGGGATTCTGGTTCGTTCCGCCGTGTGCAGCGCGGGCCGGAGTTCCGCCCTTGCCGCCGCGAATGCCGAGGAAGATACCGGCGATCAGCGCGATGACGCCGAGCACACCTGCCACGATCGGGACTGTGCGGCCGAACAGCGAGAGCTTGTCCATGCCGTCACGTGCCTGCTGGACCTGGTACTCGATGGTTGCTTCGTCGAAGGGCAGCGTGACCTTGAGAACCTCGACGTCGACCGAGTCCTTGTTGCGTCCGTAGTACTGGTGCAACTGCTCCTGGCCCTTGACGACGACGCCGGTCTTGGGCTCGACCCACAGGTCACGGACGTTGGTGTACCAACGCGTCATCGTGATCGGAGTAGCGCCACCGGGAACGCCCCAGGTGTCGGCGGGCAGGCTCAGCTTGTTGGTGGGGGAGTTGACGACCTTCGACAGGTCGACGGGATCGATCGTCTGCTGGAAGTGGTACACCTTCAGACCGTTGATCTCGGTCTCTTCGACGAAGTCGATGTCCTTCGTGGCGCGAGCGTTCAGGTCGAAGTAGGGGTAGCTCTTCTGTTCCGTGTTGAACGGGAACTTGTACTGCAGACCGTCGCGGGAAACTTCTTCGGCGGGCTGGTCGCTGGACGTCTGGACGGTTCCGACCGGATCGTTGGTCGGCATCGAGCTGACGCGATCGAGCGTGACGCGGTCCAGGGTTGCGGTCAGCAGTCCGGTGTCACCCTGCTTGTCGGTACGACGGACGGTCTGGCCGGCTTCGACGGTGATGATGTCGGCGTCGGACGGGTCCTGCGTGGTGACGTAGCGCTGAGCGACGATCGGCACGTTGGTGTCGACCTGTGCCTTTCCGCCGAGGAGGGCCGCCGAGTTGAGGACGCTACCGGTGCCTGTGGCGACAGTGGTCACCTCGAGGTCGAGTGGCGTCTTCTCCAGCTTGCCTACCGTGTAGGTAGGAATGAGGATGGCGATGGCCAAAAGGAAGGCACCGAGGCCCACCAGAATGCAAGGAAGTATCCGGCTCGGCCCTGAGCGTTCCGCCATGCTGTGACTCCTAACCCGTTAAGTCTTTCGAGGTTCCCCAACCGGCACAATATGAGCTGCGCAGATCGCATGGGGCCCCCGATGGACACCATGTGTGGCAGAACACTAACAGTCCACCGGCCCGGTTTGTCGCATGAGGGCATGAATTGGCCAGGCATTTTGTTGTGAGTCCCTGGTGGTTTCCCTCAATCGGCCTGGGGTGCACACTTATCCGTGATGATCAGTTCCACGAATTCCCCTCAGACGGTCCCGCCACAGGCTCGGGGCTTCGTTCCGGCTTTGGACGGTATGCGTGGATTGGCGGCGCTCGGTGTCCTCGTCACCCATGTCGCGTTCCAAACCGGTGAAGCGCAGTCCGGCGCGATCGGGCGCGCGTTCGGTCGACTCGATCTCGCCGTAGCGGTGTTCTTTGCCTTGTCCGGATTTCTCCTGTGGCGCCCCCACGCGGCAAAGGCCCGCGGAATCGGGCAGCCGCAGTCGACCGTCCGGTACTGGATCTCCCGCGCGACGCGCATTCTGCCGGCGTACTGGGTGGCGGTGGTCCTGATCCTGCTGTTCCTGCCCGGTGCCGGCGGGGGCTACCAAGTGTGGTTGGCGAATCTCGGGTTGGCGCAGGTGTTCGTGCCGTTGACACTCACCGAGGGCCTCACGCAGATGTGGAGCCTGTCGGTCGAGGTTGCGTTCTATGTACTACTGCCGCTGTTCGCGTATCTGATGGTGCGACTACGCGGAAACTCGGCCCGGTTCCGGCTACCGCTTCTGCTCGGGGTGTCGGTGTTGGCGCTGACGTGGGCTTTCATTCCGATCCCGACTCCGGACGCCATTCACCACGACAACTGGCTGCCGGGCTACCTGCCGTGGTTCGGCGCCGGCATGGTGCTGGCCGAGTTGGCCGTGGGCCCGTCGACGTGGATACATCGCCTCGCGCACCGGCGGGTGCTCCTGACTTTTGTTGCGTTTGTGGCCTTCGTTCTCTCGTGCACCGATCTGGCCGGGCCCGAAGGTCTGGTGCGGCCGGAGCCGTGGCAGTACGCGATCAAGATTGCACTCGGCGCGATCATCAGTTTTTCGTTGATCGCGCCATTGGTGTTGCGCGATCAATCGCAGCATCGATTCCTGGCGAGCCCGCTGGCGCTGGCAATCGGACGCTGGTCCTACGGCCTGTTCATCTGGCACCTGGCCGTACTGAACGCTGTGTTCCCCGTGTTCGGCATAGTTCCGTTCTCGGGCAGCTTCTTCTACGTCCTGGCGTTGACGGTCGTCCTGAGCGTCGCTGTGGCCTCGGCCAGTTACGCCTTGGTGGAGGAACCGGCGCGCGTCGCGGTGACGCGCTGGGAGAAGCGCCGCCATATCGGTGAACCGGCAAAGGGCAACGCGGCCAACCCGGTCACGACCAAGGCCACCAACATCGAGAACTGAATCGCGAACGAGTCGCCCACATAGCCGCCCGGTGCTCGCCACGGTCCGGTCGAGAGCAGCGTGATGCCGATCATCGCGGCCACGCCGGCGGTGCCGACGAGAATGCGTGCGGTCCGAGTCGGGCCGAAGATTCGCAGCGCGGCAAGTCCGAGGATCGAGCACACAACTGCGATCGCCGCTCCCACTCCGCCTCCGATGACGGTGGCCGCCGCGAGCACGCCCACCCATCCTGCCGCGACGCTGCGCCACGGACGGGGTGGTGTGAGGGACTTGGGCTCTCGGCGCGTAGGGACAAGAGCCGCGAACAGCAGCGGGATCAGCAACACGAGCCCGCCGAAGATGCCGAGGCGGTACCAACGGTCGCTGGGGAAGTCGATGGTGACGGTTCCCGCGGTGCCTGCCGGCACGATCCAGCCCTGCTGCCAACCGTTCACGACCACCGGCGTCAGCTCGGAACCGTCCGGCGCGGTGGCGATCCAACCGATGCTGGTGCTCTCGGGATTGACGATCAGCTGATCGATGGACGAGTTCGTGACGGAGAGTTCGCGGTGATTCGCCGTCCACGCGGTCGATTCGAGCGGTGTATTCCGTTGCGCGGCTGAAGGACCGACCGTCGTCAGGTCGAGATTGTCGACCGAGAATGCGGGGCCTGGTTCGACGACCACTTCAGGCTGTCCCGCCGGCAACGTCGCCGACGCGTCCAGATCGCACACACGTGCCTCGACGGGTGCGCCGGTCCGGAGTTGCATCGCCGTCGCCGTGATCGAGGTGGGGAACTGCTGTCCGGCAACCGAAATGGTCGGTCCGTCGCCACAGGTGACGGTGACGGTGCGGTTGTCGAATGAGTCTGTGCCCTGTACTCCGGAACCGGCGATCGGGGTTCCGTCGGCACCGACGACGCCGACCTCGGCGAGGCCGGTGGGCTGCGCCTGGGCGAAGCCGAGCGCCGTCTGATCGAGGACCGGTTCCCAATCGGTGATGCTCAGGACGATCTTGTCGGTGACGAAGGGGGAGAGGGTAACTCGACTGGTTTGAGGCGTATCGTCCGAGGGCCCGGGCAGTTCTCGAACCTGCGGCCCGTTGCCGAGATTCACCGCGACGCTGGTCGGCAGCGACGGCAGGGTGCCGAGTCCCCGCGTGATGTCCAGGCCGGTGACCAGGGTCGGCTCGGGAAGATTGAGAGTCAGCGTCGGTTTCGGGCCGCCCGGTTCGGTGGTGCTCTGCGGCGCCGACCACGTGGTGCGTGCGTCGCCGTCGGTGGCAGCGAAGGCAGATCCGCGTGTGTCGCCGATGTCGCTCGAACCCGAAGCCGTGATTCGGCCGGGGACGGAAAGCAGATCTTCGAGGGCGTTGCCCTGACGCGCCCGGACGGTCAGTGTCGGTGCAACGACTGTATTTTCGGGCACCGTGAGTGTGCGGTGGAAACGGCTCGGCTCTTCGGGTATCGCCATGAATGCATTGCTGCACCGCACGCGGTCGGTCGAGTCCGCGCACGCGTTGCGACCGGGGAACTCCTGGCTCAGATTCCAGGCGTTCACGGATGCGCCCGTCGGCGTATTCGGCAGGACCGTGTCGAAACGGATCGGTACGGTCTTCGGTGCGCTGCGATCGGAGAAGTCTTCGACGGAGAGTTCGCTGATGCCGAACTGTGTTCCAGGCGATCCGTTTTCGGTGTGAGTCGCTGTGATGCGTACCCACGGAGTGGTGCCGCCCGGGATCGAGACGGTGATGGGCTCACCGGGACGCTCCACCTTCACCGCTGTGCTGCCGTTCGGTGTCGAGACCTCGAGCCATTTGACGGGAGCACCGATTGCCGCGGCACTGGTGGTCAGATGAAGCAACCCGCTGGAAATCGGTGTGTCGAAGTCGATCTGCAACCACTGGCCCAGGGCTCGCTCGATGCCGTTGCTGAACCAGCCGGTGGCGGGATCGCCGTCGACCGTCGACGCGGGACTGCTCGACGGTGAAGTGCCGCCCAGCTGGGTGGCATCCGAGGCGGCGCTGGAGACGGTGATCGAAGCTCCGCTCCAACGGCCTTCCACGAGAGGCGTGTTCGCAACCGGGTAGTCGGGCACCAGATTGTAGGTACGACGAGCGTCGTCGGGGGTGCGCAGGGCGGAACTGTGGTTGTCGACCTGACCGAAATCGGTTTCCCGATCGCGCGGTGTGTCGGTGACGGTGACAGAATCGACGGGCAGTCCCGCAGCTTCGGCGTCGGCGGCAAGAATCATCGGCCCGGTCCCCGGAACCAGCCCGCTTTCGTGAAGTCGCACAGACGATTCCGGCCCACCTTGTACACGCGGAACCTGGTTCAGGTCGACGGAGTACGGGCCGCTGACCGCCGGGGTGCCGTCGGGCGGGGTGACCTCGAAGATCTCGATGGCTGGGTAACCGGGCCGCAGATCGCTGTCCGCGACCAGCCCTTCGATCGGTTCGGGGCTGTCGTCTTCACCGAAGTGGGCGACTCGCTTGATCCCCGGCGAGCCTTCGACCGCCTGGTGCACGAGAATCGGCCTGGCCGAGCGCGACGTTTCGCCGTCGAGGTCGTTGCGCATCACCAGGTAGTGGATGCCCTGCCCCAGCAAGGTCTGTGCGAGGCCGTCCGACGGACGTCCGTCGGCGATGAGACGTTGCACCGAATCGAGCGCTCGGATGGCGCCGGGAGGGGTCAGCGGGACCGAGTCACGTACTGCCCACGGCGTACTCGCCAACGCCTGAAGCGGTTCGTCACGCGTCAGACCCCACACCTGGCTGCCGAAGGGCGCTCCCGGGACGACCAGGGCACGTTCGGCTTCCGATCCGGGGGAGGTGTTGTCCTCGAGCCACTGCGCCGCCTCGTTCCAGTACGAGGGGACGTCCGGATAGGCACCGCGGGGAGCGAGCTTTCCCGTCCAGGCCAAGGCGGTCGAGAGGGTGAGGGCAACGAGGATCAGGCTGGTCAGTGCGACCATCGGTTCGCGCTCGGGATGGGCGAACGAGCGGCGCCATCGGGGGAGTGGAACCGATCCCGGCAGTGGCACTTTGGCCAGCAGGTGTGCGAGTCCGAGCACCAGCGGCAGACGGACCAACGGCTCGAGCTTGTGGACGTTGCGCAGCGGCGCGCCTGCCGAGTCGAGGAACAGGCGCACCGACTCCGACACCGGCGAGCTGAGTTCACCCACGTAACCCGCGGCCAGGCCGGTGATACCGACGAACAGGATGAGCGTCAGCCGGCCGCGAGCAGGCATGGACCGCATGCAGAGCCCGGCGAGGCCGGCGGCGGCAACCAGGCCGGTGGCGACGACTGCTGCGGGTTGGGTGACCAGGACGGCGCCGGCAATGCGCTCGGGGGAGACGAACGGGGTCCAACTGTCCGTGCCGCGAAGTATCTCGGCGAGCGATGCCCACTGAGTGGTGACACCGGCGGACTCGATGTAGTCGAGAAACGGTGGGCTGATCTTGCCGAGCAGAAGTAGCGGCACGATCCACCAGAGGGTGCCGAGAGCGACGAACAGCGCCCACCACGCGGTGAACGTCAGCCATGTTCGGTTGGGTTTGTGCGAGAGCCACCAGATGATCGCGACCAGGCAGGCCGCGGCAGTGGCGACGGCATTGATCGAACCCATGAGCGCGACGGCAAGCGCGGATTGTGCGGCCAACCGCCTCAACCCCCGTGAGTGGTCAGGGAGTCCAGGGACTCCTTTTCCACGCACAGGGCCGAAGGCCAAAATCACCGGCAACAACACCCACGGCGCCAGCATCATCGGCAGGGTTTCCGAGGAAATCGAACCGAGCGTGGTCAGCACGCGGGGAGAAAGAACAAAGGCAACCGCTGCGATGACGCGCGAACTACGGCTGCCGATACCGAGAGCCTCGGCAACTCGGATGATGCCCCAGAATCCTGCGATCAGAAGCAGCGCCCACCAGATGCGCTGGGTGATCCACGGCGGAACGTTCGCCAACTCGCCGAGCGCGAAGAACGGCCCGTGCGGAAAGAAATATCCGTAGGCCTGGTTCTGAACCTGGCCGAGCGGGGCCTGACTACTCCACTGATGCGACGCGCGTTCGAGAAAACCGAACGGATTCTGCGTCAGGTCGTACTTGGTGTCAGCGGTGATCAGACCCGGCGATTGCAGAAAAGTGAGAAGAAACGCTACGACGGAGGCGCCGAACAGCCACCGCTTCGACAGGGGCTCTGCCGACGGGGCGGTGTCTACCGAAGACACCGCTGCGTCGGCGGAAGAACGGGAACTCGCGAGGCCTGCGCTCTCAGCGGCTGCCGTACTCAACCTGGTTCAGCACGGAAGAATCTGCGTTTCCGCTGCGGTCGATCTCGGGACGAGTGTTGTCCGACGCGGCGGCCGTGACACCGAAGATGACGCCGGCACCCAGAACGGCACCGATGACAGCGCTGGCCACACCGGGGACAAGGAACTTCGTCATCGCGGATCTCCCAATTGGTCGTTAGTCGGTCGTTCGCGGTCGGACGGACTTACCGGCCCGTACGAACTGCTCGGGTCAAGGTATCACCCGCACTCGAGAATCCGGACGATTACCCTCGTGACGTGCTGGTCAGTCGAGGGTTTCGGCGCCAAGCGCGGTCAACAGAGTGCGCAGTTTCGTAGATGTCTCGTCGAGTTCGTCCTGCGGATCCGATTCGGCGACAATTCCACCACCCGCGCTGGCCCAGGCGTTGCGGCCGTCTGCACTGATCTCGGCGCAGCGGATGGCAACCACCCAATCGCCGTCACCGGCCTCGTCGCACCATCCCACGGCGCCGCCGTAGAAACGCCGAGGTTCCTCGGTCTCGCGGATGACCTTCAGTGCCGCGTCAGTGGGTGTTCCGCACAGCGCGGGCGTCGGATGCAGCGCGATGGCGAGGTCGAGCGCAGTAGTGTCGTTTCGCAGCGTGCCGCGGATCGGGCTGGCCAAGTGCCAGACCTCGTGAGTATT
This sequence comes from Rhodococcus sp. T9N, assembly GCF_024436645.1. NCBI lineage: Bacteria > Bacillati > Actinomycetota > Actinomycetes > Mycobacteriales > Nocardiaceae > Rhodococcus > Rhodococcus sp. T9N. The sequence continues at coordinate 42,909 of NZ_JAMSKS010000002.1, read as the reverse complement.
GGTCAGTTCGGGAGTTGCCGGCACCGACAGATCACTGCACATCGGTTGCAGGACCTCGCGGATCCACGACGTCACGAAGGCGTGCTCGGCCAGATTCTTCGTCGAATGCAGAAGGCTTTCGCCTGCCTCGCGGTCTTGATCGGCGTCGGCGGATCGCTTGGTGGTCCCGGCCAACGGGCGACACGTCACGACGCGCCCGCGTCGACTGACCAATACTTCGGGCGTCGCGCCGACCAGGCTGTGGCCCGCGAATTCGGCTCCCGCAGCAGAGAGGTCGACGGCAAAGGTGTTGGCGACGGGATTGAGCGCCGCCATGCGTGCGGCGAGCGCGGTTGGGGAGATCGGGGTCTGCGTGCGAAGTTCCACAGTGCGAGCCGCGACAACCTTGTCGATCTCTCCACTGCGGAGGCGTCCGATCAACTTTTCCACTCGACGAATATGCTCCGACGACGACGGGATCTCCCGGTCAACTCGGGTCGTGGGCAGGGCCTGGGGATCGCGCGGTTGCCACGGCCGCGACGCGATCGTCGCCTCGGCGGGTTCGTACAACGCCGTTGCGGCAGCCGGGTCGAAGGGGAGCGCTCCGACGATCAGCTTTGTCGTACCTGCCGACAGAGCGTGGGTGGCCGCGTCGGAGCTGTCGAAGCTGCGTCGTACGCCGCGGGTGACCACGCTGTGATCGGGGCGCGAGAGAACAAAACCGTCCATGGTGCTTTCGACACTAGTCGGCCACGGATCAGGAATGCGCGAAGGTCACTTCCCCGGAGGGACGATCAACACCGGCCGATGACTGTGACGCAGAACATGATCCGCGACGCTGCTCTGCAGTAGCGACCGCAAACCCGTGGTGCCACGGGTGCCGGTCACGATGATGTCGACGTCCAATTCGTCTGCGGTTTCGCAGATTGCAGACCAGATCGCGGATCGGCACTCGGCGCTTCTACCTTCGACGGTCAGGCCTGCGGCCTCGGCCAGTGCGACGCCCTCGGCGAGGGTGACTTTGGCGTCGGTGTACGCGATGTCCTCGACGTCGTCGTCGGGAACCCACTCCGGTTGCATCACCCCGGACAAGCCGGACATGCGAGCGGCCTGGCGAACCATGGGCTCCCAGGCAGTGACGAGAACAGCACGATTGGCGGAGAGGAAACGCCCCGCATAGTCGACTGCACGCTTGGCGTTGTCGGAACCGTCGTACGCGATGAGCATCAGACCTTGTGGCATCACGACCTCCTCGTCAGCGGGGGAATCGGTTCTCTTCCAGGCTACCGTCCCGATGTGCCCGTGAGGGAGTGTATGGGTACCGGGTCCGTTACGGTCGAGGTATGCGGATCAAGTTTCTGAAGGCTGCAACGACCATTGCATTGTGCGGAGGGTTGGTTGCGGGATGCTCGGGCGAAAACGGGACCGCCGATCCGGTTTCGAGCGCCCCGACCAGCACCACCTCCGAGATCACGTCGACGCCTGCGGCATCGAGCTCCGCACCCGTCGCCGCGTCGTGCGGTAGTGACCTTCTAGCCTCGCTGTCCTTGCGTCAGAAACTTGCCCAGCTGCTCAACGTCGGCGTCACCGGGACCGACGACGCGTTGTCGATAGTGCAGAACGAGGAGATCGGCGGCATATTCGTCGGAAGTTGGACCGATCAGTCGATGCTCACCAATCGCGAAGTGCCGCAGGTTGCTTCGGCGTCGAAGTTGCCGTTGATGGTGACGATCGACGAAGAAGGTGGACGGGTTTCGCGCGTCGCGGACATCCTCGGGCCCGATCCGTCGGCCAGGGAAACGGCGCAGACCATGACAGTGGAACAGACGTACCAGATGGCACTCGAGCGTGGACGCGGTTTGAAGGATCTCGGGATCACCGTCAACTACGCACCCGACGTCGACGTCAGCAGCCAACCCGACGACTCCGTGATCGGGGACCGCTCGTACTCCGACGACCCCCAGACCGTGGTTGCCTACGCCGGTGCGTACGCGCAGGGCATGCGCGATGCCGGAATCTTCCCGGTGATCAAGCACTTTCCCGGGCATGGCAGCGCGTCGGGTGACTCGCACCGGGGTGAGGTGACAACGCCGCCGCTACAGGATCTGATCGCGTCGGACCTGATTCCCTTCCGTGAGCTGTCGGGAACCGGAGTCGGCGTCATGATGGGTCACCTCGAGGTTCCCGGTCTGACCGAGCCCGGTATCCCTGCCAGCATCAGCCCCGCAGCCGTTGCGTTGCTTCGCGACGGAGTGGGTTACGGCGCAGCGCCGTTCACCGGCCCGGTGTTCACCGACGACCTCAGCGGCATGCAGGCGATCACCGACCGATACGATATTGCTGACGCGGTTCAGGCTGCGCTGGTGGCTGGAGTCGATCAGGCATTGTGGCTGACCACCGACGACGTTCCGCGGGTTCTCGATCATCTCGAGCAGGCCGTCGCGTCGGGTGAGCTTCCGCAGACGCGGGTCGATCAGGCTGTGGTCACAGTTGCCGCTGCCAAAGGTGCCGTGACCTGCTGAGTCGAAGTCAGGATTCGACGCGCAATCTTACCGTAGAGTAAGATCGACATTTACCCTGTGGTTGGAGGAAGCATGGCCGGCGGTACCAAGCGACTGCCACGCGCAGTGCGTGAGCAGCAGATGCTCGACGCGGCTGTGGACGTGTTCTCCGACAGGGGATTTCACGAAACTTCGATGGACACCATCGCGGCCAAGGCCGAGATCTCGAAGCCGATGCTGTACCTGTACTACGGCTCGAAGGAAGAGCTGTTCGCGGCGTGCATTCATCGTGAAGGACTCCGCTTCCTTGAGGCCCTCGCCCCGGCCGGCGCGCCGAACCTGACTCCGCGTGAACAATTGCGCGCCGCTCTCGAGGGCTTCCTCGGGTTCGTGGGCGCAAACCGCAAGTCGTGGATGGTGCTCTACCGTCAGGCCGTCGGGCAGCAGGCTTTTGCGGGCACCGTGCAGTCCAGTCGCGATCGGTTGATCGAGTTGACCGCGCATCTGCTCGAGTCCAGCACCAAGGATCCTGATGCCGCGCACGATTACGGGATCATCGCCATCGCGCTCGTCGGCGCAGGTGAGGCGGTAGCGGACCGGGTTGCGGGTGGGGAAATCGAAGTGGATGCCGCAGCGGATCTACTCGAATCCCTCGCGTGGCGCGGTCTGTCGGGCAAGAAGAAGTCCGAATAGCTCTCAAACCAATCTGAGCGAACGTACCTTTCAGCGCATCCAAGGCGCCGAAAGGTACGTTCGCTCAATTGGGGCGGGTGGGAACCCGACAAAACTCAGGTCAGCGCAGCGTCGCAGTGACGTGCGGGTAACCCTTCTTCGGGTGGCGCAGTGACAGATCCCAGCCGTCGTCGGTGCGATCAGCGTAGGCATTCAGCGTCGCCGGTAGCAGAATCGGCTTCCCGAAACGCACGCTGTAGGTGACCTTGTCCGCGACGGACCCCTCGACGGTCCGCAGAACTGCCGCGGCACTCCACATTCCGTGAGCAATGGTCTTCGGGAAACCGAAAGCCTTCGCGCCCAGAGACGAGACGTGAATCGGATTGCGGTCGCCGGAGACAGCGGCGTACTTGCTGATCGTGGTCTGGTCGACGCGGATGGTGCTCATCGGCATCGGCGGGACCTCGTCGGCCTTGGGCTCCGGACCGGGCTGGCCGGACAGGGAGGTCTTCTGCTGGTTCAGGAAGCTCGAGGTCTGTCGCCAGACCAGTTCCCGTCCCACCCGAATTTCGGTGATCACGTCGATCAGCAGGCCCTTGCGGTGCTCACGCAGGTTCTCGGCATGCACCGAGAGGTCCAGCGGTTCGCTGACGGAGATGGGCCGCAGTGATTCGATGACGTTCTCGGCGTGAACGGAGCCGACGGCGGCGAAGGGGAAGTCCTTCGACACCATCAGCTTCATCACGGTCGGGAAGGCCAAGGTGAAGGGGTACGTGATCGGCAGAGTGTCGCCGAACCGCAGTCCGGTCACGCGGCAGTACGCCGCCAGATTGTCGGTGTCGACCTTCAGTCCGGTGAGGGTGAAGGTCTGCTGTGGCACCGAGCGCGAGTTGGACTTGTTCCACGGCAACAATCCCAGTACCGCGCGGGAGTAGATGTCGAGGGTCTTCGGCTGCTCGGTGAGCGCGACGGTCTTTGTTGCCATCATGCGCCCAGGAGGCTCTGGCCGCAGACGCGAACGACCTGTCCCGTAACGGCATTGGAGGCCGGGCTGGCGAAGTATGCGACGGTCTCGGCGACGTCGACGGTCTCGCCGCCCTGCAGGAGCGAGCTCATGCGGCGGCCGGCTTCGCGGGTGGCGAAGGGGATGGCTGCGGTCATGGCGGTCTCGATGAAGCCCGGTGCGACGGCGTTGATGGTGATGTTCTTCTTCGCCAGGACGGGAGCTTCGGCGTGTACGAGGCCGATGACGCCGGCCTTGGAGGTGCCGTAGTTGGTCTGCCCGCGGTTGCCCGCGATGCCGGCGATGGAGGAGACGTCGACGACGCGGCCGCCTTCCTTGAGAGCGCCCTTCTCGACGAGGTGCTCGGTGATCTTCTGCGGTGCAAGAAGATTGACGTTCATGACCATGTTCCAGCGGCCCTCGTCCATGTTGGCGAGGGTCTTGTCGCGGGTGATGCCGGCGTTGTGGACGATGATGTCCGCTCCACCGTGACGCTCGAGGAGGTGAGCTGCGAGGACCTCGGCTGCGTCGGCTGCCGTGACGTCGAGGGCGAGGGACGTGCCGCCGACCTTGTTCGCGGTCTCGGACAGCGCTTCGCCGGCGGCCGGGATGTCAGCGCAGACGACGTGCGCGCCGTCGCGGGCCAGGACCTCGGCGATGGTGGCGCCGATACCGCGGGCTGCGCCGGTGACGACGGCAACCTTGCCTTCGAGCGGCTTGTCCCAGCTTGTGGGCGCGACGGAATCTTCAGCGCCGACGACGATGACCTGGCCGTCGACGAAGGCGGACTTTGCCGAAAGGAGAAAGCGCAGAGTCGATTCCACGCCGGAGAGTCCGGTGGATGCCTTGGGGGAGACGTAGACCAGCTGAGCGGTGGAGCCGCGCTTGATCTCCTTGCCGACGCTGCGGGTGAAGCCTTCCAGAGCGCGCTGCGCGACATGCTCGTCGACGCTCGACGTTTCTTCCGGCGTCGTGCCGAGAACGACGACGCGAGCCGACGGTGCGAGGTTGCGGATCACGGGCTGGAAGAACTCGAACAGCTGCTCGAGCTCGCTGACCTGAGTGATTCCGGTGGCGTCGAACACGAGTCCACCGAAGCTGCTGTCGTGTGCCTGAGCCGCCGGGTAGTCGGAGAGCAGTACGCGAAGTGGTTCTGCGAGTCGACCCTTGCCGCCGATGAGGACAGGTCCGGCGAGTGCGGGTTCTCCTGCTTTGTATCGACGCAGGTTCTCGGGCCTGGGCAGGCCGGCCTTCGACGCGATGAATGCGCCGGGGGCGGACGAGAGGAACTGTGAATAGAGGTCGGGAGCTCCCTTGCTGGCTGCCACGGTCCTACCTTCTGTTGTGTTTCGGGTTGTCTCTCACCGGGCAATCGAAAGAATGCGGCGATAGACAAGTAACTTACTACTGAGTAAGAATAGTCTTCAACAGGTAATCGCACCATCCTTGGAGACGCAAGTGACAAGCAAAGCCCGTTCAAATGCAAAGCCCGCCGCACCGCGCACTGCACCGGCCGCAGCCGCTGCAAATTCTGCAGGTCAGCGCCGTCCGGTTGCGATCGTCGGCGGAAATCGCATTCCGTTCGCACGCTCGGACAAGGCGTACGCACAGGCGTCCAACCAGGACATGTTCACTGCGACGCTCGACGGTCTGGTGAGCCGATTCAATCTGCAGGGCGAGAAGCTCGGCATGGTCGTCGGCGGTGCGGTGCTCAAGCACAGCCGTGATTTCAATCTCATTCGCGAGTCCGTTCTCGGCAGCGCGCTGAGCCCGTACACGTCGGCGTACGACCTTCAGCAGGCGTGTGGCACGGGACTGCAGTCGATCATCGCCGTCGGCGACGCCATTTCGGCCGGCCGCATCGATTCGGGCATCGGCGGCGGCACGGACACCACGTCCGACGCCCCGATCGGCGTCAACGATCAGGCGCGCGAGTTCCTGCTCTCCCTCAATCGCGCGAAGTCCACGGGCGACCGCATCAAGCTGCTCGGCAACGTCCGTGCGGGCATGCTCGGCCTGGAAATTCCGCGCAACGGCGAGCCTCGCACCGGCAAGTCGATGGGTGACCACGCTGCGATCACCGCCAAGGAATTCGGCATCATGCGCGAGGACCAGGACGAACTTGCCGCTGCCAGCCACAAGAACATGGCAGCTGCCTACGACCGCGGCTTCTTCGACGACCTCGTCACCCCGTTCCTCGGCCTGACCCGCGACGACAACCTCCGTCCCGGTTCGACCGTCGAGAAGCTGTCGACGCTCAAGCCCGTCTTCGGTACCAAGCTCGGCGACGCGACGATGACGGCAGGCAACTCGACGCCGCTCACCGACGGCGCTTCTGCAGTGCTCCTCTCCACCGACGAGTGGGCAGCCGAGCGCAATCTTCCGGTTCTGGCGCACCTCGTCGATTCCGAAACCGCTGCCGTCGACTACGTCCACGGCAAAGACGGGTTGCTCATGGCTCCCACGTACGCGATCCCGCGTTTGCTGGCCCGCAACGGTCTGACCTTGCAGGACTTCGATTACTACGAGATCCACGAAGCCTTCGCTTCGGTGGTTCTGGCAACCCTGCAGGCCTTCGAGTCGGACGAGTACTGCAAGGAACGCCTCGGCCTCGACGGCGCATTGGGATCGATCGACCGAAGCAAGCTCAATGTCAACGGATCGTCCTTGGCTGCAGGTCACCCGTTCGCGGCAACCGGCGGACGTATTGTGGCTTCCCTCGCAAAGATGCTCGCGGAGAAGGGTTCGGGCCGCGGCCTGATCTCGATCTGTGCGGCCGGTGGCCAGGGTGTCACGGCGATCATCGAGCGGTAACCGCTCCACAATCTCCCCATGCGACTGAAAACTGCGCTCACCTGCAGTGATCGTCGCGAGGGGATGCGTAATCGGGGATCCGGCCACGAGGGGTGGCCGGATCCCCGAACTCTTTGCAAACTTTTTCGCGCAGGCGTGTAACGCTGCAGAATAGCTACCGATATTCATGACAGCCCCGTGTTGCTGCCTGACCCCCGACCTGGCAGCAGCGCGGGGCTCTCGTATGTCCGGATATCCTGTATTGAGTTGTCGGTGAGCGCCGCAGCGACGGTTGATGCAGCGAGGAGCCAACAGGTGAGTGACGAAGAGGGTCCGTCCGTCGAGAAGACGAACAGCGAGGACTCGTCCCTCCCGGAACAGGAACTCGAGTCGGTCGAGGAACCTCAGGCGGTCGAAGAGACCGAGTCGGTCGAGGAACCCCAGCCGGTCGAGGAACCCGAGGCCCCTGAGGACACTGAGGCCGTTGTCGAGGCTGAATCAGTAGAACCTGAACCAGCCGAAGCACCAAGGCCTGTCGACGAAGAAGCAAGCGATTCCACGGAAGCGACAGTCGACGAATCGGCAAACGAGGTCACCACCGTCATCCCTGTCGTCCCAGCGGAGGACGCACCGCCGACGGAAGTAGTCAACTCGGCTCCGGCGACAGAAGCCATCGACGAGCAGACAGAGCAGTTCGAGCCCCCGGCAGTGGTGGTTCCCCCGAAGCCGCCGCGTCCCGAGTTCGTGCAGCAGTACGACACCCAGCAACTCGAACCCATCCAGCAGCAGTACGAGCCTGTTGTCCGAGAACCAGAGGTAGTTGCACCCCCGGCGCCGCAACAACCGGTGGCGCCCGCTTCGCAGTCTTCCCGCAAGTGGGTCAAACCGGCGATAGCAGTCGGCGCCATCTTTGCCGTCGCAGCGATTGCCTACGGAGTGGACATCTTCACCTCGTCCGGGAAGACACCACGCGGCACTCAGGTCGCCGGGGTGGACATCGGTGATCTCACGCCCGCCGACGCGGAAGCCACGCTGCGCGCCCAACTCGGCCCGAGGCTCGTCGAACCGGTAGCGGTACATGCAGGCGGCGTCGACTCCGAGATCGTTCCCGCGTCTGCGGGTGTGGACGTCGACTGGTCGGCGACGCTGTCGGGCGTGAACGCTCAGCCCATCAACCCGATCACCCGCATCACGTCGTTCTTCGGCTCCCGCGAGGTGCCCGTGGTGTCGGCAATCGACCAGGGTGCGTTGGATGCGTCGATGGCGCAGCTCGCGGCGAACAGCGATCGTGCGCCCGTCGAAGGTGCAGTCGTGTTCGAGAACGGGAAGGCGACTGGTGTTTCGCCCGCTGCCGGTCAGGCGCTCGAAACGCAGCAGGCGGGTTCGACCTTCGCCGCTGAATGGTCCGATGGTGGCGTCGTCGATCTTCCGGTCGACGAGGTTCCGGTGACGGTCACTCAGGCCGGTGTCGATCGTGCGCTGCAGGAGATCGCTATTCCAGCTGTCTCGGGTGACGTAGTGGTCAACGGCCGTGACGGCAAGGTCGCGACACTCGGCGTCGATCAGATCGGCGAGGTTCTGACCTTCACACCCGACGGCTCGGGTGGGCTGACTCCGCAGTACAACACGGATGCTGCGATCAAGATTCTGACTCCGCAGTTGGCGTCGACGGAAGTACAACCCAAGGACGCGTCGTTCACCTTCGCCGGTGGCAAACCGTCGGTTGTGCCCGGTGTCGTCGGTGATCTGATCAACTGGCCGGACACGGTCAAGGAACTTCCGGTTCTGTTGGGCAGCACGGCTTCTCGGGCAACGCCCGCCGTTTACGGACCGGTCCCGCCGGCGTTGACCACCGAAGCCGCGGAGGCCCTCGGCATCAACGAGGTGATCGGCGAATTCACTACCGGTGGTTTCGAATACGCGTCTGGTGTGAACATCGGCCTGGCCGCGTCGGAGATCGACGGGGCCGTGATCAAGCCCGGTGACACGTTCTCGCTCAACGAGTACACGGGCCCGCGCGGTGCGGCGCAGGGATACATCGAGTCGGGGATCATCAACAACGGTCGCCCGGACAAGGCTGTCGGCGGCGGTATCAGCCAGCTCGCGACGACGCTCTACAACGCGACGTATTTCGCAGGTATGGAGGACGTCGCGCACACCGAGCACAGTTACTACATCTCGCGGTACCCCGAGGCTCGTGAGGCGACCATCTTCGATGGTGCGATCGACCTGCAGTTCCGTAATCCGGCGAAGACCGGCGTGATGATCGAGACGATTGCGACGTCGTCGAACATCACAGTTCGGATCTGGGGAACCAAAACCGTCGATGTCACGTCGACGACCGGCCCGCGTACGTCGCCGACGTCGCCGAACACCGTGACGTTGCCGGAGGGGCCTGGTTGTGTGGCTTCGAGCGGTGCACCCGGGTTCACGGTCAGCGACACTCGCGTGATCACCGACCACGCGAGTGGCGCCGAGATTTCCTCGAACACCCGAACCGTCAAGTACGACCCGGTGCCGATCGTGAAGTGCGAGTAGGGGATTACTTGCCGACGAGTGGGCCGAGGGTGCGGCCCGCAAGGTCGACGATGCCTGGCTCTTCGCCGTTGGTGATCAGGTTGATCACGACGCCGTCGATGCCGTGGTCGAGGATGCGCGTCTGAACCTGCTCGGCGACGTCGTCCGGGCTGCCGACGAAATGGCGTTCGGTGGCCTTGGCGACCACGTCTTCCGGCGCCGTGGTGATGTCGAGGCCACGCTCCGCGAGAAACGTTCGCTGATGGGCGCGAGCCTTGTCGCCGTCCTCGTCGATCATCATGAACGTGAGGAAGCTGGTCTCGAGGGTTGCGGGATCGCGACCGGCTTCGTCGCAGCGTGCCGCAAGTGCTTCCATCTTGCGCGGCAGTTCCGACGGGTCGCAGATGATGTTGAGGTGATCCGCGAAGCGAGCGGCGAGGCCGAACGTCTTTTTCTCACCGCCACCGCCCAGCAGGATCGGCAGGTCGTCGCGGACGCGAGGCTCGTTGATGGCGTCCTTGACGTGGTACCACTTGCCGTCGAAGGTGGGGCGATCACCGCGGAGCATCGGCGCGATGATCTGCAGTGCTTCGTCGAGTTTCTGGAAGCGCTCGGTGAACGTTCCGAACTCGTATCCGAACGAATTGTGTTCGAGTTCGAACCAACCGGCGCCGATGCCCAGGATGGCCCGACCGCCGCTCACCACGTCGAGGGTGGTGACGGTCTTGGCGAGCATGGGCGGATTGCGGTAGGTGTTTCCCGTGACCAGTGCAGACAACTGGATGGTCTCGGTGGCCGTCGCCAGCGCGGAGAGCGCCGAGTAGGCCTCGAGCATCGGGGCGTCCGGCGCTCCGATTCCGGGGAGTTGGTAGAAGTGATCCATCACGAATGCAGTGTCGAAGCCTGCGGCTTCGGCTTCGCGGGCCTGCGCTATGACGGTGGGGAAGAGGTCCTTGACCGGACCGCCGTAGCTGAAGTTGGGCATCTGGTATCCGAGGCGAGTGCTCACCGTTTCGACGTTACTCGCGATCGGTTGACCTGGCACGATTTTACCAACTCTATGGATTCCGTTGTGCTGGGCAGACTTCCGGAAGTCAGAGAAGTTCTTCGGCCGCGTCGCGTCGCTTGGCGCGCTGCTGGTGAAGCTTTACGCCTAGTGCGGCTGCCGTGGCGCCGAGGAGTGCGCCGACTCCAGCGCCGGCCCAAGTCGCGATTCCGTCGCCCGGATGAGCTACGAGTTGGGCGACGACGCCGATCAATGCGATCAGATAGACGGACCCAGCCACGAGAGATCGGGGTTGGAGACCCTTCATGCTTGCGTAGACGTCGACGTCATGGGCCTGCGCGTAGCGGAGCACCACCATCGAACAGACAAACCATCCGATGACCAGACCCAATGAAATCCATGCGCCGGTGCGTCCGGCAACCCACGGCAGAATTGCCGCTGCGATCAACGTGATCCAGTAGGCGAATTGGAACCCCACGGCCGAGGCTTCGTTCCAGACGTCGCGCTGACGCTCGTCCTTGTAGAAGTCGTCGTCCAGATCTCCGACGAACCGCATTGCCTTCATCATGGTGCTCATGCCGTCTCCTCTGGAATTTCTGTGGTGAGTTCCGATTCGGGTAAGGGGAAGAGCGCTTCGACGGTGGTCCCCAGCGCCAGGGCCAGACGAAGTGCCAGGTACACACTCGGTGCATAGTCACCGCGTTCGACGGAGACGATGCTCTGTCTGCTCACCTGACCTGCCGTGGCCAGTTGCGCCTGGGTGAGGCCGGCGAGGCGTCGGTGCTCCCGCACGTTGTTGTCGCCGGCCTTTCCAGTCATGCAAAAAGTAAAGAATACTTGTCACTAGATGTCAAGTTTGCTTGTCATATGAGAGGCTGAAGAGCATGCGTGAACGATTTCTCGAGATCGCCCTGGCCAATCCGGTGGTCGCAACGATCGTGGATCGTGCGCCGAAGCTGGGATTGCCGGAGTGGTACCTGACGGCGGGTGGGCTCTTCCAAACCGTCTGGAATCACATCGACGGCCGTGATCTCGGCGCCGGAATCAAGGACTACGACCTGTTCTACTTCGACGCCGGCGATCTGAGCTACGACGCGGAGGACCGTGTGATTCGTTCGGCGGCAGAACTGTTCGCCGATGTGGATGCCGATGTCGAAGTACGCAACGAAGCCCGCGTGCACCTGTGGTACGAGCAGCATTTCGGGATTCCCGGCGTTCCGTTCACCAGTTGCCGCGACGCTGTCGACCACTTCGCTTCCACAACTTGCTGTTTCGGGATCACCAAGGGATCGGATGGGACCTTGGACGTGTATGCCCCGCATGGATACGACGATCTTTTCGACATGATCGTCCGCCCCAACCCGGTGCTGGCGCCGAGAGAGGTTTACGAGGCCAAGGCAGCACGGTGGCGCAGGGAATGGCCTGCGCTGACCGTGGAGCCTTGGCCGGAGACCCTGACCTAGACTTCGATCGGCGGATGCAGCCTGTCCATGGTCCATTGCCGATTTCGGCGTGCAGCAAGTGAACTGGCGCCGAGTGAGGCGACGAGAAGGCCGCTGAGGACGGCGATCGAGACCCACAGTCTCGAGTCGATACCGCCGACGGTGAGTTGTCGTAGCCCGTTCACCGCGTAGGTCATCGGGTCGAAGGGGTGGATGATCTGGAACGGTTTCGCGGTGGTTTCGACGGGATAGATGCCGCCGGCCGAAACCAGTTGCAGCATCAGGAACGCCAGGGTGATGACGCGTCCGACGGAGACTCCGAAGATGGCGTTGAATGCCTGGATCAACGCCATGTACGTGGCAGTGATGAGCATCAGGAATCCGACGGTGCCGAGGGCGTGTGTGGGGTGCAGGCCGACGGCGAAGTGCACGACCAGGTACATCACGATCACCTGGCAGATGCCGATGAGCAATGCCGGCCAGTACGAGGCGAGGACCACTCGCAGCGCGCCGAGTCCGTTTGCGATGGGCCGGTTCTGGAGCGGCTTGAGCAGCATCCAGGTGATGATGCCGCCCACGAACAGCGCGAGAGGCAGGAAGAACGGAGCAAAACCGGTTCCGAACGTGCTTGCCCGGTTCTCGTACGTCTCCTGTAGTTCGACCGGGCTGGAGAGGGTTTGAGCGGTTGCGGTTCGCTGCTGATCGCTCCAACTGGGGACCTGACCGGCGCCCTCGGTGAGTTTGGTCGCGAGTTCGGCAGACCCGGCACGGAGTTGCTCGGTGCCGTCTGCGAGTTTGGCTGCACCATCGGAGAGTTGAACGCTTCCGTCGGTGAGTTGAACCAGTCCACTACTGAGGGTTTGAGCGCCGTCGTTGACTTGCTGACCGCCGTCACGCAGCTGTACCAGGCCGTTGCGGAGTTCACCACCGCCGTTGGCCGCGGCGCTGAGCCCGGCTCGGAAGGTGCTCGACGGATCGTCGAGTTGGTAGGCGAGTTGTTGTGCACCGCTCTTGAGTTCGCCCAGTTGGCCCATGGTCGCTTCACCGAAACCCTGAGTGCGCAGCATGTCCTGGGCAGGCGCGAGGGCATTGGCGATCTGTTGGCTGACGGGATCCGGGTTCAGTCGAAGGCTGGCCACTGCCTGCCCGACCAGCTGTGCGACGTCTGCTTGTGTGTTCCCGAGGACACTCAGTTGGTCGACGACCTGGGTGACGCCACCACTGAGTTGGCTTGCACCGTCGCCAAGTTGGACGGCTCCGAGATCGAGCTGCCCCAGACCGTCGGTCAGTGCGAGGACGCCGTCCGTGGCGGTGTTGATACCGGTCGAGAGTTGGGCTGTACCGCCGGCAAGAGTGGCTGCACCGTCACGTGCGGTAACCATGTTGTCGGCCAGAGTTTTCGAGCCCGACGCCAATTCGCCGGCTCCGGCGTTGGCAGTGTTCACTCCGGCCGAGAGCTGGAGCGCTCCGTCGGCGGCCTGCTTCAAACCAGCACCCGCATCGGTCAATCCGACCAGAACTGTTTCGACGGACTGCGCGCCGATCTTGTCGCTGACCTGACTGAGGACCTGCTGGGCGGCGTTTTGGCCGATGATGGTGCCGAGGTAGTTGTTGACGTCGTTGAAGGTGAACTGCAACTGAGCTTTGTGGGGGTCCTTGGTCGTCGGGGAGGCGACGGCCTCGCTGAAATTCTCAGGCAATGTGAGAGAGAAGTAGTACGTGCCGTCCGAGACTCCCTGAGCGGCTTCCTGCTGCGAGACCAGGTGGAGATCGAGCTCACCGGAATCGAGCAGCGCTTGGCTTACCTCGTCGCCCGCGTTGAGCTCCTGACCCTGCACCATCGCGCCGCGGTCGGTGTTGACCAGCGCGACGGGGACCTTGTTGACCTCACCGAACGGATTCCAGAACGCCCACAGGTACATCGCGCCGTACAGCAGTGGCATCAAGATGATGGTGACGAGTGCGATCCTGGGCATCGCGCCGCGGGAGAACCGCTTGAGTTCGGTTCCGAGAGACATTCCAGCGAGCATCGCGGTTACCTCGCCCCTTCTTGGTCGGGATTGGTGACTTCTTGGAGCAGGGTGACGGCATCGATGGGTGATCCGTCTGGCAGCGGGTTGACGGTCGACGCGATGATGGTCTGGTAGCTCCCCATCTCGACGAGTCGCTCGACGAGGTACGCACGTTCGGAGTCGCGCCGCACTTGTTCGAGATCGTCGACGACAAGCAGGGCCGGCTTTTTCGTGTTCGCGACGGCGATACGCAGCAGGATCGCCTCGAGTTCCCCGAGATCGCTGACGTACCGGCCGAGCGCAGGTAACGGATGATCGCCGAAGACGGGAGCGCACACCGCTTCGAGTTCGCGGTCTCCGGCGCGTCCGATGAGCTTGTACCAGGGCGCATCCCAGCGAATTTGTTCGGTGATCAGATCGCGGACGGTGACGGATTCGGCAAGCTCGTCGATGTCCTCGAACCCGGCGACCCCGGCGATCTCGAAGATCTCGCGGGGACGCGTTCGACCGAAGACGGACAGTGAGCCGGAACTGGCTTTCATTCGTCCGCTGAGTGTCAGAAGTAAGGACGTACGTCCTGAACCGGCCGAGCCTTCGAGGATGGTCACACCGCCCGCACGAATCTCGAGATTGACGGGTCCGAACACCGGCCCCCATGGGCCGTCGAGCGCCAAGTCCGTGGCGGTCAATGCCAGGTCAGGGGCGTAATCGGGTTGTGCGTGCTCTGGTGCGACCACGATGATCACCTGTCTGTTGATCTACTCGGCCTGCGAAAGAACCGAGTGCTGGTTCAGTGGACGTTCGTGCTCACCCAATCACATCGGTAGCGGGCGAGCGGTCCCATGAATGGGATGTGTCGGACACGTTCGACAACTTGAAGACCGAACGGTATGTATTCTGTTGGAAACGGAACGGGGGAGTCGAGGTGCCGGTTCGTAGGCGCGGTATGTGCGCGGTGCTGGTCATGGCCACCCTGTCGGTTGTCTCCTGTGCCGGTGAGCGCGAGTCGCCCCCGTTCGTGTCGAGCGAGAGGCTTTTCGAGTTCACCGGTCGCAATGTCGGACCCGTGACCGTTCCGCCCTTGCCTTCCGATCGGCACGAGTCCGAAGCAGCGCCGTACGGAGCCATCACCCTGTCCGGTGGGTGGAGCGGCGCAGCCAATGTCTCGCTGCCCGGATCCGTCACGTGTTTCGAGCACAACTGGGCGGATTCGCTGCCCGCCGGTCACCGCCAGTGGGCCTACGAGGTGCACACCAGTTCCTTTTACGAGTACGACGGCGGCGGCGAATATCCGGGGCGTGATTTCCAGTTGCAGGTCTACGTGAACGAAAAACCGGAACCAGGTCAGTCCGGGGCGACGATGATGTTCTCGGATCAGAGCGGACAGTTCGTGTCCTTCGGTGGCGGCGTCGACAATTCCATCGAAATCGTCAGTTCTCCGGACCGCAGGCGCGTGGCGCTTTCCCTGGTGGGAACGGCGGCACGGCCCGGCGAACAACCGACGACGTCCGTACTGTCCGCACAGATCAGTTGCCCGACCGTCGAGCGCAGATGACCTCGGATTCCATGGACTGCTGAGCATGAAAATGCCGGCCCCGAAACGTTCTCGGGACCGGCACTTTTCATGAATCAGGAACGAATCAGAATGCTGCTTCGTCGATCTCCATGATGTCGTTCTCGGTGTTCGCGACGATCTCGCGTGAAGCGGTGAGCTCGGGCAGGACGTTCTTGGCGAAGAAGGAAGCGATGGCGACCTTGCCCTCGTAGAAGCCCTTGTCCTTGTCGGAAGCGCCGTTGTCGAGTGCTGCGAGAGCGATCTCGGACTGGCGGAGCAGCTGCCAGCCGATGAGCAGGTCGCCGACGGACATCAGGAAGCGGACGGAGCCGAGGCCGACCTTGTACAGCTCGGTGGGCTGCTCCTGAGCTCCCATGAGGAAGCCGGTGAGCGTGGCGGCCATGGCCTGGACGTCTTCGAGTGCGGTGGCGAGCAGTGCGCGCTCCGCCTTCAGACGACCGTTGCCGGCTTCGCTGTCGATGAAGGTCTTGATCTGTCCGGCAACGTGAGCGAGCGCGACGCCGCGGTCACGAGCGATCTTGCGGAAGAAGAAGTCCTGAGCCTGGATGGCCGTCGTGCCTTCGTACAGCGAGTCGATCTTGGAGTCGCGGATGTACTGCTCGATCGGGTAGTCCTGCAGGAAGCCGGAGCCACCGAGGGTCTGCAGGCTGTCCGTCAGGTACTGGTACGCACGCTCGGAGCCGACGCCCTTGACGATCGGGAGCAGCAGGTCGTTGACGCGGAACGCGGTGTCCTTGTCTGCGCCCGAGACGAGCTGGGCGACAACCTCGTCCTGGTGAGCTGCGGTGTAGAGGTACACCGCGCGCAGGCCTTCGGCGTATGCCTTCTGCATTGCCAGGCTACGACGCACGTCGGGGTGGTGCGTGATGGTCACGCGCGGTGCTGCCTTGTTGGTCATCTGGGTCAGGTCTGCGCCCTGCACGCGCTGCTTGGCGTAATCGAGAGCGTTGAGGTAACCGGTGGAGAGGGTGGCGATTGCCTTGGTGCCGACCATCATTCGAGCGTGCTCGATGACGTCGAACATCTGGGCGATGCCGTTGTGGACCTCGCCGACCAGCCAGCCCTGTGCGGGGATGCCGTGGCCGCCGAAGGTGACCTCACACGTGGCGGAGACCTTCAGGCCCATCTTGTGCTCGACGTTGGTGACGAAGACACCGTTACGCTCGCCGAACTCTTCGGTCTCGAAGTTGAAGTGCGTCTTCGGGACGAAGAACAGGCTCAGGCCCTTGGTGCCCGGTCCGGCGCCTTCGGGGCGAGCGAGAACGAGGTGGAAGATGTTCTCGAACAGGTCGTCCGAGTCGGCCGAGGTGATGAAGCGCTTGACGCCCTCGATGTGCCAGGAGCCGTCGTCCTGCTTGATCGCCTTGGTGCGTCCGGCACCGACGTCGGAGCCGGCGTCGGGCTCGGTGAGGACCATCGTGGCGCCCCATCCGCGTTCGACGATGGTGGCTGCCCACTTCTTCTGCTCTTCGGTGCCGTTGTTGAACAGCACGTCCGCGAAGGCGGGTCCGGCCTGGTACATGTGCGCTGCAGGCTGTGCGCCCAGGATCAGCTCACCGATGGCCCACACGACGGATCGGGGAACCGGCACGCCGCCGACCTCTTCGCTCAATCCCATGCGGTACCACTCGGCATCCCACAGAGCCTTGAACGACTTCTTGAAGGATTCCGGAAGTGCAACGGTGTGCGTCTCGGGATCGAAGACAGGGGGGTTGCGGTCCGCATCGGCGAAAGATTCGCCAAGCGGTCCCTCGGCCAGGCGTGCGACCTCTGCCAGCATGTTGCGGACAGTGTCGGCATCCAGGTCGCCCCAAGCGCCTTCGCTCAGTGGCTTCTCCAGTCCGAGAACCTCGAAGAGGTTGAACTCCAGGTCCCGAACGTTGCTCTTGTAATGGCCCATGTCTTCTGCTTCTCCCAGTGAGGTGGTGCGGTCCAGCACTCCTAGTACCGCCCGAAGTTTATTACTCGTCGGTAACTTAATACATGTTACTAGCCGTTCTTTGCATTGCCAACACCGGATTTGCGTCCGATGACAAGCGCGTCGACCGCGATTCCCGTTTCGGTGTGCCTGTGGGGATTTCCGGCGATCTCGAACTCGAGCTTTCCGCGGAACTCCTGCATCAATTCTTCTGGTGTGTAAAGGATTTCGGGATCTTGCGGCCCGCCGACGCCGTAGTCGATGTTGCTTCGGTCGTGACCCAAAATCATGAGGATTCCGTCAGGTTTCAGAGAATTTATGGCACGGTTCACAACCAGGGTGCGTTGTGGTGCGGGCAGATGAAGGTAAAGAAGCAGGGCCAAGTCGTATCCCTGCCCGTTCCTCGAGGCGTAATCGGCGACGGTGACGTCGCCGCATCGGTAGTCGAGCCGGTCGAGAACCGATCGGGGTGAGCGGGCCGCGATCGTGCGGGCTTTCTCGATCGCGACGGCCGAGTAGTCGATGCCGGTGACCTCCCAACCGCGAGTCGCGAGCCACAACGCGTTACGGCCCTCGCCGCACGCCAGGTCCAGTGCCTGGCCGTGGGGGAGGGCCGTCGCGTATTCCACCAGCAATTCGTTGGGAGGAGCGCCCCAGACGAGCTCGGTTTCTTCGTACTTCTTGTCCCAGGCCGCCGCATCCATAGATGACGACGGTAGTGCCACTCAGTGGTTACGCACTCCGTCCATCGGGTTCTTGCGTAGAGCGGCGCGCGTCGGGATCGCGATGGAGACAAATCCCAGAACAGCGGTCACCGCGACGATGGAACCGTAAATCGCCGGTGAAATCGCCGGGATCGGCTGCCCGGACACCGCTACGGCAATGCCCATCAGAGGCGGCAGGGCGATCAGTGATCCGACCACGACGGCGATTCCCACCACCATCAACGACTCGATGCGCATCATTGCTCGGACCTGCCTCGTCCGCGAGCCCACCAGTTGAAGGAGCGCGAACTCGCGGGAACGCTCGGCAGTGGCGGCGACCAGGGTGTTCACGACGGCGACTGCGAGATAGCCGAGCAGGACGAGGACGGCGAGGATGCTGACCCACGACTGCATACGGCGCTGATCTTCGCCCGCGGCCCCGAACTGGTCCTGGTTCATCGCGGCGATCGAGGGGAACGAGCGCAACGACTGCTGGACTTCGGCCGACCGTCCGGGTTCGGCAGCAACCAGAACGGTGTCGATCAGAGCGTCGGTGGAGTGCTGACGCAAAGTCTCGATCGGCATGGTCACGTCCCCGAATCCGAGGCCGCGACCATATTTTGCGACGACCATGGGATGTACCAGTGTTCCGTCACCCAGATAGAGGTCGACGCGCTGGCCTACCTTGGCTCCGAGGGTGAAGGCGCCGTCTTCGCTCACGGCAACGGTATCGCCGGTCAGAGCGCTGAGGTCGCCCTCGGTCACCGCGAGATCGAGGGTCGCGTCGGCGCTGGCGGCGTCGATGCCCTGGGCCGCGATCGCGCTGTCGGCTGAGCCGCCTTCCTCTCCGCTGGGTACCGGGAGGACTTGACTGCGGACCACCGGGTTTGCCGCACTCACTCCGGGCACCGATGCGATCGACTCGAGGAGCGAGGGAGCGATACCGGCTGGTGCGCCGACGATCAGGTCGGCGGTGACGCCCTTGATCGACTGGTTGGTCGCCTCGGCGGCGACGGTGCTCTGGCTGAAGAACTGCACCGAGCCCAGTGCGATTGCGAGAGCCAACGGAACAACCGCCGACGAGAGCCGTCTCGAATTGGATTCGGCGTTGGCGGCAGCGAGAACTTTGGACGCCGACCCACTGCGGCGCAGCGGACCGCCGATCACCTTGATGATGCCGCGCACCAACAAGGGGCCGAGCAGCGCGACCGAGAAGATCAACAACAGTGCGCTCGAACCGGCTCCAGCGGCCGCCACGCTGCCGGGCAGGAAAGCAGGGAGGACGCAGGCGCTGAGGCCGGCGGCGCCGAAGATCAGCCCGGTGACGATGCGTCCGCGGCTCAGTTTCGCCGGGCCGCTTTCGGATTCGCGAAGCGCTTCGACGGGGTCGAGCTTCGCCGGTCGTCGTGCCGCGATCGCCGCTGCCGCGCGGGCAGTGAGTACGCAGATCAGGAAAGCTGCGATCGCCGGAAGCGGGCTGTAGGCCAGCGCGAAATCGGTGGGCATGACCCCGGCGTCGGCGAACTGTGCGCCCAGCACTCGGGCGAGCAGGTATCCGGGCACCGCGCCGAGAGCTGCCGCCGCAGCAGCAACGAGCAGCACTTCACGTCCGATCATGACGTGCACTTGCCGCGTGGTGGCTCCGATTGCCCGCAACAGAGCGAACTCTCGGCGCCTGGCGTTGATCGAGAGCGACAGCGTGCTGGAAACGACGAACATACTGACCATCAACGCGAGACCGGCAAACGACGCGCAGAGCACGATCAACTGCGTCCGCGCAGCACCGGCGTCGAGGAATTCGATGCCTCCGCGTGCAGTGCCGGTCGAGACCTCCGCACCGGTTCCGGCGAGTGCATCGCGGGCGAGAGCGGCAGCATCCACGCCTTCGGGAGCGATCAATCCGACTGCGGTGACAGCGTTCTGGTGCGGCCACAACCGTTCGGCCTCTGCGTCGTCGAGGAAGACGAGTGCCGGACGGTCGGGTGACGGCACCGAAGCCGAATCAGCTGTGCCGACGACGGTGTACTCGTCCGTTACCGCGCCGTGAGCCAGCGTGATTCGCTCGCCGAGCGCGGCGCCCGTGGTCGAGACCACCTCGTCGCGGCTCTGCGGAGCGCGCCCCTCGGTGAGCGAGTACGGCGCCAATTGTGCTGTGTTCCAAGGATGTGCATCGAGTACGACGCCCTCGGCCGTGCTGACCGGGACGGAGGTGTCGGGAACCACCGTGACATCGAGTGTGTCGAGCTTGCGGACCGTATCGCCGTCGAGGAGAACTCGCTCGGCAAAGGGCTGATCGGCGTCTTCCTTGACCTCGAGCGCCTGTGGTGCACTCACGACGGCGTCGGCACCGGCGTAGAGATGTGGTGAGACACCGCCTCGCACTCCCGATTCCAGCAGCACACCCAGACCGCAGGTGAGGAGCGCTGCGCAGAATACGGAGACGAACACGGCGACGAAACCGGAGCGATGCGCTTTCAGGTGCGCAAAGGTGTGCGCTTTCATCATCACCAGTCCCCGAGGTGTGTCATGCGCTCGGCGATCTGCTGCGGGGTCGGGCGGTCGATGTGCCCGACAAGTTTCCCGTCGGCGAGGAACAGCACACGATCGGCGTACGACGCGGCCACCGGGTCGTGCGTGACCATGACGATGGTCTGGTCGAACTCGGCGGCTGTCCGGCGCAACAACTCCAGAACCTGCTTGGCGCTACGGGAGTCGAGGGCGCCGGTCGGTTCGTCGGCAAAGAGTGCGTCGGGGTGGGTGACGAGGGCGCGTGCGATGGCGACGCGTTGCTGCTGACCGCCGGACAACTCGGAGGGTTTGCGCTTTCGGTGTGATCCGAGTCCGACGGATTCGAGGACGAAGGTCAGGTACTGCTTGTCGGCTCGTCGCCCGGCGAGGAGTAGGGGGAGCGTGACGTTCTGCTCGACGTCGAGAGCGCCGAGCAGGTTGTAGGCCTGGAAGACGAAACCGATGTGATCGCGACGGAAGATACTGCGGGCCTTCGGCTTCAGCTGTGAAATTTCGGTATCGCCCAGCCACACCGATCCGCTGCTCGGTCGGTCGAGCCCGGCGGCGCAGTGCAGGAAAGTGCTCTTGCCCGAGCCGGATGGGCCCATCACTGCGGTGAAGGTGCTGCGCGGCAGAGTGAGGCTGACGTTGTCGAGGGCGGTCACGGCGCCGCGGCCGTTGCCGTAGACCTTGCTGACCCCTTCTAGTCGCACGGCAGATGTTCGAGCTCCCGTGGCACCAGGGGCCGGCGAGGCGAGGACCGAGTGTCGATTCTTCATGGGAAGAACGCTATGGAGATTCGGCATTCGTCGACATCCAGCAGAGTCCCGAATCAATGGTGTAGCCAGCTGTAGTGGATCGTGCGGTGTGGTGCGGCATGCTGGGGCAGTGAAGAAGAGAATCAGGGCTGCGGTGTACGTGCTCGTCGAGGGTGCGGCAGCTGTTGTTTCCCTGTTCTTGCTGATGGTCGGTCTCATTCTGTTGTCGCTCTCGATTCTGATCGTCGGCTGGTTGCTGTTGCCGTCGTACGTGCGAGTGCTCCGGTGGTGGGCCGGCCTGGCTCGCAAACGCACCGCTGCGTACACCGGACGCCCTGTTCTGCAGCGATACCCACCGATGCCCAGCAATCCGACATTCGGGGACTGGAGCCGGTTCCTCACCGATCAGTCGACGAGGCGCGACGCGGCCTGGTTGTCGATTCATGGTCTGGGTGCTTTCGTCGCGGCGATGCTGACCATTGCTCTGCCACTCGGTGCGCTCAATGCGATTGCCGTCCCGCTGTACTGGCAGCAGATGCCCGCGGGCGAACCCGTCAACAACCCGTACCCCGTGACGTCGTGGCTGGGCGCTGCCGGAATGCCGTTGATCGGCATCCTGTACTTCCTGATCGCGTGGTGGTTGATCCCCGCGATGGCGAAATGGATCAGCTGGTCGACCACGACTTTGCTTGCGCCGGATACGCGTTCGGACCTCTCGAAGCGCGTCACCGCCCTGACGGCCAGCCGCGCTGCGGCGCTCGACGCGCATTCGGCCGAACTCAAGCGCATCGAGCGGGATCTGCACGACGGAGCGCAGAACCGTCTGGTCGCGGTGGTGATGATGTTGGGGATGGCCGAGCGGTCGTTGCAGAACAATCCGGACCAGGCTCTGCCACAACTGCATCGGGCCCAAGATGCGGCCACCGAGGCGTTGAGCGAACTCCGGACGTTGGTGCACGACATCTACCCGCCGATCCTCGACGAGTTGGGTCTGGAGGGCGCGATCTCGGCGCTCGCCGGGCGCTCCGCCGTGCCCTGCGTACTCGAGATCGACGAGCTCCGCCGTGCCCCGGCTGCCGTCGAGGCTGCTGCGTACTTCGTCGTCGCCGAGGCCTTGACCAACGTCGCAAAACACAGCGGAGCCCGCAGGGTCACCGTCACGGCACGGACGGAGACGTCGGACGACTCGTCGGGTGAGACGATGCTCATCGACGTGATCGACGACGGTCACGGCGGCGCGAACGAACGCCCGGGCGGCGGCGTGGCGGGTATTCGACGCCGGGTCGAGGCTTTCGAAGGAACCGCAGTATTGGAGAGCCCGGAGGGTGGACCGACAACGATGAGGGTGGAACTACCGTGCGGATTCTGATTGCCGAGGACGACGCTCTTCTGCGAGAGGGGCTGGCCCTGCTGCTCCGTGGAGAGGGCTTCGAGGTGTCTGCCGTCTCCGACGCCGCACAGTTCCTCACGGTGTTCGAGGAGACAACCCCCGACGCCGCGGTGCTCGACGTCCGGATGCCTCCTACTTTCACCAACGAGGGACTTCGAGCGGCGATCGAGGTGCGCAAGCTTCGCCCGGGCTTTCCCGTCCTGGTCCTTTCCGCTTACGTCGAGGATCGCTACGCCGGTGAATTGTTGGCAGGAGGCGCCGGCGGGGTCGGGTACCTGCTCAAGGAACGAGTCGGGAAGGTAGCCGAGTTCGTCGACGCATTGAACCGGGTCGTCGACGGTGGAACGGTGATGGATCCCGAGGTCGTATCCCAACTGATGAGCCGTCGACGCGCCGACGATCCGATCAGATCGCTGACTCCACGCGAGTCCGAGGTTCTCGGACTGATGGCGGAGGGGTTGGGAAATCAGGAAATCGCCAGGAAACTGGTCGTCAGCGACACCGCTGTGAGCAAGCACATAGGAAATATCTTCGCAAAACTCGGCCTGTCGGCTTCCGAAAGCGGGCATCGTCGTGTTTTGGCAGTTCTAGCTCATTTGCGCGCCTGATCGTGGATCTGGACTACATACCTGACCGAAGCGTAATCTGAGCCAGCCTCATGTTGTTGCCGTGATCGAACGGTGACCTGAGAGGCAGGGGCTTATGTCCTGTACGTAACGTGTGATGTCGAATGCGCGTCATCACCAGAAACCAACGAGGAGATCGATCAATGGGTAAGCCGATTGCCAGTGTGGCCGGAGGTCGGCAGTCCGTCCTTCTCGGGCTCGGCGTTCACCGCCCGGAGCGAGTCGTGACCAACGACGAGATCTGCGAGCTGATCGATTCCACCGACGAGTGGATCCAGACGCGATCGGGTATCAAGTCGCGCCGGTTCTCCGGCGAGGGTGAAGGCATCCTCGCGATGTCGATCAGCGCGGCACGTAAAGCACTGGACGTCAGCGGCATTGCACCCGAGCAGATCGGTGCAGTGATCATCGCGACGTCGACGTGGGACCTGCAGACTCCCCAGGCTGCGTCCATCGTCGCCCACGAGCTCGGCATCAAGGGTCCGGCTGCATTCGACGTCGCGGCAGGCTGCGCCGGTTTCTGTACCGCTCTTGCAGTGGCCAGCGACCTCGTTCGCGGTGGCACGGTTGATCACGTACTCGTCGTCGGCGTCGAGTTGATGAGCGAGGCCACCGAGCCCACCGATCGCAGCGTTCGCTTCATCTTCGGTGACGGCGCAGGCGCAGTTGTCGTCGGCCCGAGCGACACCGTCGGAATCGGCCCGGTCGAGTGGGGTTCGGACGGCAGCCAGTCCGACGCCATCGTTCAGGAGCCCAGCTGGCTCGACTACACCAAGAACCCGACCGGACCTCGGCCGTGGATCAAGATGGCCGGCACCGCGGTGTTCCGCTGGGCTGCCTTCGAGATGGGCAAGGTCGCCACTCGCACCCTGGAGAAGTCGGGGCTGGGTATCGAGGACATCGACGCTTTTGTACCGCACCAGGCAAACCAGCGCATCAACGAGGTCATCGCTCGCAGCATGAAGCTGCCCGAGGGCTTCCCCGTCTCCAACGACATCGCCGAGACGGGCAACACGTCCGCGGCCTCGATCCCGCTCGCCATGGAGCAGATGCTGCGCGACGGCCAGTGTAAGCCGGGCGACAAGGCATTGCTTCTCGCCTTCGGTGCGGGCCTGTCCTTCGCCGGTCAGGTTGTCGTCATGCCGCCGTTGGCTGGAGTAGAATCCGCCTGATTGTTCCTTACGGAAGGGCGCCTCGAACCCACGGTTCGGGGCGCCCTTCCGTTTCCGTCCGGATCGTCGAACGTCTGCGATGTGGCACTCTGGCGAGATGGTCGAGAGCGTGGGGGAGTCCGAACGCAAGTCCGAACATTCAGCTGAGACGGGCGGCAGCTTGGCAAAGATGGGTGGGCAAGTGGCGCTCGCCAGCACGGTCAGTCGGATCACCGGCTTCGTCCGCACCCTTGCCCTTGCCGCGGTCCTGGGCATTGCCCTCGTCAGTGATGCGTACAACGCGGCCAACAGCTTCCCGAACATGGTCTATCAGCTCCTCCTCGGCGGGATTCTCGCCAGCGTCCTGCTTCCGTATCTGACGCGGCAACGGAGCCGTGGGCGGACGCTCGAACGAGAGCAGACGCAGCGCGTTCTCACCGTCGGAGCGCTGGCTCTTGCGCTCGTGACGGTAGTGGCCGTGGTGTGCGCGCCGCCTCTGGTCTCGGCCGTGATCGATGATCCGGCTCAACGAGAGCTGACGACGCTCTTCGCGTACTTGCTTCTTCCGGAGATCTTCTTCTACGGCGTCACGGCGATGATGACGGCTGTGCTCAGCGTTCGATCGGTGTTCGGCGCGCCGGCCTGGGCGCCGGTGATCAACAACGTCGTCCTTCTGGTGACGGTCGCGGTCTTCCTGTGTATCCCGGGGCCGGTGGCTCTGACTCCCGAGTCGATGACCACCGCGCAGGTTCTGGTGATCGGTGTCGGCACTTTGCTCGGGATCGTGGCGCAAACCGCCGTCGTTGCTCGAGCGCTGCACCGCAACGGGTTTCGGTGGCGCCTTCGCGTGCGCGTCGTACCGCACACCTGGCGACCGGTGCGCGTCGGGGCGCCGTTGCTCGGCTGGGTGCTTGTGTACGTCGTTGCCGGCCAGATCGGTGTGTGGGTGACGATGAAGGTCACTCTCTCCCGTCACGTCTACTCGATGTACACGCACGCGGATCTGCTGTTTCAAGTGGCGTACGGCATTCTCGGTGTGTCGTTGTTGACGGTGCTGATGCCGCGGATCGCCAGGTCGGTTGCTGCGGGTGACGACGTCGGCGTCGTATCCGATCTCGGCCGGGGAGCCCGGTATTCTGTGGTGGCGCTGATCCCGGTGACTGTGGCGCTCATGGTGTTCGGTCCCTCGTTGACCACCTTGATCTTCTTCGGCCGGGTCGACGGCAGCAGTGCCCGGTTGATCGGGACGGCCGTTGCGGTCAGTGCATTCGGGCTGGTGCCCTTTGCGATGGTCATGCTTCAGCTGCGAGTGTTCTACGCCGACAACAACACCCGAACTCCCGCGGTGATCGCCCTGGTGATGGTGGTCGCCAAGACTGTGCTCGTCCTTCTTGCGTCACTGTTGGCGAGTGACGAAAGGCTGGTCCTGGCCGTCTGTGCCGCCGGCTCGTTCTCCTACGTGTGTGGAGCGGTGCTCGGCCACATCCTTCTTCGAAAGCGATACGGGCTGTTGGGATTCCGTCGCGTGCAGGCCACCGTCGGAAGGATTTCGGCGGCGGCAATTCTGGCAGGTGGTTGTGCGCTCGCTTTGGTGGTGGCGGTTCAGAACCGAGTTCCCGAGCCCAGGCTTGCTGCTGTTATTTCATTGTCGGCGGGTGCGGCCGTCGGTGCCGTAGTCCTGTTGGGCGCATGCAAGGTCGTCGGTGTTCCCGAGATTCGCCGGGCGCGAGCCCTACTGCTGTCCTGAGGACAAGAGCGGTACCAGCAGTTCGTCCGGAGTGAGGGCGCCGTGCTGTCCACGGAGTCCGGACAGTCCCGATTCGACAGATCGACGTACGACGGCCACGTCCCCGGACGCAATGGCGATGACATCACCGATCCGGCCGTGATACTCGGAATGCACTGCAGGCCCGAACAATCCTGCGACTATGCCCTCGGACCTCGTCCCGATCCACATGCGGTCACCCAGTTCGGCGCGCCAGCGGTCCGCAACATCTTGTGCAGCGCCTTCTCGGGTGTGGATGTGACGACATCTAGGTTCACCGGCAAGAGCGAGTACATCTTTGGACAGAATCGGAGTGTTGTCGAAGTCGATCTTGTTCTCGTCCGACACGTCGACCATTCCGTGGTCTGCCGTCACCAGCAATCTCACGTCCGGACCGAGAGCCGCGGCGAGTTGCTCGACCAGTCGATCGACCAGCATCAGTTGGAAAATCCACGGCTCGGACTCGGGTCCGTAGACGTGGCCGAGTGCATCGATCTCGCTGATGTAGCAGTACGTGAACGTGCGGTCGGCAGATTTCGACGCCGCCACGGTGCGAGCGAGGAGGTCTCCGTATGCCTGGATTCCGGCGAACTGGGCACCGCGCATCCCGGCACGGGTGAGGCCGCTGCCGTCGAACTTCGACGGTACGACGGTTGTAACGGTGATGCCGGCTGCGGCGGCGCGATCGAACGTCGTGGCCTGCGGCTGCAGGGTTTCCGGGACGATTGAGTCGGTCTGAGATTCCTTCTTGCCCGCGCTGTGCCAACCCAGCCAGTTGAACACCGAATCGGCTTCTTCGACGTAGGACTGGTAGCCGGTGATGCCGTGCGCTCCCGAAGGCAGACCGGTCCCCAGTGAGACGATGCTGGTGGCCGTCGTCGTGGGGAAGCCTGCCCGGATGGGCGTTCCGACGAGTGAATTCAGGAATGGTGCGTGTTCGGCGTTGCGGGCGAGCAAGTTCGCGCCCATCCCGTCTACCAGCAGAATTACGGTCTTCTTGCTGGGCTGTAGATCGAGACGGTTCGCTTCGCCGCTCACTCCGAGAGAAGCGAGTACCGACGGCGCAAGCGTCGACAGAGTCGGCTGCGAGTACACATCGAGGAGAGGGGCGGGGGCGGGCATCCCATGAGATTAGGCGTTGGACGCAGAAAACTGCATACCTTCTGGGCGAGTGTTCAAATCTGTGCGGTCAAATCCGGACTTTCCAGATGATCAGCGCGCAGAGACCGCGGACCGGTGCGGCCTCCGCGCGGAGATTCATTCCATGATCGTGGAGATCTGGAACTTGGCACCTAGTGGATCGGCCACCGACGCGAGACGGCCGAAGGGCGTGTCCTCGGGATCGCGCAAGACGCTGCCGCCGAATTCGACGACCTTGGCGACGGCCGCATCGGTGTCGTCCGCCCCGAAGTACACCTGCCAGAACGACGGCGCCTCTGCCGGGAGGAACGAGCTGGCATCCATCAAACCGGCGACGACGGTGTCGCCCTGCTTGGCCTGTGAGTACCGGAACTCGTCGCTGTCACCGATCGACTCGTAAGTCCAGCCGAACACGTCGGTGTAGAACGGCAGGACCGCGGCGTAGTTCTTGGACAAGGTCTCGTGCCAGACCGGCGCTCCGGCCTCGCCGACCAAACCGAAGCCGTGGTGCTGATCTGCCTGCCAGATGCCGACGACGGCACCGGCCGGATCGCCCACGATCGCCATGCTGCCCTGAGGACCGACCTGCATCGACGGCATCATGATCGTTCCGCCCGCGGCTTGGGCCTTGGACGCCGACGCTGCCGCATCAGTCGAGGAGATGTAGGTGGTCCACACGTTGCCGTAGGGGTTTCCCTCCTGCTGGGGTCCGAGCCCGGCGATGGGCTGCCCGTCTTTGCTGAAGATCGCGTAGCCGCCGTACTGCGGGTCGTCGTTTGTGTCAGCCTGCCAGCCGAACACGTTGGTGTAGAAGGATTTGGCAACCTCGGTGTCGGAGCTGGTGAGGTCGATCCAACAGGGTGTTCCGTCGAGCGCTGTGCGTGCGGGCATCTGAAAACTCTCCTTAACCGAAACGGATACACAAGCAGGGGACGCGGAAATGTTTGGCCGAGGAAGGCCTGAATCTCACGCTACGCGCGTACCCCGACACATTCCCAGGGTTCGAGAGCTTTGGGGTATGTGACCGTTTCGCGTTCCCCGGTGGGCCGGACCTGCCAACGCAGACGACCGCCGAATCGTTCTTGATACTCCGAAGTTGATGGGGCACTTGCTCGATCGGCGAGGCCGTTCCGCGGGTGTAGTGCCGGTACGTGTCAGCTCCTGATCAGCCCCGTGCGATCGAGCCACGCGAGCGCATGACGGGTGAACTCGTCCGGAATCTCCAATTGTGGGGTGTGGCCGGTGTCACCGAGAATGATGGTGGTCCAGTGTGGATGTGCAGCAGCGGCTGCCCGTGCGGCCTCGACCGGGACAAGCCGATCGCGATCGCCGTGCATCAGGAGCGTCGGAGTCGTGATCTCTCGCAATATCTTTCGATAGGAGGCAGGACGGGCGAGGGTCATCAGCAGTGACCGTGCTGCCTGAAGGAATTCGGCATCCTGGGTAGGTTCGTTGCGGCGAATCGCCGTCAAGGCAGCGCCCGCGTCGAGGACCGCGGGGTCGGCTCGCGTCGGATCGGCAAAACACAATCTGGTCATCTGAGCGGCCAACTGCCGGTCTGACATCTTTCGGCGTCCGAAGCCGAGAACCTGCTCACCGACGTACGGCATCGAGTAGAGCGCGAATTGGGCGGCGACGGTCAGATCGGGAAGTTGGACGGGCAGGGGGAGAGCCGGATCCACCAGCACCAGGCCGGCGACTGATTCGGGACTGGCATGGGTCGACATTGCCGAGACCATTCCGCCCATGGAATTGCCGAACAGGACGGCGGGTTCACCGACCACTGCGTCGAGAAAGCGATTCAGAAGTACTGCGTTGGCGTCGACGCCGGTGTGTCGCCCACGGGCAGAGGTGAGTCCGAATCCGGCGAGGTCAAGTGCGTACACGCGCGTGCGCGCCGCCAGCGCCGGTGCCACCCGCACCCAGTTCAGGTGCGAGCCGCCCAGACCGTGAACGAGCACGATGGGCGGCGCTCCGCTGGGACCGCCGAAGTCGATCCAGTGAACGTCACCGCCGAGATCGGTGATGTTGCTCGTCCCGCCCCACGGGTGTGTGAGGGTGCTTCCGTCGGTGAGTTGGGCCGAAACAGCGGATTCCATACCTGCCAGGATGCACCGAGGTGTCGTCGTAGTCACGCACTCGTTCCGGTTCGGGATCCGAATATGTGTCATCGATCACGGATTCTCAGGAAGCTCAGGAAACGGGCAAAACGGAATTTGACTGGTGTTCAGCACTTTTCGAGGCTGTCGCCGCTTTCCGGCGGCCGTGGCGCGCGTCCGGCGGAGGTCGGTTCGGGCATACTGAAAACCATGTGGTGGATGGTCGGGCTCATAGTGCTGGCCGCGTTGGTTTTGGCATCCGTTCTGGTCGGTTTCGTTTTCCGCCGCCCGATCGCCGAAGCCAAGTCGGCGGTGCTTGCCTTCGACGACGCCAGCTCTCAGCCCCAGCGCGACTGACCACCGTCGAGCGGAATTGTTGCTCCAGTCAGATACGCGGCATCCGGGCCGACCAGGAAAGCCACCGCGGTTCCGATGTCCGTTTCGCAGTCGCCGATCCTCCGTAGCGGAATCCCGGCAACAAAGGCGGCAGCCTCTTCCGGGCGTGCATCTGCCCACCGCTGCAGCCCCGGCGACGACGCGTGGGGAGCAACCGCGTTGACCCGGATCCCGTCGACGCCCCATTCGCATGCTGCCGCGCGACTGAGGGCTCGGACGGATTCCTTCACGGCCGCGTAGCCGCCGTAGCCGGCAGCGTCCCAGCGGACGGCCACGGAGCTGACCATGTTGATGATTGCCCCGCCGCCGCGCTCCTTCATGAACGGGTAACAGGCTTGCATGGTTCGCAGAGTCGCGACGGGGCCGGACGTCAATCCGTCGGCAAGGCGCTCCGGAGTGAGGTCGAGGACGTTGCCGAGCGGGTTGAGGCTGGCGTTGTTGATCAGAACGTCGACGCCGCCGAACAGTTCCACCGTTCGCGCCACGGCTCCGGTGATGGAATCCGCGTCGGCGATATCCATGAGCACCGGTTCGGCACGGCCGCCGCGTTCGGCGATCTCGTTACATGTGACGACGAGTTTCGACTCAGTGCGCCCCGCGACCGCGACGGAAGCGCCCTCCTTGGCGAGCGCAAACGCAACTCCCTGGCCGACGCCCTGCCCTGCGCCAGTGATCAGGGCCACTTTTCCATCCAACTTGCCCACTGCTGTTCTCCTGCTCGTCATTCAACGGTTCCCGAAGCGTTGTCCGAATCGCGCATTGTTACTCGTGGGTTCCCGCTGGATGAGATGTGAGTTACGTCCCACTCAGCGGCACCGCTTCAAATTTCGGTCGTCTTACGTATATTGTGAGCGCCGTTACATACCGGGCGCGCGGACCGCGTACACATTCCATGATGAGGAGCTAGACATGGCATTCACCACTGGCAGCAGCAAGACGGACCTCGCAACTCTCGGCGACTTCCAGAAGATCATTGCAGGCCTGGGCGGCGTTCTCGTCGGCATCGGCGCAGTTGCAGGTCTTCTCGGCGCAATTGGTGGCGCAGGAAGCTCGCAGCCGAAGGCTTGATTGCTTCGCTGAACCGGATTTACGGCCCCCGGCCCGCATTCTGAAGGTATTGCCTTCGTGGATGCGGGCCGGAGGTTTGCCTGCAGATGAATACCTGTGCCTTGCAGGCACATTCATTTTTGTGATACGTCGATCTTTGCCGGCACATCCACACCTTCTTCGTAGACCTGGGGCCCGAAGTTCGGCAGCGGAGTGAAGTCGAGTGCCGCCTCCGAACCGCGGTAATGGCGGAAGTAGAAGAGGGATCGGTCGGGCCGCACCAGGCTGTCCGGTTCGCTTGTCTTCCATCCCCAGTGGACGTCTGCTCGCAAAATCTCCGACAGCCTCAGTATGTTCTTGCAACCATGGCTCTGTAGCCCAAGGCATTTCAATTCCTCGACGTCTCGCAATTGCCCGTCGCGCGTCCACCTGGATTCGTAGACCAGAGCATCGAGAACGACGCGGTGCGAACCCGCTTGAGTAACGCCGGCAAGTAGAACCTCCCAGTCCAATCCTGGTGCGTGTTGGAGGTATTCGTCGGCGTCGATGAATGCTGCCCATGCGACGGTGTCGCGGTACCGGCTCACGAAATCGACGTACGCCTCTACCTGTCCGTGCACGATCCGACCGTCGGCGTCGCGCGGTTGCCAGTCGACGATCGTCACCGGAAGGTCGTGCAGTTCTTTGCGGAATGCGACCTGAACTTCACTGTCCGACATCGATCGGGTGAAGGCGCCGTAAGAGTTGCCTCTCTTGTCCTCGCTGCGGCCGTGCCAACGGTTGAGACTGAATGCGCTTGTCTTGCGGGTGGACCCGACGGAACCGGTGTTGTCGTAGAGAACAACCTCCCAGCCTTGCTCGATGTGGTGCAGGCACCAGTCCCTGATGAAGGGGAGATGTTCGCGGGGGAGCAGGACCGCAACCACGGCGCGGCGCCCGGAGTCAGAGCTGTTCGGATGATTCTTCGGATCCGTGATCACCCGACACACGATAGTGCTCTGCGTGGATGCGAGTTACTCAATGCTGCTCGTAGGAACGGTTGGTCGTAGAACGTTGACACATTCGGCTATTTGTCTCATAGTCGAGTCATGACAACTTCTGTGTCACATTCGCCACGGTTTGTACCTTCCACCGGGGAGTCCTGGCGTTCGCCCTGGGCCATGTACGACGCATTGCGCGAGAACGACCCGGTGCACAACGTTGTGCCGGAAGCTGCGCCGCAGGACGACTACTGGGTGCTCACCCGTCACGAAGACGTCTACAACGCCGCTCGCGACTACGAGACGTATTCGTCGGCAAAGGGATTGACCACTGTCTACGGTGAACTCGAACAGATCGGGATGCAGGACAATCCGCCGTTCGTGATGCAGGATCCGCCAGTGCAGTCGGAGTTCCGGCGCATGGTGTCGAAGGGTTTCACTCCGCGTCAGGTATCGGCGGTCGAGCCGATGGTTCGCGAATTTGTCGTCGAACGTATCGAGGCGCTGAAAGCGCGTGGCAGCGGCGATATCGTCGTCGAGCTCTTCAAACCGTTGCCCTCTATGGTTGTCGCACACTATCTGGGTGTGCCGGAATCGGACCGTGACCAGTTCGACGGCTGGACCGAAGCCATTGTCGCTGCCAATTCGGCAGGTGGTGTGGCCGCGGCAGCGACGACGGCGCAGGCCGCCACCGGTGAGTTGATGATGTACTTCGCGTCGTTGATCGAACGCCGCAAGGTCGAACCGGGTGACGACACGATTTCGCACCTACTCGCCGCTGGAGTCGGTGAAGACGGCGACATGTCCGGCCTGCTGTCGATTCTGGGCTTCGCCTTCACCATGGTGGCCGGTGGAAACGACACCACGACAGGAATGCTGGGTGGTTCGGTGGCGATGCTGACCGAACGCCTCGATCAGCGTCAGATCCTGCTGGACGATCCCGCATTGATCACCGACGCGGTCGACGAGTTGCTTCGACTCACCTCACCGGTCCAAGGGCTGGCACGCACCACGACGCGAGATGTGGCCTTGGGTGGCAAAGTGATTCCGACAGGACGTAAGGTTCTGCTGATGTACGGTGCGGCCAATCGTGATCCCGAAAAGTACGGACCGGACGCGGCGGAGTTGGACGTCGTGCGTCGACCGCAGAAGATTCTCACCTTCAGTCATGGCGCCCACCACTGTCTGGGGGCGTCGGCAGCTCGGATGCAGGCTCGAGTTGCTTTGGAAGAGTTGCTCTCCCGGATTCCAGACTTCCATATCGACGTCGACGCGATGCAATACGCGCCGGGCAACTACGTGCGCCGTCCACTCACAGCGCCCATGTCGGTGACCCGGCCGTGAGCAACGACTGGCTCGGTGAGGGGCGCGCCTTGGCGGCAGCCGAGAAGATCCTCGACAGTGCGGCGCAACTGTTCGTCGAGAAAGGCGTCAACGCGGTCGGTATGGCGGAGATAGCCTCTGCTGCAGGATGTTCCCGGGCCACCTTGTATCGGTACTTCGAGAATCGGCAGGCTCTTCACATTGCGTTCGTTCACCGCGAAGCTCGCAGGCTGGGAACTGCGATCGCGGAATCGGTAGCGACCATCGACGATCCGAGTGAGCGTCTGGAGACGGCCATACTCACTGCAGTGTCCGCGGTGCGTAGCACTCCGACGTTGGCTGCATGGTTCACCCCGGGTGATGCGAGTCTTGCCGGTGAACTTGCCAATTCATCCGACGTCATCAACGGACTTGGTGTCGCGATGCTCGGTGAACTCGGAGCAGGCACAGCGTCGCGGGCGCGCTGGATCGTGCGAGTGATTCTCTCGCTGCTCATGGTGCCGGGGGCGGACGAGAACGACGAGCGGACGTTGGTGCGTGAGTTCGTCGTTGCGCTGTTGATTGCTGGACGGGCCACCTGATCATCCCTTCCGGGTGATGCGCGAGGGCTGCGTGGGGATCGAGGATGAACCGATATCCCGACACAGGTCACCGCGAGTTCCCGAGGAGCGTAAGAGAAGATGACTACACCGTCCGAACTCGACCCCAAGCCCGCCACCGAAGCGACTCGCCTGGCAAATGCCCAGGTTCTCCGTGACCTTCCTTTCGACGACACCTTCGACTTCGAACTGATTTCTCGAGGTCTCGTGGCACCGCTCATCGATGGCGGACTGGTCAAAGGTGACAAAGGGCAGTTCATCTTCTCGTACGACGCCTACGGGTTCGCCGACGGCGATGCACCGGATACCGTCAACCCGAGTCTGTGGCGCCAAGCCACTTTGATGGGAAAGGGCGGTGGACTGTTCAAGCTGGCTGATCGTCTGTACCAGGTGATCGGCCAGGACTTGTCGAACACGACGATCATCGAGGGCGACACCGGGTTGATCATCGGTGACACTCTGATGTCCGCGGAAACAGCCGCTCTCGCGCTGGAGTTGTACTACCAGCACCGCCCGAAGGTTCCGGTCAAGGCAATCATCTTCACGCACTCCCACGGCGATCACTTCGGCGGTGTCAAAGGATTTGTCACCGACGAAGAGATCGAGTCCGGTGCCGTAAAGGTCTACGCACCAGACAGTTTCACGGAGGAAGCGATTTCCGAGAACGTACTTGCCGGCACGGCGATGACACGTCGCGGAATGTACATGTACGGATCGTTCCTGCGTCCGGGGCCACAAGGGCAGGTATCCGGTGGTCTCGGCCTGTCCACTTCGCACGGCACTTCGACGTTCGCCGTGCCTACCGACGTCATCACCGAACCGGTGCACGAAGAGGTCATCGACGGTGTGCGCGTGACGTTCATGCTCGCGCCGGGAACCGAGGCGCCATCCGAAATGCTCTTCTATTTACCAGATTTCAAGGCGCTCGGGTCAGCTGAGGACGTCACGCACACGATGCACAATCTATACACGTTGCGCGGCGCCAAGACTCGCGACGCCAAAGCGTGGTCGCACTACGTGCGTCTGGCAACGGAACTGTTCCCCGACGTCGAAATCATCTTTGCGCAGCATCATTGGCCCACGTGGGGCAACGACAAGATCTTGAAGCTGATGTCGGATCAGGCAGATCTGTACAAGTATCTGCACGATCAGACGTTGCGCCTTGCCAACAAGGGACTGACACCGGTAGAGATTGCCGACCAGATCGAGGTACCCGACGCGATCGGAAAGCAGTGGTACAACCGTGGGTACTACGGCTCGCTCAGTCACAACGTCAAAGCGATCTACACCTTCTATCTCGGTTGGTTCGACGGCGTTCCCGCTCACCTCAATCCCCATCCGCCGGTGGAGAACGGCAAGCGCTACGTCGAAGCCGTCGGCGGGCCGGACGCACTTCTGACCAAGGGCAAGCAGGCGTTCGACGACGGAGACTACCGCTGGGCCGCGGAGTTGGTGAACCATCTGGTGTTCGCCGATCCGAGTAATCAGAAAGCGCGAGAGTTGTTGGCGGACACGTACGAACAACTCGGCTACCAAGCCGAGAACGGTACGTGGCGCAACTTCTACCTGGTCGGAGCGATGGAATTGCGGCATCCGCTGGCGCCGATGCCGTCCAACAACCCCACTGGCCCGGCCGCGGTCGCAGTGATGCCGCTCGAACAGATGCTGGATTTCTGGGCAGTTCGCCTCGACGGCCCGAAGGCCGCCGACGTCGACCTGTCGTTGCGATTCGTGTTGTCGGACACCGCGGACAACGTCCTGGTCACAGTGCGCAACGGCGTGCTGAACTACGACATGGACAAGGCAGATGCTTCGGCAGCCCTGACTCTGACCTTGACCCGTGCCGTGTTCAACGAGGTGTATCTGGGAAGGACCTCGCTCACCGAATCCATCAAGGCCGGAACGGCAAAAGCTGTGGGAGATCAGTCCGAACTGGAGACGTTCATCTCGCTGCTGGAGGACTTCGATCTGTGGTTCGATATCGTCACGCCGTGACTGGTCGACTCCATGATGTGGCCCGGGTGGGGGATCATTCGAAACGAGAAGGATCTCCCGCGCCGACGCGCACGATTTCGGGAACACCGGACGAATAGTCGACGACTGTGGTGGGTTCGGTTCCGCAGTCACCCGAGTCGATGACGGCGTCGAGTTGGTGGTCGAGTTCTTCCTTGATCTGCCAGCCGTCCGTCATCGGTTCCTCGGCGCCGGGCAGGAGAAGGGTGCTGGAGAGGATGGGTTCACCCAACTCTTGCAAGAGTGCCCGCACTACCGGGTGGCTGGGGATACGCACTCCGACGGTCTTCTTCTTGGCGTGTGCCAGCCGACGCGGAACTTCCTTCGTGGCGGGAAGGATGAACGTGTACTGCCCAGGCGTAGCCGCTTTCACTGCGCGGAACGCCGAGTTGGTGACGTGGACGAAGTGCCCGAGCTGCGCGAAATCGGCACAGACCAGCGTGAAGTGATGGTCCGAACGCAGATGACGGATCTCGCGGATCCGATCGGTGCCCGAGTGATTGTCCATTCGGGCGCCCAGGGCGTAGCAGGAGTCGGTGGGGTAGGCGATGACCGCGTCGTTGCGCAGCATTTCGACGATCTGGCTGATCGCGCGCGGCTGCGGGTTTTCCGGGTGAACGTCGAAGTATCGGGCCATCAACTCAGCTTAGTTCAGCTTGCAGATCACGAATGCCGTTCACCGTTGAGACTGTGGTCGGCGAGCAAACCCGTCAGCTCTTCGGCGTAGGCGAGTTGCTTACGTAAGTGTGTGCAGCTTTCTTCCGCCCGGGTGTGGCAGTCGGTGACGAATTCGGTTGCAGCGGTGCGCGTTGACGCGTCCGAAGCTTCGTCGCCGAGCACTGCCAGAGAATCGAGAAGTTGTTTCATTTCTTCGAGACTGAATCCGAGCGGCTTCATTCGTCGGATTACCAGTAGCCGTTGGACATCGGCCTCGGTATAGAGGCGGAATCCTCCGGCGCTCCGCTCGGACGGAGTAACCAGACCGACCTCGTCGTAATGACGGATCGTCTTGATCGACAGTTCGGTGCGTTCGGCAACCTGTCCGATCTGCATGTTCGGCCCTTGGCCCGCATGTTCCGGCTCAGACATCACTCCCACTTTCCTCGCGCTGGGCTTCCATACTCTCAGTGACCGTCACCCAGGCGACC
The DNA here is from genome assembly GCF_024436645.1 of Rhodococcus sp. T9N. Taxonomy (NCBI): domain Bacteria; kingdom Bacillati; phylum Actinomycetota; class Actinomycetes; order Mycobacteriales; family Nocardiaceae; genus Rhodococcus; species Rhodococcus sp. T9N. Next base: position 5,843 of record NZ_JAMSKS010000002.1, on the reverse strand, counting down.
GGACAGGCGCAGGTGGCGCTCGGCCGATGCGTCGTCGAGCCCCACGATCTCGACATTCTTGCCTCTGGCCGCGTACTTGGTGGTGATGGCGTCCAGTGTCGCGACGGTCGACGCGTCCCAGACATGAGACTCGGACAGATCGATGACAATGTTCTTCGGGTCGCCGGCGTAGTCGAACTGGTAGATCAGATCGTTGCTGGATGCGAAGAACAGTTCGCCTCGAACCGCATAGACACGGGTGTCCTCGTCCGGATGCGCGACGTCGATCACTTCGGTGAGATGCGCGACGCGGCGGGCGAAGATGACCATCGCGGTGATCACTCCGACGATCACGCCGTAGGCAAGATTGTGGGTCGCGACGGTGACTGCCACGGTGACCAACATGACCACTGTCTCGCCGATCGGCATGCGGCGCAGGGTCTTCGGATTGATGCTGTGCCAATCGAAAGTGCCGACCGAGACCATGATCATGACGGCCACCAATGCGGCCATGGGAATCAACGCCACGACATCGCCGAGGCCGACCACGAGTATCAGCAAGAACACGCCCGCCAGGAACGTCGAGATTCGAGTGCGAGCGCCGGAGACCTTGACGTTGATCATGGTCTGGCCGATCATCGCGCACCCTCCCATGCCCCCGAAGAAGCCGGTGACGATGTTCGCGACGCCTTGGCCCCACCCTTCTCGGGTCTTGTTCGAGTGAGTATCCGTGACGTCGTCGACGAGTTTGGCCGTCATCAACGATTCGAGGAGTCCGACGAGCGCCATGGCCAATGCGTACGGCGCAATGATCGACAGTGTGTGTATGTCCAGGGGGACGTCGGGGAACAGTAGCGTCGGTAGGCTCGACGGAAGCTCGCCCTCGTCGCCGACGTTGGGGACATCGAACGCGAAAACGACTGTGGCGGTTGTCAGTAGAACGATTGCCACCAGTGGAGCCGGGACGGCGTTCGTCAGTTTCGGCAGGAATACGAGTATCAGAAGTGCGACTGCAAGGAGTGGGTAGACGAGCCACGGAACATCGATCAGGTGGGGGAGTTGGGCGATGAAGATCAAGATGGCGAGTGCGTTGACGAATCCCACCATGACGCTGCGCGGAATGAAGCGCATCAACCTTGCGACGCCCAGGAGGCTCAGCACGATCTGGAGAAGGCCGGCCAGAAGGACTGTCGCAATCAGGTAGTCGATTCCGTACTCGCGCGTCAGTGGAGCGACGACCAGTGCGACGGCGCCGGTAGCTGCGGAGATCATTGCGGGTCGTCCGCCGACGACGGCGATGGTCACTGCCATCGTGAACGACGCGAACAGTCCTACGCGCGGATCGACGCCGGCGATGATCGAGAACGAGATCGCCTCGGGAATCAGTGCCAACGCCACGACCAGTCCGGCCAAAACCTCCGTTTTGAGACGGTGAGGTGACCGGAGCGCGGCCCGAACCGAATTGTCGTTGGTGGATGAAGCGATGGTTACTGCCATGAGATTCCGTCCTGACGAGGTTCTCATACTCTACCCTCCTGTAAGGGTAGAGTATGAACGGAGTTCTCACTACGGCGCGGATTTCTGTCGAATTGCGTTTCCCTGCAGTGAATCTCGAATCGCGAGATTGATCGAGAGAGGCAACGCTCGCGGTGGCGGTCAGATGTGACGACCAGTAACCCTTACCAAGTATTTACCTACTGTGTGGTTTTTGTTTATTGAAAAAGGGTCAACTCGGGCGCTGGCTCCGTTACAGTTCGGCGGCAAACGTCAATCAGGTTGTTCCGAGAGGACATCATGTCAAAACGCCTACTGAATGCTGCGCTCCTTACCGGCCTCCTTGCCGGTGGAGCCGCTGTGGCCGTGATTCCGGCGACCGCGGCGCCCGTTGCAGAAACCACGTCGACAACTTTTCAGGTCACGTGCCGCGCAGTTCCGAGTGCGTTCTCCGGTCCTTCGTCAGACGGAAAGCCTGCTACGGTGCGGGTTTCGGCTCCTGCGGTAGTCGCGCCAGGTCAGGTCTTCGACATCGACGTGGATCCGGGTAGCGTCCAGATCCCGAACGATGTGAGCGGCGCAAGCGTCAAGAAGATCTCGCGTCTGAAGATCGATCTGCCGATTCCGACCAACGCGGAGTTCGTTTCGGCGACGGTCACCGATCCGGGCAATGTTATTGCCGGGAAACCTGCTTCGGTGATTCGTGTCAACGAAGACGGTGCTCCCGCAGCGGACGGTCCGATACTCCGGTTGTCCGGCGCAAACGAAGCGATCGGCAACAGTCCGTCATCGTCGTCGGGTGCGCACGGTGGGCTTGCGATCAATGCTCAGTCCGGTGCCGAGACGAACATCGTCTTTCCGAAGATCAGAATCACCGTGAAAGCCGGGCCGTCCGGCGCAGTCGACACCAATGTCCGGACTTCGGGTGCTGCAGGTACTTTCGGTGCGCCGGAGTCATTTTTGACCTTCCTCCCTCAGGTCGGTCACTGGCTCGCGGGAACCATCTGGGCGCCCACATCCTGCTCGCCGCGCGACGGTGAGACCGGCCCCCTCAATGCCGGTGCCGGCGCCCTGGCATCCACGAAGATCGACGGGGACCTGGGGCCCGTTGATCCTGAGCCAGGCGCGGACATCGTGACTAAGCTCGAAGGACCGGCTACCGCCGCGACCGGTACCAAGGTGTCTTTTGCTTCTCACGTCGATCCGGAAAACACAACGGGAACAGTACAGTTCATGGTCGACGGCAAACCCGTCGGTGACCCGCGGCCGGTGGTTCGCGGTATTGCGCGCCTGGATCTCACCTTCGGTAAGGCGGGTACCAAGTCCGTGACTGCAGTATTCACCGCTACCGGAGACGAGGCGAAGTACACGTCGGCGGCACACGTACTCACGGTGACCGGTGACACCACAGGTCCGGTCGATCCCGACCCGACCGATCCGGGCACTCCGGGCGGTCTCGGCAGCCTTGAGTCCGTTCTGCCGCAGCTGCCGACGGGTTCGCTCGGTGGCAAGTGATCACGGTCCTACCTCACTGAACTTTCAATGGCCGAGTTCTTCTGAAAGGCAACACATGAACCCCCGCACTCTGGCAGTTTGCGCTGTCGTACCAGCACTCGCGGCCGGACTCCTCGCTGTGTCCGCGCCGGTGGCAGCGGCTTCCGATACCGTGACGCGGACAGTTTCCTTCGAACACAAGTGCCGGGTCGACGGCGCCACCGATTGGGATTCGTCGTTCTCCGACAACATGGAGGTAACGGCGCCCACGTCCGTGCGTCCCGGCGAACAGTTCACAGTGAAATTGCATCCAGGCACCATGCGTAGTTCGGATTCGGACACCGGTCGTATCAAGTACGACATCGCACTACCGCAAGGGGCAACCCTGGTTTCGTACTCCCTCGTCGGTGATTCGTCGTCCAACTTGACCGGCGAGACTGCGGTGCTGCTCCGGGTGGGCGCAGACGGAAACGCGAACCCGGCGGGTGAGTACCTGCGAATTACCGGTACCGGCAACAAGACAGTCAACGACGGTCCGAGCGCGAACGACAACAAGCCCAAGGAAGGACTGCAAGTCAAGGCCAACACGGACTTTCGTTTACCGGCAGTCGAATTGAAACTCGAAGCTCGGTCCGACGAGGGAAACGCGACGACGCACCTGCGCGCCGGGGCGACGAGCCCGAGCATCAAGATCAAAGACACGAGCATGAGTTTCGGTGAGTCCCGGTGGGTCAATGCCGCTGGGTATTGTGTTGCTGCGGGCGAGGGACGCAGCGCCCTCTCGACTACCGAGGTCTTCACGACCAACCAGACCGAGACGATGGTCGCTGTCGCACTGGAGGCACTGACGGGCGAAGACGTCAAGATTGCGGCGAGTATCGACCCGAACCCGGGTGAGGGAACGGTCGAGTTCTTCGACGGCGATACGAAGATCGGCAGCGCCACAGTCGATTCCAATGGCCATGCAGAACTGGTCTGGCCGTTCCGCGACCAGGGCGAGCATCGCATCACCGCAAAGTTCTTGGGTACCAAGAAGTTCAGTTCTTCGGAATCTGCGGACAAGACCGTGACCGTCACCGTGCCTGGTGTCATCGTCGTCGAGCCGGTGGATCCGACGGAACCGGAAACTCCTGGTGGAACCGGAAGCCTCGGGGACATCTTCTCGAAGCTGCCGACGGGCTCACTCGGAGGCTGAGTCACCCAAACGGCAGGGGAGCGTCGACGTTTCGGCTCGAATGCGGGTGTGATCGAATACTGGAATGACAGGTTCGAATCATGCCGAGAGCCGCAACGCCGGCGTTCTCTGATCTTCTCAATGGGAGTCTCCGTCACGGAAATCGGGCCAGAACCACAAAAAGGTAGCTCACCAAAACTCGTGCCCTTTTACTACCGTTAGTTGAAGAACTGCGCGAACCGCGGGTTCTTACATCAACAAGCCTTCGAACTCGCCGCTGCGGTTCAGGTATGAACAAGGTAGGGAAAATGCGCAAGGTTAGTTTGCTCGCGTCCGCTGCAGCAGTAGCTGTCGGTGTGGCAATGATCGGGACGTCTGCGGCCTCAGCAGCGCCGGGAACGATTCCCGGTCACGGGCTGTTCGACGTGCCGTGGGAGGTGTTGCCGGGAACCTACACGACGTCTGGGCCCGTATCAGCTGACATGCCGTGCATATACGGCCGAGCAAAAGTCGACGGCGATGGTGAATTGAATGTACTCGAGTTCGAAAGCACCCGCGAACCGGCGACAGTCACGATTCTCTTGACGGATTCTCGCTTCACCACCGCATATTGCTCTGATTGGAAGCGAGTGTCGTCAGTCGGATCGTTGGATCTCGGATCACTTTTCGGGTCATAGACGTCGCCGCTCTGATTCCAGATGGGCCTCTGGCCGTGGCCACGGACCTCTGCTATCTCGGCTAACGCTCGCCTCGCGGATGTGCTCGTTCGTCTCGAGTTTCCGACCACTCGTCGCATGAGTCCATGACCAGGGACTTTAGCCCTCGGTAATTACCTACCAATCGGTATATTCTGCGAAGGTACGGACTTCGTGAACCGATGTGAGTTGGCTCCGGGGGACGTGCCGGCCTCGCAGGACCGCCCGCAAAGTCAGCCCGGTGAGGCCACCGGAGTTCGCGCATTTCGACAGATTGCCGCTGGGTCCGTCCGCTACGAGGGGAGCGGACGGACCTGACAGCACGAGAGAGTGCCATGCCTGAACGTGGTCAAAGCAGAGTGGACGCGGGGATCATTGCCGTCGTCGCAGTCATCACCGGTGTGTTCGTCGCACTGACCGGTCACGGTCTGGTTGCAGCGCTCGCCACCGTAGTGGGCCTCGCGCTCGGAATGGCGATTGTGCGGTATCTGATCAAGGGCCGCTGATCACCGCAAGAGTTCAGCAGGTCGCGAGAATGTCTGCGATGGTGTCGTGTTCGGCTTGGGTGACCCACAAACCGTATGCCGCTTTGACTTCCACTTGAGCAGTCACGTACTGGCAGCGGTAGGCCTTGTTCGGTGGCAGCCAGGTCGCCGCGTCGGAATCCGACTTCTTCTGGTTCGTGGGCCCGTCGACAGCGCGCAGGTTTCGAGGGTCGTTGGCCAGATTGGTTCGCGTCTGTGTATCGAGCTGTTGTGCGCCCTTCTGCCAGGCGTCCGAGAGTGCGACTACATGATCGATCTGGACTGCAGAAGACGTGTCCTGGCCGCGGGTGAACGCGATGGTCTTGTTCGTGTACGGGTCACGGAGCGTACCGGTTTGGACCGAGCAGCTTTTGGAGCCGTCCTTGAATGTCAGGTCGGTGAGGTCACGCCGCAGGATGTCGTTGCGAGTTATCTCTAGCGCCGCATCAGGATGAAGGCACGGTAGGCACGGCGTGTCGGTCG